>DXAU01000025.1 GCA_019116885.1 Candidatus Mediterraneibacter pullistercoris | reverse complement strand
GAGCCAGGATCAAACTCTCGTAAAAAATGTTTGTTCCAAGTTCAGAACTAACTGCTAGCTAATTCTTCCCTTTTTACTGTCTGTTTGGTTCGTATGAACCGTTCTTAGAAATTTTCTCTTCAAAGAAATTTTCAAGGGTTGTTGTCTATTGTTCAGTTATCAAGGTTCCTGTCGTTCTTTCCTTGCGACAGCTTTGATATTCTATCAAACCTCTTTCGCTTTGTCAAGAACTTTTTTATTTTTCTGTTTCGCATCCACTTCCCTGTTGTTCCGTTTCAAGCGACAGCTTATATAGGTTATCACATCTGATTGGCGTTGTCAATATGTTTTTTTATTTTCAACGCTCCGGTTTCTCTCCTCTGTTCCTCTCCCCGGACGTTCCGCCTCCGCGTCTCCGGCTGAGCTGAACTCTCATAATTAAGAGTCCCCGTCGTCAGCGACAGATGTTATATTATCATTGCCCTGGACAATTGTCAATGTTTTTCTACTTTTTTATTTATTTCAGACAATTCACACATTTCTCATGTTTTAATCCTTTTCACCAAAATTCTATTTCTTCTATATATAATTGTCCGCTTTTCTTTCTGCCAAAAGAGAAACTAAATATACAGATGCCGCATTTTCTGTGATATAATATGTAAATCATACAGAGATCAAGAGGAGGATGTCATGTCGTTTGATTATAAAAAGGAATACAAAGAATTCTATCTCCCTCCAAAGAAACCCGGTATCATAGATGTGCCGGAAATGAATTACATTGCTGTAAGGGGCAAAGGCGACCCGAATGAACCGGATGGGGAATATAAGGCGGCAATAGAGCTGTTGTATGCAATCTCTTTTACAATAAAGATGAGTCACATGGGAACTCACAAGATCGAGGGATATTTCCCTTACGTCGTTCCGCCCCTGGAAGGGCTGTGGCGTCAGAAAGGCTCTTCAGACAGTATCAACTATTCCCGCAAACAAGATCTCTGCTGGATCTCCATGATCCGACTGCCAGAGTTTGTCACCAGTGAAGTATTTGACTGGGCAGTACATGAAGCTGCTCAGAAAAAGAAAACAGATTTCTCCAAAGCGGAGTTCCGCACGTTTCATGAAGGACTCTGCGTACAATGCATGCATGTGGGGAGCTATGATGATGAACCGGAGACAATAGAGAAAATAGATGCTTTTCTCAAAGAGGCAGGCTATGAAACAGATTTTTCCGGTCAGCGGATGCACCATGAAATCTATCTGGGCGATCCTCGAAGGACCGCTCCTGAAAGGCTTCGCACTGTAATCCGACTGCCGGTCATAAAGAAAGGATAAGAAAAGATGGAATTTACACACAGAGAAAATCAGATTGCATTGTATTCTGACAGCAGCGAACTGCTCGCGGAGATCACATTCCCTTACATCGACTCTGAAACAGTGAATATAGACCACACTTTCGTCGATGTTTCACTCCGCGGTCAGGGAATTGCCGGAAAACTGATGGTGGAACTGGTCCGGGAATTGGAAAGCAGAAAATTGAAAGCTGTTCCCACATGCTCATATGCTGTTGAGTGGTTCAGCAGGCACCAGGAATACTCAGGTCTTCTGAAATAAGATCTTTCGGCAGAAAGGATTGATCCTGTTTTATATAGGTTCAATCCTTATCCGTCTCCGCATATGAGGCACGTACCTTTTCCGTCAGTTCCTCCCCGCCGCCTGCATACCACTCCGCCACAAATGTGTCAAAATAATCTACAGGTTCTTCACCTGCTATGATCTTCAGAAATGTCTCCGACTCGAGATCCTGCAGATTCTGCGGTATCTCTCCGTCAGCGCTCCCCAGGGAGATCGCGGGTTTCTTCCTCGTACCCGTACTATCGAGCACTTCCACAGCCTGTATCCTGGACGCATATGCAGCCCATCCATTGGCCGTGGTCAGATTGCCGTTCAGATAAGATCTGCAAGTGTTATAGTAAGATTTTTCCAGTCCGGAAAGCTCAGTCACACTCATATTTCCCTGCAGAGCTTTCTGCAGATTTTCACCGCAGCGGTATAACGCGTCTATGTAATCTACATTGATATTCATCGGCCTTGCAGTCGGATCCACATTGATCGAAAAATAATCATTCACCTCCGATGCGTACCGGTCGTCTTCATATCTTGAATAATCAAATATGGCGCTTACATATTTCCCGACGATCTCAGGATAGTCATATCCTTTCCGTACCACGACATACATCCACTCATCGTAAGACTCAAAAGTCTGCACCTGGTTCTGTACGTCCTCGGCAAAAAGATACGGTTTCCACTCGGCCGTGTTATCCGCACTGTAAGAGAGACTCAGAGGATTGTTCGGCGCCCACCAGCGCCCGAAGATCGCACCGCAGTACCCGTTTGCCAGAAGTTCATCGATATTCTCTGTCCTGCGGAGCAGAAAACGGGAATCCAGTATGCCGTCCTCATAAAGCTGATTCAGATATCCAAGGGCTTCTTTCGTCTCCTCAGTAACTGAACCATAAACTACCTGCCCGTCATCGTCCAGCACCCACTTCTCCGGTGAAGATCCAAATTTCGTAAATATACCGTCTACCCCATAGGTCTCGCTGGAACCCGCGATAATGCTGGTACTGCAGGCCAGCCCTATCGTCTGGCCGTTTCCTGCAATATCCTTCTCCACAAATGTCCGGATGACCTGCATCGCTTCGTCCATCGTCTGCGGCTCCTCAAGCCCCAGTTCTTCCATCCAGTCAGCCCTCAGCCAGAGCAGCATATGACCGTCGTCGATTGCCGTGTTGGGAAATGCATAGAGTTTCCCGTCAAATGTCGCTGATCCAAGCAGATCTGCCCCATAGCTTTCGTACATTTCTTTTATAGCATCTGTCGTGCACTCTTCATAGACCGTGGTCAGATCTTCGACGAGATCTGCTTCCACCAGCTTTTCAAGATTGTCCCTGCCGTTCACTACAAGAACGTCTGGAATGGACCGGTCGGCAATGTTCATTTCCAGCGCTTCCTCATACGAACCGCCCGCTTCCAGTTCAAAAACGTTTTCATTCTGGATATTCAGAACTTCTTTCAGGTATCTTGTATATGCATTGTCTTCATACGTATCTCCAACAGGCAGATTAGAATTATTCGCTCCCGATATCTTTCCAAGCGTATAGGTCACTGTCTCAGGATACTTACCCAACGGAGTGTGGACTGCCGCCTCCCACTCTGCCGCTGTATCAGATTTCCCGGACCCGGCTGCTGATCCGGCTTTGCTGTCCGCATTTTTTCCGGCGGCTATATTGGCGCCTGTACTGTCCTGTTTTGAAACGCTGCCTGCGCATCCTGCCATCAGGAGGGCAAATGAAACGCCGAGCGCTGCCATCTGCAATATCTGTCTTCTCATCTTGCTGCCTTCTCTGCTTTCTTCGGTATCCTGATCCTTACTTCGGTTCCATTGCCGGGGCTGCTCTTTACACTCATCATCCCGGAACGGCCATAGAGTACCTGTATCCTCTCACAAACATTTCTGACGCCGTATCCGGATGAGTGATAGGTCAGGATCTCCTCTGCTTTCTCCTGTTCCATACCAGCGCCATTGTCGCGCACTGTGAACACGAGATAATCTCCATCCATCTCCGCGCCTATGTACAGTCTCTTCTCTTCTTTCTCCGACATATCGAGTCCGTGATCGATAGCATTTTCCACAAGAGGCTGTAATATCAGCTTCGGTATCTCAATGCCGGATATCTCATCGTCGATATGCTCCTCGACTGTGAAACTGTCATCATGCATGATAAGCTGTATTCGGAGATATGCGCGGATATTACTGATCTCATTCTCTGCTGTCGTCATCGTCTCACCCCGGTTCAGACTTGTCCGATAATAGGTGGACAGTGCGAGCGTCACTTTGCTTATCTCGTCTTCTCCTGCTTCCAGGGCTTTCCAGTTGATGATAGAGAGCGAATTGTAGAGAAAATGTGGATTAATCTGTGCCTGGAGGGCTTTCATCTCACTGTTCTGGAGCTTTATCTTCCCTTCATACACTTCAGATATCAGATGGTTCATCTGATTCATCATCCGGCGGAAAGACCGGATAAGCACTCCTACTTCATCATCTGAATCGCTGCTCACCGTCACCTTGCGAAAGCCCATCTGTATCTGGTTTATATTCTCCGTCAGAAGTTCAAGGCGAGAGACAACGCGCCTTGAAAACATATATCCTACAAGCACCAGCAGGATGATGCACACTGCAAAAATCGGAATATTTCTCGCCATCAGCACCCAGACAGACTCCGTGATTACCTCACCGGGACGGTAGATGTAGAACTGCCAGCCCGTTCCTTCCATATTCTGTTCTGAATATGTGTAATTCTGCATGATATAATCCAGAGACTCCGGCTCTGCGGGGATATACTCCTCGTCCATAGAATAACTGGAATACACAACATTTCCATTTTTATCAAGAATAATGCCGCCAGTATTGTCGCGCATCTGGCTGGAGAACGGTTCCAGTACCGCACGGTAATCCAGTGTCATGACCAGCACTGCCGTGGTGCCGTCATCATAGAAACGCCGGCATGCCGTAATCTCCTGAGCAGAACCGCGCCGCACTGACCACTGCAGGAGCGTATTGTCGTTCATTTCTTCATACCATGGTTCCCCTTTGGCTTCTGAGAGCGGAAGAAGCGTATCCCCGTGAGCCACTTCGATGCTCTCTGAATACAGACTGAGCCCTTTGATCTCTTTGTGATAGATCTGGGGCATCTGGAGCAGAGGGTCTGCTACATTGACATACTCCACATACGCCTCATAATCTGAGGACGGTTCTGTTGTAAGAATAGATCTCAGATCCTGGGAGTAAGACAGGTAATCGGCCAGATTTTCGTAGATCATCTCCTGGTTTTCGATCGCCTCTACTGACTGTTCCAGAGTATTTTCCATACTGTCCAGCTCATTTTCATGAAGAATATTCCTCATACCGTTCTGCATATAAATTACGATTATCATAACCGGTATAAGCCCTGCAGCGAGCACGAGCAGCGTAAGTTTATAGCGGTATTTAAGGTTCTTGAACTTTCTGTAAATCCTCTTCATCTGTCAGCCCCTTTCTGCACGACTCCGGAGAGTTTCCGAAAAACTCCCGGAAACTGCGGCAGAAATACGAACTGTTGGAAAAGCCCACTTCTCTCGCTATCTGCGCGATCTTCTTATTTGTATTTTCCAGAAGCTCTTTTGCTTTGTCCATCCTCACCGCCCGGATAAAACGGTTGAGAGTGACTCCCGTCTGCTCCTTGAATATCGCGCTCAGATATCCGGGCGACAGATATACCAGGGAAGCAAGCTGCTCCGCTCCGATCTCTTTCTCCCCGTAATGGTGGTATATGTAGCTTTTTACTATAGTTATCTCTTCACGGAAACCGTCCTGCTGATCCTGTGTACATTTCTCGAACTCTTCCACCGCTGTGGAAACGATATCGAGCACGTCGCTTATCTTTCTGCACCGATAAAGTCTGTCCACTTTTTTTGAGAGCGCCTTCTCATCTGCCGGACTCATCTGTTCATATATTTCTTTGAGGATACTCGAAAAGACGAACTTTACATACATCTCCGAGAATTGTTTCTCTGACCGGTATTTCTTCTCCAGCCTGCCAAAGTCCTGCTTAAGATGTGCGATATCCCGGTACTGGATATCGTGCGTGATCTGCTCCATGATCTCTGAATCTTCTCCCGGAGCGTCCTGCTTCTCCTCACCCGGGTCTCCGCTGAAGAACACGTGCTGATTCGGCTGATAGAACTGTCTCTCCAGCATCTTCTCCAGTCTGCGGAACTCTTCCGGCATAGAATACCAGTCCGTCACTGCATCGCTGACCGCAAAATAGCAGTCGCTTTCATACTGTTTCAGGAGGAACCGGCGAAGCATGTCCGCAAGCGTCTTGTAATCCGCATATTTCTCCGTGAACAGGAGCAGGGACTCATTGGAATTCAGATTAATATAATAAAACTCCCTCTGTAACTGCTCTCTCAGAGTTCCGGTAAAATGCTCCTCTTCCGTTTCAAAGAACCCGCTGGCAGCGCTGACCAGTATCATCCGCACGCATCTGTCAAGGATATGTCCTCCATCTCCCAGCAGTTTCTCCAGCTTGGCTGCATTGTCTGTATCACCAGTATATAGATAATCGATGAGAAAATATTTTATCAGATAATCTTTCTGCAGCGTCCTCTGTTCTTCCTCCGCTTCCCGCATCCTGATATTGTCCATCACACGTTGGAGCGTCTTGGAGAACTCGGCCGGATCAACAGGTTTCAGCACGTAGTCAACCACCCCGTAGCGCAGAGCTTCCCGTGCATAGGAGAAGTCATTGTATCCGCTGAAGATCACAATTTCCATATCTCCACAGCGTTCCCTTACCTGCTGTACGAGCTCCAGCCCGTTCATATATGGCATCTTTACATCTGAAAACAGGATATCTACATGGTTAGATGAAAGCACTCCCAGAGCGTCTTTCCCGTTCTCTGCCTCCAGTATCCGGAACTCTTCTTTTTCCCTGTTGAGCAGAAATTTGATCCCATTTCTTTCCAGTTTCTCATCATCCACTATCAGAATCGTAAACATTACATCATTCCTTTCAAGATCATTATAATATAATCATTGAAAGAAATAAAGTGTCTCTGCACCGCACTGCGGGCAGCCCGCCGTGTGAAGACAGAGACACTTCTTCTCTTGTCTGCTCTTTAAAAAGAGCGTTCATATATCATCCTTTTACAGCTCCGGCCACGACTCCTTCAATGATATATTTCTGGCAGAAGAGATAGAAGATGATGATCGGGACGATCGCAAGTACAAGCGTTCCCATCATGGCTCCCATATCCACGGAACCGTAGCCGCCTTTTAAGTACTGGACAGCCATCGGGACTGTCTTATACTTTCTCTGATCCAGCACAAGAGACGGAAGAAGATAATCGTTCCAGATCCACATCGCCTGAAGGATGGCGACTGTCACACAGGTCGGCTTTGCGATCGGCATAACCACCCGGAAATAGGTCTGGATCGGCGTACAGCCGTCGATCATGGCCGCCTCCTCGATCTCCAGAGGAATAGACTTCATAAATCCCGTGAACATAAAGACGGAGAGTCCTGCGCCAAAGCCCAGATAGATGACGATGATGCCCCACGGATTACCCATATGAAGCATATTCGCAATCTTGGAGAGGGTATACATCTCCATCTGGAACGGCACGACCATGGCAAACAGACACAAGATATAGATCGCCCTTGTCACTTTTGTGTTTACCCTGCTGATATACCATGCGCACATGGAACAGAACAGGATAATCGCAGCCACAGAGAACACTGTGATGAACACGCTCCATCCGAAAGCCTGGATCAGGTCGGTCTGCTCTATACCCCGGATATAGTTCTCAAGCCCGACAAACATATTATCTGTGGAAAGAGAAAATGGATCTTTGCTGATATAGGCTTTCTTCTTAAACGAGTTAATGAACACAAGAACAATCGGATATACGTACAGCAGACTGATGACTGTAAAGATAATCGTCAATATCCAGCCGTGTTTTGCCTTTCTTACACTCATTACTGCTGCACCTCCTTTGATCTTGTCAGCTTATTCTGAATCAGCGCGATAATAGCTACCAATATAAAGAATTCGACAGCCTTCGCCTGGCCGACGCCTTCCCATCCTGCTCTTCCGTAGAACGTATTGTAAATATTAAGCGCCAGGAGTTCCGACATCTTGGACGGAGCGCCGTTCGTAAGAGCCAGGTTCTGGTCAAAGAGCTTAAATCCGTTCGTCAGTGTCAGGAATGTACAGATCGTAATGGACGGCATGACCATCGGTATCGTCACATGTCTTAAGATCTGTCTGGAATTGGCCCCGTCGATCTTCGCTGCCTCGATCAGCTCTCCAGGTATATTCTGGATGCCTGAAATGTAAATAATCATCATATATCCGACCTGCTGCCAGAGGACGAGAATTACGAGTCCCCAGAAACCATATACCTCCGAAAAAGTCAGCGTGCGGTCAAAATTCGCCAGAATACCGTTTAAGAGGAGCTGCCACACATAACCGAGCACGATACCGCCGATCAGGTTCGGCATGAAAAATACGGTACGGAAGATATTCGTCCCTTTGATCCCCTTCGTCAGGAGCATTGCCACGGCAAATGCCAGCACATTGATGAGAAGTACCGTCACAATCGTGAAGAGCACTGTATACCAGAGAGAGTGGATAAATTCCGCATCTCCCAGTGTCTTTATATAGTTTTCAAGGCCGATAAATTCCGCGTCTGTAACTGTTGTAAATTTACAAAAGGAAAGATAGATCCCCAGAAGGAACGGAGCTATGAATCCGATCGTAAACGCTATCATTGTAGGGAGCACAAAGACAGGGAAATATTTCTTGATCGCTTTTTGCATTTCCTTTTTCTCCTTTCCTGAGAAGAGCTCCGTCATGTATGCCGGAGCTCTCTGTTTCTAACACTTTTAACTTTTAGGAATTATACTTTTCCATCAGGAATAAGACCTGTTATTCGTTTGCTGCCGCGTACTCTGTAGCCCATCCGTCTACGAATGCTGTCTCTACTCCGCTCCAGTCGCCTGTTCCCTGTGCATATTCAAGGAGTGCGCTTCCTACGTTATTCTTCCAGTTCTCAGACGGCATTGTCGTAAAGTTCCAGCTCACAGGTGTCTTGCCTGCTTCGTTGTATTCCTCGTTAGCCTGTACAAGCGGGTTGCTCGGCAGATAGTCGGAGAATGTAGTAAACGGTGTCACAAATCCCATCTCATTTGCCAGCATGTCGCGTCCTTCGTCGCTCTCTACTACCCATTTCATGAAGTCAAGTGTGGCCTGAATATCTTCCTCGGAAGCGTTCTTATTTACACACCAGTAGTTCTCAGAACCTGTGCAGAGCCCCTGATCTTCTTCGCCCTCAGCTCCGATGTAGATCGGGAGCATGCCAAGGTCTTCGTCAGCCACTTCGTTGTCTTTGACGTCGTTGTATGCCCATGTACCATTCTGGTAGAACACAGCTTCGCCGAGTGCAAATTCGCTTGCCGCGTCGTCGCCTGTCTTTGATGAGATCATGGACGGTTCACATGTAGAGTTGTTGATGTACAGATCCCATACCTGTTTGTAGTTGTCAAGATATGTTCCCTCGATCGCGTCTGTGGATGTGATTGCTTTATCCTTGTACTCATAGTAGATCGGAAGGTTTGCAAGGTGTGTCTTGAATCTCCAGTCTGAGGATGAATCCATACCTGCGGATGTGAAAGCGCCTTCCACTCCAAGATCATCCTTGTGAGCCTGAATCTCTTCTGCCACTGTCTTGAGAGCTTCAAAATTATTAAGGTCATCAATGGATTTCACTGTCGACCAGTCTGCATCGAAGTAATCATTTAACAGAGCCTTGTTGTAGATAAGGCCGTATGTCTCGATCACATATGCGATGCCGAGTACCTGATCTCCGTCTTTGAGCACATAGTCGTCACTTGATACATCCTTGTATACATCACTGCCAGAGAGATCATAGCAGTAGTCTTTCCATGTAGCCAGTCCGACCGGTCCGTTTACCTGGAACAGTGTCGGAGCTTCGTCTTTCGCCATCTCTGACTTGAGCTGTGACTCGTATGTACCGGATGCCGCTGTCTGTACGTCCACCTGTACGCCTGTCTCTTCTGTGTAAGTCTCTGCAAGTTCAACCCACTGGTCAGCCTGTTCCGGCTTAAAGTTCAGGTAATATACCTTTCCTGTGCTGCCCGAAGAAGAACTGTCTCCGCCTGAACCTCCTGAACCAGAACCTGAACAGCCTGTCACGAGGCCGCCCAGCATAGATGCCGCAAGTACCAGTGCGAGTAATTTTTTTCTTTTCATAAAAACCTTTCCTCCTTTGACCCGTATGTGAATGGCCTTTGTTTTTGTTGGGTTCATTATAAGAAAAAACACGTTTCCCGGATATGATAAAATCCAAAGAAACGTGTCACTATTTCAAGATGTTATATGCCTCTCCTCTATTTTGGCAAGGTCTGCTCTACTTTCCACCCACTCCTCTACATAGCCGCATTCACAGCATATATACTTTATCAGCGGAATCCTGTCTGCAAGAACTACGGCTGATTTCAGATATATGTTATTTCCGTTGGCATATCTGCCGTTATCCGGAATTCTCGCGATCCTGCCGGATCTGCATTTGGGGCATCTGCCCGAATTTTTCATTTATACCGCCTCTTTCTCAAAGATCAGATCCATCTTTCTTACACATCCGTTTATCTTCATTTCCGTCGGTATCGCTGTCACAAAGCGGTATCCCTGCGCTGCGTACTGATTGATGATTTCCCGGTGTTCGGATACATATGCGACAGCTAACCCGTGCATCCTCCAACGCACATTTACATGGATATATTCTTTCATAACATTCCCCCTCAGAATTCTTTCTTCGCCATAATGCGCTGGCTGCAGATATACGAGATCAGGAGAGCCGCAGCCGCTGCGACTGCGCAAAGCGCGAGAATCCCATTGTTTCCCAGAGAATTGAAAAAGCCGGATACATTCCTGAGTATATTTTCCGGCGCATACTGCGAAAGCCTTGATATCCCGTACGCAACAGCCGCGATCAGAGCAAACATGATGATATTGGCATATCTCGCTTTCTCAGAATCAAATTTAAACCGCAGCGGCATCATAATACTCATAAACACCCACGCGATACAAATGTATATTAGGTTAGCCCCGATCCATTCTCCGGCACCCGTTTTCGCACTCTGTGCGATCATCAGAGCAGTACCCGCCGTCATGCCCACGCACCATGCAAATATAGAGATAAGAATACCAAAAATATACTTCTCGTTAATATATTTCTTCCTTGTGGTCGGAAGAGTCATAAGAAACAGATAACCGTTGTCGTACTCGTCATAACTGATGGTAGATGCCACGAAAATAGAGAGAAAGATTGTTATATATGCCACTACAAAAAACGGTTCTACATCTGATGATACTACACCCAGAAATAAGGCAGCCAGTATGAGTATAGCGAGCAGAAGAACCCCCTGGCTCTTCATCAATCTTATATCTTTGATCAGTAATCCTTTCATAAGCTCTTCCCTCCTGTCATCATCGTGATTACTTCGTCCAGTGATCCGTTCTCAACTACTACATCCGGATAATTCTCTCTGTAATACTGCCTCTGGTCTGTCAGACAGTCATACCCGTAAGGTGTTCTGCGCACCGACAGAATATGTTCTTTATCTATCTTTCCGTACTGTACATCGTCCGCCTTGATCAAACCGTATCCGTTCAGCAGGGTATCCATCTCCTCGTGCAGGATGATCCGGCCCTCATGTATGAGATAGATATCATCGCACAGCCCTTCAAGATCCGTCGAGATATGTGAACTTATGAGAATGCTCCTGTTTTCATCCTCTTCCATATATACCCTGAACAGATTCAGGATACCTTCCCTTGCCATCACATCGAGTCCTGTCGTAGGTTCATCGAGAAGAAGGAACTCCGCGCCGTGGGTAATTGCCACGAGCACTTTCAGTTTTGCTTTCATTCCGGTTGAAAATTCTTTGATATATTTGTCCTTAGGTATACTGAATTTATGGCACAGGCTCATAAATCTTTCCTTGTCAAAGTCCGGATACATTGCTGCCATCACCGGCACAATATCTTTCACTTTCAGATAACCGCTGAATCCGGATTCTGCCAGCGTAACTCCGATCTTCTGTTTTTCAGATTCTGTGAGCTTCGACGGCACCTTTCCCATCAGTCTGATATTTCCATCGTCATAATTGATAAGCCCCAGTGCAGCTTTAAATGTCGTGCTCTTTCCAGCCCCGTTTTCTCCTACAAGCCCCGTGATACATCCACGCTCCACTTTCATAGAACAGTTTAGTGTGAAATCTTTATATTTCTTTACCAACCCGTTAATTTCCAGCATCGTCTAGTCCTCCATTATCAACTCAAATAACTCCCGGATTTCTTCATCCTCAAGCCCGCATCTGCGGCCTTTCTGAACAGCATTGTCAAGGTCTTCCTCAACTTCTCTGCGCTGTTCCTCTTTCATCCTCTCTTTGTTCGCAGCAGCAACATATGTGCCTTTGCCGTGGACTGTGACCGTGTAGCCTTCCTGCTCAAGATTATCGTACGCTTTCTTAACAGTCAGGGCACTGATCTTTAATTCTTTTGCAAGAGTACGGACAGAGGGGAGTATATCATTTTCTTTCAGGTCGCCGGCAGTGATTTGCGCTTTAATCTGATCCATGATCTGTTCATATATAGGTACCATCGATGAACTGTTGATTATAATCTTCATATGTGTCCTCCTCTTGTTAAACAGTATATAACAGTATATAACCGTTGTCAACTGTTATATACTGTTTATTTAAAATTACCTTCATTAAACGCAGACAGAGGCTGCCGCATCAATTTCGTGCGACAGCCTCTCTGTTTCCTGATATATATCACGTTCAGTCCTTGTCTGTCTTAAGCAGAGTCTTCAGTGTATCGGAAAATTCTTTCATCTCTTTATCCATCATCACAGGCCGCCCTGTCCCGGAGTTCAAAAAGCAGTGTTTCGTTGTTCCACATGCACTCAGGCACCCGCCCTCTGACATGTTGTAGATATCGTAGCGGAGTGTGAATTTCAGTCTGCCGAAATCCTGCAGGCTTACAATGATTTTCATCTCGTCGTCAAATTTCACGCTCTTTTTATACTCGCACTCTGCATGAAGCACCGGACTCATATACCCCATCTCCTCGAAACGGCGGTATGGATAACCAAGCTGATTGAGCACGTCGATCCGGGCCTCCTCCATCCAGCGGATGTAGTTGGAATGATGGATAATGCCCATCTGGTCTGTTTCATAATATCTTGCTCTAAACGTATAAGGCTTCATTTTATTTCTCCTTTACCAGATCTGTATTGTCTGCTGAACTCTGTTCTTCTAAATCTCTTTGACGGCATCACCGATATTTTTTACGCCGACCAGCCGAATGCCTTTTATCCCTTTTACCATCTTCAGAGACACTTCCGGCAGAATACACGTCTCAAAACCGAGTTTTTTCGCTTCTGCCACACGCTGTTCCGGCATGCTGACCGCCCGTACCTCGCCGCTCAGCCCTACCTCGCCAAACACGATCGTCTTCTCGTCGACCGGACGGTTCCGGAAACTTGAGACAACCGCCATCACAATCCCAAGATCTATGGCCGGCTCATTCATACGTATCCCACCGGCGATATTCACGTATGCATCAGAATTACCAAGCGCCATCCCAAGGCGTTTCTCCAGAACCGCCATAAGCAGATTGACACGGTTGTAGTCCGTTCCCACAGCAGTCCGCCTCGGCATCCCGAAATTACTCTGGCAGACGAGCGCCTGTATCTCAATGAGGATCGGACGCGTCCCCTCCATCGAGCATGTGACAACAGAACCCGAAGAATTCTCCGGTCTTCCGCTCAGCATATATTCGGACGGGTTCTCCACCTCGACAAGTCCGGTCTGCTGCATCTCAAATACTCCAATCTCATTTGTAGAACCGAAACGGTTCTTAACTGCCCGGAGAATCCGGTACGAGGCATGACGGTCTCCCTCGAAGTAGAGCACTGTATCTACCATATGCTCCAGCACTCTTGGACCTGCCACCGTGCCCTCTTTCGTCACATGGCCTACAATAAAGATAGAGATGCAGAGCCCTTTGGCAAGCTGCATGAAAAGGTTTGTAGATTCGCGGACCTGAGAAACGCTGCCCGGGGCTGATGAGACGTCCTCACTGTACATGGTCTGGATGGAATCGATAATCACAAGTTCGGGCTTCTCTTTCTCTATCACACCCCGTATGATTTCAAGATTTGTCTCGCATAAGAGGTACAGATTCGGAGAGAAGTCACCCATTCGGTTCGCACGGAGCTTTATCTGGGCCTGGGATTCCTCACCTGATATATAGAGTATCTTCTTGTCTGCAGCCAGTTCTCTGCACACCTGGAGGAGCAGCGTTGACTTTCCAATCCCCGGATCTCCGCCCACGAGGACAAGAGAACCGGGAACTATGCCGCCGCCGAGTACACGGTCAAGCTCCTTTATCCCCGTTGTGCACCTCGCATTATCATCCGCAGCCACTTCACTCAGAGAAAGGATGTTTGCCCCGCGTACAGATTCTCTGACTGCGCGCGCTGATGCTGTTGTTCCTTTCGTGATACCGCTGTCTATTTTCTCTTCTACAAACGTATTCCACTCGCCGCATGCCGGACACTGCCCGAGCCATTTCGCCTCCTCATGACCACAATTCTGGCAGAAGAACACGCTCTTCTTTCCCTTTGCCATCTCAACTCTTCTTTCTAAATTACTCTTTCTATACAATACCGCTGTTCTGCAGAGGAGTCCGGATGGCTCCCCTATAGGATAATAAATATCCACCCACACAGCGGGTGGTTTTTCATTTTCGGGCATAGCCCTAATACTACTAGCCACGCACAAGTGCGCTTTTTATCGGCCTGCCAGCCACGCTCAGGATTACTTGCTACCCGTAAACGGG
>DXAU01000024.1 GCA_019116885.1 Candidatus Mediterraneibacter pullistercoris | reverse complement strand
CTCTTCTTCCATACGGCTGTTGTAGCCATCCAGGATATTCACAACCATCTCTTTACTCTCGAAATCTTTCGGATAGATACTGATCCCGCTTGGAACATCAAAATCCACATAGCCAAGTGATGTCAGATTGCTCTCAAAGGAAACATTCTGCCCCGAGTTCATTGACATCATCAGTTCTGCCAGTTCATCGCCGGTCATGTTCATCTGGAAAGCGTCCGCAAATGCCTCTGCATCGACATTCATTGCATCTTCCAGCTTGCTTCCCACATCCGCCATCGCCTGGCTCATAGCGTCCTGCATGCCTGAAGCAATCTGCCCTGTCATGGTCTGCATGGCAGAAGTGATCTGACTCTCCAGCTCCTGGCTGACACTGTTCCCGTAGGAAGCCATGGCTCTCTTCATATAGTTCTCTGCTTCAGATGTAAGCTGCGCTTCAAGACTGTTCATATCGATTGCCGAATTCAGCCCTCCGGACAGCCTCTTCCTGGCGTCCTCAGTCTGGAGATACTCCGTAAAATACTGTCCCATCCGTGACAGATCCGGCCCATTTCCCGCCTGGGCATACTGTTCATAGCCTGCCGCAAGGCTTCCTGCCAGAGCGGCCATCTGTGAATCACTGATTGTAATGTTGTCCAGCCTGGCACTAAAGATGCCGTTTAGCCAGTTGTTTATCGTTCCAAGGGCCGAATCTGTACTCATATATTCTTCCAGCTTATTATAGAAACTTTCTGCTGTCCATGTGTTGGAAGGCTCATTTGAGACATAATCTATAAATCCCGATCTAAGGGTATTCGTCAATTCATTGATCTGACTGCCCGTTACTCTGAGCCCGTCCCCTCCGTCTCCCCGGATAATATTCAGGATAGTTCCTTTCATGATATTCTGGGCGCCCTCTGTTCTTAAATATTCCTGGAAACTCTCCTGCAGTGTCGAGTAATCCGCCTCCGGATGTTCTTTCGCGTACTGCTGGTACCCTTCCAGAAGACTGCCTGCGATCCGGGAGAAATCATCTGACGACACGGAAATATCGAGATCATCCGTCATAGCCCCCAGGTTCATTGAGCCCACATCCGGGAGAGCAACGTTTATTTTGCTTAGATCTATCATATTTGAAAGATCTAAGGACCCGCCTGCACTTCCGAACAGACTGGAAAAATCAAAGGAATCCGACAGACCGTCAAATGCGCTCTCGTCAAATCCGAACGCCTGCCTCAGCTTCTCCTCGTCCACTGTAACAAGAGATTCCATATCGAACTCACTGCCTGTGCCTTCCTCTCCAAATGGTTCTCCTGTAAACACATTGACAGATGGATCGGCAAGCTGCTGTTTTACGATATCAGTGCCCGCCGCATATTCAGCGGTATGTCCGGTCAGAGACGGCAGATAACAGATACCCGGACTCAGGGCGGAGGCGCTGGCGTCTTCTGATGGCTGTACCACTCCGACAATCGTAAGGTCCTCTCCGTCCTTCACCAGCTTTTTCATATACTCTTCATCGCCGGATCTGTCCGTCCACACTTCATACCGCTCGTCATACTCATAGTAGTCCGCACTGTTGACCAGTTTAAAGTTGATGCCGATAATATCGTCATAGTCATACGTCCCCATGTTTTCCGGAACGTCAATCTTCTCTTCGTTTATGAACTGCTGTACCATCTCGTCCAGTTCAAGAGGATCTCTCAGGCCCAGCGTATAGAGCATGAAATCGCTCATACCGCCCCCTGCTGTCAGAACGAGCACACATTCGTTGTACGTTTTGGGCCACCTGCCTGCCATCACATCATACTGTTCCTCATAAAGGCGCTCATTTTCAGGCATCTCGTAGAATACATCTGTGCTCATCATCGAAGACATGATGCCGGAACCTGATGAAGAGCCAAGCCCCATAGACTCAAAGGAACGGTCCGGATTGACCTGCCTCACTTCCCCGCCGTTCTCGCTGTAGATCTGTGGCTGTGTATTATAAGAATACTCTATGGAGTTCGTATACTCCCCGATCCCGCTCTCACCACTCTCAAGATAGGCTTTCAGAGATTCCAGGTCATTGGAATTCATTGTGGAGAACATATCTGTTACCATTTCCACTATATATATATCCCCGGTATTCCCCGCTGATCCTCCCGTTTCTCCGCTCATCATGGCAGAAGAGAAATCAAAGCCCGTACTCTGGATCTGGAGCGGATACTCGGAGAGTGTCTCTTCCTCAATCTGCCCGATATAATCATTCACTCCTGTTGACAGAGAAAGAATCAGGGCAATGCCGATGATGCCGATAGAGCCGGCAAATGACGTGAGCAGAGTCCTCGCTTTCTTCGTCCTGAGATTATTAAAGCTCAGAGAAAGGGCAGTAAGAAATGACATGGACGCTCTTCCCATGTTCCTGTGCTCCGGCTCTTTGAGTTCCCCTTCATTTATGAGATACGGATCGGTGTCCGACCTTATCTGTCCGTCTTTCAGATTCACGATGCGGGTCGCATACTCATGTGCCAGTTCCGGATTATGTGTGACCATGACAACAAGCCTGTCTTTTGCCACATTTTTCAGCAATTCCATGACCTGCACGCTCGTCTCGCTGTCCAGCGCTCCTGTGGGCTCATCCGCAAGCAGAATCTCTGGATCATTGACAAGCGCGCGGGCAATCGCAAC
This sequence comes from Candidatus Mediterraneibacter pullistercoris, assembly GCA_019116885.1. Lineage (GTDB taxonomy): Bacteria > Bacillota > Clostridia > Lachnospirales > Lachnospiraceae > Mediterraneibacter > Mediterraneibacter pullistercoris. The sequence continues at coordinate 71,784 of DXAU01000024.1, read as the reverse complement.
TCTCTGCATCTGTCCTCCTGAGAGCTGGCTGGGACGCTTGTGCGCCTGTTCTCCAAGCCCTACCTGTTCAAGCGCTTTCCGGGCTCGCTCTCTGCGCTCCGCTTTGCCGATGCCCGAGATCGTCAGGGCCAGTTCCACATTCGCCAGAATAGTCTGATGCGGAATGAGATTATAGCTCTGAAATACAAACCCAATCGTATGATTTCGGTAGGAATCCCAGTCCCGGTCCCTATATTTTTTCGTCGATATCCCATTTATGATAAGGTCACCGCTGTCATAACGGTCCAGACCGCCGATGATATTAAGAAGCGTCGTCTTTCCTGAGCCGCTGGGCCCCAGGATTGCAACAAATTCATTGTCTCTTAAGTTCAGGCTGACTTTATCCAGCGCTTTCTGGATCAGACTGCCGGTGCGGTATTCTTTACAGATATCTTTGATCTGAAGCATTGATGTCTCCCCTTTCTGCCGCCAGTACTTTCTCCACCCTCAATATTGTTATTATAACGAAAACCACTCTATTTGTCACTGCACAGAGAGTAAAGTGATATGATTCCTGCTCTCCTGACCGCTCAAGAGGACATGATAAAACGGAGAGCCGTCCGATGGCAGTGCGCCACAGGGGTCTCCGTTCCCGCTTTCTTCATAATATTGCGCCATAAGCAGCCTCTTTCAAAGGCATAACAACCTCTCTGCCGGGCCTACCATCCTCTGAAGAAGAACAGGCCTGCCCCGAATCCTTTCCCCACTGCCAGGCTGATTGTAAACGCCGCTATATATCTGACAATCTTCGCTCTTCTCATAAACACGGGGAACACATTCAGTATCTCTGCCAGCGCCATTGCCCAGCATCCTGTAAATATCCCTGCAAATATTCCAAAAACAGCCAGCCCTGCGTTCCCCACAGGCATTCCGGCTGCAAAAATATACAGAACATTCCCAAGGATGCCGCCGATCGCCGTACAGTCTTCGTAGAACAGTATCTTATCTCCCGTGTGCGTCCGGTCTGCGAAATCTGCGATCACCCCAAGTTCCACGATAAAGGCGAAGAGGCCGCCCGCTACCGCGACTCCTGCACTAAGTCCGATCACTCCCAGAAATATCTGCTGCGCCCACTCTGCCCACATCGACCTCTTCTCCTTTCCTCTCTGAATCTTCGATCAGAGTTGTCTGAATATCGTTTTCATACAGCCGCATCTGAATCTCCATCGGAGTCGGATCAACCGTAAAGCGTTTCTTCCCCAAATGGTTGAAAAAGATTAATATTCCTCCTGTCACGCCTATGGAGTAAGTAATCTCCAGTATCGTAAAGCCATCCGTCACCTCTCCAGTGACAAGCTCATAGATCTGTCCGAAAAGCGTTGTCACATCCACATCATTGTTAAAGGCCATGATGGAAAAAGCGCCGCCGAAAAACGTGATCGCCGCCACAAATACCGTCTTGAGAAGATGCCATATAAACGCAGGCGTCTTTTGATCCTCGTAAGTCACTATGATGTCCTGCTCTCCCATATTCTGGATATCCAGAGACGGACATACTTCGTGGATACGTTCAATGATCTTCAATATTGACACCACGCATCTTTGTTTTCCGGTCTGTTTGAATTTCAGCAGCTTTAATGATTTTACCTTCGGAAGAACTGATCTGTCTGCACACTCCATGCTCAGCAGATCTCCAAGTGTCACATCTGGTTTCGTAACTTCGACATCCCTGTCGCCCTTAATGTAGAGAGTTCCTTTCTCAGATGCCATACCTGCCCTCCCAGTCTGTTCCTGCATTATTGACGACGGCGTCCTGATGTGCCAGACCGGGCTCATGCCCGTGCTCCGTAGTATCTTCTATCAGGAATCCTTCTCCCGCCTGTTCCGAAGGCACGCTCAGATAATAGACAAGTCCGATCACAACCGCAGCCAGTACAACGGCAAGCAGACAGATCCATATTTTTTTCTTTCCGTCTTCCATCATATTCACCTGTCCTTTCGCATGTTTGTCATGTCTTAGTATCCGGCATTATATCTGGATTATGCATGATGCAGAAGGATAAATATTTATTTTGTGCCGAGTCTGCTTTCCGCCTATTCGATCCGCTCTCACGAGCCTCTCCGTCTTAATTCCGCCATAATCTTCTTTTCCATTCTTGACACCTGCACTTGCGAGATCCCCATCATCTTCCCGACTTCTGACTGTGTCTTATCTGCAAAATATCTCAGATAGATCAGGCGCCGTTCCTCTGTATCCAGAGATTCCAGCAGTTGTTTTAAAACGATTCTGTCAAGAATCTTGTCCTCTCGTCTCTCCTTTTCCTCTATCTTGTCGAGAAGGCGTATCTCGCTGCCTTCTTTCTGATGGATCGGCCGATAGATAGAGTCCACTTCTGTACCTGCTTCCATGGCCTGTATCAGTTCCTCTTTCTCTACTCCCAGTTCCGCGGAAAGCTCTTCCACTGTAGGCTCTCTTCCCAGTTCTCCAGTGAGTTTCTCTCCCGCCTGAAGGCTCTTGTAGGAGAGCTCTTTTAGTGTCCTGCTGACCTTTATCATCCCGTCGTCCCTCAGAAAACGCTTAATCTCTCCTGATATCATCGGAATAGCATAGGTAGAAAACTTCACATCATAGGACAGGTCAAATTTATCGATTGCTTTGAGAAGACCGATGCTGCCAATCTGGAACAGATCTTCTGTCTCTGCTCCCCGTCCATGGAACCGCTTCACAACACACCAGATAAGTCCTACGTTCTCCTCCACAAGCTGTTCTCTCGCTTCTTTATCTCCATCGTGCGATTTCTTTATCAAAGCGATCGTGTGGTCCATATCTCCCTTCCTTTTCCGACGGTCTTTGTCATCTTCACCCGGGTGCCTTTCTCCGGTTCAGATTCCACCTCCACGCTGTCCATGAAAGCTTCCATGAAAGCAAATCCCATTCCTGAGCGGTCCTGCTCCGGCTTTGTAGTGAACATAGGCTGCATCGCCTCCTGCACATTTTCTATTCCTTTCCCCTTATCGCAGACTTCCACTGTGAACACGTTCTCTGAGATCGTACAGCGGATTCTGACCTTATGTATCTCATTTTCATACCCGTGTATAATCGCATTTGTCACAGCTTCAGAAACTGCAGTTTTTACATCCGCAACCTCTTCTACTGTCGGGTTTAGCTGCGTCATAAAGGACGCTACCGCAACTCTCGCAAACCCTTCGTTCTCCGAACGGCTCTCAAATCTGATTTCCATTTCATTTGTATGTTTCATACCACTTCCTCCTCATAGATCTGCATTATTTTTGTCACTCCGGACAGGGTCAGTATTTTCCTGATCCTGTCATTCGTGTGGACCGCCCACACTTCGCCGCCTATCAGACTGATCGTCTTATACCTCCCCATAATCACCCCTATTCCGGAACTGTCCATAAAATCCGTCTTCTTAAAATCAAATATCACATATTTGATGTGATTTCTGTCGATCACTGCATCTGCCTCTTTCTTCATCTCCTCCGCATTGTGATGATCTACTTCGCGGGGCAGATAGATCGTCAGACAGTTCTCCTGCACCTGATACTTCATGATTACTCCTCCTCATTTTCACATATGCCCAGTCACCGGAAGTGCAAAAAAGCACATTCCAGGATGGTAAGCGGCTGCCAGGGCTCCGGGCAAGCCCGGGTTCTGGCTCGTCGCTCTCGCAAAAAAGGATATGCGTTCCCGCATATCCTCTTCTTACGTATCTGTCCTTATCTTCTTTATCCTTCTGTCTGTTCCGGAGACTGATCACTGAGCGTCTCCGCCGTCTTCACCGGTATTTCCGCTGTCTGTGCTTCCATCTCCTCCGTCCGAGCCGGTATTTCCGCTGTCTGTGTTTCCATCTCCTCCGTTCGTGCCGGCATCCCCGCTGTCTGCATTAGCTGCTGCTTCAGCCTGAAGTGTACTCAGGTTCGTCTGTGCTTCTTCGGCATACTCAGAGTTTCCATAGTCGTCTACAACTCTCTGGAAATACCTGGCCGCATTGTCATTATCCCCGTTTCCCATGTACGCCTGAGCGAGATTAAAGAGAGCCTGTCCATTGTTATAACCTGCATTCATCCTCACTACTCTGTAGAATGAATCGATCGCCGTCTCGTAATTCGCCACATTCAGAGCTTCTGTTCCCGTGGAAAAATTCGTATCACATGCGCTTGGATAAATGGCGTCTGTCAGTTCATCATAACGCGACTGTCCGGTCTCGCCGAGCATGTCGCGGTCAATGCTGATCAGAGTATCTGCCATCGCCGAATAACTATACTCGCCTGAACTGTACTGCTGAACCACTGTCATAAGACTTTCATAACTGTCTTGTGTGGTCTGTGCCAGATTCGTATCCGCTTCTACAGCTTCACCCGTCGCCCTGTAATTATCGAGCGTCCTCGTCTGAGCGCTGACCTGCGCCTCGAGTGATTTCACCTGCTCACCGTACTCCCGCATCTGATCATTCATCCGGTCATTCTCAGACTGGTTCACAGCCGGAGCTACGAGAAACCAGATAATCGCCGCTCCAATCGCCGCTCCGATGAAAATGTTCGCAACAGCAAGATGGCTTGCCATCTCTTTTACACGGGAGTGTTTTGGCTGGATGATTGTCTCGTTCCCGAGACTGTACTCCACAGCGTCTTCTTTCTTTTTCGGCGGCCTGCGTCTCTTCTTTCCCCGCTGGTGAGTAAGTTCATGCATATATTTCAGTGTGATCTCGTTGCCTGTATCCAGCTTCCTTGCCTGCCGTATCAGCTGGCGCGCACGCGTATGCTGTCCTGTATGCAGATAGAGAAGCGCAAGGAGCTGATGCGCTTTCAGGAAATCAGGATGCGACGCCACCACCTGTTTGAGCTGGATGATCGCAAGGTCTTCCCCGTTCTGCTGGCAGTATGCCAGACACTGATTATATTTTTTGATGGCGAGGTTTACAGTCTCGAGTTCTTTCGACGACGCCTGCACCGTATTGATGTAATAATCTGCAATGTTGTCCCGGCGGCGCAGATTCTTGCTGATGATCCACTCAACCAGGGCCTCCGGAACCTCGCCTATCCCATAGTACACAAGTCCCAGGAGATTCCTCGCTGCGATATTCTCCCTGTTGAACTGCAGACTGCGCCGCAGAGAGACGATCGCACCGGACATATCCCGGATCTGCGCTTTTCGCAGTCCGTCATTATACCAGTAATTGGACTGATATACGATCTTTTTCGTGTAATCCATCTGTCTCCACCATCAACTTTCTATATTTCCGTTACTGTACATCTTATTTCTTCTGATCCATCACCTGTTTCAGCAGATCCGTCATGTCTGAAAGATCTTCCTGGTACACGGCATCCTCGATGTCCTCAACTTCGAGGCTTGGTTTGAACTTCTTTAATTCTTCTTCGTAATCCAGCATCTATCTGCCCTCCTGAATCAATTCTTTTATCTGCCCTGCCAGATAGAGAGAGCCGACACAGTATACTCTGCGTCCTCTCCTGTGTGAAAGAGCATACTCAAATGCCTCCGCTGCCGACTCTGTCTCCACAACAGGCTGCTCTGTATATTTCCTGAAAATGTCTCCAAGGGACTCCGCTCCCCTGCTCCCGCCGATCTGCGTTACTATATACATATCCGCCGGGAGTCTCCTGCCAAGACAGGCCGCCATTTTCTCATATTCTTTGTCTTTTACTGCGGAAAATAACACAATATTTCCCGTACCATCTTTCGGAACGCTCTGTATGAATCCCTCAATAGCGCTGATATTGTGGGCGCCATCTACATAAACCCCGGGCATCACTTCCTCCATCCTGCCCGCCCACTTAAGGTCTGACAGGACTTCTCTCCATCTTCCGGGATGTCCTTTTTCTGCAAACAAATACCTCATCGTTTCCATGGCGAGCATGGCATTGCCCGGCTGGTATACGCCTGTATTGTTCAGTTTCCACGTGGTATTTCCATAATAAGCACTGGAACAGGAAAATGCAATATGTTTGTCCTCTATTCCAAGAATTTCGTACGCATCTTTCCCGATTTTTTTACAGAAACTATTGTTTTTTTCCGCTGTTCTTTCAATGACTCTGTCGCTTTCCTGTGAAGACTGTGCATAAAATACCGGCGCTCCGGAACGGATGATCCCGGCTTTCTCTGAAGCGATCATCTCCAGCGTATCCCCGAGATACTGCATATGGTCATATCCTATCGATGTGATGACGCAGGCAGCGGGGCGCTCCACCGCAGCCGTGGCATCCAGCCTGCCGCCCAGTCCTGTCTCCAGCACCGCATACTCGACGCCTCCCCTTTTGAAAACATACAGCGCCATCCCAAGAAGAAATTCAAAAAACGTGGGATGGGACATGCCCTCTGATTCCATCTTCCTCACTGCTTTCAGAACAGCGTCAAAAGCCCCGCAAAAGATCTCATCGCTTACCGGACTCCCGCCAACGGAAATACGCTCATTTATCTTCACAAGATGGGGAGACGTGAAAAGCCCCGTCCGTCTGCCTTCCGAACGGAGCATTCCGTCAAGATACGCACACACGGAGCCTTTCCCGTTTGTCCCTGCCACGTGTATCACTTTTAAGTCTGTCTGCGGATCGCCGAGATATTTCAGAAAGATCCTGGTGTGTTCTGTATCATTCTTCTTTGTAAACCTGGGAATATTCAGTATATAATCTGCTGCCTCTCTGTACGTCATTCTTCCTGTTCTTCTTCCTGGCTGACAAACGCCTGGCGTCCATTCTCCGGAGCATCCGGATCAGCCGGAATCTCTGTCAGCGTGCCATTGTTATATTCGTACGTCTTAGATTCCCTGAATATTGTGTTGCTTGATCCGACCTGCGCCACCATCACAGTGTCGCCATCCTGGATCTCGGACTCTTTGAGATCCAGTCTCGTGTTGTTTAAGAACGTCGTCGTCTGCTTCTCTCCGTTAATATAGACTTTGCTCTGCTTCGTGAAGTTCTCGCCATAGATACTGTAAGTCGTTCCGTCAGCCTGCACGACCATCTGGGAGATCTCAGCATCCTTGACGCCCATGACCATATGTCCCTCTGTGATCGGCGCTCCGCTCTCTTCATAAACATACTGGCTGCCATACATGATATCGTACTGCAGCAGCTCCAGGTCCGCCAGATAATCTTTCGTCTGGCGGCGCTCCTGATGATAGTTGAACACTGTTCCCACATGAATATCGAGACGGCTGAACACCTCTGCCATAACCTGATAAGCCGCCAGGTTATCATCCTTTTTCTCAAGTCCGATATTATCCCAGATCACATAGTTCGTATTATACAGGTAACGGCTCTTTAAATCCTTGGCCTCAAGATCCATGGTCGGAAGGTGGTCTCCATAGAATACAATAACCGTCGGCTCATTTCTGGACTCTACCGCCTCGACGAGTTCTCCGGCGAACTTATCCATCTCATGCACGAGATTGACATAATATTCCCACGCATTTCTCTCTCCTTCGTCCCCAACACCGCTGACAATGATCTCGGGATCTTCCAGTACTTTCTCCGTCGGATAATCTCCATGGCCTTCTACACTTATAGTAAAAACAAAATCCTGTCCGTCTGTCGTGTCCATGGACTCCATGATATTCGGCACGAGGATATCGTCTGTCGCCCATCCTTTCGGCGTCGTCTGGAGAATGTTCATAAACTCTTTGCTCGTATAATGGTCAAATCCCATATTATTAAATACTTCTGCACGGCTGTAGAAATTTCCGCCGTTATTATGAAGCGCCTCGGCTCCGTATCCCAGCTCTTTTAGGGCGCTCGCCGCGCTCTCAAGAGGATTGTATTTTGCATAAGTCTTGTACGGATATTCCCCGGGGCCAAAAAAACGCATGCTCATGCCTGTGAGCACCTCAAATTCCGTGTTGGCTGTGCCGGCTCCCACTGACGGAACTTTAAAATATCCTGTCGAATATTCCTTAAAAAGTTTCCGCAGATTCGGGATCGGGTCCTCTGAAAACCGCAGCCACTCCACTTCTGTCGGGTCAAAAAAGGACTCAAGCTGCACGAACAGAATATTCGGCATCTCTTCCTCAGACCGTCCCGTCTCACTCTTCCTCAGGATGTCACCGCTGTTGATCTCAGCCATCGTCTCCTCGCTGTATCCGGCCGGCTCATTGATCCCCGTGTTGAACAGACTCGCAGAGAAACAGTATGGAAACCCATAATCTTCATAGGCAAATGCAATATTTCCGAAGTAATTCGATATAACGCGTTTGTCAATCGCTGTATCAGTGAGCCAGAGACATGCGGCAAATGACACTGCCACGCCTCCGAGGGCAATCACCCGGTGCATCTTTCCTGTAAACTGTCCGCCCCGGCGCCACATGGAAACAATCCAGAACCAGAGAGCTACCACACCGATGACAATCATAATGAGTTCAAATGTGTTGAAATAATTCCCTGTCAGTTCAAGAGCGTCGGAGAGCACTTTCAGATCCTGTGCGTTGAAGGGCGTAACCCTCTTAGTAAGGAGATATCCGTTGCACACCCCCAAAAACACCCAGAATACACTGATAAGAATACGTACAAAGACTCTCCGCCGCACAAGATACACAATGGAAAAAGTCGCAAATATCATAAATGCATTGTACAGGAACACGAGCGGAGTCCCCGTCATATAATCCCACGCTTCAAAGACTGACAGGCGGGAGATCGTTTCAATGAGAAAGTTTATGACGCATGCCAGGAGAAAATGAAGCGGCAGGGAGAATCTGTTCATCCACTTATAGACCGGCTGCATTTTTTTTGCAAATTTACTGTTGCGCCGTTCTTCCAGAATACGCTGTCTGCGCTCTTTTTTCTCCTTAAAATGCCGTTTGATATCTTCTTTTTTCAGATTTCTGACTTTTGTAAAAAATCCTTTGATATCAGGTTTCCTGATGTGAATGCGTTTCATGTATGCTCATACGTCCTTTCTTTTCCAGAAGAAACTCTATTCATGTTTATTTAGCCAGCCCCGCCATTCTCTCTTTCACCTGCGCGAGCATCTGAGTGTATTTCTCCAGCTTCTCTCTCTCGGCCTGAACCTTGTCAGCCGGAGCCTTGCTCACGAACTTTTCGTTGGAGAGCATCCCTTCTGCTCTCTTTATCTCTTTCTTTAATCTGTCTTCTTCTTTTGCGAGCCTCTCTCTCTCCTGCTCGAAATCCACCAGATCCTCGAGCGGCAGATAGACGACCGCATCCGGAACCACAACAGACACTGCACTGTCCGCAATGCCGTCTTTGTTACCCTGAACCAGTATCTCATTTGCCATCATCAGCGATTTCAAAGATTCGCTGAGTGTTTCGATTCCATCACAGACATCTTTCTGATCGCAGACGATGTACACTTTTGTCTTCCGGCTGTTTGGCACATCCATCTCGGAACGGATGTTCCGGATTCCTTTGATAACCGCTTTTACATGTTCCATTACGTTCTCGTCCGCAGAGAAGTTCAGTTCCTCTTTATATTCCGGCCATTCTGATATCATCAGCGACTCTTCTTCCGGCACGAGCGCGCTGTAAATCTCCTCTGTGATAAACGGCATAAACGGATGGAGCAGCTTCAACGCCTGCCCAAGCACCGTTTTTAACACCCACAGCACACAGTCTGCAGCTTTCGGGTCTTCCTCTGCGTGGTAGATGCGGTATTTCGCAAGCTCTACATACCAGTCGCAGAATTCATCCCAGATAAAATCATAGACTTTCTGGACCGCGATACCAAGCTCGTATTTGTCCATGTTCTCCGTCACGTCTTTTGCCAGCGTGTTCACCGCAGAGAGTATCCACCGGTCAGCCGGTGTAAGAAGCGCATCCTCCGGTTTTCCGATTACATTCTCTTTCATGTTCATAAGTATGAATCGTGAGGCGTTCCATACTTTATTCGCGAAATTCCTGCTTGCCTCTACTCTCTCATTGTAGAAGCGCATATCATTGCCCGGTGCGTTTCCGGTCACGAGCGTCAGTCTCAGCGCGTCGGCGCCGTACTTGTCGATAATCTCCAGCGGATCGATTCCGTTTCCGAGAGATTTGCTCATCTTGCGCCCCAGAGAATCGCGCACCAGCCCATGGATGAGCACGGTGTGGAACGGTGACTTTCCGGTATGCGCATATCCTGAGAATACCATACGGATCACCCAGAAGAAGATGATGTCGTATCCTGTCACAAGCACATCCGTCGGGTAGAAATAATCCAGATCCTCTGTCTTCTCCGGCCATCCAAGCGTAGAGAACGGCCACAATGCGGAAGAGAACCAGGTATCCAGAGTATCCTCATCCTGTGTGAAATGTGTGCATCCACAGTGAGGGCATTTCTCCGGCGCATGTCTGTCTACGACAAACTCACCGCACTCGTCGCAGTAATATGCCGGAATCCGGTGTCCCCACCAGATCTGGCGGGAAATACACCAGTCTTTGATATTCTCCAGCCAGTGCAGATAAATCTTGTCAAAGCGGTCCGGCACAAATTTCAGCTCGCCAGTCTTCAGAGCGTTGATTGCCGGTTTTGCCAGTTCTTCCATCTTCACAAACCACTGCTGTTTGATGAGCGGCTCTACCGTCGTGCTGCAGCGGTCGTGAGTTCCAACTGCATGTGTGTGCGGAACTACTTTTACAAGATACCCCTGCTCCTCCAGTTCTTTCACGATGGCCTTTCTCGCCTCGTAGCGGTCCATACCGGCGTATTTTCCGCCGTTTTCATTGATCGTGGCATCATCGTTCATGATGTTGATCTCCGGCAGGTTATGCCGCTTGCCCACCTCGAAGTCGTTCGGGTCATGAGCCGGTGTGATCTTCACCGCTCCTGTACCGAACTCTTTGTCTACATAATAATCCGCCACAATGGGGATCTCGCGTCCTACGATCGGCAGGATCACGTTCTTGCCTACGATATCCTGATAGCGTTCGTCATCCGGGTGAACGGCAATCGCCGTGTCGCCCAGCATCGTCTCCGGACGTGTAGTAGCAATCTCGAGGAAACGGTCCGTTCCCACGATCGGATATTTGATGTGCCAGAAGTGTCCTTCCTGTTCCTCGTGCTCTACCTCTGCGTCAGAAAGGGAAGTCTTACATTTCGGACACCAGTTGATGATCCTTGATCCTTTGTAAATATATCCTTTCTCATACAGGCTGATAAAGACCTCCTCAACTGCCCTGGAACATCCCTCGTCCATTGTAAACCGTTCTCTGTCCCAGTCGCAGGAAACGCCCAGTTTCTTGAGCTGTCCCTCGATCGTGCCCGCATACTCTTCTTTCCACTGCCACGTTCTCTCTAAGAAGCCCTCGCGGCCGAGTTCTTTCTTGTCGATTCCCTCTTCCTTGAGCTGGTTCGTCACCTTGACTTCTGTGGAGATCGCCGCATGGTCTGTCCCCGGAATCCACAGTGCATTATACCCTTCCATCCTCTTGTAGCGGATCAGGATATCCTGGAGCGTATTGTCAAGCGCGTGCCCCATGTGAAGCTTTCCTGTGATATTCGGCGGCGGCATCACCGTTGTGAACGGTTTTCTGCTGCGGTCCACCTCTGCGTGGAAGTATTTATTCTCGCACCATTTCTCATACAGTTTTTCTTCGATCGCTTTCGGATCATAAGTCTTTGCCAGTTCTTTGCCCATTGTGTTCTCCTTGCATTTTCCTGTGTTCACGGAATTTTCACAGTTGCATAAAAAAACGCCCTTTACATATGTAAAGGGCGAAGATTCCGCGGTACCACCTTATTTCATATATTTCCCTGACCCAAAGCCATCCGCTTCCGCCGGAAAATATATCTCTCAGGTCCTGTAACGTGGACCACTCCGGGATGACTTACCTGCCGCATGGTCTATGCCCCTGCACAAATGCCCTTCAGTCATCCGGTTCAAAAGCTACCTTCCATTATCCTTTTCCGAAACCGCCTTTCAGCCGGATGTCCGGTCATGCAGATGTTCACAATGCACGCCGCAATGATTTCTCCGGGCAGTTCTCTCTGGCGGAAGTAATAATGTACTCCTCTTCCTCGTCACCTTTGTTACAATAATATTAACTAAAAATTAACTATCAATACTATAGTCGCAAGCGGAGGATTTGTCAAGATGTTTAAATAATCTTAAGATATCAGTCCATCATGTCTTCGATCATTCCCACAATATCGTAGCCATAATTGTCGCCTGTGGCCCATCCGAGCCCCTCCGGGTTTTCCTGCTGTCCCAGCCACTGTACATAAGGCGCGGAGCCTTTTTTGACATACTCGTAGCGGTCATCCACACACTCTCTGTTCAGAGCATCTGACGTTGCATACGCTTTCAGATGCTGGATTTGCGCCCGTATCCCGGTCTGGACATCCGGGTAGGAATTTCCCGGCACGCCGTTTCCCGTCGTGCCAAGTCCGGCGAAGTTAAACTGTTCAATCGAGGCATCGCCCCCGTACTGCAGAAATCCCGTCTCTTTCATCGTCTGGGCAAATGCCACTTCCGGACGCACTCCCTCTGCCATCGCTTCGTCGTAATACATCTGACAGAACGTCTCTATAGAGTCCGCTCCGCCTTCAGAGAGTTCTTCTGCGGGATATGTCCTGCCTGATGAGTTAAAATAATCGACCATCTCCTGAACAGTTATGTCACTGCTTCCCATGATCGGATACTGCCCGTCCGCGATCGCTTCCTGCGTCTCGGCGCTGCCGGATTCTGCCGTACCGCCGCTTTTTGAAGCCTCTTTGGAAGATCCCTCTTCACTCCCGGCATTTCCAGTCTCCGCTGCGGCCTCTGTCCGTTCACTTTTGTCCGCCCGGGGAGACAGCACACCCGTGGCTCCGGCAATCCCCAGCGAGAGAACGATCAGAACCGCAAGGCCCACTTCCATATATCGTTTGAAGGTATTGTTGTTTCCGTCCATCTGTACACACTCCTGCGCTTCCTTTTATACCATATCTGCGGAGGGTTGTCCAATATGCATGTTCTCCTGTAAATGCCGCCTGATCTTTTCTCTTCCGGCCATGCCTCTGCTGCCATACAGGTCCCGGCCCGGGCGGGATGACAGACGCATATCTTACGCTTCGTCTATCGCCTTGCCGATATCGTGTCTCATATATTTATTCTCGAACTCCACCCATTCTGTCGCGGCATAGGCGTTCTTTCGCGCCTCTTTGAGGTCTTTTCCCTTTGCCGTCACGCCGAGTACACGGCCGCCGTTCGTCACGATCTGGCCATCCGTGAATTTTGTTCCGGCGTGGAAACAGTAATAACCGTCATGTTTCTTAAACTCCTCAAGACCTTTGACCGGAAAACCTTTGTCATATTTCACCGGATAGCCGTCGGATGCAAGCACGACACAGACCGCCGCGTTATCCTCAAACTGGAGGCTGATCTGATCAAGTGTCCCGTCGATACACGCCTCGACAACATCGATGATGTCGGTCTTCATGCGTGGCAGTACGACCTGTGCCTCAGGATCCCCAAAACGGGCATTATACTCCAGCACTTTCGGTCCGTCTTCTGTCAGCATCAGGCCGAAGAAGATCACTCCCTTAAACGGACGTCCTTCCGCCGCCATAGCGTCCACAGTAGGCTGGTAGATATATGTTTCGCAGAACTCTTCCACTTCTTTTGTGTAAAACGGACTCGGCGAGAATGTCCCCATGCCGCCCGTGTTCAGGCCCGTATCTCCATCGCCTGCGCGCTTGTGGTCCTGGGCGCTGGTCATCGTCCGGATCGTCTTTCCGTCTACAAAGGAGAGTACCGACACCTCGCGTCCGGTCATAAACTCCTCAATCACCATCTCATTTCCCGCTGTCCCGAACTTCTTGTCCAGCATAATGGTCCTGACTCCCTCTCTGGCTTCCTCCAGATTCTGGCAGATCAGCACACCTTTCCCGAGCGCCAGACCATCTGCTTTCAGAACGATCGGGAACTTCGCCGTTTCAAGATACTCCAGCGCCTTATCCGGATCTGTGAAATTCTCATAAGCTGCTGTAGGGATATTGTATTTTTTCATCAGGTCTTTGGAAAACGCTTTAGATCCTTCGAGGATGGCTGCGTTCTTCCTCGGTCCAAATGTCCGTATCCCGGACGCCTCCATGACGTCCACAAGGCCCCCTACAAGCGGATCATCCATTCCCACAATACAGAGATCGATCCCGTTTTCCTTTGCAAATGCCGCCAGTTTATCAAACTCCATGGCGCCGATATCCACACACTCGGCATACTCTGCGATACCCGCATTTCCCGGGGCACAGTAGATCTTATCCGCCCTGGGGCTTTTTGCCACGCTTGCCGCGATGGCGTGTTCACGCCCGCCGCTTCCTACGATCAGTACTTTCATGATAGAAACCTCCTCATTCGGTCTTCTGCTGTTCCAGTATCACTGTCCTGTTGTCCTCAACTTTTACCCTGCCGTTCGCGATCAGGTCGATAGCCCGGGGAAGGAGCTGCCATTCCGCCTGTTCCATCACCCTGCGCTGCAGCAGCTCGGGGGTATCGTCCTGTCTGACTTCCACAGCCTTCTGCAGAAAGATCGGACCTGTGTCCGTTCCCTCATCTACAAAATGCACCGTGGCGCCGGACACTTTCGCACCGCGCGCCAGCGCCGCCTCATGGACTTTGAGTCCGTAGCAGCCTTTTCCGCAGAATGACGGAATCAGCGACGGATGGATATTGATGATGCGGTTCTCATACTTTCGGATCATCTCCGGCGGGATCACAACAAGGAAACCTGCCAGCACAACGAGGTCCGGTCTGTAACTGTCCACCTCTTCCAGAAGTTTCTCATTAAAGATGCTCCTCGACTCAAAATCTTTCGGAGAAACGCACGAAGACGGTATCCTGTTTTCCGCCGCCCGTTTCAGCGCATATGCATTTTTGTTGTTGCTGATCACCCCCACGATCTGAGTGTTTGTGATTGTTCCGTCTTTTACGCTGTCTATGATCGCCTGCAGATTTGTTCCGCCGCCAGACACCATCACGACAACGCGCAGCGGTCCTTTTACCGCTGCACCTGTCTTCTCTAGCATAATTCTACTCCTTTATCGCCCGCCTCTATACGTCCTGCCGCATACGGAGTATCTCCGGCAGCGCGTATCGCATCCATGGCGCGGTCCGCATCAGCTTCGTCAACAGCCACGATCATGCCAAGTCCCATATTGAACGTATTGTACATCATCTGTTCTTCGATATCGCCGTCAACAGAAAGCATCCTGAAGATTGGGGGAACCGGATAGCTGTCCTTTCTGATCACTGCCCTTGTGCCGTCTTTTAACATGCGGGGCACATTTTCATAGAATCCTCCGCCTGTAATGTGACTGCACGCCTTGACTTTCACGCCAGCCTCCCGGATGCTCTTTAATGCTCCTACATAGATCCGTGTAGGAACAAGAAGCGCCTCTCCCAGAGTGCTGCCCAGACTGTCGTAATATGTATCCAGCGTCTCCCGCTTCATGCTGAACACCTGCCTCACGAGCGAATAGCCGTTACTGTGGATACCTGTTGAGGCTATGCCGATGAGCACATCTCCGGCTTTCAGACTCTCTCCTGTTATCATATCTTTCTTATCACAGACGCCTACTGCAAAGCCCGCAAGGTCATACTCGTCTTCTGCCATCAGTCCCGGGTGCTCCGCCGTCTCTCCGCCAATCAGAGCCGCTCCTGCCTGAAGACATCCTTCCGCCACTCCTTTTACGATATCCGCGATCTTCTCCGGCTCATTCTTGCCGCACGCGATATAATCCAGGAAAAAAAGAGGTTCTCCCCCTGCGCATGCGATATCGTTGACACACATTGCGACTGCATCAATCCCGATCGTATCGTGCTTGTCGAGGATCATCGCCAGCTTCACCTTTGTTCCGCATCCGTCTGTGCCGGACAGGAGCACCGGTTCTTCCATCTCCTTTATCCTGGCAAGGGAAAACGCACCTGAGAAGCCGCCAAGTCCGCCGAGCACTTCGGGGCGCATGGTCTTTTTCACATGCTCTTTCATCAGTTCCACCGATCTGTAGCCGGCTTCTATATCAACGCCTGCTTTCTTATAATCCATTCTCTTTTCTCCTATCTCCTGATGTTGCTGTCTTATTTTTCTTTCAGATACGCCTCATACCCAATCTCATGCAGCTTGTCTGCTTTCGCCTGAACGCCTGATCTCATCTCCGCAGAGTAGTCTTTTAATTTTTCAAGAATCTCCGGATCTGACACTGCAAGAATCTTTGCCGCAAGAACCGCTGCGTTCATGCCGCCGTCGATAGCCACAGTCGCCACAGGAATTCCCGGCGGCATCTGTACGATAGAATAAAGAGCATCCATGCCGTCCAGATTCTTACCGGACAACGGAACGCCGATCACCGGCATCGGGAAAAGCGCCGCGCACATTCCCGGAAGATGAGCCGCCATGCCTGCTCCGGCGATGATCACTTTCACGCCTCTCTCCTCAGCGCCTTTCGCCCAGTCGAAAAATGTATCCGGCATCCGGTGCGCGGAAATGATCGTCATCTCATAGTCAATTCCAAGTTTCTCAAGCATTGCTGCGGCCTTACTCATCACTTTCAGGTCCGAATCGCTGCCCATTACGATTGCTGCTCTTGGCATATTAAGTCCTCCTTGATCCTGCATCTGTTATCGGTCTGTCTCCCAGGCTGTCCGCATAAATGCTCTGCCTGTATCACAATTCACGGAACGGCTCATTCAGGATTTCGGTTCCCGGCAGAACGAATTTTCCGTCTTTTATTAGTATAATGTGTTTCCCGTTTTTTGTCACTACACTTATTTCTTCTAACTCTTCATAAGGTATGGTTATATCTGTATGGCAGTTGAAATACGCCTTTGACACATCCTCTTTCCTCCTGGCAGAAACAGAGTTATCTTTCGCCACGATCTCTTTGCCGTTCGGATTATACACCCGAATGTCCTCGCTCCATGAATAGCACGTATCGCCCACGGCAAAATGCGGCCCGGTCTTCTCCGCAATCAGGATGGGCAGCTTTTCCTCTATGCCATACTTCCTGCCTACGACATAGGCCGTTGTGTTCGTGCCGATGGCAAACTCTCCGAGAGGCAGCGTCTGGTGCCCCTTTAATACATTGTCAGCCACATATCTGCGGTTTTCCTCCGGATCGTCAAAATTCCCGCAGCGGTAGTCTGCTATTTTTCCATCCTCGAATGTCAGCTCAAGATCTGTATACTGCAGCCCCTCCAGATATACGCGGCTGACATGAAGCACGCCTGACGTTCCTTCGAGCACCGGGGATGTGAAGACTTCTCCCACCGGAATGTTGACGTCTGCGACACAGTTTTCAAAGACCGTCTCTTTCTGCGCATCTTTCAGATGATGCAGTTTCACCCGGATATCGGTCCGGTTGCCGTCTTTTCCCGTCACATGGACGTATTCCCCCTGATCGAGCGCATCGATCAGGGTCTGCTGTACCTTTTCATAAAGTCCGGCGTCCAGCGTGTTGATCCGGATCACTTCATTGAATATCTCCGGATATTTTTCTCCGATCTCCGGCACAGGATATGCGATGATCGTAAAACTGCGCTCCTCGCCTTTGATATACTCGTTCGTGATCTGTCCGGACCGGCTGTCGTAACTGACTGACAGCCTTTTCTGTTCCTCATCAAAGGCCGGCGCCTCCGGAACTGACTTTGGGGAAAACGGTTTTTCCCCAAACGTCTCCATAACCGCAGGGCCTGCAAACTGCGCCGCCTGGTCTCTGTGCTGCTCATAGACGGTCCGCATCACTTCCAGGCGGCGCTCGATATAGCGCTTATCCATAAAGAGCGCCTGATCCTGGCGGTGGTCATAGTCATACTGCCAGTTTGCCACAGCTCCGTGATAACCGTTCTTGTGGTGTTCCCGCTTTGTAATGATGCCTGATGCAGCACGGTAGATCACAGGCTCAAGACCCATTTTTCTAAAGTTCTCCATGGCAATACGGATTACCTTCTCAAACCCGAGACTGTACCGGATATTAACCACGGATTTCTTCGACAGATCCTTGCCCGTATTGATAAAACCGACACGGTATCCTTCTGTGTATACATCCGCCATCTTCTGAAGGGTTTCTTCCGGAAGAGTCCGCAGATGCCGTGCTGTTCCCAGTTCATTTTCCGTGATATATTCTCCGAATCTGTAAAGATACCGGTCATTTTCAAGATCGGAATTCTCGATGATCTCCACAGCAAACGAATATGAGGGATCGATCTGCTCCATAATGCGGTCCGCAAGGAAGACGTCACAGTAATCGCTGACATACCAGTAAATAATGTCCCTGACCGTCCCAACGCCAGGGATCGCGTCCTTTTGACCCGCCTCTTTGTCCGATTCCTGACAGGTATTCTCGAACGTATTGTATATCTCGATGAACAGCTCATACAATATCGTCAGGTAATCCTTACGGTTCTCGAACGAATACGCGATGCCGGAACGCATCTCCGCATAGAGCATGCTCAGCAGGCGTCCCATATCCGTTCCAAACTTCTTCACGGCATAAGCCGGGTTTGCATAGCTCTTATGATAATGTTCCTCAAGAACATCACTGTAGAGAATCTCATTGAGACTTTGCATCTCCCCGATACTGTATCTCTCCCACTCTCCGCTCTCTACTTTACGTCTCACATTTTCAAGTTCAAGCAAAAAAATCGCCACATCCTGAAAATAGGGCAGATACTGTCCGGGCACCGTCTCCTCTGGGACGATTCCCCGGAGCCTGCCGACTGCAAGGACATGGCGCTCTTCATACTGTATGTTCTTCTCCTTCTGTATTTCTCTTATATTCATCTGATAAGACCTCCTTTATATCAGCTTAAGCCGCCTATGAATATTGCGAGAAAAAATACCACTGACAGAAAACTGACAGGCAGCCCGATCTTACACGTCAGATAATTGCGCTCCCTCTCATAGAAGCCGCGGATCGCAAGCCGTATCCCATTGATGGACAGAACTGCTGACAGAATCGCAAAGCCGCCTATAATCCCATGGGCGTTTCCTCTTTCCGCAAAAGCATAGAAAATACATCCACCCAGAATGAACAGGCCGGTAAAACCGCTCACACAGGAAGAAATTCCTCTGCGGGAGTGTTTAAAACTGGCCTGCCCGTATTTTCTCGTTCCTCTTTTTTTCCTTTCTTTCTCTCTCCGGCGCTCCTCAGCGCTTTTTCTCGTTCCGAGCATAATGCTTTCTCCTTAACTGATTGCATATTACAAAAATAGTGTATCCCATTACACCGCCGATAGTGTTCAGAAGGATATCGTCTACGTCAAAACTTCCCACCCTTGTAAAGAGCTGCACAATCTCCACTCCCAGGCTCAGCCCCATGCTGAAGAAAAGAGTTTTAAAAAAACCTCTCGTTCTGCCCGCCACGGAGATAAAAAAGCCGTACGGAACGAAAATGAGTATATTGCCGAACAGATTGGCAAATACTGCAAATATCCCCAACTGTTCCCTGTATGTGATAAATCGTTTAATTTCTTTAAATAATTCCAGGTTATAGCGGTAATCTTCCGAGACTTCCGTCCTGCCGTACCACTCAGCCACAAACAGAAAATAGATCAGAAAACCTACATATAATAAAAACAGGACCTTTCCAAACGCCCTGATGACATTCGCTTTTTTAATACTCAATACAATTCCCCTGACACTTTGAAAAGGGGACCGGCTCTTCTGCCGCCCCCTTATGCTGCTTTTTAATGACTGCCGGATTCACTTTCCAATATGACCGGCCTGCGGCAATGCTGCTGCATCTAAAAAGTGATTTCCTTTTTATGCTTCAAGAGATGCGCACCGCTTACAATAGAAAGGACTCCTGCCGTGATCCCGACCACCAGTATGATGATTCCAACTGCAATATTTCCTGCGCCGCTGTTTTTCATTGCTGAATATGCCTTTTCCATATTACGCGCCTCCTTATTTTACACCATATGTTTTATAGTATGTATCGATTGCCGCCTTTAATGTATCATCTATGACAACTTTTCCTTTATATTCCTTATTGTACAGGCACTCCACCACTTCTTCCATAGTCACGATCGCCGCCGTATCAAAGCCGTACAGATCTCTGACCTCGTCAAGCGCACACTTTTCTCCGCCTTTTCCTACTTCCATCCGGTTCAGGGATACGATGAGGCCGACTATCGTTACATCAGCCGCTCCCCTTACTTTGGGCACTGTCTCTTCCATAGATTTTCCGGAAGTAGTCACATCTTCGATCATGATGACCCTGTCGCCGTCTTTTAACTTGCTGCCAAGGAAACTCCCCTTGTCCGCACCGTGGTCTTTCTCTTCCTTCCGGTCAGAACAGTAGCGCACTTCCTTTCCATACAGTTCGCTGTAAGCGATGGCAGTCACGACGCCGAGCGGAATCCCTTTGTAAGCCGGCCCGAACAGCACGTCAAAATCATCGCCATAATTGTCATGGATCGCTTTAGCATAATACTCGCCGAGCCTTTTAAGCTGGGAGCCTGTCACATACGCTCCCGCGTTCATGAAAAACGGGGATTTCCTGCCGCTCTTTAAAGTAAATTCACCAAACTTGAGCACATCGCTGTCCACCATGAAATGGATAAATTCCTGCTTGTACTGTTCCATATCGCGATAACCTCCCAATATACATAAATATGCCCCTGTCATTCTTCTGTTACAGGGCATAATAACCTCTGATCTTTTACAATTCTAACATAAGTCAGCGGTATTTTCAATTGAGGAATCCCCCTCTGACTGCAAAAGCAGGCAGGGCAGAGACCTCCATCATCTCTGCCCTGCCCGTTCTATCTCACAATCCCGACCATCTCGTCTACTGTCTCATATCTGTGCCGTCTCATATAATCCTCTATCCCATCCACGATCTTCATAGTAACTCCCGGATCATGGAAGTTTGCCGTTCCGACGGACACAGCGCTCGCTCCTGCGAGGATCATCTCGATGGCATCCGCTGCAGACATGATTCCTCCCATGCCAATGACCGGCACGTTTACAGCGTTTGATGCCTCGTAGACCATGCGTACTGCGATCGGATGAATTGCCGGACCGGACACGCCGCCTGTCTTATTTGCCAGGACAAAACTCTTTCGCTCAATATCAATCTTCATCCCCGTGATCGTGTTAATCAGGGAGACTGCGTCTGCACCGCCTGCCTCCACAGCCTTTGCCATGTCGGCAATGCTTGTTACATTCGGGCTAAGTTTCATAATAACCGGCTGTTTTGCATATTTCTTCACAGCTTTTGTGATCGCTTCTGCTGCTTTAGGATCCTGTCCAAAGGCGATTCCGCCCTCTTTGACGTTCGGGCAGGATATATTGATCTCCAGCATATCCACATCTTCATCCGCCAGACGATGAACCACCTCGCAGTAATCCTCCTCGGACTTGCCGCACACATTTACAATGATCTTTGTGTCATACTGTCTTAAGAACGGGATGTCTCTCTCACAGAACATATCAATGCCCGGATTCTGAAGTCCGACGGCATTCATCATCCCGCCGCAGACTTCCGCAACTCTTGGTGTCGGATTCCCGGTCCAGGGAATATTCGCTACTCCTTTTGTCGTCACTGCGCCCAGACGGTTCAAATCTGCATATTCTGCAAATTCGGCTCCCGAACCAAATGTCCCGGAGGCAACCGTCACAGGATTTTTCCACTCTACACCGGCGATATTTACTGTCATATTCATCAGATCTCCACCTCCGAAGAAAGGAATACCGGACCATCCTTGCAGATCCGCTTGTTGTGTACATTGCTGTGGTGATCTTTCTCCCTGGACCGGCATACGCATGCCAGACAGGCCCCAATCCCACATGCCATGCGCTCCTCAAGAGAGATATAACACTCGATGCCGTTCTCCTCCGCATATGTCTTAATGGCACGGAGCATCGGCGTTGGGCCGCAGGCATAGATGATATCCGCCTCAACAACATTCTCACGGACAGCGTCCATCACATTGCCTTTTGTTCCCACGCTGCCGTCTTCTGTAGAAATATAAACTTCGCCGTTCTGCTCAAATTCTTTCCGCAGAAATGTCTCCGAATTCCGGTATCCGACAATGATCTGTTTCTTCCCACAGTCCATCTGTTTGGACAGTTCCAGGATGGGCGGCACTCCGATGCCGCCGCCTATCAGGAAAGCCTTTTTTCCTGCTGCCTTCTCCACAGGAAATCCGTTTCCAAGGGGGCCGATCACAGGAATCGTATCTCCTGCTTTAAGTCCGGAGAACCCCTCCGTCCCTGTGTTCTTTCCTGTCACGCGGTATACTACCCGGAGGATTCCAGCCCTTTTATCAATCTCACAGATACTGATCGGACGGGGGAGCAGTCTGCTCCCGTCATTTGGATACATAGAGATAAACTGGCCTGGCCTGGCCTCCGATGCCGCCTCTGTTTTGATCCACATACTGTAGATGTCCTGCGCGATCCTCTCCTGGGAGATGACCTCCGCATATTCCTTTTTCTTTGTCATAACTGCTCCTTTTTATAAACTTTCACTCCAAAAGCCTCATGGCCAGCTTACTTTTCAGCAAGCGCTTCGCTGATATCCTCGATCATCGCCTCAACTGCTGCCCTGGATGCATCTCCAAAATTCTCCGGCCCGTACTTCGCATACGCCTCCTGCTTATACGCCGCGATGATTCCGCGCGAAGAATTTACGATTGCTCCGAGTCCGTCTTCATTAAAGAAATGTACCAGATCCTTGCCCTGTCCGCCCTGTGCGCCATATCCCGGCACAAGAATATACGCTTTCGGCATGATCTTTCTCAGTACTTTGCCCATCTCCGGATATGTGGCTCCAACTACAGCTCCCACATAACTGTACTCTTTTCCCATACAGTCTGCTCCCCATTCCGCAGCTTTCTCTCCGACGAGCTCATAGAGCGGACGGCCGTCGATCAGCCTGTCCTGAAATTCCCCACTGGACGGATTCGACGTCTTGACGAGTACAAAAATCCCTTTCTTTTCCTCTTTGCATACGCTGATAAACGGATTCACGCCGTCCGAACCAAGATAGGGATTCACAGTTGCAAAGTCCTCGTCAAAAGGAACATATTCTTTGCTTCCTACTTTCACTTTACCAAGATGTCCCGCCGCATATGCAGCAGAAGTTGAGCCGATATCTCCTCTCTTGATATCTCCGATCACGATAAGGTCTTTCGACTTGCAGTAATCCACCGTCTTCTTAAATGCCAGAATCCCCGGCACTCCAAACTGTTCATACATGGCAATCTGAGGCTTCACAGCAGGGATCAGATCGTACGTCTTATCCACGATCTCTTTGTTAAACTGCCAGATCGCCTCTGCTGCCCCCTCCAGTGTCTCTCCATATTCTTTAAACGCCTTATTCTGAACATGCTCCGGAATGTAATTCAGCATCGGGTCAAGCCCGACTACAATCGGCGCGCCTGTTTTTCTGATCTTTTCCACTAATTTATTGATCATCTGCTCTTCCTCCATTTTCTCAAATGTACCTGTCAACTATCATACCATAAGTCCACACCATAGTAAAACAAAATCACCGGAAGTACCAAAGGGCACATTCCGGGATTGTAAGCGGTTCCCAAGGCCCCGGGCAGGCCCGGACTTTGGCTCGTCTTCCTCGCAAAGAAACGCCCGGGAACTGTTCATCGAACAGCTCTGCCGGACGTTTATCCTGTCACTTGGCGTCATTCTGTTGTCTGATCCACGGATTATCCTATGATCTGCCACAGTCCCGTGGGAGCAAGCAGTGTAAACGGATATACCGGGATATTCCTGAGCACTCCATAGATGCATACAAGCACCAGTGTCCATGCCAGAAGCTTTACACTGATCTTCCTGTCAACATGATTGCCGCCTGTTATCATCCAGTCAAGAACCCGGACAATGAGATATATCCCAATCAACGGCAGCAGTATTGTCATGAGCGGATTGTAACAGAACGCATCCACAAACTCAAAATGCAGCAGTGAATAACACGCTCTTCCCGCGCCGCAGCCCGGACAGTAGAATCCGGTCAATGAATAGAAAATACACGGCAGAGGATAGGAGTACGGATTATGGAAATACAGATATACCGCTCCTGCAGCGGCAGCCGCTCCTGTACAGAGCACAAGAGCGACCCGCATTTTTCTGTTTTCTTTAAACTTTTCTGCTAATCCCGTCAGCATAGGCAGATTTCATTCCCCTGTCATTCTAAGAATAGTAATAGTATCCGCTGCTCGCTCCTATTCCCGCAAAAATCAGAATATAAAGTACTGTAGCAAGGATGCCCGCAACAAACGAAGCGATAATCCATATCTTAGACGTTCTGGCTGCTTTCTCTGCACCTGCTGTGTCTCCGGCTGTAACCGAACTGTTGATCTTCGCCGCATAAACGATCGCAACAATACCAAACGGCACACAGCAGCATACTGTGGAGATAATGGAGAGAACCAGATAGGGCACCCAGTTAATCTGATTCTCCGGCTCATAAGAAGACTGATATACCGGGGGTGTCTGATACTGATTATTCTGATAATCTGATGTATGATTCTCCTGATATCCGGAACCATATGTCTGTGAATCCTGATATGCCGTCTGATTTGTTTCAGTCTGCACCGGTGAGTCTGCCGGCGCTGCCGTTTCCGTCTTCGGCGTATCCGGCTGCTCTGCTCCGCAGTGCGGACAGAATCTTGATTCGTCCGGAATCTCCTGATAGCAATTGATACAATTCATTTCTCATACCTCACTCTCATAATCGTATTATACCTATTGCGGTACTGCAATAATAATACCATCGAATGAGACAAAAATCATCAAAAACTTTGTAAATTTTTGACTTTTGATCCATGGATTATACCCATCCTCATAAGAACCGGCCGGAGGGCATTGTAGAGCAGTCCTGCAAGGACCACAGAGACTGCTGCATTAACGAACGTCGTGACAGTGCTCCATTTCGCGAGAAGCTCCGCCATCTGCTGCGGCTGGCCAAGAATATACTGGTCATAGAAGAATCCTGCCAGCGGATCTGCGATCACATTAAAGCCAAGTCCCGCTGCAGACGCGATAACACTCCAGCGGAATACATATTTCTTATCTGTGCTCTCATTTATTCTGGCAATCCGGTGAGCCACAAGTCCAACAACGAGTCCAATACACAGTTTGAGCACAAATGTCTTAGGCGCTCCAGTTATATATACAGGGTCCATAACGTCAGCAATTCCCATGCCGACCGCTCCGGCAAGGCCTCCGTACCACCCGCCGAGTATGAGAGCCGCCAGCACGCAGAACGCATTGCCCACGTGGAACGATGTGGCGCCTCCGCCCGGCATTGGTATCTTGATCTGCAGAAATGTAAAGGACACAAAGCACAATGCTGCCAGCAGAGCCGTCTGGGCAATCTTTATCAGGGTTTCGTTTCGTCTTTCCATAGTAAGTACCTCTTTCCTGTATTCGCTACAGGTATATTAGCACTCAACTGGTTGTATTAAAATGTCCAGTTCTTTATTTTTTATACAGGCCAGTTTTCTTTTCCCAGCCTTACGTTCTCCACCTCTCTCGCAGCCTCTTCTTCGAGGCTGTCAAACAGATATGTCCTCAGGATGCCCTCTTTGCTCAGATGCTCTCCGCGCATTTCTTTTAAGGCGGACTCCACCGCTTCTCTGAGACCTTCCGCAGACATCCGATGGGCTCCCTGTCCAAGGATAATGACCTGTTCAAGCGCGTCCGACGTCGCCACTGTAACTCTGTGCTGGCGTGCGATCTTTCTTACAGCCTTCTCGATATACTGATCTGCAGTCTCCGCCTCTTTCGTGTATACGATATGGATATTATGGTATTTTGAGATCTCTCCAGGATTGCCTTCCACCTTGTATGCATCGAACACAAGAATCACCGTACATTTCCGGTATCCCTGATAATTACAGAGAATGTCCGCGAGCTTCCCTCTCGCTGCCGCCAGGTCGGCCTCCGACAACTCTCTGAGTTCGTCCCAGGAAAAGATGATATTATAGCCGTCTACCAGCAGGTATTCTTCTGCGGTCTCCCGCCTTTTGCGCCCGGTTTCTCTCTCCATCTGAACAGGTGTGTCCCTCTGAGACGATGCCTGATGCCCGGCCTTTACCGTCACCGGAGTACTGCTTGTCTTCCGCTTCACAGGATCTGGCGTACGCACATAGATGGCATCCAGTTCTTCCTGCGTCAGCTCTATCGTTCTTGCCGCCGGCCGGACCGGAGCTTTAGAAATAATTTCATTTTCTGCTGAGCCTCTTTCTGATGCACAGCTCTCTACATGCATATATTCCTCCACATCATACCAGGGCACAATAAAACCTGCTCCGTGTGCACAAAATACCGAATCCGCAGTATTTTCCACATCACTGTTCGGATCATAGCCAATCTTTGAGATCACCTCTTCCGCATCATGGCAGACATCATATCCTTCCAGAGTGCAGGACAGCCTCCCGAATCCCCCCGTATAGGCGGCAAACTCTTTCTGGTAGCCCCGCATCATGGCAGCCGGCGCCCGTCCGGTGAGAAGAACATGATCCCCCGCACTCTCCGGTCCGTCAAAACTCCCGTTCATTCTCTGAATGTCAGTCATAGCCCGCCCGACAGCTTCCAGAGGAAGCTCCATTCTGAATTCGTAATATGGCTCCAGAAGCACGCTCTTCGCCTTTCTGAGTCCCTGGCGCACCGCCCGGTATGTCGCCTGGCGGAAATCGCCGCCCTCGGTATGTTTCTGGTGGGCCCGCCCGGACATCAGAGTAATCTTTACATCTGTAAGGACAGAGCCTGTCAGCACTCCTCTGTGCTCCTTCTCTTCAAGGTGCGTGAGTATGAGCCTCTGCCAGTTTCTATCCAGTATATCCCCGCTGCACTCTGATGCGAACTGCATCCCTGATCCCCGTTCGCCCGGCTCCAGCTTCAGATGTACCTCTGCATAATGACGAAGGGGCTCAAAATGTCCGACTCCCTCTGTCACATTTTCTATCGTCTCCTTATAGACAATGTTGCCCTCTCCAAAACCGATAAGGACGCCGAAACGCTCTTTCACCTGCCGCTGGAGCACTTCGATCTGCACGTCACCCATGAGCTGGATATGAATCTCTTTCGACTCGCCGTTCCAGACAATGTGGAGCTCCGGCTCCTCCTCTTCAAGCTGGCGAAAATCTGCCAGCATCTTATGTACGTCGCATTCGTCCGGCAGTTCAACACGGTACGTCAGCACTGGTTCAAGAACCGGAAGATCAGAATCTGTCTCTCTTCCCACGCCCTGCCCGGGATAAGTCCCCTCAATCCCCGTCACTGCACACACAGTTCCAGCCTCCGCACACGGTATAAGTTCGTACTTTTCACCGGAATAAATGCGTATCTGGTTCACCTTGCCTTCTGCCCCCGGCAGAGCCGACTTGACCTGGAGCCTGCCGCCCGTCACTTTGAGATATGTCAGCCGGTTCCCCTGCGCGTCCCGGGCGATCTTATATACTTTTGCCCCGAACGTGTCAGGATATGACGGACACATACTATATTCTCTGACCCCGTCCAGAAACTCTTCTATTCCCTCTGCCTTAAGGGCAGAGCCGAACCAGCAGGGAAATACTTTCCGCTCTGACATCGCGCGCTTTATGGAATCCCTGCTGATCGTACCTGTCTCCAGATACTCCGAAAGCAGCCTGTCATCACAGACCGCAAGATCCTCAAGACAGTCCGGCGCTTCGCCTGATATTCCGCCTTTGTCTGCCGCTGACTGGCCGGAGCACAGTCTCCCCATATCCACACAGCCTTCATCCAGCCTCTCTTTCAGTTCCGACAGGATCTGTTCCCGTTCCGTTCCCTCGCGGTCCATCTTATTGATAAAAAGGAACACCGGAACTTTATATCGCTTCAGCAGTCTCCACAGAGTCACTGTATGCCCCTGCACCCCATCCGCACCGCTTACCACGAGAACAGCATAGTCCAGCACCTGAAGCACCCGCTCCATCTCCGCAGAGAAATCCACATGGCCCGGTGTGTCCAGGAGCGTGATCTCAAGATCTTTCCAGGTAAGCACTGCCTGCTTGGAAAAAATCGTGATTCCCCGTTCCCTTTCCATCGCATATGTATCAAGAAATGTATCTCTGTGATCCACTCTCCCCATATCCCGGATGCTGCCGCTCAAGTAGAGCAGGCCTTCGGACAGCGTCGTTTTTCCCGCATCGACATGGGCTACCAGACCGATATTGAGATGCAGCGGGGGATGTGTTGTTGTCTTAGCTTCTCTGTCATCAGACGTATTTTCCATAGAAAATACCCCTTTCTGTGCTATAATTATATTTTCATAATCATAGCACAGAAAGGGATATAAGTCGATGCTTCATAGCGGATCCTCTGACTTTCCATCAGTTCTTCACACCGTGGTGGCACACATAACTTCCCGTGTCAATCCCTTTGAATTCGTATCCGAGATCCTGATAATATTTCAGAATAGCCGGGAGCGCCTCCACAGTCGCACCTTTCGTTTGTGAATCATGAAAAAGTATCATTACATGGTTCATCTTATCTGTCTTTGAATTTGCTTCAATCTCTTCTTTTCCGCATCCGGCTCCATCGCCGCTGTCAACATTCCAGTCGTAATACTGATATCCTTCCGTCTGGACTTTCTCTGAAAGACTGGACATGATTCCCTGTTTGTACTTCGCAGATACAATATTGGAAGACCCGCCGGGAAAACGTATAAAACAGGGGACATATCCGATCTGCTCTTCCGCCACTTTTCCAACCTGGTCAAGATCGCTAAAATAGGCTTTTTCTGACGCATAGACTTCATCGTACTTGTGGCTGTATGTATGCAGCCCTATCGTATGTCCCGCATTATGCGCTTCTTGTATATATGGCCTACATTCTTCATTGGAACCTGTAATAAAAAATGTGGCCTTGGCATTAAACTTTGCCAGGATATCGATTATCTTTTTTGTATTTTCAGACGGCCCGTCGTCAAAAGTAAGGTAGACGACCTTTTCCCCTTTCTTTGGTTCCGATGTACCTATCTTTCTTCCGGGACGGCGGGAAAATGTATCTTTCCGCTGTCCGTTTATTACATCCTGTGTAAAGCCTTTCACCATTTCAGCACGTTTGTTCTCCTGTGCTGCCAACCGCTCAGCCGCGGTCACTTCAGCCGTCTTTTCTCTGCTGTTTGCCACTATGCAGAAAGCGGTTCCTGCGATCACGAAAAATACCAGAGCACACAGGATCATCCCGTTTATATTAAGCTGGCGGCGGTTTTCTCTTTCAATGCGCATTTCAAAATCTCCTCATTCGTATTATCTGCGGCAATACGTCTCTTACCTGTTACCGCTACCAATTATACTGATGAGTTTTTAAGAAAATGCTGGCTTTTGCTTAATAATTTTTAATTTTTAATGACATAATGTAGCTAAAAGTCTGTAAACAGTAAAATCATGATTTTATCATCACTTTCTGGCCATCTACATCTACATCCTCCAAATCCTGAAAAAACCAGCCGTGTGATCGCGGAGAAAAACGGATGATCACCGGAACCCAGCAATCATGGACAGCCAGATACAGGCACTGCCCGGATCTGACGTTTACATTTTCAGCTCGTTCCTCATCGGTAATATAAATGCCTGATTTAGAATCAGTATTCAGCACTCCTTTTATCATATACTACAGCTCCTTTCATCAGAATTTTTTATCCTACAAGACCATACAGAAATGTTCTCTGTATTTGTCCCAATAGTATAGAAAGTAAATGTGAATATTATATGGGTTTTTCTGTAAAATGTTTTTAAAATTTGTAAATAAAATAAGAAATTCAGAAAAATCTATCCCCAAAAATAATTATAAAGAAAATAAAAAAAGTGCTTGATTTTTCCGCAAATTCTGATATAATAACCATGTTGCTTATGACAAGCAGTAATAATGCGGAATGGTGTAATTGGCAGCACAGCAGACTCTGACTCTGTTAGTAGGGGTTCAAGTCCCTTTTCCGTAGTTGGGAATTTGCGAAGAGCATGTTCCCTTTTTTATCGGAGTGTGGCTCAGCTTGGTAGAGCGCTACGTTCGGGACGTAGAAGTCGCAGGTTCAAATCCTGTCACTCCGATTTTTTATTGCAAAACCGCAAAGCCTTGAGATTACAGGCTTTGCGGTATTTTTTTGCCGTAGTGCCTTTTATATCCACTCTCCGTCAAACACCGTCTCTGCCGGACCCGTCATATACACCGTGTCTTTCTCCCTGTCCCATTTGATCTGAAGGTCACCGCCCAGCAGCTTTACCGTTACTTCCTCTTCTGTCAGGCCGTTAAGGATACAGGACACTGCCACGGCACATGCCCCTGTGCCGCACGCCAGAGTCTCCCCTGACCCCCTCTCCCACACGCGCATCTCTACTGTACTGCGGTCAAGCACCCGGACAAATTCTGTGTTAATTCTGTTTGGAAAACGTTCATGGCTCTCGAATTTCGGACCTATCGTCTCAAGCGGAAGTTCTTTCACATCACAGTCAACATACACGACTGCGTGAGGGTTCCCCATCGAAACACATGTCATACGGTATTCCTCTCCATCAACCAGGATCGGTTCATCCACCGCTCTGTCCCCTTCTGCAATTACAGGGATCTTAGCCGGCTCCAGTTCCGGTTTCCCCATATCCACTTTTACCGATCTTACTTTCCCGTTTTCAACAGTCATATCAAGATACTTGATGCCGCCAAGCGTCTCCACTGATATGCTCGTCTTATCTGTCAGTCCGTAGTCATACACATATTTCGCCACACACCGGATGCCGTTTCCGCACATTTCTCCGCGGGAACCATCCGCATTATACATCTCCATCTCAAAATCCGCTTTGTCCGATGGATTTATAAGGATCAGCCCGTCCGATCCGACCCCGAAATGGCGGTCGCTCATCTTCACTGCCAGAGTGGATGGGTTTTCTATCCTCTCCTTAAAACAATTCACATATACATAATCGTTTCCAAGTCCCTGCATCTTAGTAAATCTCACAATAATACCCCCTTGCTTTCCTGCTGTTCTCTCCCTTATTATACACACTGCATCAGGGAAATCAACCTCGGTCACTCTTTCATCACCATGAGGATCATTCTGGCCGTTTCAGCCATGTCTGTGCCGCTCTCCATGCTCATCTTCTGCACATAATTATGTGCTTCGCTTTCTGTCATATTATTACGTTCCATCAGGAGGGCTTTCGCCTGTCCTATGATCTCCCGGTCATGCGCACTTCTTGTTTTCCCGGTTTCACGCCGCTTTCTGCGCCGTCTCTCCTGGGACCGCAGGAGCATCTCAATCGTATTGAGCAGATCATATATTTTTACAGGAGACGTAAGTCCCACCACACCATCAGGAAGACCATCCGACCACACATCCGGAGAAGCTGTGAGAAGCATTTCAAACCCTGACGGAAGGTATTCTCTCAGCTGCACATAATGCATATCCTGCATCTGTCTGCCGCATACTACAATCCCGTCATTCCACATCTCCGCATACTGCAGCACTTTAGCTCCGGTCTGGCAGACAGCGGACACTTCCAGCCCGGATTTCACGAGGACATTCCTTATATGCACCGCATTTTCCCGCTTTGAAAATGCAACAATGATATTGCTCAACTCCGTGCCACCTCCCGCTGTCTTTTTCTCTCCGCCCCTCGGGGCTCCTTCTCACCACACCGCTGGCGCTCATGCCGCAGTTCGATTCCGCCCCCTCAGGGCTCCATCTCACTGTATGGCGTCCGCCATATGCCGGGGCCAGCAGGTATTCCTGTCTGCAAGCCAGCTTGCACAGGAATACCTGCTGGCCCCGGCGCATGAGCAGACTGGTGTCACACCTTGTACAGGTAGTTTTCGATTTCCCATTCTGTTACCTGCATACAGTATGCCCTGTACTCTTTTTTCTGTGCCTCAATGATCTTATGTGCCAGTTCTTTCCCGAGTACTTTCAGAATCAGTTCGTCTTTTTCCAGTTCCGCTGCTGCATCTTTGATCGAGCGCGGCAGTTCCTCTACGCCCAGCTCCGCCCTGCGCTCAGGAGACATCTTCTGGATATTCTCATCGATGCTTTCCGGCGGCATTATCTTATTTTCTATGCCGTCCAGTCCCGCCATAAGAAGCACTGCAAGGGCGAGATACGGATTTGCCGTGGCGTCCGGACTTCTCAACTCTATTCTCGTGTTCTCTCCCCGGCCGGACGGAACACGGATGAGAGGTCCCCGCGTCTTCGCAGACCAGCACATATAGACCGGAGCCTCATATCCCGGCACGAAACGCTTGTAGGAATTAACCGTCGGATTTGTGATGCATGTGACAGCTTTCATATGTTTCATCAGACCGCCGATAAAATAGTATCCTTCCTGACTCAGACCGTTTTTATCCTCCGGGCTCTGGAAAATATTCACGCCGTCCCTGTTCAGCGAAAGATTGATATGCATGCCTGAACCATAGGTCTCGATCTTTGGCTTTGGCATAAACGTAGCATGAAGGCCGTGACGCTTCGCGATGGTCTTCACCACCATCTTAAACGTCATAAGATTATCTGCCGTGACAAGGGCCTCATCATACCGGAAATCTATCTCGTGCTGTGCCGGAGCGATCTCATGATGGGAGGACGTGATCTCAAATCCCATCTCCTCCAGAGTCAGCACCATGTCCCGCCTCGCATTTTCTCCGAAATCTACCGGACCTACATCGAAATATCCGCCTCTCTCATGAGTCAGTGTCGTGGGCAGACCGTCATCATCTGTGTGAAAGAGAAAGAACTCACACTCGGGTCCTGCGTTTAATGTATACCCCAGTTCTGCCGCATGAGCTATCGCTCTTTTGAGGACATATCTTGGATCTATTTCGTACGGCGTGCCGTCCGTCCGGTATACATCGCAGATAAGGCGCGCCACCTTGCCCTGCTGCGGACGCCATGGAAAGATCTCGAACGTGCTCAGATCGGGATAGAGATACATGTCCGAATCCTCCTCTCCCGAAAGCCCATCCAGTGAAGAAACGTCGAACATACACCGGTTATCCAGAGCTTTCTCCAGCTGACTGACTGTCACAGCCATGTTTTTCATCGCTCCGAAGATATCCGTAAACTGCAGGCGGATAAAAGCTACGTCTTCTTCCTCTACAAGCTGCAGGATATCCTCTCTTGTGTAATTATGCATAAAATGAAACCTCCTTTTCATTTTGAACTCTCATCAGCCACATTCCCGCAGAAGCGGATGTGAACGCCAAAAGGGCGTTCTCCTCCTTGGAAGAAACGCCCTTGTTTCGCCATTCATTATATAGTCTGGATTCGCAAATGTCAAATCTTTCTCACAGACATACTCAGACCCGGCAGACAGACTGCCTGTTCATACTCCCTCTCTGCCGCGCTCTCACTGCTTTTTCTTCTTCCACAGAAATCCCCATCCCGGCAGCTCCGCCGTTTCTGTCTTTTCCGTTTTCCCCGTCAGAAGATCTGTATACTCTGTTTCCTCCGGCATCCATACCGTTTTGGGACTGCCGCTGAAATTGAACACTGCGTGAAGTTCTTCTCCCTCCGCTCTTCTGACCACCCACAGAATAGACTGGTCATTATAGTCTTTCGTGAATACCTCTGCATCAGCGTTAAAGACTGCCTCACTTCTGCGGATATTTTCAAGACTGTCAAGTGCATGGAATATCTTTCCCTGAACGCTTTTCCTGTCACAGATCCGCTCTGTCAGATCCCATCTGAATTTTCCTCTGTGGATATACCGGGAATCCGGCGCTTTCTCCGGATCTTCCTTGTAGGCATAATCGTTCACCTGTCCGATCTCATCACCGCTGTAGAGCATCGGAATCCCTGACTGGGTAAACATATAGGCATGGAGCATAACGTCTTTTGTGACTGCCTGTTCCATCTTCTGCTGATTCTGCTCGAAGCCCGCGCTCTCAACGCCGCACATGGAGGCTGTGGTTGCGCAGAACCTTGCATCTCCTGTCACAGGATCTTCATTATAAAGCTCTCCGCGGCTGACGCTTCCCTCTGTTCTTCCCTGGAAGAAATCATTCAGATATTTCTTGTGGGGCACCTCTTTCATTCCCCATTCACTGAGCGTTGCATAATCAAGCCCCCAGCCGATATCGTCATGACATCTCAGATAATTGAGGAACGTATACTCTCTGGGCAGCGAACACACGATATCCATCTGTTTCCTCAGAAGACGGGCGTCCCTCGTGGCAACTGTATTCCAGGTCGTAGCCATCGTCGTCACATTGTAGAGCATATGGCACTCCGGCTTATCCACCGTCCCGAAGTATGGAGCTACCTTGTCCGGCTCCATGACGACTTCGCCGAGCAGCACAATTCCCGGACACACAATCTCGCCTATCATTCGCATCATACGGACAATCGTATGCACCTGCTTAAGATTCCTGCAGTTCGTCCCCAGCTCTTTCCAGATATAAGGCACTGCATCGATCCGGATAATATCCATGCCCTGATTCGCCAGGTAAAGGAAATTATACATCATCTCATTAAACACGCGGGGATTGCGGTAGTTGAGATCCCATTGATACGGGTAAAATGTTGTCATCACATAGTGCCCGAGTTCCGGCAGATAGGTAAAATTACCCGGCGCGGTTGTCGGGAATACCTGAGGAACCGTCTTTTCATATTCCCGGGGAATGGACGGGTCCGCATAGAAAAAATACCGGCTCATATACTCGCCGTCTCCCTGGCGTGCCTTCACAGCCCACTCATGATCCTCTGACGTATGGTTCATTACAAAATCCATACACAGGCTGATCCCTTTTTCATGGCATTTCTCCGCCAGCTCTGACAGATCTTTCATGGTCCCAAGTTCCGGTTTCACCTTACGGAAATCAGCCACTGCATATCCGCCGTCGGAACGGCCTTTCGGAGAGTCCAGAAACGGCATGAGATGGATATAGTTTACATTGCATTTCTCAAGATATGGCAGTTTCTCCTGCACACCTTTGATGTTGCCCGCAAAATTATCGATATACATCATCATCCCGAGCATATCTCTCCTGCGGTACCACTCCCCAGCCGCCTCGCGCTCGGAGTCCAGCTTCTTAAGTTTGCTGCTCCGCTCGTCATACCAGCGCTTCATCTGACTGCACAGCTCCGCGAACATATCGCCATTGCCGTACAGCTCCATATACAGCCAGCGCAGCTCATCGTGATGACGGGCAAGCCTCTCCTGAAATATCTGATCTGCAGTTTTTGGTCTTTTCGCCATATCATGCGCCCCCATTTATCATTCTTCACGTACAAAATGCCACTGATATGCACGGTACTCTCCAAGAGCGGCCGGCATCGGGAATCCCGTCTCTTTCAGGGCAGTACTGTTATATACTTTGCCGCTCCCTGTCTCTTTGTACATTGTGTTCTCTTTCAGGCCTTTTATCCTGATGTAATCAACTGTCATGTTGGCATGCTGGCGTATGCTTACTGCCTGCACGACAGCTTCACTCTGATCTTCGGCAGCAAACTCCCACGCTCCCAGATTGTCTGTCTGGGGATTTGTAAGCCTGTAGTAAAGGCCGCTCTGGATCAGAGATGCAAATCTCTTATACTCCGCGATCTGTGCACGGATCTCCTGCTTATCCTCTTCGCTGAGCTCGTTCAGGTTCAGTTCATATCCGAACGTGCCCGCCAGCGCCACAATGCCTCTCGTCTTCATCGAAGTATATCTGCCCGTCTGGTGGTTCGGAGAAGCAGACACATGAGAACCCACTGCGCAAATCGGATAGACAAACGAAGTCCCGTACTGGATCTCCAGACGATCAACAGGATCTGTATTGTCACTGCACCAGATCTGGGGCGTATAGTAGAGCATCCCCGCATCGAACCTTCCACCGCCGCCGCTGCAGCCCTCAATAAGAATATCGGGATAGCGCCTGACTAGTCTCTCAAGGAAATCATAGAGTCCAAGCACATAGTCGTGGAGCACTCTTCCCTGACTGTCGGCAGTCGCAGAATAGATATCCGCAAGGCTCCGGTTCATGTCCCATTTGATGTATTCTACATTTCCCTGGTCAAGCACACCGCATATCTGCTCATAGATATGATCGACGACTTCTTTTCTTGAAAAGTCAAGCACAAGCTGATGTCTCGACCGGTTCGGTCTGCGTCCTGGTATGACAAACGCCCAGTCCGGATGCTCCCGGTAGAGATCGCTGTCTTCATTCACCATCTCCGGCTCGATCCATATACCGAACTTCAGTCCCATGTCATTAATCTTGCAGATCAGCTCGCCAAGCGTGCTGCCGAGTTTCTCTTCGTTGACCTTCCAGTCGCCAAGTCCCCGCGTCTCACCGTCCCTCTGGCCGAACCATCCGTCGTCCATGACAAACATCTCAATCCCCAGATCCGCCGCCTGGCGTGCAAGCCGAAGCAGGGATTCTCCTGTGAAATCAAAGTAGGACGCTTCCCAGCTGTTCAGGAGGATCGGCCGCACTGTTTCTTTGTATTTCCCGCGGCACAGGTGTTTTCTCATACAGCAATGGAGATTCTGCGACAGCCTGGAGAGCCCCTCGGAAGAATAGCTCATAATCACCTCCGGCGCCTGAAACTCCTCTCCTGTATTCAGTGGGTAAGCGAACTGTTCCTCAGACAGCCCCATAAGGACCCGCGTCTGGTAATACTGATCCTGTCCGGCCTCACTCTGGAATCCGCCGCTGTACACAAAGGACATGGCATAGCATCCGCCCGAGTCTTCAGTTGTACTTTTTTCTGCCACGATCACCGCCGGATTGTACTGGTGGCTCGAAGATCCTCTTAAACTTCCGATCTTCGACACCCCATGTCCTATCGGCATCCTCTGATAATTCCTCTCCATGGCATGACGTCCGTAAAACGTAATAAAGTCATACTGCCCGCCCACCATGTCAAGGCAGGCCGGGGAAATCTTTTTCACTGATATGCGGCCCTTGCCCGCATTGATGATGCGGACACTCCGTGTAATGATATCATACTCCGGCAGCACTCCGTAGAGCAGTTCCGCGCGCACTCCTGTCACACGGTCAGCCAGCACCACTTCCAGCGTCTGCGCCTCATGATCTGAGGCGTAGACTGCCGGCAGCCCTTTCAGGCTGTATTTCCCGTCTTTTATCGTATGACTTACATATCTGAAGTCACTGCAGTATGTCTGATCCGTGTTCTTGATGATACATGCAGGGGTACGGTAATCTCCTGTTCCCAGCGACGGAAACTCCTGCGGAAGAGCGTCCATCGAATAGGTTTTGTCATTTCCTGCGTCATACGGATTTCCCGAAAAACCTCTGTCGTAAAACGTCAGCAGGTAATCCATGCATCCATCCGCTTTTTTCCCGTAATACAGATGCAGCAGGAAACCATACCGGTCGATCTGCATCTGATAAGTTGTATTCTTTGTGTGAAGAGTGATCGTTTTCTGTTTTTCGTCGTATATTATGCTCATTGTGATACTCCCAAGATTTATTAGTTATTTCACAGCTCCGTTTACCACGCCGTTGATAATATGTTTCTGGCAGATCACATAGAAGATGATGATCGGGATCAATGCCAGAAGATAGGATGCAAACGCCAGGTTATAGTTTGTTCCGAATTGTGTCTGGAATGTGAGCTGTGCCAGCGGAAGTGTATTCTGTCCGCTTCCTGCCATAATGACTAGAGGCGTCATGACGTCATTCCAGACTGCAAGAGCCGTAATGACTGCAACGGTCGCATGCATAGGCTTCATGATCGGAAAGAGAATCTTCCAGAACGTACGCCATGTGCTCGCTCCATCTACTCGCGCCGCTTCCTCAAGTGCGATCGGGATATTTACAAGATATCCTGTGTACAAAAGTAAATTCATAGGCATATAGAATACCACGTACAGCAGGATAACTCCGGCCCAGTTTGCAAGGTGCATCTCTGCCGTCTGTTTTGCCAGCGGCATCATCAGGATCGCGAACGGCACGAACATACCGCTTACGATGAACAGATACACAAAATTATACCATTTGCTGTGCGCCTTGTTTCTTCCCACTGCAAATCCCATCAGGGAGTGGAGCACGATGCTGAGTATAACGGTTACTATCGTGACCATGAGACTGTTTCCAAGGGAACGCCAGAAATCCGTGACCTCCATCGCCTGTGCGAAGTTGCTTAAGCTCCATGTCTCCGGCAGAGAAAGGATGCCTGAAATGCTCGTGGTCATTTCCGAAGGCTGCTTGAACGCGATAACAATCGCCATATACAGAGGGAATGCGATTGTGAGCAGTCCGATAAACAGAAGGATCGTAACAGGCCAGTTTATTCTTGATTTCATTTTCTCATACATTACAACTGTTCCTCCTTCTTACTTGATATGGACATCTGTGCAACAGAGATCGCAACGATCACGATAAAGAATACTACCGCGTTGGCGCTCTGATATCCGAAACTTCCGCCCTCCATACCATTCTGGTAAATGAGGTAGGAGATGGACTCTGTACTCTGCGCAGGGCCGCCCTGTGTCATTGCCATGATCTGATCGAATACCATCAGGAAGTTCTTCACGCAGAGAACCATGTTGATCGTAAAGAACGGGATGATCAGCGGGAATGTCAGGTATCTGAATTTCTTCCATCCCGTAGCTCCGTCCAGGTCGCCTGCTTCATATACATCTTCCGGCACTGTCTGCAGACCCGAGATGTAAATGATCGTGTTCATCGCGATGTTCTGCCATGCGCACACAACTACGATGGCGATCCATGCCAGACTCGTGCTGGAGAGCATACTGGTACTCAGCGTCTCGCTGCCGGTCATCTTGCCAATCTCCGGCAGGATATATGTAAAGATGTACTGGAAAATATATCCTACCACCAGCGCCCCGAGTACGTTCGGCACGAAGTAAGCCGCACGCAGGAACGTCTTTCCTTTGATCTTGCTGTTCAGTCCAAGCGCAAGGATCAGACTGATCACATTTGTAACGATCGTTGCCACGATGGCAAGTTTGATCGTAAACAGATAAGAGTTTCCGATCCTGGGATCTGTAAACAGATCCATATAGTTTCTGAACCCTACCCAGTCATATTCACCAAACCCTTTAAAATTTGTAAAGCTGTAGATCACACCGTGGATCAGCGGTACTGTGTTAAAGCATACGAACAGTGCCAGGATCGGTATGGTGATCAGCATGTAGGTCCGCCTGCTGTCATTTACTTTTTTCATATTTCCCCGCTCCTTTCCTACTCGGCTGTCCCGTTTTCTTCGTTATATTCCTGAACTTCGCGGATAATATCTCTGTTGTACCTCTGCCAGCGCGTATCGAAGTCATCAAGGAACGCATCTACGTCTTCGTCGATAAGGAATGTCTGGATCAGTGCGTCTGCCGCCATCTCGGACGGATAGTAGTGATCCTGATAGTCTGTCATGTCGCCTGCTTCAATAAATGAAGCCATGCCGTCAAGCTGTGATGCAAGCTGGAAATCGCCGGTCTTGCAAGGGATCGCATTCTGGTCGTCGATATAAGCCTGTATGTTCTCGTCCTCCAGGAGGAAATCAATCACTTCCAGGGCCTCTTCCTTGTTCTCGCACGCCTCTGTCACCGCAAACATCAGGTCGACGCCCGAGTTCAGTGTGTTGTCCTCTGCATTGTCATTTCCCGGCATTACAAACGAGTCGATGTTCATATCCGGATTTACTGACAGGATCTGGGGTACTGCATAGCTTCCGATCGGGTACATTGCAGACTCTCCGTTGGCAAACGCCGTACAGGCGTCGTTGTAGCCGTATGCGAACGGATCATCCGGTCCGTAACTTACCAGTTCCAGACATTTTTCCGCTGTCTCGCGGTATTCTTCCGTAAATGTTGTCTCGCCTGCATTTACATTCCGGCATGTATCGGCCGGTGCAAGGCCCACCGCAAGGGCGTTCCACGGAGCCAGACAGGTCCATGTGTCGCGGAATCCGAAATAGAACGGAAGTATCCCTTCGGCCTGTATGTCCTGGCATAGGGCAGTCAGTTCAGTCCAGGTTTCCGGGATCTTCCACCCGTGCTCCTCGAACATATCTCTGTTGTAGAGTATGCCTGCGGCATTTGCCACATAAGGCACTCCGTATGTCCCCTCTGTAGGGACGATTTCAAGATTTTCAAGGATGTCGATGTAGGACTGGTTGATTCCGGACAGTCCTTCATAGTCCGACACATCCGCCAGGATACCTGCGTCAACATAATAGGAGTAGTTGATATCTCCGCCTATGCCGATAATGTCCGGGTAATCCTCTCTGATGAATCTTGTTCTCATAATCGTACTTGCATCATTGGGAGAACTGATGGTCAGATGGATGTCATCGTGGGAAGCATTAAATGCATCTTCCACCTGATCAAAATACGTTGCCGCCTCCGGTTTGTACTGCAGGATTTCGATCTCTGTCACTCCGCTGTCCTGTCCTGAACCGCACCCCGGAAGAATGGCTGCTGTGAGCATCGCCGCCGCGAGTACAGAGCTCATTGCTTTTTTCTTTTTCATAATAGCTTCGCTCCTTCCTTTTGCTTGATCCTCTTATGTGATGATTATAACATTGCAAAATGCATGTAAAAATATCAGTATTTTTTGTGTTTTATACGAAAATGAAACTTATATCTAAATTTGAATAAAGTGGGTCGCATTTAGATATATTTTAATGTATAATCTTTTACAGAGACAGGTAAAACACATGCCGGGCGATAAGGAGAAGCGTATGAACAAAACTGTATTTTCCGTATTTCCAAACGAAAATTTTATTGATCTCAGCCTCTACCAATTTGGCAGGGAACAGTGTATTCCCGCCCATTCTTTTGGTCCGGCCGCGCGGAACCATTACCTGTTCCACTATGTCCTCTCCGGTACCGGAAAGCTGATGGCAGATGATTCCAAAGGCGTCACCCGGGAATATCAGATCAGAAGCGGACAGGGATTCATGATATTTCCCCGGCAGATCAACACTTATATCGCAGACCGTAATCTTCCATGGGAATATGTCTGGATTGAATTCGATGGGATGAGGGCAAGGGAACTCATCGAGACAGCAGGACTCACACCGGACCATCCGGTGTACCACGCGTCATATAAAGATCTGAGGGAAAACATGATGGAAGAGATGATCTACATTGCCGGGCACGGCGGCGCATCGCCGTTTCATCTAATGGGACATCTCTATCTCTTTATAGATTATCTCACCCGTTCTGCTTCATCCACAAATATCGGATCAAGCGGAAGAGTCCGGGATTTCTATATCAAGGAGGCGCTCAACTATATTGAACAGAACTTCCAGAACGATATAACAGTAGAAGGAATCGCCACATTCTGTGGGCTGAACCGGACATATTTCGGGCGGATTTTTAAGGAAACAGTCGGGAAATCTCCGCAGCAGTTTCTGCTCAACTACCGCATGGCAAAAGCAGCGGAACTTTTGAAACTGACAACGCTGTCTGTCAGAGACGTCGGAAATGCAGTCGGGTATCCGAACCAGTTCCATTTCTCAAGGGCATTTAAGAATGTGTATGGAGAATCACCAAGAGAGTGGCGGAATAAAAACCGAGTGATCAGATAGAGAACACATAAAAACAAACGGAAGGATTGAGACAGACACTTTTTTCACTAAAGTGCCCTTTCTGCCGAATTCTAATAATTCTGAATTTGCCGCAAGGACTTCCGACAGAGAAAACGCAGAGAATGTACGGCAGGGAGAAAAAGCCACCTACGAGAAACGGCAGAGGAAACCGTGACTTTGAAGTAATCCGCAGGAATAGCTTAAGAGACAGAAATTCAGCGTTAAGCAGCATGATGAGATTGTCTGAACGAAGTGAGTTGCTCATCATGCTGCTTTGTTTTTAGCTGGATTTCTGTCTCTTTATGTTATTCCCGGATTACGGAACAGAAGCATTTTCCTCTGCTGTTTTTCGTAGGAATACTTTTTGTATTCTTCCCGACAAATACGAATCATTCTCCTATGAGCGCTTCTACTTCCGCTCTCTCCGGCATGGACCGGATAGCGCCTTTTTTCGTCGTCACGATTGCTGCTGCCGCGTTTGCAAATGTAAGAAGCTCTCCCAACTGATCTTCCGTCAGATCCTCAAGTCCATGCTCCACGATGTAGTTCAGGGAACTGCCGCAGAAAGTATCTCCCGCTCCCGTCGTCTCGATTGCCTTGACAGCAAATCCCGGGCGCTCCACGCATTTTCCTTTATAGTATGCGCGGCTTCCTGATTTCCCCATCGTAAGGAGGATGAGGGGAATATTATATTTTTCCTGAAGATAAGCAATCCCTTCGTCGTAATCTTCTTTTCCTGATACGAACTGGATCTCGTTGTCCGAGATCTTCAGGATATCGCACACGCCAAATCCATATTCCATCTGCTCTTTCGCAAGATCGAGCGATGACCAGAGCGGCGGGCGCAGGTTCGGGTCAAAGGATACCAGGCATCCCGCATCTTTCGCTGCCTGAACCGCCTTTTTCGTCGCCGCCCTCACACCGTCATGGGTCATGGAGAGCGTACCGAAATGGAAGATCTTAGTCTGTGCGATGAACGCAGGATCTACCTCATCTTCCGTGAGCATCATGTCAGCTCCCGGATTGCGGTAGAAGGAAAACTCGCGGTCTCCGTCCGGAAATGTATGGACGAACGCCAGTGTTGTATTTACTTTATCGTCGATCATCAGATGAGACGCGTCGATTCCCGCCTCTGTGATCGTATCTCTCAGCAGTGTACCGAACTGATCCTTTCCCACTTTTCCAAGAAATGACGTCTTCTTTCCCATTTTGTTGAGGAGTGCCAGCACATTGCACGGCGCTCCGCCGGGGCACGCCTCAAACATATTGTTTCCCTGTTCACTCTGTCCGTTCATTGTGAAATCAATCAGAAGTTCGCCAAGGGCTATCACATCATATTTTTTCTCCATCTCAGAGTACCTCCTGCTGATATTTAATTTACATTAATTAAAATATACCAGTTCTTCTATCGGGTCTGCAAGCTCTATATGTTCCGCTTCCAGCACCGGGCCTTCTCCGCGGTAAACTGACAGGTTCGCAAACCGGATCTTTGCCCGGATCTTCACCCACTGCCCGGGCTTTAGTTTCGGGGCGTATGCACTCCTGCACACATACCCGAGAAACGAGGTGTCATCCGCACAGCATGTCATCGCCATGCGTCCTGCCATAAATACTTTTGCAGGGAATGTTCTGGGTTTGAGCACCTTTGCAGTATATTCCACGATTTTCCCCTTATACCGGTCCGGATTCTCCATCATATCCACATACCAGATGCCGTAATCCTCTTTCGCAATCTCAACGACAGGAGCTTTCAGATCGTAGGGAACTTCGTCCTCAAAGATATTATCGATCTCTCCCTGCTCATCCTCAAAGATCACTTCTGCCTGCGGGCTTACTACTTTCACGCTGCGGCGGTATCCTGCAAGAGGTGCTATGTCCACGCAGCGGTTAAAGAGCACCATGTCCGCGCCCCTGACCATTTCTACAAAGAGCGGTTTCAGGTTCGTCAGATACATCTGAAATGTGCTTGCATCTACCGTCGTTATCTTCTGCTCGATTCCCCATCCGTCAGGCAGCTTAAGATTCTCAAAGCCACTTACCTTCCACATGCCGTTATACTCCACGACCACACGCTCCGGCTCGTGTTTTCTGTTCATCTCTTCCAGCCACTCTGCTGTCAGGTCTTCCTGATCTTCGACTTTTTCAATAACGACACCGTACCTGAGCATTTCCATAGGATCATACTCTTCTTCTCCTTCTTCGCAGAGAATCAGGAGAGTCTTGCCGTCGATCTGAAAGTAATCCTGTTTCAGTGTAAAGGTGAGGAACTGCGTCTTTCCGCTGTCCAGAAAACCTGTCATAAGATAAACCATAACATCAGGTTCATACATATCTGTTCGCCTCCTATGCCAGTCCGAATAATTCTGCCAGCTTATCTTCGTTGAGCTCAGCGCCGATCACACAGATCCTGCCCGTATATTCCGGCGCTCCCGTGCGGACTTCATGCTCTTCAGGCACCATATCGAAATAGATCCACTCTCCGTCTTCTCCTGCAACCATTCCTTTGGCCCGCAGGACATTGCCGTAACCGCTGTCAGCCTCCAGTTCTTTGAGAATATTGCTGATCTGCTCTTTCGTATACGTATGGATCGTCTCACGCCCCCAGCTCGTGAATACATCATCCGCATGGTGATGGCCCTCATGATCGTGATGGTGGTGATGGCCGTGCCCTTCGTGGTCATGGTGGTGGTGATGGCCGTGCTCCTCGTGGTCATGGTG
Source organism: Candidatus Mediterraneibacter pullistercoris (assembly GCA_019116885.1). Lineage (GTDB taxonomy): Bacteria > Bacillota > Clostridia > Lachnospirales > Lachnospiraceae > Mediterraneibacter > Mediterraneibacter pullistercoris. The sequence continues at coordinate 27,665 of DXAU01000024.1, read as the reverse complement.
GTGATGATGGCCGCAGCATCCGCCTTCTTCATGGTGATGGCCGCACTCCGGGCAGATAATCTCATTCAGGAGCTCCTCCTCGAGAGACTTGCCGGATTCCATCGTCTCAAGGATCTTTTTCCCCGGGAGCTGGGCAATCGGGGTCGTGATGAACGGAGCCTTGTCATTGAGTTCTCTCAACATGGCGGCACTCTCTTCAACCTTCTCCGGTTTCGCCTTGTCTGTACGGCTTAAAATAACCGCTCCTGCATACTCGATCTGGTTGCTGAAGAACTCACCGAAATTCTTTCTGTAGATCCTGCATTTTGTCACATCCACGACAGTCGTAAAGCTGTTGAGCTGTGCATCAATCTCGCCCTGCACATCCTGCACTGCCTTGATTACATCGGAAAGTTTGCCCACGCCCGACGGCTCGATCAGGATACGGTCCGGGTGATAGGTGTCCACGACCTCGCGCAGAGATTTTCCAAAGTCACCCACAAGCGAGCAGCAGATACATCCGGAATTCATTTCGCGGATCTCAATGCCGGACTCCTTCAGGAAGCCGCCGTCAATTCCGATCTCGCCAAATTCATTTTCGATGAGTACGACCTGCTCCCCTTCAAATGCTTCCGAGAGCAGCTTTTTAATCAGTGTTGTCTTGCCGGCTCCAAGGAAGCCGGAGATAATATCTATCTTTGTCATTTTCATTCGTCCTCCTTTTCAGACAATAAGATGTTTAAGACCAATGCTCTATTTAAGATCGAGTTCTACCGGGCAGTGATCTGATCCCATAACGTCCGTCAGGATCTTCGCATCTTCAAGCCTGTCCTTCAAACTCTCTGACACACAGAAATAATCGATGCGCCACCCCGCGTTCTTGGCGCGGGCGCTGAACCGGTACGACCACCAGGAGTAGACGCCTGTCTGATCCGGATAGAAATACCGAAACGTGTCTATGAATCCGGCGTCAAGGAGTTCTGTAAACTTCTGCCGCTCCTCGTCGGTAAATCCTGCGTTCCGCCGGTTTGTCTTTGGATTCTTCAGGTCGATTTCCCTGTGCGCGACATTCATATCTCCTGTCACGATGACCGGCTTCGTCTCCTCCAGTTTCTTTAAATAAGCCCGGAAATCATCCTCCCATCTCATACGGTAGTCAAGCCTGGCCAGTTCATTCTGGGAATTCGGCGTGTATACCGTAACAAAATAAAAATCATCAAACTCACAGGTGATGACACGCCCCTCCTGGTCGTGTTCCTCGATGCCAATGCCATAAGCCACACGAAGCGGCTCCTTTTTTGTAAATACGGCCGTGCCGGAGTATCCTTTCTTCACAGCATAATTCCAATACTGATGGTATCCCGGCAGGTCGAGATCAAGCTGCCCCTCCTGCATCTTCGTCTCCTGGAGGCAGAAGATATCGGCGTCTGCCTCTTTAAAAAAGTCAAGGAATCCTTTCTGGACACACGCCCGGATTCCGTTGACGTTCCATGATATCAGTTTCATACATACCTCCTTATTCCCGTCCCCGCACATCTGGAGCGGCAGGCTGCCGCTGTTTCCGTCTCAGGGACGCATAAGTAAGGGCAGATATCCTCTACCTGCCCCTCTGATCGTAATGTACCTCTCTTAAGAACAGACCTCTTGCCGGGGCAAGAAATCCTGCCTGTCCTCTGTCTTTTGTCCTCAGCGCATCCAGCACACTTTCCGGCGTGCGCTGACCGTTCCCTGCTTCAAGCAGTGTTCCTGTCAGTATCCTCACCATATGATACAGGAAACCTGTCCCTTCATACCGGATCGTCACACTGCTGCCTTGTCCGCTGACTATTATATCATAAATCGTCCGTTTTGTGGACGTTTCTGTCTTATTATCCGTATATCCTGCAAAGTCGTGCGTTCCTGTCAATCTCCCGGCCGCTTCCTGCATCGCCGCCCTGTCCAGTTCATGAGGGAAATGATAGCAGTAACGTCTCCGGAACACGTCCGGCTTCTGCCCGGTATCGATACAGTATTCATAAGTCTTCCATACAGCGCTCCGTCTTGCATGGAATCCATTCTTCACAAGATATGCTTCCCTGATGCGGATATCTGACGGAAGTCTTCTGTTGATCTCCTCTGTAAAAAACCCGTCCTCCACCAAGCCTGAAAGCACTGTGCTTGCCGTCTGGCCCGAAGCATGGACACCTGCATCCGTCCGTCCCGAACCGTTTACCTCTACAGGATAGCCCGCCGCATCTGTCAGAGCGCTTTCAAGGATTCCCTGTATGGTCCGGTCAGTGTTCGTCTGCCTCTGCCAGCCCTGATAGCGTGTCCCATCATAGGCAATAACAAGTTTATACGTACGCATGGCTTACTGAAGGAACTTTTTCAGTTCATCCATGAACGTATTCGCATCTTTGAACTCTCTGTACACAGATGCAAAACGCACATAAGCAACCGGATCAAGATCTCTTAGCTTCTCCATAACGATCTCTCCGATCACGCTGCTCGGAATCTCTTTTTCTTCCCGGTTGAAGATCTCCAGCTCGACTGCGTCGATCGTCTTCTGGATCGCCTCCGCAGGAACCGGCCGTTTATAGCATGCGCTCAGGATTCCTTTCTCAATCTTGGACCGCTGGTACTGCTCCCTGTTATCATCCTTTTTTATCACAATAAGGGGGATCGTCTCCACTTTCTCATAAGTGGTAAATCTTCTTCCGCACTCATCACAGGAGCGCCGCCTTCGGATAGAACTCTTATCCTCAGCCGGACGGGAATCTATGACTCTGGTGTCAGGATTGCCGCAATATGGACATCTCATAATATATTCCGCCTTTCTGAACACAGAAGTATCCCGGAGACGCTCTGCCTCCTTATACCCACTGTCTCCATTGATCTGCGTACATTATACACAATCGTCAAAACTTTTGCAAAAACTTTTCTTCCTGGATCTCGACGATCACGATATCAGGTCCGATCTTTCGTATACAGGAAAACGGAACGACATACTCGCAGTCTGTCCCGATAAATCCACAGATCTTTCCCGGCCCGGGAATGATAACCGCCTCAACTTCACCGCTGCATATATTGATCTCCACATCCACAATGCATCCCAGACGTCTGCCGCTGCATATGTTTATCACTTCTTTGTCCCGGAGTTCACAGAGTCTCATAAGAAGTCTCTCCAAAAAAGTATTTTTCCTGATATTATATGTTTTCTTTTCCGCCTGCATGCTTTACAATAAGAAAGGCACACACATTGTGCAAATCACCGATTACAGGAGTGTTTATATTACCATGAAAGAAACGATACTGCTCTTCAACCCACCGGAAAAAGAAAAACTGCTCAAAATAGAGATGGCGCTTTTCCCTCTCCATATCCGGATAAAACGCATCCTTCCTGAAGACTACTGCCAGCCCCTTGGATTCCTCGCGGGAATGAAAGATATCGAGCCTGCGGCAAAGCCATATGAAGGAGAAGAGCTGTCCGGCACGATGTTCGTCTTCTGTTTCCTGAACGACAACCGTCTGAACCAGGCCCTCTCTGCGCTCAAACGCTCCGGTGCAGGTCCGTTCCCATACAAAGCGATCCTGACTCCCACTAACAGTACGTGGACCGCACCCGAATGTTTCTCGGAACTGCAGAGAGAACATGAAGCTCTGCATCCGCGCGGATGAACAGTACTCTGAGGCTATCTTGCAAAGATCGGCACGATAAACTATAATTAGCTATCAGTCCGGCAGAAATGGAGAGGAGCGATGCATATGTGGAAGAGAAAGAAGATAAAGAAAAAAGCAGTCTCAAAGATGAAATCCGGTTACTGGAGGATAGTCTCTGTCTGCTTTCTTACAGCCATGCTGACCGCCGCATATTCTATATCAACCACTTTTCTGAATCTGCAGATTCCTTCCGGTTCGCAGCCGGCAGACGCCGCCTACGCCCCGAGCGTTCCCAACTCCGAAGTCCTGCTTGACACACTGAGGCATCTTCTGCAGGGAACGCCTCTGTCCGGATTATTCAGCGGAACACTGTCCGACATTAGTTCTATTTTTATCGATCTGCTTTCCACAAATATATCTGTTTTTTACAGCTCACTGCGGGCAGTCAACCTCATTCTAAGCGAAGACTTCACCGTGACCATCGTATTTCCGGTTTTCGGCATCTTGTTTGCTTTTATATACCAGGTCTTTGTCAGCAATATACTGATCATCGGTGAGAACCGTTTTTTCCTGGAGAACAGAAATTATCCTAGGACACAGATCTCCAAAATATTTTTTCTCTATAAACTGCGTTATATCCTTCGCCCGGCATGGGTGATGTTCTGCCGGTCGTTTTTTCAGTTCCTTTGGAACTTTACAATCATCGGTGGTATCATTAAGCATTATGAATACCTGCTGATCCCTTACATACTGGCGGAAAACCCGGCAGCAGGCCGCAGAAATGCTTTCTACCTGTCAGCCCAGCTCATGCGCCGCAACAAATGGAAGTTCTTTCTGTTCGATCTGTCATTTGCCGGCTGGAAAATCCTCTCAGTGTTTACACTGGGACTCCTTGATTTTCTTTTTGTAAATCCATACATGGCTACAGCCAGGACAGAGCTCTATGCTGTTCTGAGGAGGAACTATGTACTTTCACGTTCCCACCGCTATGAGGTACTGAACGATTCCTATCTGGAGCATGTACCATCTGAGGACGAGCTCCTTATCAGCAAAGCGCTTTACGATGACTCGCAGGGACCATACACAAAGATCTCTTATTTTGAACCGGATCAGTACCCGATATTCCTTTTTTCTGTCCAGCCGCCTTTAAAAGCAGTCACATCTCCCATCAGAGCCGACCGAAAATATGACTTTCTATCCTGTCTGTTCCTGTTCCAGGCTTTCTCGGTCTTTGGCTGGCTGCTTGAGACACTGCTTCATCTCATAGACAGCGGTGCTTTTCTGTCAGACACCGTACTGACAGGGCCATGGCTGCTGATCTACGGCATATATGGAGTCCTCATACTTTTAATCTCCAGACGCCTGATCCGAAAACCTGTGCCTGTATTCATCTTAAGCGCAGCGCTTTGCTCGCTGCTCGAGTTCCTGATAAACACCGTCTCAGAGATCGCACAGGGTTCCGTACTCCGCGATTACAGTGAATTCTTCCTGAATCTGGACGGACACATCTATCTGGGCGGTTCTATCTCACTGGCGCTGCTTGGATGTGCCTTTGTATATTACCTGGCTCCCCGGTGGACCGATCTGTTTCTGAAGCTCACACGGCCGAAACGAATCTTTCTGTGCACCGTTTTGTACATACTTCTTATCTGTAACGTCATCTTCTCGTTAATCAGTTGATTTTTAGAGAAAATGATAGTAAACTTTTATTATGTCATTGAGCAGAAAAGCAAAATTTATATATGCTGTTCACTAAGAACAGCAGAATGGAGACGATCATGAAAAAACGAGTTGTTGTAGCCTTAGGACACCGGGCTCTTGGCACCACGCTCCCCGAGCAGAAAGCAGCCATCGGACATACGGCAAAATGTATCGCCGATCTCATTGAAGAAGGATATCAGGTCGCGATCACTCACAGCAATGCCCCGCAGGTGGGCATGATCCACACAGCGATGAACGAATTTGCAAAAGCCCATCCCGAATACACTGCATGTCCCATGTCCGTATGTTCTGCCATGAGCCAGGGATACATCGGATATGATCTTCAGAACGGTATCCGGGAGGAACTCCTGAACCGTGGGATCTACCGTACCGTCAGCACGATCCTGACGCAAGTAGTCGTTGATCCTTACGATGAGGCTTTCTACACTCCTACAAAAGTACTCGGACGTTATATGAACGCACAGGAGGCAAACGAAGAGCGGAAAAAGGGGAACTATGTAATCGAGGAAGCAGGAAAAGGATACCGGCGGGTCGTATCTGCCCCGAATCCTGTCCGGATTGTAGAGCTCGATGCAGTCAATGCTCTCCTGGACGCTGATCAGATCGTAGTGGCCGCAGGCGGAGGAGGTATCCCTGTCATGGAGCAGGACAACCATTTAAAAGGCGCCAGCGCTGTAATCGAGAAGGATCTCGCGGCAGGAAAACTGGCAGAAGGCATCAATGCAGATATGCTGATCATACTGACAAATGTAGATCAGGTATGCATCAACATGGGACAGGATAATGAGGAGCCTCTCGGAGAAATCACCACAGAGCAGGCCAGAACCTATATGGACGAAGGTCATTTCGGCATCTACAATATGTATCCGAAATTCCGTGCGGCTGTAGAGTTCATAGAAAAGAGGGACGGGCGCTGCGCTTATATCACCTCTTTTGACAAGATAAAGGATGCCCTCAAAGGCAAAACCGGAACTCTCATCAGATGAGGCATCAGGCCGCCGCTTTATATTTCTGGATCATAAATCGCCATATGTCACAAAAACCGGGTTATCCCGGTTTTTATTTTGTACAATTTAATAATTGATTTTCAGGAATCTATATTGTAGTATATGCATATACTAGATGTAGTTTTGAAAACCACTTATATTTTTACATCCGGGAGGTGCATATCATGGAGAAAAAAAGACATATAAAAGACCCCGGCAGTGCGATCACACATTTTATCGGTATGATGATGGCGATCTTCGCGGCAGTGCCGCTCCTTATAAAAGCTGCAAGCGAACCTGGCAGAATATATATTATATCACTTGCAATCTATGCGGCGAGCCTGATCTTATTATATGCGGCAAGTACGACCTACCATACGTTTGACATCTCGAAAAAAGTAAATACCATACTCAAAAAAATAGATCATATGATGATATCCGTGCTGATCGCAGGAAGTTACACACCGGTATGCCTGATCGTGCTGAAAGGGCGCACAGGCATCATCCTCCTCTCCATCGTCTGGGCGATCGCGCTCGCAGGCATCCTCATAAAAGCGTTCTGGATCAACTGCCCGAAGTGGGTGTCCTCTATGCTTTATATCGGGATGGGATGGACCTGCGTGCTGGCTTTCACGCAGATACTCAACAACATGTCTCCTGCGGCGTTTGGATGGCTGCTGGCAGGCGGCATCATATACACAGCCGGCGGGATCATCTATGCTCTGAAGCTGCCCCTGTTTAACAGCAGGCACAAGAATTTCGGAAGCCACGAAATATTCCACCTCTTTGTCATGGGCGGAAGCGCATGCCATTTTGTAGTAATGTATGCTTTCCTGCTGCCATGAACATGTCAGAGACCATATCCGATGTCCGGGGCAGGCCCGGACTTTGGCCCGCCGCCCGCGCAAATAAGATCCGCCGCCGCACAAGTACCTCAAAAAGCACTGAGAGCTGCCTGTGCGGCGGCGGATTTTTTCATTCCATATTCCGGGATTTTCTGTATTACTTACCTGACGGCATGAACTTCAGTATCTCCCCAGCTACTCCTGAGATAGGCATCGTCTGAAGCCACACGCGCCCTGGTCCTGTGATGAGAGTGTTAAAGATCCCTTCTCCGCCAAACACCATATTCTTAAGTCCCGGCACTTTCTTTATCTCCATTTTACAGGTGCCATCCATTGCCGCAAGATATCCTGTGTCAATCACGATCTGCTGTCCCGGCTGCAGGTTATACTCTACCACATGTCCGTCAAACTCAAGAAATGCCGTACCCTGTCCGGATAGTCTCTGCATGATAAAACCTTCTCCGCCAAAGAATCCTGCACCCAGCTTCTTCTGGAAAAACACAGAAAGTTCCACGCTCTCCTCAGCCGCGAGGAAACCGGATTTCTGTACGACAATTTCATTGCCAGGTTCGATCTCCCATGACCTGATCTGCCCGGGGAAACTGGAAGCAAACGCGATCATCCCGTTTCCTCCCTCTGCAGTATAGCGGTTCTGGAAAAGAGCTTCTCCTGCGAACATCCTGCCAAGCGCCTTCCCGATGCCGCCATTCGACGTTGTCTCCATCTTCATATTGGGCGACATCCAGCTCATGGAGCCCCGCTCAGTTATCATCGTTTCTCCGCTTTCCAGATAGCAGATTACTACCGGAAGCTGATCGCCTTTGATCTCATACTTCATATCCTTTTCTCCCTTCCCATTGATCAATTTTGCTTATTGACATAATATCACAAAATTCCGGCAGAGTAACTACCCTGCCGGAATTTTTCTTCATTTACTCTCCCTCTGGCGGGATATCAAGTTTTGGAAGGGTGATATCCGCCTTAAAAAGATCCGCCTCTGTAGAAATATGCAGTGTGCCATGCTGCAGTTCCACAAAGCTTTTGGCAATTGCCAGTCCGAGGCCGGACCCTTCTGTGTTTCTCGAAGCGTCGCCGCGGACAAACCGGTCCGTGATCTCCTCCGTATCAAAATTCAGCTCTGTCGCCGATATATTTTTCATAGAGATATGCACGTCATTTTCCCGCTCTGTCATCTCAATATAAACTCTCGTGTGCGGCATCGCATATTTAGTGATGTTCACGATCAGATTCTCCAGGATACGGTACGTCTTCTGGCTGTCCAGCCACATGACCAGCTTGTTTTCCGGCAGCTTCCAGCGAAATTCCAGATTCGCGTCTTTTATCTTGCTGTCATTCTCAAGTCCCACCTGCTTGATGAGATCGACAATATCCACCTTCATGTAATGCATAGCCACACTCTTGCTTGCCGCCTTGCTGATCTCGAAGAGATCTTCTATAAGCACTTTCAGGCGGAGGGATTTCCTCTCCAGCACGTCGATGTATTCTTTCCGCTTCTCCTCGTCCTTCTCGTTTTTCAGAAGATCTGTGTATGTGATAATCGCAGTCAGAGGAGTCCTCAGATCATGGGAGACGTTTGTCACCAGCTCTGTCTTCATACGCTCGTTTTTCACTTCTTCATCCACCGCTTTCTTGAAGCCTTTCTGGATCTTCTTCAGCTCCTCCTGGATCGGATTAAACAGCCCGATATCCCCCTCGATAGGCGCGTCCAGGTGACCTTCTGCAAGCTGGTTTGTAGATTTTAAAAGCAGCTTATATTTCTCCTGAAGATCTTTTACATACTTTCTGAGGAAAAGGAACAGGATCACGGAATAGATAATCAGTGCAAGTGTTCCGTAATACCATAGGAAACATACGACCGCCAGGATGATATAGTTGATAATCACAACCTTTAAGATCGTCCGGTTTGTCTTTTCACGGAAATCGATATGCTGCAGTGCATCATACTGTTTTCTGAAAAAATCTTTTATTTTTTTGATGATGCCGCCGGCCTTTTGCACCATCTCCTCGTCGCTTTTTGTCCCGGTTCCCCTGTAATGCCGGATCAGCTTCATTGTAAGAGTCCTCTCTCTCCAGTAGGCCCCTTTCATGCGGATCATTGCCCGCAGAGAAGTCACGCCCCAGAATATCAGGCCGAAGACAAAGAACCACATGGCGAAGTTAAAGGCTGTCAGAATGACTTCCCTGACATCATTCACTCCAGGAAGAAGCGCGCCGTTGAACGTGGACTCTATGACGCTTGAAGGGAGTTCATTCAGACCGGTCATATACACAAACAGCCACACAAGAACCGGCACCTCAAACGGCACTGCAAATATCTTCATTCCGCTGATGTCCAGTTTTCTCCTGACCGGGAGCAGCAGAGCCGCGAGTATGACAACGAAGCACAGTGTATCGAGTGTGTCTGTATAGACCGACGTTTCTGACAGACTGACGATCTCCGGTTCGCCCCACGCATCATAATAATACTCGCTGAACGCAGACAGGTTCCTCTCGTTCATGCCGTAAACGACCGTGATATCCGACGGTGTAGCGATACTGGATATAGTTTCCGCATCTTCCTCCACCTGTGCTTCCGCAAGATATGTTGACTCCAGCGCATATTCTTCTTCAGGGCTCAGCGCAGTCCCGTCAACCTGGATCGAGGAAAGTCTCCCGTTCTCTGTAAAGGTATACCTGGCCCGGAACGAGTAATTTGCCGATGTCTCATCCTCTGCCTGCAGGCGCTGCGCCACTGTCGCTCCTACATCTTCCAGCAGCTGGTTTCCTTCACTGTCAAACACTCCATAATCAAGATACCGGCTCATCAGGTCGAAACTCCTCTGGCCGAACTCATCAAGCACTTCTGCCGGGTCTGTTTCATTGGCATACTGATTGTAGAGAAGATAGTTCCCCTCGGCGAGATCCTGACCGATTGGATAAAGAACCGACTCATAGGACACCTCTTCTGTTTCCTCGATACTGTCCATATATGCCGACATACTGCTGTACTGCGATATCATGATAAGAGAGCAGACGCTCAAAAATATAATTACTGTGAGAATACCTGCCTTACGGCTGTTTTTCGATTTTGTATCCAACACCCCACACCACCTTCAAATATTTTGGATTCTTTGGATCAAGTTCAATCTTTTCTCTTATATTTCTTACATGCACCATGATCGTATCTGTATTGATCGCTTTCTCCTGCCATACCCTCTCGTAGATCTCCTCTGAGGAGAACACTCTCCCCGGGTTCTTGGCCAGCAGAAGCAGGATCTTATACTCGATGGGCGTAAGTTTGACCGGTCTGCCATCCATTGTAACTTCCACCGCATCCTCGTTGATCTCCAGTCCTCCGATCACATGCACGTTCTCCTTTGGCGCCAGTTTCTCCAGAAATTTCCGGTAGCGCCGAAGCTGTGAATTTACCCGGGCCATCAGTTCCATCGGGGTAAACGGCTTTGTCACATAGTCATCTGCTCCGATATTTAAACCTGTGATCTTATCTACTTCCTCAGACTTTGCTGACAGCATGATCACAGGGAAATCATGCTTTTCTCTCAGCTTCATTGTCATGCGTATACCGTCCATCCTTGGCATCATAATGTCCACGATGGCGAGATGTATCTCTTCCCTGTCAATGATCTCCAGCCCCTCGATGCCGTCTGCTGCCTGGAACACTTTATATCCCTGACTCTGCAGATAGATCTGGACACCCTCCCGGATCTCCTTGTCATCCTCTACGATCAATATGTTGTTTGTCTCCATGATGGCTCCTCCCTCATTCTTTCTTCGATTCCGGTGTGCGGCGCTGCTGTCGGAAGCTCTGGTATGCAGTTCTTGTTTACCACACCGTAATTCTTCACTGCAACTGTCACTGTAGTGTATGGCAGCGGGATCACGTATTTATCCCAGCGGCGCCTGAGTCTCAGACAGGCAGAATAAGAGAGGCTGATACCCACAAAGTCCTCTTCTGCGTGCTCAGACAGATAGAACGCCAGCTTCTTTGGCTCATGTCTCGGTCCCAGCGGGCCGTCCAGGGCCACAGCCATGGAATGTGTCTTTTCATAAGAGTCCTGAACAATCTTTTTAAGAGCTGCAAACGCTTTATAGCCATCCGGTACGCGCAGTGCATTGCCGCCGCATCTTTTCACCATGTTTTCTATATAATTCCCACGTGTGTCCGCTGTCACGATCACATCCACGGGCATTGTCTTATGCGAGAGCTTCTCCAGGACAAGGTTCATAAAGAAGCTGTCCTCGTGCCAGAATCCGAAGATCTGGCTGTCCCCGTATCGGTTATCCTCATCCCAGCAGATCGTCACAGTCCGCCTGATCCATTGAAGATAATTAGTGAAGAGCCATTGCAGAGCGCTTTCTGCGATCTTCTTCAGTCTCATAAGCTCTGTCTCCTTTCCTTAACCCACATTGATTGTAGAGCATCTCCTCATGGATGGCAAGTCTTGAGGCACGGTAATTTTCGGCTGATATAAGCGCCGCGCTTCTCATCTTTCCAAGATTCTCTTCACAGAGCGCCTCGACGGCTTTTGCCGCCCACGCTTCTTCCCTCTCCTCAGTCAGGAACCCGTTCACACCGTCCTCTATAATGTCATCTGTGCCTACGGCGTGGACAGCCACTACCGGCGTGCCCGCTGCAAGCGCTTCTGCCAGGACAATGCCCTGCGTCTCCGACCTGGATGCAAACAGAAAGAGATCCGAGGCCCCCAGATAATGCTTTACCTGGCTGTTCGGCACATTGCCTGCAAAAGTCACTTTATCCTGTATACCAAGAATGGATGCCCTGACTTTCAGTTCCGACTTCTGGCTGCCGTCCCCGATAATCAGCACATGGAAATCATCACCCAGCAGCTTCTCAATCTCTGCGATCCCCCTTAAGAGAAACCCGTAATTCTTCTCCTTTTCCAGTCTGGAAACTGTGACAAGCAGATGCTTCTTCCCCTGTCCGTACTCCGCCCGGATCTCCTGTGACTTCCCAGCATCTTTTGTAAAAAATTCTCCATCCAGCCCGGTGGGGAGTATGGCTGCCGGAGTATCCACCCCGTATCCTCTTATCATCTGCTGCATCCCTGCCGACGGAGCGAGCACCAGATCACAGCGGTTGCAGAACCAGCCCATATAGGCGGGAATCACTTTTTTCTGTATCCACTCCACCGCTTTCCTTTTCACAGCCGTACTCCTCTGCGTTATCCTGAAACACGGGATATAATGCAGATAGTCCTCATATCTCGTGTGATATGTATAGACGACCGGTATCTTGTATTTTCTTCCCAGAAGAAGCGCCCATGGTCCAACGAACATCGGATGATGCACATGGATACAGTCAAACCGCTCTCTTTCAAAGACATCGAAGATCTCTGCAGGCCAGATTCCCGGATATACCATTCCGTTATCCATCTTTTTCTTCTGTGACTGATAGCGGATCACACGTTCCGGAGACTTTCTGTCTTCTGCCATCATCCTCTCCCGGAACTCTTCTGCCTGATCTGGGCCGTCACTTTCATACATCGGCGCGAACACCGTCACCTGATGTCCCAGCTTTACCAGTTCCTGCGCCTGCCGCTCAACCGAGATGGGAACGCCTCCCACAAACGGTCTGTAATTATTTGTAAGCATTGCTATCTTCATCTCATGTCCCCCTCTCTTATGTAAAGAAATTAATCGCTGCCTCTCCAAAGAAGTATCCTGCTCCGACAAATGTCAGGTTCCAAAGAAAGATCCCGCACACGGAGCTTGCTGTGTATTTGGCAAAGTCCATCTTCACCATACCCGCCGGAATCGAAATGAGAGTGCGTACCATAGGAAGCAGCTTACTCACAAACACACCGGCGCATCCCTTTTTCCTGAGATACTCCATCTTTTCCTCTATGACAGGTCTGTGTTTCGGGAATTTCTTAAAATAGAATCCGAGCACCTTATTCCCTCCGAATCTTCCAACAAGATAGAGCGCCCAGCTCCCTGTAAGCCCTGCCGCCACTGTAAGCAGCATAACGACCGGAAAACTTATTTCTCCCTGTGACGCCCAGATGCCCGAAAGCGGCATGATGACTCCGGCGGGAAATCCCGGCAGATTCAGATATTCCAACAGTACAATCAGATAGATGAAAAAAGCACCGTATTGAATAAAATACTGGGTAAGATCCTGAATGTTCATAAAAAATACAGCCCCCTTTCATGATTACAGGATAGACTGTAAATCTAAAGGGAGCTGATATAAGATTCTAAAAACTTTCTTAAGATTCAGGTTATCTTCTTTCCGCCCGGAACTTTCCTTATGATCCACACGCACGCAAACGACACAAACGCAATCACCACGATAAGTCCAGGAACTGCGATCCACGCTGACAGATCATAGGGTTCCACATGTTTCTTGAAGTTGTCAAGAAACAGGATATGTATCAGATAGATACCAAAGGAGCAGCCGCAGAACAGGTCTATGATCTTCTTTGCACGCTCTCCCAGCCTGATATATCCGCCTTTGAACCTCAGCATGAACAGAAAGAACGCAACTGCCGCGACTGCCACTAGCGGGCTGATATAGGTCAGCATTTTCTCACAATGTCTTCCTGATGCCGCTGTGATGCCCAGAGTGATTCCGAATGTGCCTGCCATACTGAGCAAACAGATGACCAGCAAAGACCGCTGGCTCAGGCGGATATGCTTTCGGTATTTATAGAGATAATACCCCGCAAACACATACCATGAGTAGACCCTGTCGCCTACCAGAGGAAGAGCATAGTATGCCTGCCCGCCCATCAGGTCGAGGACATAGTTGAACAGGACTCCTCCCGTCGTCACGATGAGGAACACTTTCTCCAGTTTCAGGCTCATATGTCTGCACATCACCTGGAAAAACGGCAGGACGAGATAGATCGGAATCATGGCGTACAGATACCACAGATGTGCCTCTGTCGGAACATAGAGGATTTCTTTTAGATCATAAAAGGTTCCCATATAATATGTATTCCACAGATAATAGACTGCGCTCCACACAACCAGCGCAGTCAGAAATCTCACCAGACGCCCGGCATGTTTTGGCAGCGGTTCATCCCGACCCAAAAGGAGCGCTCCTGTAATCATAAAAAAGCAGGGCACGCTCAGTCTCGCCACCGTATCGATCACCAGAGAAAAAATGTACTCTCCCTGCGGGATCTGGCCATATGCGCGGCAGAAATAGTTGCTCACATGGATTGCAATGACCAGGATAAACGATACCAGTCTGATCAGTTCCAGATTATAGTTTTTCTCTTTCATCCTCTCTGTCCCCTCTTCGTTTCTTCTCCATCAGGCTGGCTTTTACAACTGCTCCCTCTCCGAACCGTCCGTTGATCTCATCCATGGCTTTTTTCAGCCGTTTGTGCTTTTCATCCGGCTCTTCCGGCATCTCGATATCAAAGATAGAGAGCTGTTCCGGAGCCGCCTCGTCGTCCAGCTTGGAAGTCCTTATCCCAAGAAGGCGCACCGGCTCACCGCTCCATACTTCCAGGAACAGGCTGCAGGCAGTCTCTTGTAATACTTCCGGATCGTTGGACGGCTTGTTGAGCTGTACCTGATGAGAGATTGTCCTGAAATCGTAATATTTGATCTCCATACTCACCATCCCGGCCTTTTTCCCTGCTTTGTGCAGTCTGGCACCCACGCTCTGCGCCAGTTGTTCAAAGACCGGGCGGACTTCCTCTATGGTGGACGCATCTTCCCTGAGCGTTGTGGAGTTCCCGATCCCTTTCGCCTCGTCGGGTTCCGACTGTACTACAGACGTCCCGATGCCGTTTGCAAATTCCCACAGCATCTTTCCATGGCTCTTAAGGTGAAGCACGATCAGTTTCAGGTCCGACTGAGCCAGATCCCCGATGGTATTGATCTCAAGTTTTCTCAGCGTTTCCACGCTGGAGCGGCCTGCCATATAGAGTTCCCCGATAGGCAGCGGCCACATTTTCTCCTTGATCTCTTCGGGATAGAGCGTGTGTATCCGATCCGGCTTCTCAAAATCCGACGCCATCTTTGCCAGCAGCTTGTTGGTAGAAATACCGATATTCACGGTAAATCCAAACTGTTCCTTTATCCCGTCTTTTATCTCTGCCGCCCCGTCCACAGGGGAATTCCACCGGTTGGCAATACCGGTAAAATCCATGTAACACTCGTCTACGCTGACCTGTTCGATCTCTTTCGTAAATGTCCGAAGATACTCCATGAGTCTCCTGCTCTTCTCCCGGTACATCTTGTGATCCGGAGGATACATGGCAAGATTTGGGCACTTACGAAAGGCATTCGCGACAGGTTCCCCTGTGCGGATGCCATATCGTTTTGCCGCAGGGGACTTGGCAAGCACCACGCCTCGGCGGGACTTCTGGTCTCCGCCTATGATGGCAGGTATCTCGCGCAGGTCCACTGCGGCTCCGTTTCTCAACTGCTCCACTGCAGTCCAGCTAAGATATGCTGAGTTCACATCTATATGAAAGATGATGGGTGACATCTGAACATCGTCCTTTCACGCTGGCCGTAACACCAATTTATGAGAACTGTCTTCCCGGTTTCAATGCTGCAGGCAGCGCTTTGCGGATCATTTCATGGCAACAATCTGCCCTTTCACTTCCGCTGTCAGTTTTCCGTCTTTTGCATCGATCAGGATGGTATCTTCTCTGCCCACATTTCCCGCAAGAATAAGCCTTGCAGCCAGCGTCTCCACATTTTTCTGCAGATATCTCTTCAATGGCCTTGCGCCGTACATCGGATCGTAACCGCCCTCTACGACAAAGTCTTTCGCTGCCTCCGTCAGTTCAATGGTCAGCTCTTTCTCTGCCAGGCGCTGATTGACATCTGCTATCAGTAAATCAATAATGGCACGGATATTCTGTTTCGTCAATGGCCGGAACATGATTATCTCATCCAGACGGTTCAGAAATTCCGGTCTGAAGTGAGCCTTCAGATCGTTCATGACCATCTCCTGGCTCTGTTCCTCAATGGAACCGTCCTCACGGATGCCTTCCAGCAGATAGCCGGCGCCGATGTTGGACGTCATAATCAGGATCGTGTTCTTAAAGTCCACAGTCCGCCCCTGGGAGTCCGTGATGCGCCCGTCATCTAATACCTGGAGCAATACGTTAAATACATCCGGGTGCGCTTTTTCTACCTCATCAAAAAGCACGACAGAATATGGTTTTCTCCTGACAGCCTCGGTGAGCTGTCCGCCCTCATCGTATCCCACATATCCCGGTGGCGCTCCGATCAGACGGGAGACGGAATATTTCTCCATATATTCGCTCATGTCAATACGTACCATATTATTCTCATCATCGAACAGACTCTGCGCCAGAGCTTTGGCAAGCTCCGTCTTACCGACTCCGGTAGGCCCTAAGAACAGGAAAGAGCCGATCGGCTTGCCAGGGTCTTTGATCCCGGCCTTGGAACGTATAATTGCTTCCGTAACCAGCTCTACGCCATCATCCTGGCCGATCACGCGTTTATGAAGTTCGTCTGCCAGATGAAGGGTTTTGTTCCGTTCGCTCTCGTTTAATTTTGCTACCGGTATTCCCGTCCATCGGGAGACAATGCGCGCGATCTCATCGTCTGTAACAGCCTCATGGACAAGAGCGAGGTCTTTTTCTTTGACCTTTTCCTCCTCTTCCTCAAGCTGTTTCTGTAACTGAGGCAGTCTTCCGTACTGCAATTCGGCTGCTTTATTCAGATCATACTCTCTCTGGGCTTTCTGGATGTCCTTATTGACCTGCTCGATCTCCTCGCGGATCTTCTGCACCCGCTCAACGGAAGTCTTCTCATTCTCCCACTGGACTTTCTTTCCGGCATATTCTTCTTTTAAGCCCACGAGTTCTTCCTGAAGGTGTTCCAGTCTCTCGCGGCTTAAGCGGTCGTCTTCTTTTTTTAACGCCTCTTCCTCGATCTCAAGCTGCATTACACGCCGTCTCAGTTCATCCAGTTCTGTCGGCATGGAATCAAGTTCCGTCTTTATCAGGGCACATGCCTCATCTACAAGGTCGATCGCCTTATCCGGCAGGAAACGGTCAGAGATATAGCGGTTCGATAAAGCAGCCGCAGCCACGAGCGCGCTGTCCGTGATCTTCACTCCGTGGAATACTTCGTAGCGCTCTTTTAAACCACGCAGGATCGAAATAGCATCTTCCACTGTCGGCTCATCTACCATGACCGGCTGAAAACGGCGTTCCAGAGCTGCGTCTTTTTCAATATATTCGCGGTACTCATCCAGTGTCGTCGCACCGATACAGTGCAGCTCGCCTCTCGCCAGCATGGGCTTTAACATATTTCCCGCATCCATGGCGCCGTCCGTCTTTCCGGCTCCCACGATCGTATGCAGCTCGTCGATAAACAGGATGATCTTGCCGTCGCTGTTCTTCACTTCCTCGAGGACTGCTTTCAGACGCTCCTCGAATTCGCCCCGGTATTTTGCACCGGCGACAAGCGCCCCCATATCAAGGGAGAAGATCGTCTTTTCTTTCAGTCCCTCCGGCACGTCCCCGCTGACGATCCGCTGTGCCAGACCTTCCACGACTGCCGTTTTACCAACGCCGGGTTCGCCGATCAGCACCGGATTGTTCTTCGTCTTACGGGACAGGATACGGATCACATTGCGGATCTCCTCGTCACGCCCGATAACCGGATCAAGCTTCTGGTCTCTCGCACGCTCCACAAGATCCTGTCCGTATTTGTTTAATGTATCATAAGTAGCTTCCGGATTGTCGCTCGTCACCCGCTGATTTCCCCGCACGGTTGAGAGCGCGTGCAGGAACCCTTCCCGGCTGATACCGAACTCACGGAAAAGCTGTTTCATATCTCTGCTTGCATATTTTAACAGGGAGAGAAACAGATGCTCGACAGACACATACTCGTCTCCCATCTGTTTCGCCTCATCCTCTGCGTGGATGAGAACATTGTTGAGATCCTGTCCGACATAAGCCTGACCGCCCTGAACTTTCGGCCGCTTGCCGATCGCCTGCTCCACTCTGTTTATAAAGAGCTGGCCCTGGATACTCATTTTTTCAAGTAATTTTAATATCAGACTGTCATCCTGTGTGAGCAGCGCATACAGCAGATGCTCCTGCGCCAGTTCCTGATTGCCGTTATCCGCGGCGATCTTCTCACAGTTCTGTACAGCCTGTAATGAATTCTGTGTAAATTTATTAATATTCATGGCTCTTCCCTCCTTCACTTTGTTCGTGTTCTAGTAGAAATATAGCAGAAGTTATTAGCCACGTCAAGCCTCGAGTGCTAATTTATTTTTTCTTTATAATTAGTTGAACTTTATTTTGAACTTTTCCTTTTTCTATTGAACTCATTTCTTTTTCATGTTATAGTATCCCTAACTCAAATTGAACTTTACATTTTGAACTCAAGGGGACATCAACTATGTCAAAAGAAACTTTCGCAATGCGCCTTAAGGCTTCTATGGATCTACAGGGAAAAAAGCAAGTCGATCTGGTCCGCGCGGCATCGGAACAGGGCGTAAAACTCGGCAAGAGTCATATCAGCCAGTATGTGAGCGGAAAGACTCTGCCCCGGCCTGACATCCTGCATTTTCTGGCCGAGGCGCTCCAGGTCGATGAAAAATGGCTGCGCGGAGACAATCCGTCAGACGCGCCGGACAGCTCTGTATCTGATGCCGGCATCATGGACGCAGGACAGAACAGGAACATGAAAAATAATACTGCTGGGGGGGACAGGAAAATGCGAACATTCCAAAAATCTTCAAAACTCGATAATGTCTTATATGATGTAAGGGGACCGGTTGTCGATGAAGCGGCCCGTATGGAGGAAGCCGGAACCCGGATATTAAAGCTGAACATCGGAAACCCCGCTCCGTTTGGATTCCAGACGCCGGATGAAGTGATCTACGACATGCGCCGCCAGCTCACAGAGTGCGAGGGATATTCCCATTCTCAGGGACTCTTTTCAGCCAGAAAAGCGATCATGCAGTACGCGCAGTTAAAAAACCTGCCGAATGTCTCAGTGGAAGACATCTATACGGGAAACGGTGTCAGCGAACTTATCAATATCTGTATGTCCGCACTGCTGGATGACGGAGACGAGATTCTGATCCCCTCGCCGGATTATCCGCTGTGGACTGCATGCGCGACTCTCGCCGGAGGAAAGGCGGTGCACTACATCTGTGATGAACAGGCAGAGTGGTATCCGGATATCGATGATATCAAACGGAAGATCACGGACCGGACAAAAGCCATTGTCATCATCAATCCGAACAATCCTACCGGTGCGCTGTATCCGAAAGAAGTACTGGAGCAGATCATCGACGTTGCAAGAGAACATCAGCTTATCATTTTCTCAGATGAAATTTATGACCGGCTGGTAATGGATGATGAGGAACATATCTCCATCGCATCCCTGGCTCCCGATCTCTTCTGCGTCACTTTCAGCGGTCTGTCCAAGTCGCATATGATCGCAGGATTCCGGATCGGATGGATGATCTTAAGCGGAAATCAGAACATTGCCCGGGATTATATCGAAGGGCTCAGGATGCTTTCTAACATGCGCCTCTGTTCCAATGTTCCAGCGCAGTCGATCGTCCAGACCGCACTCGGCGGACACCAGAGCGTGAGAGATTACATTGGGCCTGGCGGACGCATCCGTGAACAGAGGGATTACATCTACAAGGCATTGACGGACATCCCGGGCATCAGCGCGGTGAAACCAAAAGCGGCCTTTTACATCTTCCCGAAAATGGATATAAAGAAGTTCAACATCACAAACGACGAACAGTTCGCTCTGGATCTTCTGAGGGACAAAAAGATACTGCTCATCCACGGCGGCGGATTCAACTGGCAGCATCCGGACCACTTCCGCGTGGTATATCTGCCGAGGATCGAGGTGTTAAAAGAATCTGTGAAGAAGATCTCAGATTTCTTCAGTTATTATCATCAGGCATAAAAACTTCCGGGTACGGCTGACCGCCGTACCCGGTTCTCATTTTTCTTATCTCTTCTCTACTGATCCAGCAGCGCTTTAATCATCTTTGTAACGGTTCCCGGATCGGCTTTTCCTTTCAGTGCCCTCATGCTCTGTCCCATAAGCGCTCCGAACGCTTTCTCCTTGCCGCCCTTGTAGTCTGCGGCCGCCTGTGGGTTATCCGCAAGGACTTTCTCAACTGCTGCTCTGATGGCGCCCTCATCGCTCACTGTCTTAAGTCCGTTCTCTTCCACATAGGTCTCCGGATCGACGTCATCCATAAAGATATGCTCGAAGACTTTTCTCGCCACAGAGACGCTGATCGTTCCTGCATCTGTCATATCAATGAGTTTTGCCAGATGCTCCGGTGAGAAATTCAGATCTTCCGGCTCTGCACTCTTATCTTTCATCAGACGGAACATCTCGCCCATGATCCAGTTTGCCACTTTCTTCGGCTTCCCGCATATTTCAGCCGCTGCCTCGAAAAGATCAGCAACTTTCTTCGACTCTGTAATTATCCCTGCATCATACTCCGGAATATCAAATTCTTTCTTATACCGCTCCAGTTTCTCAGAGCGAAGTTCCGGCTGACGTGCTTTGATTTCTGCGATCCACTCATCGCTGATCACGATGGGCACAAGATCCGGCTCCGGAAAGTAACGATAGTCCTGCGCATCTTCTTTGGAACGCATGGCATAGGAATGTTCTTTGTTGTCATCCCATCTTCTCGTCTCCTGAACGACTTCTTTGCCTTCTTCGAGGATCTCGATCTGCCTCTGCCGTTCTCCCTCGATCGCGTGGGCGATTGCCTTAAATGAGTTCAGATTCTTCATCTCTGTCCTTGTACCAAAATCTTCCGATCCGGCTTCACGGACGGACAGGTTCACATCGGCTCTCATGGAGCCTTCCTGGAGTTTACAGTCCGATACTCCGAGATACTGCGCAATCATCCGCAGCTTCTCCAGATATGCGATCACTTCATCCGCAGAGCGCATATCCGGCTCAGAGACAATTTCCACAAGCGGCACGCCGCTGCGGTTGTAATCTACAAGAGAAGTGTCATCCCACTCATCATGCACCAGTTTCCCGGCGTCTTCTTCCATATGCATCTCGTGGATGCGCACTTTCTTCCTGCCCGTCTGCGTCTCGATCTCCACGTATCCGTCCCTCGCAATCGGAAGATAAAGCTGGGAGATCTGATAGTTCTGCGGGTTGTCCGGATAGAAGTAGTTCTTCCGGTCGAACTTGCACACCTGTGTGATCTTACAGTTTGCAGCAAGTCCCAGAGCCATGGCATATTCTACCACCTTCTTATTGAGAACCGGAAGAGATCCGGGCATCCCCGTACACACCGGGCAAGTGTGGGTATTCGGCGCGCTTCCAAACTCTGTGCTGCATCCGCAGAAGATCTTCGTCTTCGTTGACAGCTCGATATGAACTTCAAGTCCGATGACTGTCTCATACTGTTTTGCCATAACTAGCGCACCTCCTTTTCCGCCGCTGCGTCCACAGCCGCTTTGCTGATATCCGCCATTTCCTCATACTGTTTTTCCGTGGCGCACTCATAAGTGTACGCCGCCCGGATCAGCGTCTTCTCCTCAAAGGCATTTCCGATGAGCTGCATCCCGATCGGCAGACCTTTCTGATCTTTCCCGACCGGAATCGTCATTCCCGGAAGTCCGGCAAGGTTTACTGAGATCGTATAAATATCCCCCAGATACATCTTAAGCGGATCGCTCAGGCTCTTACCAAGCTCCGGCGCTGTCGTCGGCGCTGCCGGACCAAGGATAAGATCATATTTTTCAAATGCCTTGTCAAACTCCTTCTTAATGAGCGCTTTCGTCCGCAGCGCTTTCAGATAATACGCATCATAATATCCGGAACTTAAAACAAAAGATCCAAGCATAATGCGGCGCTTTACTTCCGCTCCGAATCCCTCTGACCTTGTCTTCTTGTACATGTTATGGAGTCCTTCGTACTCCTTTGTCCTGTATCCGTATTTCACACCGTCGAACCGTTCCAGATTCGAGCTTGCCTCCGCTGAGGCAATCGTGTAGTATGCCGGGATTGCATATTTCACAAGTCCGAGATCAAATGTCTGGACGGACGCCCCTCTTTCTTCCAGTACTTTCGCCGCACGCAGGACTGCATCTCTTACTTCCGGGTCGAGCCCGTCTCCCATGTAGTCTTTCGGTATTCCGATCTTAAGACCTTTCACATCATCCTCCAGAGCGCTCATGAAATCATAGTCTCCTCGTTTTACCGAAGTGCTGTCCTTTATGTCATGGGAGGAGATCGCTTCCAGAAATGCCGCGCAGTCCGACACATCCTTTGCAATCGGCCCGATCTGGTCAAGTGAAGAACCGTAGGCGATCAGTCCATATCTGGAAACTGTGCCGTATGTCGGCTTCAGCCCAACTACGCCGCAGAATGAACTTGGCTGTCTGATCGATCCTCCCGTATCGGAGCCAAGCGCTCCGAAACACTCCCCGGCCGCTACCGCTGCACAGGAACCGCCCGAAGAACCGCCGGGCACATGTGCCGTGTTGTGCGGGTTTTTCGTCGCCCCGTAATATGAAGTCTCCGTAGTGCTCCCCATAGCAAATTCGTCCATGTTCGTCTTGCCGATGATGACCGCTCCCGCTTGTTTCAGATTTTCCACCGCTTCGGCAGTATATGTCGGTCTGAAATCAGAAAGTATCTTCGAGCTGCACGTCGTAAGCTGCCCTTCGATACACATATTATCCTTAACCGCAGCAGGAACGCCTGCCAAAGGTCCTTTCAGTTCACCTGCGTCAATCTTCTTCTGGATCTCTTCTGCCTGCGCATACGCGCCTTCCTCGTCCAGCGTCACGTAACTGTTCAGAATCGGTTCTGCTTCTTTTGCACGGTCAAGAGCCGCCTGCACGGCTTCTTTCACTGTGACCTCTCCGGTTTTTATCTTTTTTCCCAGCTCGAGAGCTGTAAGTTCTAATATCTCCATACTCTTTGCCGCCTTTCTGTCATGCTCTGCCTTAACTGCTTTTAACCGATCGTTCTCGGCACCTCAAAGCTGTCCTCTTTTCTCTGCGGCGCATTTGCCAGCGTCTGATCCCTTCCGTCGCCGTTTGCCACCACATCCTCGCGGAACACATTGTTCACGGGAAACACATGGGACATGGGCTCGATACCGGATGTGTCCAGCTCATTCAGAGTATCAATGTAATCCAGCATTTTCTCCATGTCAGCCTTTGCAGCTTCTTTCTCTGTATCTGATAACTCGAGCTTAGCCAGGATTCCGACATACTCGATCGTCTCGTCTGATATTTTATTTGCCATAACCGTCTCTCCTTTTACTGATCTTTCAATCGCGCTTTCTGTGATCTTCTATGGTTCCAGTCTGCTCATATCTCTTGGGAACAAGGTGGTCTCACGCACGTTGTCGTCACCTGTCAGTTTCATGGTCAGACGCTCCAGACCGATCCCTAAGCCCCCGTGGGGCGGCATGCCGTATTTGAAAGTATTTAAATACTGCTCCATGCCCTCTTCTGTCATGCCCCGCTGTGCCATTTTCTCAAGCAGCATATGATAGTCATGGATACGCTGTCCGCCTGTTGTGATCTCCATCCCCCGGAAGAGAAGATCGAAGCTCAGTGTATATGCCGGATCCTGCGGATCGTCCATCGCATAGAACGGGCGCTTTCTGGACGGGTAATGTGTGACAAACACGAAATCCGCATCCCACTTTTCTTTCGCATATCTGCTGATGAGTACTTCCTCCTCCGGTTCCAGATCATAAGGGCTTCTGATCTTCCGCCCGTACTCTTCAGAGACAAGTTTCTTGATCTCATCAAACCGCACAGCCGGAATGTCTTCTGTCTCCGGCAGCTCGATCCCGAGTATTCTGATCTCGTCTGCATATTCTTCTTCGAGAAGTTTCATCGTGTACTGGAGATAACCGGTCTCCATAGCCATCACGTCCTCGAATCCGTCGATATATCCCATCTCAAAATCAAGGCTCGTATATTCGTTCAGATGGCGTTTTGTATTGTGTTTTTCCGCCCGGAATACAGGAGCTGTTTCAAATACCCTGTCGAACACCCCGACCATCATCTGTTTGTAGAACTGCGGGCTTTGCTGAAGGACCGCCGGTCTGTGGAAATAGTCCAGACGGAACAGGTTCGCCCCGCCCTCCGCACTCTTCGCCCCGATCTTGGGAGTGTGGATTTCTGTAAATCCCTCTCTGTAAAGGAAATCCCGAAATCCTCTCACAAGACCTTCCTGAATCCGGAATCCCGCGCGTTCCCTTAAGTTTCTGAGGGAAACCGGACGATAGTTCAGCTTCGCCTCAAGAGAAGTATTCAGCTTCCACTTCGCGATCGGCAGGGGCATCGGCGCTGCCGGTTCGCTTAAGATGCGGATACCTCTCAGACGGATCTCAATGCCGTGGGGCGCTTTCTCCGATTCCGCCGCAATACCTGTAACTTCTATCGTGGCACCCTCTTTCACATCCTTAAGATCAAAGCCCGACACGCCTTTCTCATACACACACTGTACAAGGCCGCCGCGTTTTCTGAGGATCACGAACGCTACCGTACCCATATCACGGATCGTGTGGACAGCGCCGTTTACTTTCACCGTCTGACCTTTTACACCTTTCTCAAGCAGTTCTGCAAGTTCCAGAGTTTCTGATTTCTTTACACCTTTTACCAGTTCCATTGTTTTCTCTCCTTTCAGATCTTGCATCCCGGGGAAAACAAAACGCCCCGGGATACTTAAGTATCCCGGGACGGAAATTATCAAGATAAAATCCGCGGTACCACCCGCATTGAACCCTCGCACTAAACTCGATCTGCACCTTTAACTTGCTCTCATCAAGCGCTATATCCAAGGAAGTTCCGTTCGCTCAGCATTTGAAGTTCTTGCTCTCTAGGCTCGAAAATACCTCGCCAAGTTCCCAAGAACAACTCCTGCTTACTAAGCTCGAAAGAACCTCGCTAAGTAATCAGGGTTCCCCTCTTTGCATGTAACGTATGCTTTACGTACCGCCCTACTTTATGCCGGATTTCCCGCATCTGTTCAGACGGTCAGCTCCCAAGTGTTCCCATGATCTCCTCCGCTGTCCGGCGCTCTCAGTCGGTGACGCCTGCTTCCTGTCAGTTTCTGGAAATCAGAGTCTTGTTCATTGCCTTTCTCAATTTTAACACTTTAGCCTGTTAAAATATGTTTCCAATATTATCACACTGTTTTTCAAATTGCAAGCTCTTTTTTTGTAAAATTGACACGGACTGAACTTTTACTTTCTTACTCCAGTTCCCCGCGCACGACCTCCAATGCTTTGTCAAGCTGGTTATCGGCTTCCGGATTATTTTCGTCATATTCGTATTCTACTTCCACGTCCGGTGTAACACCGGCACCATTGATACTCCTGCCACTCGGTGTATAATACTCGGCAATGGTCACTTTCAGACAGGTTCCGTCACCCAGATCCATGAGCTGCTGTACCACACCTTTTCCATAGGTAGTCGTGCCGACGATAGTTCCTGTGCCGTAATCCTGTATTGCTCCGCTGAATATTTCCGAAGCGCTTGCACTGTACTGATTTACAAGAACAGCCAGCGGTTTTGTAAATTCATGCTTTCCATCGCAGGTGATCTCTTCTGTATTGCCGTACTTGTCTTTCGTCGATACAATTGTTCCTTCCGGAAGGAGGAGTTTTAACATATCCGTAACTGTCGTAAGATTTCCGCCCGGGTTCCCTCTCAGGTCGATAACAAGCCCCTGCATCCCCTGCGACTCAAGGTCATCAAGAGCCGTCTCAAACTGGTCATATGTCACGCTGTCAAATTCACTTACCGCTATATAGCCTATCTGACCGTCTTTCATTTCACTGCTGACCGTCTGTACTTCGATAATGTCACGCGTAGCCGTCAATTCTACTTCTTCGCCATTGCGCAGCACACACAGAGTCACGTCTGTCCCCTGTTCCCCTTTGATCCACGATACGACCGTTTCTAGGTCCCGCCCGGATGCAGAGCGTCCGTCAACTTCATAAATGACATCCCCCTGCTTCAATCCCGCCTTGTCTGCCGGTGAATCCTGATACACATTGCTCACTGTGATCTCACCGCTGTCCAGGCTCCGGGACATTGTAGCTCCGATACCCGAAAATTCGCCGGTTGTGGACTCATAGAGGGCTTCCGTCTCCTCTTCATCGTAATACTCTGTATACGGGTCGCCCAATGCTTCTGCATACCCGGAATATATACCGTCGATCAACGTATCTTCATCAATATCATCCTCATACAGATAATACTTTTCGATCAGGCTGTTGATCTGATCCAGCTTTTCGTTTACGTCGGTTTCAGACACAGTACTCGCTGATGTATAATCCCCGTTTCGTATATTGGAAAACACTTTCCAGACCCATGCCGTGCCACAGATAACAAGAGCTGTGACCAGCGCGCCTGTCAATACACCCAGACCGAACTTTCTGCCATCGTTTCCGCTCTTCCTGTTCCAATCTTCCATCTCTCCACGCCTCCGATATCACTTGCTGTATTAAAATATTGCTCTTTCGCCCGCCTCCCCGCCCTCTACCAGAAAAAGGACAAAGCGGAACTTCTTTTTC
Organism: Candidatus Mediterraneibacter pullistercoris; assembly: GCA_019116885.1. Lineage (GTDB taxonomy): Bacteria > Bacillota > Clostridia > Lachnospirales > Lachnospiraceae > Mediterraneibacter > Mediterraneibacter pullistercoris. Next base: position 933 of record DXAU01000024.1, on the reverse strand, counting down.
CACTTTGTCCTCCCTTACTCTTACCTTCATATCATGTCAGTATATTTCCAGAACGGACATATACTCTGTCAGAAGTTTTATACTTTCAGATGCTTGCGCACCGTGAAGAAACTGCCCAGGAATCCGATTCCGATACCCATGACAAGTCCGATCGGAAGCAGAATCTGATATACAGTTCCCACAGGCAGAAAGTCTATGATGTTCTGCAGGATACGGAATCTCGTCATAATATACTCTACTGCCCTGTCATACAGGAAATACAGCAGTGTCAGCGGAATCGCGGCGCCGAATATACCGATGATCAGACCTTCGATCACGAACGGCGACCGGACGACAAAGTCCTTGGCGCCAATGTATTTCATGATCGCAATTTCCTCCTTTCGTACAGTAATACCCATCGTAACTGTATTACTGATCAGGAAGATCGACACACCCAGCAGGATGATAATAATCGCAACAGATACAATTGCCACCAGTGTATTTACACTGGAAAGCGTATTGGCAACTACATCTGACTTGTTTACATCACGGACTCCGTCCAAGCCCTGTGCAAATTCTACCAGTTCGTTCTGTGTTTCAGAAAGAGAGCGGCTTCGCGCTACCAGACTCTGGTCGCTGTTGTCCGTAGTTTCCATATATACTTCATAGTTATCAGAACTTGCAAGCGGGTTATCATCTTTGAATCCTTCCGCCAGCTCGGGATTGTCGCCGAAATATTCTTTCTGGAACTCTTCCCATGCCTCGTCTGCAGAGACATATCTCACCTCCGCTACACCTTCGTGTTCCTCAAGCTGCTGCCCGATTTCCTGTTTCTGCTCGTCTGTTGCATCCTCTTCAAAGAATACCGTGATGGCAACGCCCTCCTCGGCAGTTCTTATGATATACTGAAAGTTTACAAGAATCGAGAAAAATAATCCAAACAGGAAGATACAA
>DXAU01000001.1 GCA_019116885.1 Candidatus Mediterraneibacter pullistercoris | reverse complement strand
CGCCCCGGTGCGCCAACACCAGAGCGGCATCGAAACTCGGACTCCCTCGGATAGTGAGGTAACCTACTATTCGATAATAGTCTACATCCGAAGATGTACAACCGATTGCAAAAATATTGTATCATCTTCGGAGCAGCCACACAATCCAGAACATTTGTTCAGACTCTGGCTGTTATTTTTATACATAAAAGGAGATGATAACCATGCCAACAGCAAGAAAACTTCCTTCCGGTTCATGGCGGTTCCTGGTTTTCAGCCACAATGAGCCTGTTTTTGACAAGAAAGGCCGGCCGGTCATTGATCCGAAAACCGGAAAGCAGAAGGAAAAGCGCATTTATGAGTCATTCACCTGTGACGATCCAGGCCGGGCCGGCAAACGCACTGCAGAAGCAATGGCCGCCCAGTTTGCAGCGACACGGGAAAAAAGAAACCTGCCTGCATCACATCTCACCTTTGGCGAGGCACTTGACAGATACATAGAGGAACGCAGTCAGATTCTTTCCCCGGCAAGCATCCGGAAATATAGAAGTATGCAGCGCAACTGTATGAAACCGCTGGAGAACTACCGGATGCGTGAAATCACCCAGGATATTATTCAGGCAGAAATTAATACAGCATCTCTCAAGCTCGCCCCCAAAACCATACGGGATATGAACGGGCTGATCACAGCCGTGATGAACCGATATTGCCCTGATATCCGTCTGCAGATTGTCCTGCCAAAGAAACTCCGGGCAGACATCTATGTACCGACAGAAAAGGAAATAAAGCGGCTCCTGCAAGAAATATCCGGGACCATCATGGAAGTTCCAGTTCTGCTGGCCGCGTTCGGGGCCATGCGTCGCGGAGAGATCTGTGCACTGAATAATGAGACTGATTTAACTGGAAACACATTCCATATCTCCCGGACAATGGTGCTCAATGATAAATCGGAATGGATCGTAAAAGCCCCAAAGTCTTATGCCGGAGACCGATATGTGACTGTACCTGGCTTTGCAGCAGACAAATTCCGGGCGCTTCCCGGCAATACTGTAGGGCTGACTCCAAATGATATTACAAACCGGTTCAAAACCATCTTGAAGCGCGCCGGACTCCCCCATTTCCGCTTTCATGACCTGCGGCACTATAACGCCTCAATCCAGCACGCCCTGGGTATTCCTGATGCATATATCATGCAGTCAGGCGGATGGGGAAATGATTCTGTCTTGAAAGAAGTATACCGGCACGCTCTTCCTGAGGTTCAGAAAAAGATGGAGAACAAAGCGCTGAAATACTTTGAAAAGATGCAACACGAAATGCAACACGAAACGCCTTAACCGTTGTAAATACGGGATTTATACTGGAATTTTTGAGAGTTCAAGTCTCTTCTTCCGCATGAATCCCGTAATCCAAGTGATTACGGGATTTTTCATATTCTCTTTACCCCTCATGTTCTGTCAGTATGCCTGACTTGAGCAGATCTGTAAGCAGAGTCCTCGCTTCCTCCTGAATTTCTTCCAGAGGCGTATCCTCTCCATGAGATTCATTGACAAATCCGAGCATCCCATAGCAGACAAATCCCGCGATCTTTCTCGGAGAGTACCTCAGGGACAATCGCTTTTTCACATGCATGGTATGCATTTCCACGGTCTCCAGAATGATGCTGTAGAGCCGGGATGCAAGATATGGATTCTTATCCGGATTTGTGTGCTGAAAAAAATCGAATCTGTCATAGTACAGCTTAAGGATCGCGTCCAGCATATTCACATAACCTGCCGCCAGCTTCTTCGAGGGGTTCTTCTCTGCCTGACGCCTGTAATAATCAGCAGTTCCGATCCGGAGCATATCGTCAAATATTTCGTCCAGCAGGGCATACTTATCGCTGTAATGTGAGTAGAAAGTAATCCTGCTGATATCAGCCTCACAGCATAATTCAGTGATGGTTATATGCTCGAAATCTTTATTGCTGAGCATACCGATCATTGCATTTTTTAAGTTTCGTTTCGTCTTTGTGATTCGCCTGTCTTCCATTCCCTTACATTTCTCCTGATTTGTATAAATATCTTACATTTAAGTTTTTTTGTTCATTGTTATCAGTCAGCGATTTTGCTATAATCTTAACACCTGTTATAATAACCGTCAACGGAAGGAAAATGAAAGATTTTTATTTAGGAGTGATACTATGCCGGAAATTGCGATCATGACAGACAGCAACTGCGGAATCATGCCGTCCGAACAGGAGAAATATGGGATCCATGTCCTCCCTATGCCAATCATCATCGACGGGAAGACGTATTTTGAAGGAGTCGATATCAGCACAGAAGAGTTTTATAAGAAACAGATTTCAGGTTCTGTCATCACTACTTCGCAGCCTTCCCCAGGAGATGTAACTTCCATGTGGGACGATCTCCTCAAAGAATATGACGAGATCGTTTTCATCCCTATGTCATCGGGCCTCAGCAACACATGCCAGACTGCGCTCCTCCTCGCCGATGACGAAGCGTACCGGGGAAAAGTTTTTGTCGTTAATAATCACCGTATCTCTGTCACTCAGGCATTGTCTGTGCTGGACGCGAAAGTCCTTTCCGAAGAAGGCAGGACAGCTGCGGAGATCCTGGATATTCTGGAAAAAGAAGCAATGGACGCTACAATCTACATCGCAGTAGACACTCTGGAATATTTAAAAAAAGGCGGCCGCATCACAGCCGCTGCCGCTGCTATCGGGACTGTCCTGAAACTGAAACCCGTGCTCACAATCCAGGGAGACAAGCTGGATTCCTATGCAAAAGCCCGGGGAATGAAATCAGCTTTCCGCGTCATGCTGGACGCTCTGAAAACTGATATCGCTTCCAGATTTTCTCATTTGGAAGAACAGGGACACCTCAAGCTCGGCATCGCAAATACTATGATGGAGCCCGAAAAACTTGAACAATTTAAAAACGAGCTCCAGAAGGCTTTTCCCAATCTGGAACTCGTCTATTTTCCTCTCACCATGAGCATAGGAACCCACGTAGGTCCGGGCGGACTTGGAATAGGTGCAGTCCGCTTCAGATAAAAACCTGGAGTCCCATCATTACTATCGATCTCAGCCATCATCATCGGAGTCGTCGTCATCCGTGTCGTCATCCGCGTTTCCATAGGCGCTGTCATTGTAAGAACTGTTTCCATCACTGCTGCCGGAGCTGCTTCCGCCGCCATAACCCGAATCCCCCGACGGTGTGGTGGGAACAGACGGCTCAGACGGGGGTGTCACAGTGGGCTCAGACGGCCCTGACGATCCAGATGATCCGGATGATCCGGAGGTGCTGGATGAGCCACCAGCGCCCGACGATCCGGAAGATCCGGAGGTGCCGGATGAGCCGGACGGCACCGGAGCTGAAGCTCCCGATGAGCCGGACAAACCGGACGGTCTGGACGAGCCAGATGGTCTGGATGGACTTGATGAGCCGGACAAACTTCCGGAACCGGATGATGCCGGAGCTGAAGAAGAACCGGATGGCTCAGAGTAATCTGTTATTCCATCATCTTCCACCGTCTCATTTCCAGATACGGAACCGTCTGCCTGGTCTTTCAGTGACGGAACAGGAATCTTTATAGCCCGCAATTCTTCCAGACTCTTTTGCAGCAGCGCCTCTTCTCCGGCTGATACCCCATCCTGTTCCTGCATATCATCTGCTTCCGGCGCCACAGAACCAAGAATCACTTCGATCGTCATGTCTTGTCCCTGGAGATACCGGGTCAGTTCTTCCAGAAGTTCCGCTTCTGTCTCTTCTGCCCAGCTGCCACTGCTCGCGTCTACATCGATCGCAATCTGTCCGCCTTCTTCCAGGTATTTCCTCTCTATGGCCAGATCTGCAAGTTCATCCACAACGGTTTCTTTATCTTTCCCTTCATAGCTGTAACCTTCGATCAGATCTCTGCCATCCTTGTTTTCCCCTTCTATATCAAGAACACGCCCGGAACGGCTCAGCGAGATTTCCACTTCCGGATTGATCTGCATATGGATACTTCCGTATGAAACGTACATGTACTGATATTCATACAGGCCGAATATGCCCAGACATACGCAGGCGGCGATACTTGCTGCCATGCGTATGATCGTACTTCTCCGCTTCTTTTTATCCTGCGGATAGATAAGGGGGATGATCTTATCTGTAATATCTCCCACTTCATATCCGGAGTTTGCCGCTTTGATAAAACGCCCGCTGTTATCCAGGACAACCACATAAGCGCTGCGTACTTCTACCACCAGATAAGTTGCGTCTCTTTTCATGTTCAGCTCCATTTCTGTTATGTATCATTATTTTCCCGGTTCTCAGAGAGGTGATACAAATGTCCCCTTATAATTTCGTAGCCGTTGGTAAAGGCCAGCAGAACAGCCACCAGATATTTTCTGTGGCGCTCCATTGTCTTTTTATCAGTCCTGGAAATCTCCGAGAGCGCTGACATCGGAAGTTTTTTCGTGCGGATCAGCTCATCAAGATACCCGGTATTTTCCCGTGCTGCAGCCAGCACCCGTCTGCACGCCTGAAGCGTTCGTTCCTGCCGGGGGCAATTGTCTGCCACATCGGAAAATGAGATGCCGAATTCTCCGAGATGCTGTTCAAACTCCCTGATCTCCTCTCTTGTTGCACTTCTGTGATGACTCTTTTCGATTTCATTTTCCGGGTGCTCCAGATGGTCGATTTTCATTGTCTCGTTGTCATCATCCTGAACTGGTTCGTGAAGCGACGTTACTTTTGCATGTTTCTTTTCTTTGCGGTAATAATCGATAATCCGGCTGCGTATTCCCCTCGAAGCATAAGACAGAAAGGCCCCCCGGCTTTTGTCATATCCAAGGATGGCTTCATAAAAAGCCAGCAGCACGATGCTGAGCTCTTCATCTTGTCCTTCCATGGGGGCACGATGGATATATTTCGCTGTTTCGGCACGTATGAATCCCATATACTGCCGGATGAGACTGTCGGCAGCTTCAGTGTCTGTTTTTGCCGCATACACCTGCTCCACAAGCTCATGTCCACCATTCATCAAATCTTCCTCCTATTGTATAGTATACGAAGCTGAATAACTTTTTTCGGGGTCTGATATTTAGTATAATACTGACATATTAAATACGCGTTATATAAATGTAAAAAATATGTAAATGCGGGACTGTAAAAAATATCAGGGTGCAGAATTAAAAAAATTTCCCCAGACCCCGTTTTTCTGACCACGCATACGTATACTACATCAAAAGCCGAAATAAAATCCAGAAGAAAAAGGAGTGTACAAATCATGACAAAGAAAAAACTAATAGTAACACTTGCAACTGTATTAACGCTTTCCTTGTTTGCCGGACTCATCGGATGCGGCAGTAAGCAATCCACGGAAACGAAGCCTGAACAGACTTCATCAGCACAGACAGAGACGGCCGCTGAACCAGAGACTCCGGCTGAAGTCAAAAGCGGTGTCATTTCTATTAAAGTAAATCCTGAAATTGCAGTCTTTTATGACGAGGCAGGCAAGGTCACTGCAGTCGAGGGTCGTAATGACGACGGAAAAAAGATCGCCATCGATTATAAAGATTTTGAAGGCAAAGAATGTCGCGTTGTCGTAGGCGAACTTATTGCAATGATTAATAAAGCAGGGTACTTCGCAGAAGAGACCGAGGGACAGGCGCACCAGATTACACTGGAAGTAGAGAAAGGCTCTGTTCTTCCGTCAGACAATTTCCTGAGCAATATCGTGGCAGAAATCCAGACATATACGAGCACGGAGAAGATCAATACTCCGGTTGCAGTAAACGGCGAGAGTACTTACGGATGGACCAATTACGGAGATACTGATTATGGCCCGAATAACGATGGAATCACGAATTACGACGATACTGATTACGGCACTTCCAGCGATGGTGTGACAAACTATGATGACAAGCCGGAAGCCGCTTCAACATCCGCTCCGGCATCCACTTCCAACACTTCGTCCGGATCAGGCAGCTCAAACAGCGGCAGCACGAACAGAGGCAGCACAAGCGGTGGCAGTACGAACAGCGGCAGTACGAACAGCGGCAGCACGAACACCAGGAACACAGCCGGCGGAAATGCGACTCGTGGGAACACGAATTACGGCAATACTGACTATGGTTCCGGCAGCGACGGTGTGACAAACTACGACAGCGGCAATTCCAATTACAACTCAAGTCAGACAACAACTCAAAAACCAGCCGCTCAGAAACCAGCCGCTGCAAAGCCGTCTAAACCAGCAGCCACACAGCCGTCCAAGCCGGCTGATTCCGGATACGACAGCGGCAATTCCAATTATGGAAACAACAATAACAGCAGCAACGGTAATTCCAACTATGACAACAACTCCAGCAACTACAACGGTAATTCCAACTATGATGATTGATACAGCGCCTGTTTCCTTTCGGCACGAACTCAAGCATCTGATCTCCCCCGGAGAAGACCGGATCGTGTCAGGCAGACTGTCCCGGCTGTTCACAAAAGACAGCCATGCAGGACCGGACGGTGTATATCGCGTAAACAGCCTTTATTTTGACACTCCGGAAGATAAAGCTCTCCTGCAGAAGATCTCCGGGGTGGATAAAAGAGAGAAATTCCGTCTCCGGTACTATGGCGACGATACAGGATTTCTCCGGCTGGAAAAAAAGATAAAGAAAGGCGGGCTTTGCTCCAAACGCAGCGCCCGCCTTTCTCCCAGGCAGGCAGAGGATCTCTTAAACGGCGATATCGGTTTTCTGCTCAGGAGCGGCGATGCGCTTATGATCGAACTCTACAGCAAAATGCAGGGAGAGCTCCTTCGCCCCCGTACGATCGTCAGCTACGAAAGGGAGGCTTACATATTTGCTCCGGGCAATGTGCGGATCACCCTGGACAGGAAACTCTGTACATCTTCCTCTACATCAGCTTTCCTTGGCCCGCTCGTCAACCAGCTGAAACCGGAACCGGAAAATACAGTTCTCGAGGTAAAATATGACACGTTTCTTCCAGACATTGTCAGGATGGCAGTGCAGGTTCCTGACAGGAAGACCGGTGCATATTCAAAATACGCTGTCTGCAGGCGGTTTGACTGACAGCAGAACAGAAAGGCGGACATTATGACGTTTCAGGATATTTTCAAATCAGGATTTTTAGAAAATGTAACTGCGATCTCAGTCCTGGATATGGCGGCAGCTCTCATCCTGTCTTTTGCCGTGGGACTTTTTATCTTTTATATCTATAAGAAAACCTACTGCGGGCTGATGTACTCTGCTGCTTTCGGAGCCACGCTTGTGGCGCTGACGCTGATCACCACTCTTCTCATTCTTGCTGTTACGAGCAATGTGGTCCTTTCACTTGGTATGGTCGGTGCGCTCTCTATCGTGCGTTTCAGGACAGCAATCAAGGAACCTATGGATATTGCTTTTCTTTTCTGGAGCATTGCGGCAGGCATCGTACTCGCTGCCGGTTTTATCCCGCTTGCTGTCTTTGGAAGCATATTCATTGGGCTGATCCTTCTGATCTTTTCCTGCAAGAAAGACATAGAACGTCCATACATCCTTGTGGTACACTGTGAAACAGAAGAAAACGAAAAAGAAGCGGCAGCATATATAAAAGAACAGGTAAGTGCCATGTCTTTAAAAAGCAAAGCAGTCTCTCCGGGATGCATCGAGCTGAACTATGAGGTCCGCTTTAAAGAAGGCGAATCGGCGTTTGTCAATGCTTTATCCGAATTCAGCGGTATCAGCAACGTAGTTCTCGTCTCGTATAACGGAGACTATATGGGGTGACAGAGATGCTCAAGAACAGACACATTGACCGGATCTGTATCATAGCTGCGGCTGCAGCGTGCATTGTGGCCGTATTATTTCTGATGGGAGACAAAATAGGTCTCACGCCCCTTTCCTCCGTTCCGGAATATTCGTCCAGGCTGTTTGACGACAGTTATGTCCATCATATCGACATCCTCGCTGAGGACTGGGAAAGTTTCCTGGAGAGCGCTCCTTCTGAGCAATATATTGAATGTAACGTGAAGATAGACGGAGAAGTTTTCTCCTCTGTCGGACTGCGCGCCAAAGGGAATAATTCCCGACGTCTTGTAGAAGAATATGGTCTTGACAGATACAGCCTGAAAGTGGAATTTGATCATTTCCAGGAAGGGAACACATACTACGGGCTGGACAAACTGTCCCTGGATTCTTCATTTCAGGATAATTCCTATCTGAAAAATTATATCACTTATGACATGATGGATTTTATGGAAGTGCCTTCTCCTCTATGCAGCTATGTATGGGTAACGGTGAACGGGGAAGACTGGGGACTGTTCCTGGCTGTGGAGGAGCCTGAAGAAGCATTTGCCCGCCGGAACTTCGGCGCAGACCATGGTAAACTGTATAAACCGGATTACCGTTCGCTTGAAGATGAAAATAATGATGTGGCTCTGAAATACACGACCGATGCTCCGGAGGATTACGACAATATTTTCCGGCACGCGAAGTTTGACTGCAGCGAATCTGACCAGCAGCGTCTGATCCAGGCATTAAAAATCCTGTCAGAAGCTGAAGGAACAGAAGTGGAACGTGCTGTGAATGTAGACGAAGTGCTCAGATATTTTACCGTCCAGGTATTCGTCGTCAATCTGGACAGTTATCTTGGAAAAACCGGGCATAATTATTATCTTTATGAGGAAGACGGCGTCATCAGCATCCTGCCTTGGGACTATAACCTGGCATTCGCCACATATTCCCTGGGTATGCCTGATCCCATCAACGATGCTGAGCTGTATGTGAACTACCCCATAAATACTCCCGCTTCCGGGGAAGTTATGATGAACCGTCCTCTCTATCACAATCTTATGAAAACAGAGGAATATTTTACTCAATATCATGAATATTTTGATCTTCTTATAAGGGAATATTTTGAAAACGGCCATTTTGAGAAAAAGGCAGCCGAGACGGCAAAGATGATCGCCCCATATGTAAAAAAGGATCCCACTTCATTTTGTTCCTACGAAGATTATCTGACCGGTGTGGAAACATTCACAAAATTCTGCCTGCTCAGAGCTGAGAGTGTGAGGGGGCAGCTGGACGGAACCATCCCTTCGACAATCGCAGATCAGGAGGCAGATACAGAGAGCAGGATCGATGCATCTGAAATATGGCTGCCGGACATGGGCGAAATCGCAGATCTCCAGTAAACACTGCTGTTTGGGTGCGCTCAGCTTCTGCGCCTCAGATATAATATCCGCCGCAGAACGGTGAGCGCCTCTCTGTAATGCCCGCTCCGTATATAGTTTGCGGCGGCCCGGAGATGGATATCTTCTTCCGTGCCGCCGCTTTCCTGACGGGTGTTCCCTCTGTCAGCTCTTTTTGATAAATGTCGTTCCGCATTTCGGGCACCGAACTTCTATTTTTCCCTTTCCTTTCGGGATTCGGATCTTCTGCCTGCAGGACGGACACGTGTAAATATGATAGATCTTCCTCTGCTTCCATATGTTTCCCTGTTTCTGAAAAAAGCTCCTGATCTTATATGTTTTCGTCAGGAATGTCTGATTCTCAGCATATCTCTTCGTTACATTCCTGGAAAATATTCTGGCATAACTGGCAATGATAAGTATCCAGCCGATAAGGTAGAACACAAGCGCCGCCGGATTATTTCCAAGCAGGACCGACACGACTACCACTGCCAATCCGGTGACAGCCAGAAATTTCGACAGCTGGTCACTCCCGTATCTCCCCTGCATAAAACGTATAAATCTTTCTTTCATTTTCATCCATCCTTCTGAAAATCACGAATTTCCTGCAAATTAGCAACTGCTCTAAAGTATGATACGGGATATATTTTCCTCTGTTTTCCCAACAATGTCAATTAAATTACTATTAAATATTGAGTATATTATCACATACTTCTGTCGAAATAAGATAGACGATCCTTGAATCATTCAGCATTACATAACGGTTTCCTTCCCCGTCTTCCGCTCCGATGTACAGCGTCATCACCTGCTCTTCCCCGTCCTGCTCATAGGTCACTTCAACTGTGATGCGCGAATCTTCATCGAGCCCATACCCGTCCAGATCCTGGTCTTCAACCGAGTAATCTGCGGCCTCTGAAAGTGTCACTGCGCCCAGTCCGCCTGCTATTGATGCGATATCTTCGGACTGGTCTTCATCCTCGCTGTCATAAGTCGTTGTCACTCCGTCCTGTGTAATAACCTCTTTTAAAAGATTACCGCTCCCGATGCCCGGGTAATCATCGAGCTGCGCCATGTCCTCAAGGGTATAGTTAAACGAGTCGATCACAGTACTTGCAACTGTATACACGGTTCCCGTGTCACCCACTGTCACATAATAGTTTTCTTCTGTCATACCGCCGAACAGGATCTGTGTGACATTTCCGGCTGCATCTGTATACTCTATCGTATAGGCCGGATCCTCAAGCCCATAGTCTTCCAAAGAGTCACCATCCTCCAGCCGCCGTACCGCCTGCATGCTGCCGGCCGCTTCAGACATATCTTCCGGATAGCTCTGCTGGAGGGGAAAATCTTTATCTTTCGCGCAGTACCATTTCCCCTCCTCTTTGACCAGCTCTATATCACCGTTTCCTACATTAAATTTCAGGGAAACGATCTCTGAAGCATCTGTATCTGTCACATGGATTTCTTCTGCTTCCGCCTCTTCTTCTGCTTTTCTGTCCTGTTCACTGTTCCAGGCCCGCAGCCCTGCATATACCGCCAGAAGCGCCACGAGAACTGCAAGCAGTATCAGAAGCCCTCTGCTCTTCTTTTTCATGCCTTTCTCCTCCTCATCCATACGACAAACCCTCCGATGAGTATCACTGCCGGGATACCGAATATCACGAGAAAGCTGAACATGCCGGCATGCTGCACTGTGTTATACTCTACTCCAAGGCTCTTTGCCTCGATGGAAAGATTCTGCACTCCCTCAAAATTTGCTGTCACAGCGTTCATAAACAGCTGGGTATTTTCAAGCTGGGGGAATGTATCTGTGATTGACGGATCGATCAGGCTTCCCGCTGATATCACAGTAAGTCTGCTCTCCAAAGTATCCGTGCTGTCATCCTCTGAATCCGTCTCATTATCCGATGATGTTCCATCATCCTCAGTGCTGACCGTCTCTGTCGCTACAACGCCCAGCGCATAGGCCGCCTGTCTCTGTGAATCTTCTGTCACTGCATATGACTGATCGGAAGATGACAGAAAGGAAGCCGTTGAAATCGTCTCCCGTTCAGGATCTACAAGATTCATTCCCTGTGCATAGGCGAGCAGCACCATCTGAGACGAGATACCGGCTGCCATCTCTCCTGATACTGAGAGTTCCGGGAAAATATAATAATAGTTCCCCTGATAGCATCTTGCCGGATCTGCGATATAGCCGTCCGCCGCCTCTATACCGTATTCTTCCAGAAGGGACGAGAGATTCGGCATATCTGCCGGGCTCGTATCGCCAGACAGAATCATAACTTTACCGCCGCCTTCCAGATAGTCCCCAAGCAGATCTGCCTCGTCTTCTGAAAGGTCTGCCGTCGGTGCATACATAAGAAGAAGGTCACAGTCCTCCGGGATGGATGTCGCCATGAGAAGATTAATCTCTGTAAGTGTATAGCTGTTCTTCTCCATCAGATCTGTGATCGTGTCAGACAGAGTCCCCTCGCCATGCCCTGTTGTCTGGTAGACCGTCTGTTCCACATCATTTGTCACATAGTTTACCGCGCTCGTGAGCTGTCCCTCTCCGTCAAACTCCGTGTAAGTCTCTGTCCCGTAATAATAGTAGGAGTATTCATCCGGAACAAGGATATCAGTAAACGATACTGTCGTCGTCTTTCCTGTCCCATCACATGATATGACGATCGTGTTCTCGCTCGTTTCGTACTCTGTAAGTGCCGACGGATGGAGCACGGGATCGATCCACTCTATACTGATCTTATCTGAGAGAGCTGCATATCTGCTCAGAAAATTTGTGATCCGTTCATCTGTCTCATCTTTTACCGCCAGAACAGTCATATTTACTTCCTGGTCAAGATCAGAAAGCAGTTCTGTTGTCGTATCCGAGATGTCATATATCTTCGTACTGCTCACATCAATGTTTCTGTACGCCTCCGGAATCTGTCCGACGATCAGGTTTAAGACTATCACAACCGCGATTACCAGAGCTGTGAGTCCCACACTATATGCCCCATGCCTTGTTCCGGAAGTGCGGAATATTTTTCTAATATTTGGTTTCTTAATTCTATTCACGGTCTTTCCCTCCTAACTCCAGCGTCTTTTCTGGATCGACTGTATTGTCAGGAATACGAATACAGCTATGATCGACAGATACAGTGCGATCCCGGTCAGATCCACGATACTGTTGGAAGTAATGTCCGTGAATACATTTGCAAGAGCCAGCCTGCCCAGGACATTTGTCAGCAGATTCTCGTATACTCCCGAATCAGCAATGTACACAGCAATACCGACGGCTGCGCCGGCTGCACCGACAATGCCGGAAAGCACTGCATTTCCAGTCATATGCCAGATATAGAAAACGACAACAGCCAGCAGGATAAGCACTCCGAGCAGCCCGCTCAGCGCGGAAGCGGGGAGCATGGAAAGGATTCCGTCCCACAGGTACAATACTAAAAGGATGCCGAACGTACTGATAAACGCGATGATCTGGCTCTCCGTCAGAGACGAGAGGAACATCCCGATCGCGGCATATACACATCCCAGCAGGAAAAATACTCCGATCGAAATGTAATCCACCGTAAGATATGCTGTTCCCTGTGACATTATGATAAGAGGAAAGATACAGAATATCACATTTGGTATGGCGATCACTGTCGCCATTGCCAGATATTTTCCCCATACAATCTTCCACAGGCTGACAGGCGCAGTAAAAAGAAGCTGATCCGTCCTGTTTCTCCTCTCTTCTGAAAAGCTGCGCATCGTGATAAGCGGTATCCCCACAAGGAATACGATCAGAGATCCGGAAAGCGTATAGGAGAAGTACGGATACCCTGCCGTCATATTGTACGCCATAAAATATATCCCTGTAAAAGCAATGAGAAACGCCACAAACACGCACCCCGCCATAGACTGAAAATATGATCTCAGTTCTCTTTTATAAACTGCCAGCATCAGTTTCGACCTCCTCCCATTTTGCCTGGTCTGCAAATCCTTCCGGCACAGCATCATTCTGCGTAAGCTGCATGAACACATCTTCCAGCGTCGTGCCTGTCGCTTTCATCGTAAGGAGAGGAACCCGTGCGCCTGCAAATGCCAGGAACACTCTTTCCCGGATATCTTCACCTTTTTTCTCTGTGATCTTGGCCCATGTCCGCCCGTCATTGTTTACCTGGGTCTCAATCCTCTCGATCCCGGGTACATTTTTCAGGATCAGGCGCACTTCTGATGGCTGTGCATCTGTCTCCAGCTCCACCTGGTCATGTTCTCCCAGCTCCTTTTCCAGATTATCCGGTGTATCGCTCGCCACCAGCTTCCCTTTCGAGATGATGAGGATATGGTCGCAGACTTCCCTCACTTCTGCAAGGATGTGGGAGCTAAGAATGACAGTGTGCTTCTTTGACAGTTTCCGGATAAGCTGTCTGATCTCAATGATCTGTTTCGGATCAAGCCCTACTGTCGGCTCATCCAGAATGATGATCTCGGGGAATCCAAGAACCGCCTGGGCAAGCCCTGCTCTCTGCCTGTATCCTTTGGAGAGATTTTTTATCAGCCGGTGTTCTGTCTCTTTTATCTTAACGAGTTTCTCTGCTTCTGTTATCTGCTCTGCTCTGTTCTTCCGTGGAATTCCTTTTAATTCTGCTGCAAACTCCAGATACTCTCGCACAGTCATATCCGTGTAGAGCGGCGGCTGCTCCGGCAGATATCCGATATGTTTCTTCGCCTCTTCAGGTTCTTTCAGGATATCGTGCCCGTCTATGAGCACTTCGCCTTCCGTAGCTCCAAGATACCCTGTCATAATGTTCATGGTCGTTGATTTTCCGGCGCCGTTCGGACCCAAAAAACCGTAGATCCTCCCGGATTCAATCTTAAAATCCAGGTGGTCTACGGCCAGATGGGTTCCGTATTTTTTTACCAGATTCCTCACTTCGATCAAAGCCTTGCCCTCCTAAACGCATTATTAAACACGATAAAAGGGTATCAGCATTGTGTGAAAGTTCTGTGTTGTAAATGTGATAAAGAAATGGTCGGGTCCGTTCACACCTAACCGCCGCTCCGCATGCGCACTCGTCACGCTTAAAGCATGCATTCATGCAGGGCTTCCTGTTCGATCCCATGTTCCGCCATCACGGCAGAGAGATGTTCTCTCTCTGTGAGCGGAGCGCACCATGCAAGGCCGCACCCTGCGGATATCTCCCTTGGCACAGGGATCAGCCTGCCCGGAACATCCAGTTCCCGGCAGGTTTTCTCCATGGCCATAGCGTCTGCTGTTGTATGGAATGTGACGACAAGTTTCCGTTCTTTTTTCCTCATAGTTTCCTTCTTCCGCTATTCAATCACAGGGCCGCATCCAACGCCAGTTCTTCCACAGCCCGGATGGCGGTCTCGACTTCCTCTTCCGTATTATAGTGAGAGAAACTGAACCTTACAGCTCCCTGTTCCACAGTGCCGAGTGCCTTGTGCATCAGCGGCGCGCAGTGAGCTCCCGGACGTGTCACGATTCCGTACTCTACGTTCAGCTCATCACTGACTTCCGAAGAGTCATAATCCCTGATATTAAATGACACGATGGCAGCACGTTTCCGTGTACTGAAATCTCCGTAGATTTTAATACCGGGAATGGTGGAAATCCCTTCATAAAAACGGCGCATCAGAGACAGCTCTTTCTCCCGGATCATATCCAGTCCCGTCTCCTCGAGGTAAGCAACCGCCGCCCCGAGTCCTGCAATACCGTGCCCATTCAGTGTTCCCGCTTCCAGCGCCGTAGGCATCTGAGACGGATGATGGGGATTGTAGGTATCAATTCCGCTTCCGCCCAGGAGCAGAGGACGGATGCTGACTCCTGTCCTCACATACATTCCGCCTGTTCCCTGCGGCCCCAGCAGGCCTTTGTGACCAGTAAAGCAGAGGACGTCAATCCTCTGATTCTGTACGTCGACCGGCCATACGCCTGCAGTCTGAGAAGCATCGACGACAAATAGAAGTCCGTGCCTTTTCGCAATTTCTCCCACTTTGGTCAGGTCGATCATATTTCCGGTTACATTTGACGCATGTGTACAGACGACAGCTTTCGTATTCTCTTTTACAGCACTCTCCGTCTCTTTGTATGAGATATTTCCTTTTTCATCGCATCCAAGGATGGAAAGTTCCACACCGCGTTCCTGACATTCATACAGCGGTCTTAAGACCGAATTATGTTCAAGCACTGTAGTAATCACATGATCTCCCGGACAGAACAGCCCTTTTATGGCAATATTAAGACTCTCCGTCGAATTGGCGGTAAATACGATCCTGGACGGCGATTCTGCATTAAAAAAATGCGCCAGCTTCTCCCTCGCCCCGTAGATCACCCGCGAGGCGTCCAGAGCCGGCTCCGATGCTCCTCTGCCTGCATTTCCCATCGTGTCAAACGCAGCAAGAACCGCTGCTTTGACAGCGTCCGGTTTGTGCAAGGTGGTAGCCGCATTGTCCATGTAGATCATCGCATTTTCTCTCCTTTTATGTTCCTCCCCAGAAAGCAGGTATTCATCTCATTTCCACCTTATCCCGCAGCCGGATACACGGCTTGTCCACACCGCTGCCGGTAACTTTCCCCACTACGGATACTTCTGTTCCCAGTTCCGCACGGGCAAGGGCTCTTTGCATCTCTTCTGCCTCTTCTTCCGGCACGGCAAACAATAAGCCGCCCGAAGTCTGGGGATCACTGAGCAGATCTACATACACCTCGTCCACATTGCCTGCATCCAGAAGACCGCTCACGTGTTCCTGATTCCGGTATGCGCCGCCCGGGATCAGTCCCATCTCGGCGTACTCCTTTGCACCCTGCATAAAAGCGATGCCTTCCACTCCGATCTCGATCACCGCTTTACTGGCTTCTGCCATCTCTGAACAATGCCCCAACAGACCGAATCCGGTCACGTCCGTACACGCATGCACGGTAAAATCTGCAGCAGTCTCTTTTGCTTTCCGGTTCAGCGTCGTCATGACACGGATCACTTCCTGCTCCGCCTCCGGTGACGCCATCTGTGCTTTTACCGCAGTATTTATGATCCCGCTGCCGAGCTGCTTTGTAAGGATCAGCACATCGCCTTTCTTACATCCGAAGTTTTTATACACGCGGTCAGGATGCACAAGCCCGGCCACGGACAGTCCGTATTTCGGCACATCATCCTGGATCGAGTGACCGCCTACAAGGACAGCGCCCGCCTCTCTTACTTTGTCCGCGCCGCCTCTTAATATTTCTCCCAGAATATCCGGATCAAGGTCTCCCGGAAAGCATACGATATTCAGCGCGATCTTCGGCTCGCCGCCCATGGCGTACACGTCACTGAGGGCGTTCGCCGCCGCCACCTGTCCGAACGTGTAGGGATCATCCACCACCGGAGTGAAAAAATCCAGCGTCTGGATCAATGCCACGTCGTCCGTGATCTTATAAACTGCGGCGTCATCCGACGTCTCGAATCCCACAATCAGATCCGGATCACTGAATTTCGGCAGACGTCCGAGCACGCGCGAGAGGGTGTCCGGCCCGATCTTTGCCGCGCATCCTCCGTGCTTTGCAAATTGTGTCAGACGGATCTCTTCCTGCATATTTTCTGCACCTCCCATCAGCCGCTTCGTTAAGGGCGGATCACGCTCATTGCATTTTGCAGCGTCTCCACAATACTGTACATATTTGTCACGCCGCCGATGGCAAGCTGATCCTTGATTCCATAGTAGTCCAGACACGTACCGCAGGTCTGGATCTCCACTCCCTGCTCCTCAAGTGTCTTCAGGTCTTCAAGACTCTCCGATCCCTCGACTGTCAGCTTCGCTCCGCCGTTGTAGAAGAGGATCTTATCCGGCAGATCGTCGAGCTGGGTCAGCGCGAAGATAAAACTCTTTATAAGGATACGTCCGAGCTCTTCACTTCCTTCTCCCATCCGGTCAGAGCCGACTGCCACAACCGTGCCCATGCAGGTCCGGCAGCCTGCTGCCGTCTCCTGCTGATCCTGTCCCTGGGGCTGTGCGGCAGAGTTCTTTGCACTCTGCACCTGCTGTGCCGCGGCTTCGCCCACTGTGATCAGTACACGGTACTGCTTCTCCCCGAGCTGCTCGGATTCTGCCGATGCTCCGGAGCTCTTCGCCATCTTTGTCACATTCTTTACCGCTGTCTCGTTATCCACCAGGACTTCAATCTCCCCCGGACCGTTCAACTCCCCAAGAGCTTTCTTTGTCTTTACCACCGGGATCGGACATATATCGCCTATTGCATTTACTGTGATCATCGTCGTCACACTCCTTGTCTCACATGGTATTTACGCCGCCATCTGCCCCAATGCATGATCCGCCGGACAGTTTCGCGCTGTTTTGTTAAGTATAGCACACACTTTAACACCCGTCCATTGCCCTTTCCACCCCTCCTGTGATATAATCACTTGAGATCACAGAGTGTGAACTGTATTATGGTGCACAGGCTGTTTGGAAAGGAATCTTTTTTATGTGGATCGCTGATAACTGGAAAGACTATGAGATCATCGACTGTTCAAAGGGAGAGAAACTGGAACGCTGGGGCGATTATATCCTGGTTCGTCCTGATCCGCAGGTCATCTGGGATACTCCCAAAAATGACCGGAGATGGAAAAATATGAACGGACATTATCACCGCAGCAAAAAAGGCGGCGGCGAGTGGGAATTCTTCAGCCTGCCAAAACAGTGGCAGATCCATTATGGTTCTCTCACCTTCAATCTGAAACCGTTCAGTTTCAAACATACCGGTCTGTTTCCCGAGCAGGCGGCAAATTGGGACTGGTTCTCTGAAAAGATCCGGAATGCCGGGCGTCCGGTCAAAGTACTAAATCTCTTTGCCTATACGGGCGGCGCTACTCTGGCGGCGGCAGCCGCAGGCGCGCATGTCACCCACGTGGACGCCTCAAAAGGGATGGTCACATGGGCAAAAGAAAATGCGGTTTCTTCCGGACTGAAAGACGCGCCGATCCGCTGGCTTGTAGACGACTGTGTAAAGTTCGTGGAACGCGAGATACGCCGTGGAAATACTTACGACGCTGTCATTATGGATCCTCCCTCTTATGGCCGGGGGCCAAAAGGCGAGATCTGGAAGATCGAAGATATGATCCATCCGCTCATAAGGCTGTGTACAAAGATTCTGGCACAAGACGCGCTGTTCTTCCTGGTCAACTCCTACACGACCGGACTTGCGCCATCAGTACTGACTTACATGATCTCCACAGAACTCAGGCCATGGAACGGAAATGTACAGTCCCAGGAGATCGGACTTCCTGTAACAGAGTCCGGCCTTGTGCTCCCATGCGGATCATCCGGCAGATGGGAGTGCGCATGACCCGGAAGAACATGCCGCACAATAGTTGCAAAAAGGAATGAAGCAATCATACAAGGGGGGAATTATGAATCCAGAGATCCGAAAGAAATTAGCTGAATATTATCTTTATTTTATGATGTACTCCATCCTCGGATGGATCTACGAAGTGTTTCTCGAAGTCGTTGTATACCGATGGGGATTTTCCAACCGGGGCGTACTCTTCGGTCCCTACTGTGTCATATACGGAGTGGGCGCTCTTATCCTGATCTTTTCCCTGGGCGGACTTCAGAAGAAACGGCTGTACCTTGGAAAAGTCCTGATCACACCGGTACTTGTCTTTATCGGCATCGTGGTCATCACGACTGTCCTGGAGCTTATCGCCAGCTATATCATGGAGTTTACCCAGGGTGGATGGCTGTGGGATTACACACGCTTTTCCTTTAACTTCCAGGGACGCATTGCTCTGAATCCAAGTATTCGTTTCGGCATCGGCGGCATGGTGTTTCTCTATATCCTCCAACCTCTGTTCCGAAAGCTGACCGGAAAGATGTCCGACAGGACGCTTTATACGATCACCCTGATCCTGCTGATCCCGTTTATCGCAGACGTCATCTACACTTACTGCTTTTAGCTAAAACTTGCCCGATGCGGCTCTCACTTTACTTTAATTCTGCTCATGATCTCACCGATCGGTGCAAAGATGGAGAGTTCTGCCCCGACTTCCCGCCCGGTGGATGATTTATTGATGACAGCCAGATGTTTCCCGCTGAAATAGTCAATAAATCCCGCCGCCGGGTAAACGACAAGCGATGTGCCGCCGATAATCAGCGTATCTGCCGACGCGATTGCTTCTACCGCTCCCTGTACCACGGTCTGGTCAAGACCTTCTTCATAAAGCACGACATCCGGCTTGATGATCCCTCCGCACTCGCAGCAGGGAACTCCCTCTGAGTCTTTCACATACCGGGCATCATAGAATTTCCCACATTTCATGCAGTAGTTCCGGTGGATGCTCCCGTGCAGTTCATAGACTGTCCTGCTCCCAGCCGCCTGGTGCAGTCCGTCGATATTCTGTGTCACAACCGCAGTGAGCCTCCCGGCTTTTTCAAGCTCTGCCAGTTTTAGATGCGCAGGATTCGGCTCTGCATCCAGATCCATCATCTTTTCCCTGTAGAAATCATAAAAAACTTCCGGATGATTCATAAAGAAACTGTGGCTTACCACCTGTTCCGGTGAATATTTATACTGCTGATGATAGATCCCGTCAGCACTTCTGAAATCAGGTATTCCGCTCTCTGTAGACACTCCTGCCCCACCGAAAAATACGATGCGGCGGCTGTCGTCTATAATTTTCTGGAGTTTCTCTGTTTCTTTTTCATACATCCTGCACTCCTCCTTTTCTCCACATTCTCAATCTGCTTTCAGGTGGCCTTTTTCAACATGTTTATCCATAATCTCCAGCATCTTCTCCCACACGATCTGAGACGTTCCGGGTATCCGCTCGTTCCGTCTGCATACCTGAGACTTATGTACGCCATGTTCTGTCCAGCTCTTCCCATCCGAAGCGTCATTTAAAAGAAGCGGCTGGAAATTATCAAGCAGATGAGCGAACTTCGCATCAGCAGTCTCATATTCTTCAAACTCATCCCACAGCTCACGGAAATATGTTCCCTGATCTTTCGGGAGAAGTCCGAAAATACGATCGGCAGCTTTTACTTCCCGTGCTCTCTTTGTCACCGCTCCTTTCGTATCATAAGCGTAAGTATCCCCTGCATCAATTTCCACAAGATCGTGGATCAGTACCATGACAATGACTTTCGCCAGATCCACTTCCTCTTTCATATGCTCTTTTAAAAGCACGGCCGACAGGGCAAGATGCCACGAATGTTCCGCGTCATTTTCTCTGCGTTCCCCATCTGCCAGGTAAGTCTGCCGGAAGATATTCTTCACCTTGTCCACTTCAATGATAAATCTGATCTGCTGTTCCAGTCTCTCTTTCTGTTTCTTATTCTGTCCTGTTTCCATCCTGGTCTTCTCCGTTTCTTTGCTGTGATAAGATTACTGTATTTCGTTCTGGCACGCCAGAAAGCAAATCTCCATATAAAAGATCCCCTCTATACCGCATGTCTTACAGTAAAAAGGGGATTTCATGTACATTATTTTCCTACAGCACGACTTTTCCGGTAGTATTGCCATTCACTACATAGTATGCAGCGGACTCTTCCGGTTTCAGATAAATCTGTACGTCTTTTATGTCATCTACGCTGTTGTTCAGGTCATAGGTCCAGACATCCTTAACTTTCTGAAGGATCTCATCCTGCGTATACTCTTTTCCTGAAAACTGCAGAAACATCTCTGTCTTGATCTCAGCTTTCTTAGCGGCCGTTCTTTTCGTTGTCGTTGTCTTCTTTGCTGTTGTCTTCTTTGCGGCTGTTGCCTTTTTCGCCGTCGTCTTCTTTGCTGCTGTTTTCTTTGCTGCAGCTGTCTTCTTCTCTTCTGCTTTCTCTGCCGGTGTATCTACTAAAACTGCTGCTTTTGTCTCAAGCTTCTTCGTTGTGTCTTTCTTCGTCTCGATCGCTTTCGCGCTCTCCGCCTTTACTGCCTTGTCAGCAGCTTTTGCAGGTTCTGCATTTGCGGTCTTAGATGCTGTCTTTGTCGTTGAAGTTGTTTTCTTTACTGCCATAATACTTGTCCCTCCTAAAAATAACACACCAAGTATTTACGACTGCGGTTCATATCCGCGTCATTAAATAGCCAACTCAATCCTCAAGTTCCATAGGGGATTGTACATCATTTTTTGCAAAAGGTCAAATTTTTTTGTTTCTTTTCGTCAACTATTTATCTGATGTCCATATCCTCTGAAAAATTCTGACAATCCTGTAAGCGTCTTTATCAGGACACAAACTTCGTCCTCATCCAGCCTGCTGATCACTGCATCCGTCATCTGCCGGTGATATTCCCGGTGATGCTCATACGCATGTTTTCCCTTAGCAGTCAGTTTTAAGAACACAACCCGTCTGTCTTCTTCACTCCGCTGCCTTACCACATATTTCTTGTTTACCAAGCTGTTTACAGAAGTTGTAAGAGATCCTGCAGTGATCCCGAGCTTTTTCGCCACCGCAGACATGGTATTTTCCCCGGAGAGTCCGACTGCCTCTATGATATGCATATCATTATTCGTGATGTCCCTGAACTCATCCGTGATGATCGCTTCTTCTTCCAGCTTCAGTATCTCATTGAACAGATTTACCAGGATATCATTGATGGTATCATGTGGGTTCATCCGGCTTCTCCTTTCTTATTTCCGTCAGGCAAACAATTCCTGGACGGCTTCTCTTACCGTATCGATCTTCTCTGCTCTCCATGCTTTTGCACCGCAGAAGAGCAGTCCTTCATCTACATTCCCTTTCACAGCATTTATAAGCCCGTCCGTGATACAATAAGGAATATCAGCCGGACTGCACTTTGCCAGACATCTGTGGCATGGACTGTGTGGTATCTTCACTCCTTCTGCCACCCGCTTCATCAGTGGGTTAAGGATCGCCCGCCCGGGCATTCCGACCGGACTTTTCACGATCTGGATATCTTCCTGGGACGCATGGATATACGCCTCTTTATATTTGATATCCGCATCGCACTCTTCTGTCGTGACAAAGCGCGTGGCCACCTGCACTCCGTCAGCTCCCAGCTCCATCACACGTTTTACATCGCTGCTGTCATAAATGCCGCCTGCAGCCACGACAGGAATATCAACGCCGTATTTTTCTCCGTATCGCTTCACCGTCCGGATGATCCGCCGGATTTCTTCTCCGTATGCCTGCGGAGTATACCCTGAGAGTTCTTCCTTTTTAAATCCCAGATGTCCTCCGGCTTCCGGTCCCTCGATCACAACAAGATCTGCTGTTCTCCTGTATTTCCTGTCCCAGTATTTCAGGATCACATTCGCAGACTTATCCGTTGATACGATCGGCGCGATCTTCACAGAACTGCCCTCTGTCAGGGCCGGGAGGTCTGTGGGAAGTCCGGCGCCCGATATGATGATGTCCGCCCCTGCTTTTACAGCCGCTTTTATATGTGCCGCATGTTCTTTCAGCGCGGTCATCACATTATAACCTATAATCCCGTCAGGAGAGATCGCGCGGGCTTTCTTCATCTCGCTTCCAATCGCTCTTAAATTTGCTCCGGCAGGGTCTGCATCAAAGTCATCTTCCCTGTACCCAATCTGTGCCGTGGAAATGATCCCGATGCCTCCTTCTTTCGCGACCGAGCCAGCAAGCCTTCCAAGACTTATCCCCACGCCCATGCCGCCCTGTATCAAGGGGATACGGGTAAGTTTATGGCCAATCATAAAATTTTTCATATCCAAATATCCAACCTCACATCTTACGGAAACGCGCATACCGCTTTTCTGTCAGTTCCTCTGCGCTGCATCCCGCATAGTTTTCCAGAAATACCGCGATCCGTCCGTCGAGATCCTGGCACACTGTTTCCATATTCTCCGAATTAAAATCTATAGGCTCCTGAACAACCTGCTCGATAATCCCGAGACGTTTAAGATCCCTTGCCGTCAGCTTCATAACTTCTGCCGCTTCGCTTGCTCTCTTGCTGTCTTTCCAGAGGATGCTTGCGAATCCTTCGGGTGACAGTACAGAATATATGGCATTTTCCAACATCCATACTTCATCTGCAACTGCCATGGCAAGCGCGCCGCCGCTTCCGCCTTCTCCGATCACAACGGAAAGAACCGGCACTTTCAGTCCGGACATTTCAAACAGGTTTCTCGCAATAGCCTCGCCCTGGCCTCTCTCTTCCGCTTCAAGACCGCAGAAGGCTCCCGGGGTATCGACAAAACAGATGACCGGGCGTCCAAATTTTTCCGCCTGCTTCATAAGACGGAGCGCTTTTCTGTATCCGTCCGGGGACGGCATGGAAAAGTTCCGGTCCAGATTTTCCTTAGTTGTTTTTCCTTTTGCCTGTGCAATCACAGTTACAGGCGTTCCGTGAAAATACGCGATTCCGCCGATAATGGCATGATCATCCTTAAAACAGCGGTCACCGTGGAACTCCATAAAATCGGCAAACAACGCCTCGATATAATCTGTGCTGACCGGGCGGTCTTTCTTCCGGGAAATCTGAACCCGCTCCCAGGCGCTCAGACTCTCCCCATTCTGAATTTCTTTGCCCTCTCCGGCATCTTCTTTATCCGGTCTGTCTTTGTCCGGCATCTCCTGTCCGGCTGGCTGTGTATCGTCTGTTCCAGGCAGATTTTTCTCACTGGAAATGCTGTTCGTATGATGCATCTTCAGGATCTGGGCGAGCACGTCCTTTAGCTCCTCCCTCTCCACAATGCGGTCAACAAATCCGTGATCCAGAAGGAACTCAGCGCGCTGAAAGCCTTTTGGCAGCTTCTGCCCGATCGTCTGCTCGATAACTCTTGGACCAGCGAATCCAATCAGAGCTTTCGGCTCTGCAAGGATGATATCTCCCAGCATGGCAAAACTTGCCGTCACGCCGCCTGTAGTAGGGTCTGTCAGGACGGACACATAGAGCTGTCCCGCATCACTGTGCTTCTTAATGGCCGCGGACGTCTTTGCCATCTGCATCAGGGACACAATCCCTTCCTGCATGCGTGCTCCGCCGGAACAGGTAAAGATAATGACAGGGAGTTTTTCCTCGGTTGCCCGCTCCACTGCCCTGGCGATCTTCTCGCCTACGATCCAACCCATGCTCGCCATCATGAATCTTCCGTCACAGACTCCGACTGCCGCGGGATTTCCCCCTATCATAACTTTGCCTGTGACAACTGCCTCGTTCAGGGCTGTGCGCTCTTTCAGATGGTTGATCTTATCCTCGTAACCGCTAAACTCCAGAGGATTGACAAAATCCATCTCCTTATCCCATTCTTCAAATGAGCCTTCATCCGCAATCATCTCAATCCGTCTGTACGCATGTACTCTGAAATATCCGCGGCATTGCGGACAGATATAATATCCTTTTTTCACATCTTCGGCAATGATGGCGGCCCCGCACTTGTTGCATTTGCGCAGAAGCCCCGCCGGCACTTCCGGCTGAGATCTCCTCAGAGATATATAATGGGATCTGCCGCTCGTCTTCTTAAACATATCTTTCAGATTCATCTGAGATTACCTCCTGAAAAATGCCAGATTACTTACTACCTGCTGATTGCTGTGCTGCTTTCATCTTTGGTCTCTACATCTCTTCTGAGATCTTCTCTATAAATTCTATGTCGATATCGCCTGATATGAAATCAGGATATCCCAGTATGTCATACTGATAATCCACATTCGTATCGATTCCCTCGATGATGACTTCCCCAAGAGCACTGCGCATCTTGCGGATCGCCTCATTTCTGTTCTTCGCATGTACGATCAGCTTCGCCAGCATGGAATCATAGTACGGCGGAACTGTATATCCGCTGTAAATGGCAGAGTCGATTCTCACTCCTTTTCCGCCGGGAAGATACATATCCGTTATCGTTCCCGGAGACGGGCGGAAGTTCTTCGCAGGATTCTCCGCATTGATGCGGCACTCAATAGCATGTCCCGTGATATGGACGTCTTTCTGCTCATAGCTCAGAGGTTTTCCGGCAGCAATTCTGATCTGTTCCTTGATCAGATCTATTCCTGTCACCCACTCTGTCACCGGATGCTCTACCTGAATCCTTGTGTTCATCTCCATAAAATAGAAATTATTATTCTTCTCGAGCAGGAACTCAATTGTTCCGGCATTTGTATAATGTGCCGCTCTCGCCGCTCTTACCGCTGCCTCTCCCATTTTCTTGCGGAGCTCAGGCGTAAGGGCAGTGGACGGGGACTCTTCGATCATCTTCTGATGGTTTCTCTGAACGGAACAGTCCCTCTCTCCAAGGTGGATCACATTGCCGTGTTCATCGGCAAGAATCTGGAACTCGATATGACGCGGATGTTCCACAAAATGCTCAATATACATCGTATTATCGCCAAACGCCATCTGCGCTTCTTTCTGGGCCGTGCTAAAACTTGCCTCGAACTCTTCCGGAGTCCGGGCAACGCGCATGCCCTTGCCGCCTCCGCCCAGAGCAGCCTTTACAATAACCGGATATCCGATCTCAGCGGCGATTCCGGCGCCTGTCTCTGCATCGTAGATCGGATCTTTGCTCCCTGGAATAACCGGAACACCGGCATTTATCATCGTATTTCTTGCCTCAGATTTATTGCCAAGACTCTGGATCACCTGCGAATTTGGACCGATAAACGTAATGCTGCACTGTTCGCACAGTTCTGCGAATCTGCTGTTCTCCGAAAGAAATCCAAATCCCGGGTGGATCGCGTCTGCTCCGGATATGACTGTTGCGCTGATGATATTCTGCATATTCAAATAACTCTCAGACGATGGCGCCGGTCCGATGCATACCGCCTCGTCAGCAAGCTGTGTATGCAGAGCATCACTGTCCGCCTCCGAATAGACAGCGACTGTCTCGATTCCCATCTCTCGGCATGCGCGGATGATGCGTACGGCAATCTCCCCGCGGTTCGCGATCAATACTTTTCCTATCATCTTATTATTACTCTCCTACCATAAAGGTCAGCTCTGCGCTGACAACTACTTTGCCGTCTACATAAGCTGTGGCCTGTCCTACACCGACAGGGCCCTTGCTCTTGATAATCTTCGTCTCGAGCTTCAGTGTGTCTCCCGGGAATACCATGCCTTTGAAACGGCATTTCTGCACTCCGCCGAAAAATGCGATCTTGCCTTCGTTCTCCGGCATACTTAAGATAGCCACCGCTCCTGTCTGGGCAAGAGCCTCAAGAATCAGAACTCCCGGCATGACCGCTTTCTGCGGAAAATGTCCGCGGAAGAAGTCTTCTCTGTATGTCACTGCCTTATAGCCGACTGCATACTGACCCGGCTCGTAATCCTCGATCCTGTCAAGCAGGAGAAACGGATGTCTGTGGGGGATAATCTCCTTAATCTGTTCTACATTTAAACTGTTCATGTTTATATGCACCTTTCCTTTCTTACGTCCGCTTGCCTACAGCTCGATTCCGCCGCTTTCGCGGCTTCTTCTCGCTGTATGGCTATCGCCATATGCCGAGAAATATCCTCCGCTCTTTGCAGACAAATCTGCATAGCGGAGTACTATTTCCCGGCGCATGCAGACTAGCCTATTACAAAGAGTGGCTGGCCGAATTCTACGCCCTGGCCGTTCTGTACGAGGATTTCTTTTACAGTTCCTGTGAAGTCACTTTCTATCTCGTTCATCAGTTTCATTGCCTCTACGATCGCAAGTACCTGTCCTTCTTTTACACTGTCACCGACTTTTACATATGGCTCTGCATCTTCTGCCGGAGCTGCATAAAATGTTCCGACAAGCGGTGACTTCACGATATTCCCTGCCGGAGCTGCTTCTGCTGTTCCCACTGCTTCATTTGCCGGAGCAGCCGGAACCGGAACCGGGGCTGTCGGCGCTGTTCCCTGAGCAGCCACAGGAGCCGCTGCAGGAACTGTCGGGGCCGGAGCCTGCACCTGGACGATCTTATCGCTTGTTTTTTTTAGCGTGAGCTTTACTCCGTCGTCCTCATATTTAAACTCTGTAAGTTCAGAATCTGAAACAGCTTTTACCAGCTCTAATACCTGTTCAACTTTCATCGCACACACCTCTTAATCTTCATACTTTTTTAACAATAATGTCGCATTGTGCCCACCGAATCCAAGAGAGTTTGTAAGCGCATAATTTACATTTTTCTCAACCGGAGCGCCTACCGTATAGTCCAGATCACACTCCGGATCTACATTCTCGGTTCCAACCGTCTGATGGATGAAACCATCCTGAATCGTCTTAACACATGTCACGAACTCAACGCCGCCTGCCGCGCCGAGCAGATGACCGATCATAGACTTTGTAGAGTTGACAGAAACATTTTTCGCAGCATCGCCAAGAGCAAACTTGATCGCTTTTGTCTCGAAAAGATCATTGTGATGTGTGCTTGTCCCATGAGCGTTGACATAATCAATCTGCTCCGGCGCCACACCAGCTTCCTGCATGGCAAGTTTCATCGCCATTCCTGCTCCCTCTCCGTCCTCTGCCGGAGAAGTTATATGATATGCATCTCCTGTCGCGCCGTAACCGACAAGCTCCGCATATATTTTCGCACCCCTTGCCTTTGCATGTTCCAGTTCCTCAAGGACTACAATACCGGCGCCTTCACCGAGTACGAATCCGTCTCTGTCCTTGTCGAACGGGCGGGACGCTTTCATCGGATCACTATTTGCAGAAAGCGCTGTCAGAGCTGTAAATCCCGCGATGCCTGTCGGACAGATCGAGGCTTCTGTTCCACCTGCAACCATCACGTCAGCATCTCCGTACTGGATCGCCCGGAGTGCATCTCCGATACAATGGGTTCCTGACGCACATGCTGTCACGACGTTGGTACATTTTCCTTTCAGCCCGAGCTGAATCGAAATATTTCCTGCTGCCATATTGGAAATCATCAGTGGAACCATAAGAGGATGCACTCTGCTGGGTCCTTTTGTGATAATCTTCTCATAATTTGTCTCCACACATTGCAGACTTCCGATACCTGACCCCACGATCACGCCCACTCTGTATGGATCTTCATTTTCCATGTTGATGTCCGCGTCATCAAACGCTTCTTTTGCCGCCGCAACCGCATACTGCGAAAACGGCTCCATACGCTTCGCAGCTTTCGCATCCATACGGTCTTTCGCCACAAAATCTTTTACTTCAGCCGCGATCTGAACCTTAAAATCAGAAACATCAAATTTTGTAACCCGTCCGATTCCGACCTTGCCTGCCTTAATACCAGCCCAGAACTCATCCACCGTATTTCCGATGGGCGTAACAGCCCCAAGCCCGGTCACTACAACTCTTCTCTTCTCCATATTTAAATCTATCCCTTTCCGAGACAAAGATTTCCATCCGTCTCTTCCAAACCATACTATCTCACACGGTCCTGCTTTCCACAGGATCACATGGCCATTCCACCGTCTACATTCAGCACCTGTCCGGTAATATACCCTGCACCGTCACTTGCCAGGAACGCTGCTGCATTTGCGATATCTTCTGTCTCTCCGAATTTTCCGAGCGGAATCTGAGCCACAGCGCCCTCTTTTACTTTATCGGAGAGGACTTCTGTCATCTCTGTATTAATGAATCCCGGTGCAATCGCGTTTACCGTGACCCCGCGGCTTGCAAGCTCTCTGGCTGCAGACTTTGTAAGTCCGATCACGCCCGCCTTTGACGCAGAATAGTTTGCCTGTCCTGCATTTCCGAGAACTCCGGACACAGACGCCATATTAATGATGCGTCCGCCGCGCTGTTTGATCATCTGGCGTGCAACGAAACGGATACAGTTGAATGTTCCTTTCAGATTTGTATCGAGGACTGCATCATAGTCTTCCTCTGTCATCTTCATGAGCAGGCCGTCTCTTGTGATGCCTGCATTATTTACAAGGATATCCACATGTCCGAATGTTGCGATGATTTCTTTGAACATCTCTTCACACGCATGGAAATCAGATACATTGCACTGTCTGATCTCGGCTGTTCCGCCGTTTTCCTCTATTTCTTTCTTTACTTCTTCGGCGCGGTCTTTGGAACCATTGTAGTTGACCACTACCGTCGCGCCCTCAGACGCAAGTTTTATAGCGACCGCTCTTCCGATTCCTCTGGAAGCACCTGTTACCACAGCAACTTTTCCATTTAACATAATTCACTTACCACCTTGTCTACATCTTCCCATGTGCCGACATTATATACTGTCACGTCACGGTTGATCTTGCGCATGAATCCTGCCAGTGTCTTTCCCGGCCCGATCTCCACAAATGTATCCACTCCATCAGCGATCATATTCTCCACGCTCTGCTGCCAGCGGACGGATGATGCCACCTGTGTTGCAAGGAGCGCTTTTGTCTCGGAAATATCTGCCACATACCCTGCCGTCACATTTGTCACATAAGGGATTTCAAGCGGGGAGAGCTGTACGCCTGCAAGCACCTGTCCAAGCTCTCTTCCTGCCTCTTCCAGCATCGGAGAATGGAACGGCCCGCTCACATTCAGCGGCATTACACGCTTTGCACCTGCTGCTTTGAGCGCTTCCGAAGCCTGCTCCACGCTCTCTTTCCAACCCGTGATGACAATCTGCCCCGGGCAATTATAATTAGCGATCGTCACACCGTCGATCGGATCAACGACTTTCTCGATATCTTCGCCTGTCATGCCCAGAACTGCGGCCATGGAACCTTTGCCGTCCGGCACCGCGTTCTGCATGAGAATTCCGCGCTTTCTCACTGTCGTGATGGCATCCTCTGTGCTCATCCCGCCTGCGGATGCGATCGCGCAGTACTCTCCAAGGCTTAAGCCTGCTGTCACGTCGGCTTTTAATCCCCGTTCTCTTACCACATGTTCCATTGCCAGACAGACAGTCACGAGCGCAGCCTGTGTATACTCTGTCTGGTCCAGTTTGTCATTCTCTTCAAAGCATAATGCTTTCATATCTATGTCCAGCAGTTCCGTCGCCTTGTCGATGACGTTCCTTGCTGTTTCACTCTGTTCATAAAAATCTTTGCCCATTCCGGCCTTCTGTGCTCCCTGTCCCGGGAACATAAATGCGATCTTACTCATAGAAACCTCTGCCTCCGATCAGGTCATCTGTCTCTTTTACAAGTTTCTGGATCAGGTCATGACATGACATCTTCTCTTTGACCATGCCTGCGATCTGTCCTGCCATCACGCTTCCAGTCTTGACGTCTCCCTCTACGACAGCTTTTCTCAGTCCGCCGAGAGTCAGAAGCTCGAGTTCTTCAAATGAAGCGCCATCCTGTTCTTTCTGTAAGTACTCTTTTGTCATCTGATTTCTCAGAGCACGTACCGGATGACCCGTAGTTCTTCCTGTTACTCTGGAATCAATGTCCCTTGCCTTGATGATCATATCTTTATAGTTTTCATGAACCTGAGATTCATTCGTGACCACAAAGTGAGTTCCCATCTGTACACCCTGCGCACCGAGCATAAACGCTGCCGCGATTCCTCTTCCGTCAGCGATGCCGCCTGCTGCAATGACCGGAACACTCACTGCATCTACGACCTGTGGTACGAGTACCATTGTCGTATTCTCACCGATGTGTCCGCCGGCTTCTGTCCCCTCTGCCACAAGTGCATCGGCTCCGCATCTCTCCATACGCTTTGCAAGCGCCACAGATGCGACAACCGGGATTACCTTTACTCCGGCTTCCTTCCACATCTTCATGTATTTTTCCGGAGAACCGGCTCCAGTCGTAACGACTTTCACGTCCTCCTCCACGATAACTTTTGCC
Organism: Candidatus Mediterraneibacter pullistercoris; assembly: GCA_019116885.1. Taxonomy (GTDB): domain Bacteria; phylum Bacillota; class Clostridia; order Lachnospirales; family Lachnospiraceae; genus Mediterraneibacter; species Mediterraneibacter pullistercoris. The sequence continues at coordinate 12,439 of DXAU01000001.1, read as the reverse complement.
ACATCGTCCGCATGCGGACTCATGAGCATGATATTTACCCCAAATGGTTTATCAGTGAGTTTCTTTGCCTCTCTGATCTGATCACGCACCCAGTCAGCCGGCGCGCTCGCAGCACCGATAAGCCCCAAGCCGCCGGCTTCGGATACGGCGGCTGCAAGATGATACTCAGCAACCCAGGCCATTCCGCCCTGAATGATCGGATATTCAGTTCCTAATAATTCGGTTACTTTTGTTTTCATACTAACAACCTTTCTTTCTATCAAAAATTAAATTCGCTTTATTTGTGTGCTTCCAGATATTTTACAACATCACCAATCGTACTGATCTGCTCCAGATCTTCAGACGGAATCTCAACTTCAAATTCTTCCTCAAAAGCCATTACCATCTCAAACAGATCCAGGGAATCAGCTCCCAGGTCATCTTTGAAAGACGTTGCCTCTGTAAGTGTGTCACCGTCTGCGTTTAATGAGTCTGCTACGATTTCTTTGATCTTTTCTAACATGGTTTCTCTTTTCCTTTCTTTTTGAAAATATTTTTCCCTCTGGGAATGATATCGCTCCGCTATGCGGAGAGAATGTATTGTAATCCGGCAGTGCCGGAGATTACCAGATACGCTGGGCGCCAGTACAGCTTACCACTCGAACAGAGTGGCTGCCCAGGTAAGGCCGGCTCCAAATCCCGCCAGCATGATCTTCTGTCCCTCTGTCAACATTCCTTTGCGGTTCATCTCATCTATAAGTATCGGCACTGTCGCCGCTGAAGTATTCGCATACTCCTCAAGGTTCATCGGGAATTTTGAGACGTCTGTCTTAAGGCGCTTGGCAACTGCCTCAATGATTCGTCTGTTTGCCTGGTGAAGAATGAAATAATCGATGTCTTCAAGCGAACTTCCCGCCTCTTCCAGAACTTCTTCAATGACCTCCGGCACTTTGCGGACAGCGAACTTAAACACGCCCTGCCCGTCCATATGGATAAAAGATTTTTTCTCTGCGCCTTCTTCAAGCTCTTCCACCCAGCCCCTGCGGTGTCTGCTCAGACCTGTCAGAGAGGGAGCTTTCTCCCCGTCCGAATGAGCTGCCATATACACCGGGGTTCCTTCTTCTGCTCTCAGAATCACTGCTCCTGCACCGTCTCCGAAAAGGATGCATGTGCTTCTGTCCGTCCAGTCAATCATGTTGCTCATACTGTCGGCTCCAATCACCATGACTGTCCGGCAGAATCCCGCACTTATATATGCCTGGGCGGCATTAAATGCAAGTACGAATCCTGTACACGCTGCGTTCAGATCATACCCGGCTGCGCCAGCCGCGCCGATCATCTTCTGCACTTCGCACGCCGCACAAGGGAACACTGTTTCTGATGAAGAAGTTGCCACCAGGATCATGTCAATCTCCGCAGGGTCAATCCCACTCTGCTCCACGGCGCGAAGGGCTGCCTGTCCTGCCATCCAGGATGTTGTCTCCGCTTCTGCAACATGTCGTTTCCCGATTCCGGTTCTCTCCCGTATCCATTCGTCATTTGTGTCCACGATCTTTGACAGGTCGTCATTATTCAGCACCCGGGGCGGCACATAAGAGCCGGTTCCACATATTTTTCCAACCATTTCTATTCTCCAAATCCTCGACTTGTGACAGTTCAGCCGTGCCGTTCGCCGGATTCCCATGCATGCCTGAATCCGTCTTCTGGAATCAGACGGCTGAACTGTAACTCCAAAAATTACTTTGACTCTTAAATACTTTGACTTTCAAAGTATATCACACCGAAATCATTTGTCAATATATTTTTGTAATAATTATGTAACAATCACCGGGAGTTCCAAAAGGCACATTCCGGGATTGTAAGCGGCTGCCCACGCAAAAAAGGGCGGATCTATAAGAAGTTCCGCCCATACAGCATCGGCATCCGCTTAAACAGCGCTGCCGAATTTAACTGCATTATAAATATTTATACCGACTATGACGATCATAAGCGCAATAAAGAGTTTATTCACCCCGTTCTCATCAATCTTTTTATTCACTTTGCTTCCCAGCGTTCCGCCAAGTATACCGCCTATAATCATGGCTGCGAGATATGACGCCTTTACTTCTGGTATCGTTCCTGTTATGCAGGTCTGAATCAAACTGGTGATCTGTGAGAACATGATAATATACAGCGAACTAAGCGCCGCTTCTTTCGTACCCATGGAAAAGAAATAAGCGAGGACTACCAGATTGATCGGTCCGCCGCCGATTCCCAGGAAACTGGACATGATCCCCAGCAGGACACCGATCGCGAAACACAGCCAAAGCTGAGTGTACTCCTTTGTATGTATCTTTTTTTTACAGACAGTATAGATCAGTGTTCCCAGCGTGATGATAATAAGGACAACAGCCTGGGTCATCCCCACTACATTCTCATTGCCAACGGCTGATTTCAGCGCCTGGAACATGCTCTTTCCGGCAACCCCGCCAAGTGCTGCTCCAACAGCAAGTCCGGTTGCTGTCCGGACGTTCAGTTTTGCTGTCCCGGCACGCACATTTTTATAAACAGAGACTACAGACATGGCCAGAACCGTACATCCCGATAAAAAACTGATGCCGCTCACACTCATGATACCGGCCGCATCCAAAACCGGCTTAATGATAACACCTCCACCAATCCCGCATATAGATCCCACTACGGATGCGGAGATGCTGACAAGAAAAAAGATGATCGTCATAAACATTTTACTTTCCTACCGTTTCAATAAATTTGAGCAGCTCTTCAGGTGTTCCCGCACAGTCTGTTCTAACTGGAAAAGTTCTGTTGTTCTCCAGCATATCCGGCACAAGATATGTTTCAGGCTTATATCCACAGACTATCTCATCATAATCTCTGAGATGGCCTCCATGATCTTATCATGACATCCACCGCATCCTGTAGAACAGTGAGTCACTTTCTGAACTTCCTCAAATGCTGAAAGAACATCATCAAATTTTGTCATCTGATGCAGTGCATTGTCCACATCCGCATAAGATACCTGCTTGCAGTTGCAAATCATTCCTGTACTCATCTTTTCTGTCTCCTTTCAAACAAACATATATCTGTAAATTATGTACAGCTATATCATATACCAATAGAACAGAAAAATCAATTTTCCCCTTCTTATTCTGTTCTGCTGTTCCCTTGGTAATTTTCTCCTCGCTTGTCTGGACCGCTTCGTTATTTCTTATTCATTTGCACAATCACCGAAAATACTAAGCATCCCATTCCAGGATTGCATGCAGTGGTAAGTCGGGCCTTTGGTTCGTCCCGGCCGCAAAAAAGATCAAAACAAATTGTCTTGATCTTCTTCTCTAATGCCGCAGGCCGGGATCGAACCGGCACGGGTATCACTACCCACGGGATTTTAAGTCCCGGGCGTCTGCCAATTCCGCCACTGCGGCATATATTAAATTGTTCTCCCATATCTTACACTGATAAGAGAAACGACCCAGAAGAGACTCGAACTCTCGACCTCCGCCGTGACAGGGCGGCGCTCTAACCAACTGAGCCACTGGGCCTTACTATATGAGCACTCAGCCTCCGCGTTTCAGAAGCTGAGTGCCCGATGGACCTTCGGGGACTCGAACCCAGGACCGACCGGTTATGAGCCCGACGAGCTTCCAGACTGCTCCACCCCGCGATATTAAATTATTCTGTCTCATATGAGACAAAGCCGATGATCGGACTCGAACCGATAACCTGCTGATTACAAATCAGCTGCTCTGCCAATTGAGCCACATCGGCGTATTCAGACAGCTGACTTTTAATCAATGGGTCACTGGTTCGAGCCCAGTACGGGTCATCATACTATGCGGGTTTGGCGGAATTGGCAGACGCACCAGATTTAGGATCTGGCGCTTAACGGCGTGGGGGTTCAAGTCCCTTAACCCGCATTAATAAGAAGTAGCCGGCTTAGCTCAGTTGGTAGAGCATCTGATTTGTAATCAGAGGGTCGCGTGTTCAAGTCATGTAGCCGGCATAACAATTATGATATAATTTGTTAGCTATATTGGGCGCATAGCTCAGCTGGTTAGAGCGCACGCCTGATAAGCGTGAGGTCGGTGGTTCGAGTCCACTTGTGCCCATTCATTTAATAATATGGTCCGTTGGTCAAGGGGTTAAGACACCGCCTTTTCACGGCGGTAACACGGGTTCGAATCCCGTACGGACTATTGTTTTAAACGAGTTGAGGAGGTTGTTAGTCAATCTTCTTTTTTATTATGTGACTTTCAGTCCGTCACGCTCCGTAAGTTACGTGACAATAAACCATCCGTTAGAGTTAGATGGGTGGGGATTAATAAAAAAAGTCCTATAAAATAGAACTTTTACTGTGGTAATATAAAGAATTAAACTAATAGCTAATCTAATTCGTATGGAAGGAGGAGTGTTTCCATTCCTGCTTGATCCATGATATAAACAGTACTTGGGAAAAACTCATCAAAGGGGAAATTGTAATCAAAGGTAATGGAAAGGTTTTGATTACTGTTGAAGTATTCGATTGCGATGTTATTGTGGTTGTTTTTTAAGTGAAAGGATAGGATAGAGTCTAGCTGGACAACGGTTTTTAGATAATTGTCCAATAAATCCCAGAGTGTTTCAATAATTTCAAATGGGATGCTGGTTGCTACTCCAAAACTGACAGAACGTTTCTTTGTGTCTTCAAATGCCATAGAACACCTCCACTAATACTGTAAAAGCATCCTTTCGGATGCTTGCAACTTTAACGATTCTTTAGTTCAAGATAACGTTTGTACCAAATGTTAATATAAGCTTGTGAAAAAGGTCCTTTACCGTTATTTATCCAATCAACGAGTATCTTAACATTTTCTTTTAAAATAAAATCAATGTCTGGTGAATACCCCATTTCTTGCTTGTGCAACTCGTACTCATCAACGTCAAGCAGCCTTTTTTCGCCATCGGCAAAAATCTTGACATCTAAATCATAGTCGATATACTTTAGAGCTTCTTCGTCCAGAACGTATGGACTGGCAAGGTTGCAGTAGTAGGAAACTCCGTTATCTCTTATCATAGCAATAATATTAAACCAATATTTTTTATGAAAATAGACGATAGCGGGTTCGCGTGTCACCCAGCGTCTGCCATCACTTTCTGTCACTAATGTGTGGTCGTTCACTCCTATAAGGGCTGTATCTGTTGTTTTTAGTACCATTGTGTCGCGCCATGTACGGTGCAAACTCTTATCATGCTTATAACTTTGAATTGTAATAAAGTCGCCTTCCTTAGGTAATTTCATGCCTTACCAACTTTCTACAATTAAACTTATCTGTTATAGTCTATCATAATTTTCTGAAAAAATCACTTAGAAATGCCATTAAATCGACAAATAATCTCGAAGTGCTGTTTGGATGTCGTCATAAGCAAACCCTTTACGCATGAGATGTTGGATAAGGCGTTGTTTGAGGTCATAGCCATCGTATTTTTTGCTTAATTTGCGGTGTTGTTTGTCTAGGGCTTGATAGAGAAGCTCCTGCTCTTGTTCTTCGTCTTTGTCGGTATCAAGTTTTTCAAAGGCGGTTTTGGCTTCGTCATAGGAAAAACCTTTATTCATCAAGTTTTGGATGATTTTGTCTGTTAGACTCTTACTAGAAAGTTTGCTCTGGTATTTTTTGAGCAGTTTTTTGGCAGTTTTTTCTGCCACTTCTGAGAAGTCAAGTTGGGCTAAGCCCTGTTCAATGACTTGTGTATCAATCCCTTTTTGCATGAGTTTTTGTTTTAGGATATAAGGTCCCTTGTCGCCTGAATGGAGATTTTGAGCCAGATAGTTTTCAACATATTGCTGGTCATTTAGCCAATTTTCTGCTATTAGATTGTCAAGGATATCGGGAATATAACGTGTGTCAATCTCGTGTTTTTCAAGGTACTGTTTAACTTCTTTTACAGTGCGTTGCTTAAAGGAAATGTAGTAGAGGGCGAGGTTTTTGCCGTAAGAAAATTGGGCAAAGCTTTGAATGTCCTTTAGTAAGGCGTCATCTAGGCTCATGCCCTTGCTCAACATAAAATGAACGATGGTATCTTCTGTGACATAAAGATTATCAGAACCGTCTATCTCAATCAAATAAAGGCGTTTTTTCTTTTCAATTTTGGTGATTTTCATAGTTTTAATTATAGCAAAAATGGTAGAATAGAGATAAGAAAAGGCATTTTTCTAAAAAGAGGTAGCTATGGTTGGAAAAGATAAGGTAATCCATTTGGACCAATATCGACAAAGTCAGGTTTTTGAGGAGGCTGAAGGCTCTTTGGATTGGTTTGATGAAGAAAATGCCAATGCATCTGCTGAATGCATTTTTGATGGGACTGTTGACGCTGGCCTTTTATCAGGTTGGGATTTGATGGAAGACCTGTATGATTTGTAGCGGTTAGAGGAGCGTCTTTTTCCTAGTTGGTCAGCGCTGGTAGACAGGACTTGGGACAATGAGAAAAGCCGCCCTTATTTGACGGTTAAGTTGGCTTTGGACCACTTTTTAGCCATTTATCAGGTGGATAGGGCAGATGGTCTGACTTGTCGTTATGAGATTCTGGCTCTTTATGTCCTCATGTCGCGCTATGATGAAGCGCAAGCTTTTGTTAATAGTTGTACATCCTATGCAGCAGATGTGCGAATGCAAGTATCACTTTTGGTAGCCGCCATTTTAGGCGGCTATCATGCCGATGCATCACAATTATTAGTGGGCTTTTGTGTGCAAGTGACGGATTTTCTCGCTTTTTGTGAGCAAGATATCTTTCCGTTAGGTCGTGTCATGGAGGTTGAAACGTGGGAGGAGTGCTCAGCTAATTGCGAAGAGAGTCTTTACTTCGCTTTTTCCCCTATTTTACCGCTTTTGCTGACGGCATCGACCTACATTCAAGCTTATTTGAATGCTTACGTGACCACTAATATGGCTGATAGTGACGATGATTTGGACCACTTGCTTTTTTATCGTCCAAGCAGCTTAGTGTATTAGCCTTAAATGGTATTTACGGGATTCAGAATTTTCAACTTTTGACGGAAACGGCTCTTTTGCCTTGCCAACTTTTGGAAAAGCCACTTTAGAAAAATTGAAGAAAGCAGGAGTTACATTTAGTCAACAATGAATGTGAAAGTAAAGCAAAAAATTCCTTTGAAAATCAAGCGTATGGGAATCAACGGGGAAGGTATTGGTTTTTATAAAAAGACCTTGGTTTTTGTGCCAGGTGCTTTAAAAGGTGAAGATGTCTTTTGTCAAATCACGGCTGTGAAACGCAATTTTGCTCAGGCTAGGCTTTTGACTATCAACAAAACCTCGCTTTTTCGTGTACAAGCACCGTGTCCTATTTATGATGCGTGTGGCGGTTGTCAGATCATGCATTTGCAGTATGACAAGCAGTTGGAGTTTAAGGATGATTTGATTAGGCAGGCCTTGAAAAAGTTCAAACCTGCGGGTTATGAGAATTATGACATTCGTCACACGATAGGCATGGATACTCCTTATCATTACCGTGCTAAATTGCAATTTCAAACGCGTGCGTTTAAAGGAAATGTCAAAGCAGGCTTGTTCCAAGAGGGAAGTCATCGTTTGGTTAATATCAAAGATTGTTTGGTGCAGGATGAGTTGACGCAAGCCATTATCAATCGTGTGGTGGCATTGTTAGAAAAATACCAAGTTCCAATTTACGATGAGCGTCGAACTGCAGGTGTGCGGACGGTGATGATTCGTAAGGCAATGGCGACGAATCAGGTACAGCTCATTTTTGTGACCAGTCGTGAACTTTTCTTGGCGCCAGTGATTAAGACCTTGACGGCGGAATTTGAGGAAATTCAAGGCATTGCGGTCAATCTTAACCGTTCCAAATCAAGTGAGATTTACGGAGATAAGACGGAAATCATTTTGGGACGTGCTACGATTGAAGAAGAGGTCTTGGATTATCAGTTCTCATTGTCACCACGAGCTTTTTACCAGCTAAATCCCCAGCAAACGCAGGTCTTGTACGGGCAAGCTGTGGCAGCCTTGGATGTTTCTGAAAATGACCATATTATTGACGCTTATTGTGGTGTGGGGACGATTGGTTTTGCCTTTGCTGATAAAGTCAAGAGTGTTCGAGGCATGGATATTATTCCAGAAGCGATTGCTGATGCGAAGAAGAATGCTCAGCGTATGGGCTTTGACAATACTTACTACGAAGCTGGTCGTGCGGAGGATATTATTCCCAAGTGGTACCAAGAAGGCTATCGTGCGGATGCCTTAATTGTGGACCCACCGCGTACAGGCTTGGATGAGAAATTGCTTCAAACGATTTTGCGTTACCAACCAGCCAAGATGGTTTATGTGTCTTGTAATACAGCAACCTTGGCGCGTGATTTGGTGGCTTTGACGAAGGTTTACCAAGTGGAATATATTCAGTCAGTGGATATGTTTCCTCATACGGCACGGACTGAAGCCGTGGTGAAATTAAGCAAGAAATGATACTATAACAGGGCTTGTCAGCTTTCTTTTGACAGGTCCTGTTTTTCTCGTTATACTGTGACAAAACAGTTGAGGAGGACAGGAGATGATGCCTACGATTCGTTTGGCTCGTTTAGAAGATGTGTCAAGGCTGCGGGAGATTTACCGTTATTACGTGGAAGAAACGGCTGTGACTTTTGATTATGAGGTACCCAGCCAGGAGGAATTTGCAGCGCGAATGCAGGATATCCAATCGTTTTACCCTTATTTGGTTGCAGAAGAGGCTGGGCAGATTGTGGGCTACGCCTATGCAGCCCCTTTTCATGTCAGACCTGCTTATGCTTGGTCAGCGGAAATGACGATTTATTTGGATCACAGGCAGCGTCATAAGGGGCTTGGACGTTTGCTTTACCAGCAGTTGGAGCATTATCTGCGTCAAATGGGTGTGCTAAACCTCAATGCTTGCATTGCATCGACGGCGGTGGAGGATGCTTATTTGACCAATCATAGTTCGGGATTTCACCAAGCCTTGGGGTATCAGTTGGTTGGGACTTTTCATTCATCAGGTTATAAATTCAACCGTTGGTATGACATGATTTGGATGGAAAAAATGTTGGGCGAACATCTTGAGTTGACTCCTCCTGTCCAATCCATTCACACTATTTTGAAACAAAATCTTTCTTAGGCATACCAAAAAGCCCCACAAAAGCAGATGCTTGTGGGGTGTGCCCTTTTTTGAGCAAATTGGTAAAAAAAGCTTGCGAAAGTTTTCGTGTCGTGTTATTATTATATGGTAGCCGCTATAGTTAAATGGTATAATAGAGCAATGGTAATGCTCCGTTCCGAGTTCAATTCTCGGTGGTGGCAGATGATTATATTATAAAGTCTCTTCGGAGGCTTTTTTGTTTTGGAGTGCGACATTGTCGCCTTTTCCTTTTTGCCAAATCATGATACCGACGAATCCTTGGGCAAACATACCAAAGTAGCTAAAGGCAACGACTTGATTGCCAATCGCCATGAATAAAATAAAGCTGAGCAAGTCAACCAGTAGCCAGAGGTAAAAACCGTCAATGTGTCCTTTGACTTGTCTTTGTTGTGCGGTGAAGGAAAGTCCGTTGGTGAGAGCGTCTAGGATGATTTGTTGACCGCCCATCCAAAAGGAGAGCAAACCAAGCCCAATCGTCCAGAAAAAGATACCAATGAGAACGTCTTTAACACCAAAGCCTTTATCGACCACCAGTTCGCCGTCTTTGTTGCGGCGTTTTTTCCAATTGCTGTTACCGATAAATTCTGTGATGAGGTAATAAAGACTGGTAAACATATCACCATAGATGCCTTGCATCCCAGCAACGAGGATTCCAGCAAGGTTTTGAATGCCGTTGACTTTGAAAGTGTGTTGCCATTGCAAGGCGAGGGTCCAGGTTCCAATAAAACCAAAGACAGACATGATGATAGAAAGAATGGTGATCATGTCTAATTGCCCTAACCAAAGGGTTGAGAGGATACCGTAGACCGTAAAGCCAAGTGAAACAGTAAAGGATGCAATGACAAAGAGGCGTTCTCTGAGAGTAAAACGACCCCAAGCGAGGTCAAATGATTGTTTGAGTGAAAGTTGTGTGTCCAAAAAATGTTAATCTCCAATTCCAATTGATTTCATTTCTTGACGGATCATGCGATAAACTTTTTGCCAGTCCTCTGATTTGGTCACATCGATGTGATCAGTATTGATTTTCATTTTGGGACTGTATTGGTAGTTATCGTACCAGTTATTATAATGTGAGTGAAGAAGTTTGTAATAATCGGTTAACCCTTCGTTGTGGTCAGGTTGTTCAAATTCACGTCCGCGTTTTTTGATGTTGGACATGATATGGTCAAAACTGCCTTCAAGATAGATGAGTAAGTCAGGTGCTTTTTTAGGAAGTCCGTCAATTTCCTCCATCATGTTATCCAAAAGGTCTAGGTAAATACGGTATTCTTGGTCGCTGATACTACCTTGAAGGGTGTTGATGTAGGTAAATAAAGCATCCTCATAAATCGAGCGGTCCAAGACATTGTTATCAGCCTTGTAGGCTTTTTTGATAGCAGCAAAGCGTTTGTTTAAGAAATAAATTTGCAAAACAAAGCCGTATTTTTCAGGGTCTTCATAGTATTTATCTAAAATAGGGTTGTTTTCAACAGGTTCAAAGAAAGCTGTTGTTCCTAGTTCTTGGGCCAAAAGAGAAGTATAGGTCGTTTTTCCAACTCCTATCATTCCTGCTAGAATAATCACGATGGTAATGCACCTCCAAAACGTTTTTTATTGATCAATAAAGGATTGTGTTGTCCTAAATCTAGGACTGGTTTGACAATTAAGCACTCAGGCTGGGCTAGGTTTTGGTCATGGCTGGCTCCTTTCTGTTAGAATCATCTATGTAGTCGCAAGAAAATCAATTTCTTGTGGGAACTGCATATCAAAAAAACACAATATATTGTGAACGGTTAAAATGTTAACACTATATTTTGTGTTTTGCAAGGGTTGAAAAATATTATTTTTGTGATATACTGGGAAACTTTATTGTCCTAAAAAATGAAAAGGACAGATAGATTTCTGAAAATGGTTCTTCTTTCATGTCAAAATAGCATGGAAATCCCTTACAAACTTCTCTTTTTGCGATGCTTTTGATATAATATGTGCTAGGAAATCAGACGAGGTGGAGTTATGACTTACGAACAAGAATTTTTAAAAGACTTTGAAGCTTGGGTAGATTCACAAATCACAATCAATGAAATGGCTATGGATGCAAGCCGCAAGATTGTAGAAGAGGACAAGGATGAGCGTGCTGCGGATGCTTATATTCGTTATGAAAGTAAGTTGGACGCTTACAAATTTATCCAAGGAAAATTTGCGAATTATAAAGCCGGCAAAGGTTTCCATGATTTACCAGATAATCTTTTAGGAGAAAGAAATTATTAATAATGGCAAAGAAAAAGAATCGAAAAAAAGAGTATATGTTGAAATTAAAGCGTGCGGGAATGCTAAAAACAGCAGCCGCATCAACGCTTGAGGCGGCCAGTAAACTAGTTTCAAAAGCAACTCTTAGTTTGGAAGAATTTTCAGCAATTTCTGCCGTAGAAGGCATTCGACCAAAATTGATTGAAACGCTGTACAATGAAGGTATTCAATCAGTCTTGGATTTTGAAAAGTTTAGTGAAAAAGAGGTTTTGGCCTTTAAAGGGATTGGTCCAGCGACGGTTAATAAGTTAAAGGAAAATGGTGTTTCCTTTAAGGCCTAAGCATTGCGTTAGCGGACTAAATCTGATAAAATAAAACCATTCAGAGGTGTCTTAAGGAACATTTGTCACAGAGAGCGGTGTGGTTGAGAAATCCGTACAAATGTTAAGGCTGGTTGCTGAAAGGGTGTAATTGAATAAACAAGTTGCGAGTGCCAGTCACTCGAATGTGGGTGGTACCGCGGATTTATAAAAAGTTCGTCCCTGTCGTATGGCAGGGGCGGTTTTTTATTGGGAAAAGGGGATATTATGATAAACATTCTAGGTCACATAAAAGGTGAGAAACTGCCTGATGTAGAAACGGAGCGGCTTTATTTGCGACAGCGTTTGGTCATAGATGCCAAGGACGTGTTTGCTTATGTACGTTTGCCAGAAGTGACTTGGCGAGCAGGCTTCCCACCTGTGAAAACGGTGGAAGAGGAGGCCTATTATCTTGAGCATATCTTACCAAAACGCTGGGAGGAGCAAAAGATTCCGTCTGGTTATGGGATTTGCCTAAAAGGGACAAACACAGTCATTGGTTCAGTTGATTTCAATCATCGCCATGCAGATGATGTGCTGGAGATGGGCTATCTTCTTCATCCAGATTATTGGGGGCAAGGGCTGATGACAGAGGCTGCGCGTGCGTTGTTGGAAGTTGGATTTACCCTACTCAATCTCCACAAAATTGAAATTGAATGTTATGGTTACAACAAAGCAAGCCAACGTATTGCTGAAAAACTAGGTTTCACCCTCGAAGCTCGAAT
>DXAU01000023.1 GCA_019116885.1 Candidatus Mediterraneibacter pullistercoris | reverse complement strand
CGGTGCTCTCGGGGCCAAGCCATGCAGAAGAGGTGGGGCGCCGGCTTCCCACGACCTGTGTGATCGGAGCCAGGACGAGAAAGACAGCAGAATATCTCCAGTCAGCCTTTATAAGCAATGTGTTCCGCGTGTATACAAGCCCGGACATTCTGGGCATCGAGCTGGGCGGATCTCTGAAAAATGTAATCGCTCTGGCAGCAGGCATCGCGGACGGGCTTGGATACGGTGACAACACGAAAGCGGCCCTTATTACGAGAGGCATCGCAGAGATTGCGCGGCTTGGCGTGAAAATGGGCGGGAAGCTTGAGAGCTTTACCGGACTTACCGGGATCGGGGATCTTATCGTTACATGTGCCAGCGTACACAGCCGGAACCGCAGGGCGGGTTATCTGATCGGCCAGGGAATGTCCATGCAGGAGGCCATGGACGAGGTCAAGATGGTCGTGGAAGGCGTCTATTCTGCCAAAGCGGCCGCAAAACTTGCAGAGAAGTATGAAGTATCCATGCCCATCGTAAATGAGGTCAACGCAGTCCTTTTTGAGGGGAAATCCCCGGCAGAAGCAGTGGATGACCTGATGATGAGAGAGTCGCGCAGTGAGAACAACTCTCTGAAGTGGAACGAATGAAAGCAGAATAAAAGACAGCAAAATAAAAGTCATACCCCCTTATGCTGCAGCATACACTGTATCAGCAGAATAAGGGGGTATCTTTATGGATTCATTTCAGGTATACAGAGATATGAAAGCACGCACAAACGGAGAAATCTACATCGGCGTGGTGGGACCGGTGCGGACAGGCAAATCCACATTTATCAAAAGGTTCATGGACCTTCTCGTCCTGCCGAATATGACAGATGATCATGCAAGAGAACGGACACAGGATGAGCTTCCCCAGTCCGCGTCAGGAACAACGATCATGACGACAGAACCCAAATTTGTACCCAAAGATGCAGCATCTGTCAGGCTGTCTGAAGATACAGAGGTAAAGATCCGCCTTATCGACTGCGTGGGCTTTATGGTGGAGGGGGCTTCCGGGCATATTGAAAATGATGTGGAGCGTCAGGTAAAGACTCCCTGGTTTGAGTATGAGATACCATTTACAAAGGCGGCAGCCATCGGAACGCAGAAAGTGATCCATGACCACGCGACCATTGGATTTGTCGTGACCACTGACGGGAGCGTGACCGACATTCCAAGAGAGAATTACATAGAGGCTGAAGAGAAGACGATAAGGGAGCTAAAGACGATAGGAAAGCCTTTCGTTATTCTGCTCAACTGCCGCAAACCTTATGCGGAAGAGACAAAAACATTAAAGGATGAGCTGGAAGCCAAATACGGGGCAGCGGTCGTACCCGTGAACTGTGAGCAGATGAAGACAGAAGATATCCATGAAATCATGCGCCAGGTACTCTATGAATTTCCGGTAACGGAAGTAGAATTCTATGTACCGAAATGGGTAGAGATGCTCTCAAGAGAGCACAGAATCAAGAAAGATCTTCTCGAACAGGTGCGCTCTCTTATGGGCGAGATGGAAGATATCAGGAGCATCGTCTCTCTGGAGCTTACTGCCGGGGGCCCCTATATCCATGAGATGTCCGTCACTCAGATCGAGATGGACTCGGGAAAGGTAAAGATCCGGATCAGCTATGAGCAGGAGCATTACTACGCAGTGCTGAGCGAACTTACAGGCACTCAGATCAGAGGAGAATATGAACTGATCTCCACTGTGAAAGAACTCTCGTCCATGCGGGAAGAACTGAGCAGCCTGAAAGATGCGTTTGCCAGCGTGAAGATGAAAGGCTACGGCGTGGTTACTCCGTCGAAAGAGGACATCAGGCTCGAGGAACCGGTCATTATTAAGCAGGGCAGCAAGTTCGGCGTAAAGATACGCTCAGAGGCTCCGTCTATCCATATGATACGCGCCAATATAGAGACGGAGATCGCGCCGATTGTGGGAAGTGAGAAACAGGCTGAGGATCTGGCGGAATATATCAAAAAGGAGAGTGAGACTCCCGAGGGGGTATGGGGCACGAATATTTTCGGAAAGACAGTGGAAGAGCTTGTGATGGACGGCATGAAAAACAAAATCTCAATGATCAATGACGAGAGCCAGGTAAAACTCCAGGACTCCATGCAGAAGATCGTGAATGATACAAATGGCGGGCTTGTGTGCATCATAATCTGAGTGAGATACTCCCTCGACAATCCCGCGCCCAGAGGGTATAATATCTGTGTATGCGGCTTTCGCCGGAGGGCTTTTGCCCTCCGGCGGTACCAGGAGAAGAAAGGGTTGAACCAGAGAGCCGCGGATATTATAATATCAGATAAAACAGAAAGTTTCAGAAAGGACAGCAGAAGCAGGAAATGAGCAGACCATACGAAAAACTGGAAAAAAGTTATGAATATTACAGATCGCAGACAGAATTTATTCCAAGGGTGGGCCTGATCCTTGGTTCCGGTCTGGGCGGATATGCAGAGAATATGAAAGTCCACAAAGAGATCCCGTACAGTGAGATTCCGGGTTTTCCCGTCTCGACCGTGCAGGGACATGACGGGAGATTTCTGCTGGGATATATTGGAAGCACCCCCGCTGTTGTAATGAAAGGCAGAGTACATTATTATGAAGGGTATGCGATGGAAGACGTCGTGCTCCCTGTAAGGCTCATGAAGAAGATGGGCGTGGAAATCCTTTTCCTCACCAATGCTTCCGGGGGAATAAACCGCGGATTTTCTGTGGGGGACTTTATGATGATCACAGACCAGATCTCAAGTTTTGTCCCGTCCCCTCTGGTCGGAGAAAACCTGTCTGAGCTTGGAGACAGATTCCCGGACATGACGCACATCTATGACAGAGAGCTTATGAAAGTGATTGAAAAGACTGCGGATGAGGAGGGGATAGACCTGAAACGGGGAGTCTATCTTCAGACCACAGGGCCGAATTTTGAGAGTCCTGCGGAAATCCGGATGTACGATGTTCTCGGCGCGGACGCCGTTGGGATGAGCACCGCCTGCGAGGCGATTGCGGCCCGCCATGCGGGAGTCCGTGTGTGCGGCATATCATGTATTTCCAATATGGCAAGCGGGCTTTCGGAAGAAGAGCTGAGCCATTTGGATGTACAGGAAGTGGCAGACAGACGTTCGGAAGAATTTGCACGGCTTATCACAAAGAGTATCGGGAAAATGTAACTTCCGGCCGGATTGCGGCGAAAAGAGAGAGGAAAGACAAAGAGGTGACCACATATGAAGACCAGAATATACAATGCCAGGATATTGACAATGGAGAACGAAAGAGAGATCTTCGACGGGGAGATCCAGATAGAGGACGGGCTCATCACACGCGTAATACCCTGTGAGAAAGAAGAAGGAAACAGCGGAAGCGGCGCGCGGGCGACTCTTGCCGGACAAGACAGAGATTCCGGCCAGTGGGATCAGGAGATCGATGCCGGCAGAAATCTGATCATGCCGGGATTTAAGAACGCACACACACATTCTCCGATGACGTTCCTGCGCTCTTATGCGGACGATATGAAACTTCAGGAATGGCTCTTTGACAAGGTGTTCCCGGCAGAGGCGAAACTTACGGGAGAGGATGTTTTCTGGCTGACAAAGCTCGCAGTCATGGAATATCTCACAAGCGGGATTACTTCTGTGTTTGATATGTACAAGCTCAAGGAGGAGAGTGCGAGAGCGGCGGTGGAGACAGGCTTTCGCATGGTTCTGTGCGGGGATATCAACGATTACGGTGGGACGGTCCGCGATGTGGAGAACGATTTTATAAAATACAATGAAAAGAAAGATAGCCTTGTATCTTATCAGATCGGTTTCCATGCAGAGTATACAACGAGCCGCGAGCTGATGGAACAGCTTTCAAAACTCGCTGACAAGTACAAAGCTCCGGTCAATGTTCACTGTTCCGAGACGAAAAAGGAAGTCGAGGAGTGCAGGGAGCGGTCCGGCATGACGCCTGTGGGGTATATGGATTCTCTCGGACTCTTCCGGCATGGCGGCGGACTTTTCCACGGCGTGCATATGGACGACTCGGATTTTGAGATTCTCAGAGAGAGGAACATTTGCGTTGTGACCAATCCTGCGTCTAATCTGAAGCTGGCCAGCGGGATTGCTCCCGTAAAGCGCTATCTGGATATGGGCATCCCGGTAGCGGTCGGAACAGACGGACCGGCGAGCAATAACTGTCTGGATATGTTCCGCGAGATGTTTCTTGTAACAGGACTGCAGAAGGTTCTCTGCGATGATCCCGAAGCAGTGCCTGCTGTGGATGTGCTTAAGATGGCTGTGACAAACGGGGCGCATGTTATGGGACTTGACGACTGCGACAGCATCGCTGCCGGAAAACGGGCAGACCTTATCATGATCGATCTGATGCAGCCGAATATGCACCCCCTCCAAAATATTGAGAAAAACATTGTCTACAGCGCCAGCAAACAGAATGTGAAGATGACGATGATAAACGGGAAAATCCTGTATCAGGACGGTACGTTCAAGATCGGCGAGACACCGGAGAGGATCTATGAGAATGTGGGCCGGATCTCGGAGCGCATCCTTGGGAAATAACAGAATACAGGGAGCAGAAAGAAAGGGGTTACATATGATGAGAGCAGCAATATTTACGATAGATACAGGATTGTACAAGGCCAAAGGGGAGAGTGCGGCAGCGGCAGCAGTAAAACGCATCCTTGAACAGGCAGGATTCGAGGTCAGGGCAGCAGGAGTGCTTCCTCAGGAGAAAGGCGTCGTTTCTTCTGTTATCACCCAGCTCGCCGATGCGGAGTCTGTGGAACTTATACTGACGACCGGAGCAGTCGGCTATCAGAGCGGAGACTGCGCAGCAGAAGCGGTCACAGAGACGGCCCAGAGACTTCTCCCGGGCATCCCGGAAGCGCTCCGCGCTTACAATCTCAGGTATTCCAAAAAAGCGATCCTGGAATCCATGGCAGCAGGGATCCGGAATAAGACGATGATATTAAATCTTCCGGAAAGTGCAAAGACCGCGAAAGAAGATGTGGAATATATCCTTCCGGAGATCGTACAGGTAGTGGAGAGTATCAGTATATGATAAAAGTGACATATTCAGGACACAGCGGATTTCTCGCAGAGCTGGAGGATATCAGTTTTCTGTTTGATTTTTACAGGGGCAGCCTTCCAAAGCGGGATGCGAAAAAAAAGATGATCGTGTTTGTGAGCCATGCCCACTACGATCATTATAATAAAGAGATATTTAAATTAAGGGATGAATCCGAAGACATCCGGTTCATTCTTTCATCAGACATACCCGTGGACCGGTGGACGGATAAGCCGGACGTGGTGTTCATGGCGCCAAATGAAGAGAAGACAGTCTTCGGATGTACGGTGCGTACGCTCAGATCCAACGACCAGGGAGTTGCGTATCTGGTCAGGTATGGAAAAGAGACGATCTATCATGCCGGAGACCTGAACTGGTGGCACTGGCAGGAGGAGTCCGAGACATTTAACAAAATGATCCGCCGCACATATCAGTCAGAGATCAATAAGCTTCAGGGGGAAAAGATCGGTCTTGCGTTCGTCCCCGTTGATCCAAGGCTTGGAGAGCAGTACTGCTGGGGGCTGGACTGCTTTATGAGACGGACAGATACAAAGCGCGTATTTCCAATGCATTTCTGGGAGAATTATGAGATCTTTGACCGGCTGATGCTGGAGAAATGCACGGAAGAATATAAGGACAGGATCATGAGGATCCAAAATGAGGGACAGGTGTTCCTGCTTGATTCATGAGAAAAAAGAGGAAGAAACTATGCTGGTAAAAATATATACCGATGGAGCCGCCAGAGGGAATCCGGACGGACCGGGCGGCTACGGCAGTATACTTGAGTATGTGGATACGAAAGGCGGACTGCATGTAAAAGAATTATCACAGGGCTATGTGCGCACAACCAACAACCGGATGGAGCTGATGGCTGTGATCGCAGGGCTGGAGGCTCTTAACCGTCCATGCACAGTGGAAGTCTATTCAGATTCCCAGTATGTCGTAAATGCATTTAATCAGCACTGGGTGGATGGCTGGCTGAAAAAGGGATGGAAGAGAGGAAAGAACGAACCAGTCAAAAATGTAGACCTGTGGAAACGCCTGATCGCTGCAAAAGAGAAGCACAGCGTTACCTTTCACTGGGTGAAAGGACATGACGGACATCCCCAGAACGAGCGGTGCGACGAGCTGGCTACGACAGCGGCGGACGGGGACGAGCTTATTGTTGACGAAGGTGTATGAAAATAGTATAATCAGTAACTGTGTCAAGTAAGACAGACGATCGCGGATGCAGGCGCCGAAAGGCCGCAGACGAGGAAAGTCCGGGCTTCACAGGGCAGGATGCCGGATAACGTCCGGTGGAGGCGACTCCAAGGCCAGTGCAACAGAAATAAACCGCCGGGGATCTCCCCGGTAAGGGTGGAAAGGCAGTGTAAGAGACTACCGCTCTGCTGGTAACAGCAGGGGCACATGTAAACCCCATCCGAAGCAAGACCGGATAGAAACTATGTGGCTGCCCGTCACGTTTCAGGTAGGTCGCTCGAGCACAGCGGCGACGCTGTGCCTAGACAGATGATCGTCC
>DXAU01000022.1 GCA_019116885.1 Candidatus Mediterraneibacter pullistercoris | reverse complement strand
TCCATCTGGATATCGTATGCATTGTTCTCATAGATGTCAAAGATAATGAGTGTGTGAGGCTCATATTTCACGATCTGTCTGCAAAGTTCCGAGCCAATGGAGCCGCCCCCGCCCGTTACAAGAACTGTCTTCCCTCTGATAAAATCTCCGATACCAGCCTGGTTTACTTTCACAGGCGCACGCCCCAGAAGATCCTCATATCTGACCTCACGGACAAACTCCGTAAGGGACTCCGTAAATCCTGTAGCAATAGCCGGCAAAATCCTTACCTTTGCATTTGTCTCATGACAGATCTCCAGGATACTCTGAACTGCCTCACCGCTTGCCGAGGGAATTGAAATGATGATCTCATCTATCTTATATCGCTGTGCCATGGCTGGAATATCTTCTCTTGTTCCCACGATCGGGACATTCCTCAGATATTTTCCTTTTTTATCCTTATTGTCATCCACAATGCAGACGATATTCCTTTCCCTATTCACTGCCCGCTGCGTCTCTTGTATTAGTATTGAAGCTGCAGAGCCGCCTCCGACCAGCATCGTCCGTTTTCTTGCTCTATTGTCTGTCTTTCCCGGGAATAGCTGTTTCTGCAGCCGTCTGCTGAAACGGATGGTAAGAAAAAGCAGAAAAATCAGCACTCCGTCAAATATATAAAAACTTCTGGGAGTTGGAATCTGAAAAAGAGTCCTATATACGATGTAAAGAAATTCTATGCATACCGACGCTTTGAAAATAGACACGCTCTCCTCTACAGAAGCATAAGCCCACACTCTGTTATAAAGTCTGAAAAAGCGCATCACAAAAACAGCGATCAATATATCGATCGGAATACAATATAACATCGGATGTATAAACACATCTGGAACCGCATAGAAATTAAAGCGCAGCTTTAATGAAAGTATTGCGCTGAATATAACAATCAGAGCATCTGCTACTGCCAGCAGTATTGCCCGTCTTTTACCTTTCCCCAACATGTATCTACCCTGCCTTTATCTCTCGTCATGACATATCATTCATATCATGCCCATTATACATCTATTCTATCTAATAGTACAGAAATATTTTAGCCAAATACTATTTCCCCAGTATCTTTCTGGGCAGCCACAGCAATGCTTTACCTATCAAGTAGGTTTCTGAATTTCGTATTTCTTTTATTCTTCTATCTTTTTCTTTCAGTTCTTCTTTTATCCTTTTCAATTCTTGTTTAACCTTTTTCAGCTCTTTCTTATTCTTTTTGATCTGAACTGACTGGCTATAATTAACTGCTTTCAGATCAACATATTGTCCGAACAGATATCTAAATGGATCTTTACACTCCATCATTTTAAGAAAATTCTTATAGTTCTTTTCTACATAGAAATACTCTTTTCCGTGATCCACTATGTCCAGATCTTTAAAGCCGCCATTTACAAGATTTTCATATAACCTGCAGTAAGCTTCAAAAGTGCTGGCTTTCTTGAAAAAATACATACAGTTTCCCAATGCTTTATTGGCAAAACTTTTCTGCAATTTCTCTGTATAAACACCTCGTTCGATCAGCTCGCTCCTAGCCTCCAACAGAGTATTATACCCTGCCATAATATTTCCAGGGGCAGAGTCAGTCACGCTGATGCCCGTATTGATCCGATAGTGAAACAGCTTCTCATCAACAATCGTAATACTCTTTGCCAGAGCCAGAGCATGAAGCACAAATCCAGCATCTTCACCCAGACGATATGGCTTAAACCTGATACCATTCTCTTTGATAAAGTCAAAACGGAACATTTTATTATACAGATGCATCGTTGTGAAATTAAAGATAACTTCCTCCGCTTCCCGTACAGAGAAAGGAATGACCTCTGGCACTAATTTATGATTCAAATATCCATTTTCCGCAATCGAGATCTTATTTTTGTCATCATATTGATAACCTGCGCATACGCATATATCCGCTTTATCTTTTTCAATCTGTTCATACAGTTTCTCAACCATGTCAGGCTGAAAAAAATCATCACTGTCGAGAAACAGGATATACTTACCTTCTGCATGATCCATACCTGTATTTCTTGCCACTCCGGCATACTGATTTTTCTGATGATAAACCCGGACTCTGTGATCTTTCGTTTTGTATTCGTCTAATATCTCATTTGTATGATCCGTAGAGCCATCATCAACACAGATAAGCTCAAAATCTGCAAATGTCTGGTTCAAAATACTGTCAATACATTCCTTGAGATATTTTTCCCCGTTATAAATGGGGGTGATTATCGAGACTTCCGGTGCCTGGACCATAATTCGTTCCTCCGTTCAAATACAGGTATCAATGATGCAAAACACATAAAGGTATATTGCATACTGAAAGGAAAGGATATCACCTCAAACATGGCATATCCGCAGTAAGCTATTATTGAAAAAGAAGTA
Source organism: Candidatus Mediterraneibacter pullistercoris (assembly GCA_019116885.1). GTDB lineage: Bacteria > Bacillota > Clostridia > Lachnospirales > Lachnospiraceae > Mediterraneibacter > Mediterraneibacter pullistercoris. The sequence continues at coordinate 46,132 of DXAU01000022.1, read as the reverse complement.
AAAAACTGATATACTTTATTTCTTTTAGAAAACATGGTCTTTAGTACATATATTCCCAGATATACCAGAAACAAAGCGTCAAAGACTCCCGCGATCACTCCCGAACGGTAGGATATCTCGATCACATCATTGTGAGCCCACTGATATGTGTATTCCGGCGTACCGGGAGTATATCTTGTCCAGTTATTTCCGAACAGGTTAAAACGCGCAATAAAATATTTCCATATCGTTATCCTCCCGCTGGAAATTTGATCCACAGATTTTCCGTCTACAGAAAATCTGTTCGCCAAAACGCTGCTGTTTTGTTTTGTCGTTTCTCCTTTGGAAATGGTTTGATTCTCTTCGACAGATTCCTCCTGTTGCCCTGAACTTTCTTTCGTCTCATCCGGAACTGAAGTCACAGTACTGGCATGAACCATGCTCATATCATGAACCATTTGGCAATAGTCAAGACTTTTTCCGGCAAGAAAACATGCTGCTGCTCCGATCAATATGAAACCGATCATTCCCGTAGCAGTTTTGATATATGCCCTGTCGCTCATACAAAACTGAATATTACCTGAGATAAATACGAGCAACTGTGCAGCCATTATGATCATGGATGATCTTGAACCAGACAAAATCGCCAGGATCACACAGATCCCGCCAGGAATCCCCAACATCCACCTGTACCTGTCTTTCAGTCTGAAGTAAAGATATAAAACGGCAATCATTCCAGATGCGGCAACTTTTCCCAGATGATTGGGATTTCTCATCACTCCCCAATATCTTCCGCTAATATATAACTGGCTGCTGACCGTGCATAGGCAGATAACAAAATAGATTAAAACTATAATAAGCATCGCACTGCTGATGATATCAAAAAGTGTGCTATAATCTTTTCTGTTGTGCCATATCAAATAAAAGCCCGGAAAGCCGATCAACATTGTAAATGACCAGAGCCAATAGCTGTTTTCCACCGAATGAAGCAGACCTGACAGAAAGATCAGCCCTCCCAATATATACCATATAAAAACTATCTTTCGGTTCCACTTAATTCTTTTCAGTTCACCATTCACACTAAACAGCCCGATTGCTGCCAGACATAAACATCCCAGCAAGTCCCTCTGAAACTGAGTTGTGGTTGCCACTCTGGACCATATAGCATAATTGTATATACACAAAGAGATTAGGAGAAAAGAAAACAGCCAGATCAATACATTTCTTATTGTTTCATCAATTCTCTTTGTGACCACATAGGTGTATTTAAGAAGAACAATATATAGTGTCTGTATTCTTTCCATAGATGTTGACTCCTAACCTCTTTCGCTGATTTCTTCCTGAATACATCAGTCTTCCATCTGTTTGTTTACACTCGCACTTCCCCTCTTACCACTCTGTATCTCCGTCCCTCCCATGTGACCGTTCCGCTGTAAGAGAATTTAACCTTGCCGTTTCGGATATACCACCATCCGTTATGGTTCCTTGCAATCCCGTTAAATCCGAAATTAACCTTGCCGTTTGCAATGCGCCACCAGCCTTTGCTGTTCTTTGCAACTCCCGTATAGTTAAAATCCACCTTTCCGCCACGGATATACCACCAGCCTAGATGGTTCTTCTCCACACTGTTGCATTTAAAATCTACTTTACCGTCTACGATGCGCCACCAGCCTTTGCTGTTCTTCGCAACCCCCGTATAGTTAAAGTTCACCTTTCCGCCACGGATATACCACCAGCCCAGGTGATTCTTCTCCACACTGTTGCACTTAAAGTCCACTTTACCGTCTACGATGCGCCACCAGCCTTTGCTGTTCTTCGCGACTCCTGTATAGCTGAAATCCACCTTACCGTTTCGGATATACCACCAGCCCAGGTGATTCTTCTCCACACTGTTGCATTTAAAGTCCACTTTACCGTCTACGATGCGCCACCAGCCTTTGCTGTTCTTCGCGACTCCCGTATAGTTAAAGTCCACCTTTCCGCCACGGATATACCACCAGCCGTTCTTATTTTTTTCTACACTGTTGCAGTTGAAGTCCACCTCGCTGTCTACTACTCGCCACCAGGCTACCTCGCCGTTCACTTCGCCTTTGATAACGTCGGTCTTTTTAAAGGTTACTTTTCCATTTTCAATATACCACCAGCCATTGCTGTTCTGGGCAAAGCCATTGTAGGTAAAGTCAACTTTTCCGTCTTCCACATACCACCAGCCGTTTTCATTGCGGACTACGCCGACATATCCGCTCTGTATATACCCGTTTTTCAGATACCACCACGTACCCTTGTGCTGAAACAATCCAGTGTAGTTTTTCCCTGCTGCTTCTGTAAGATCCAGAGCATCCTCCACAGTGACCGTCAATGCCGACAGTACTTTTCCGCTGGAGTCAACAGCAGTTATCTTACCTGTTCCTTTTTGTTTCGCCGTAACTGTCCCGGTCTTTACGTCAAATCCTACTGCACCCTCAACTCTATAGTCCACCTGTTTCGCACGATAGGACGGATCCGCTGCCGGAACTACGGTAACTTCTTCTCCCTTATCCATCGTAAGATTTGTCACATGCACGCCGTCCCGGTTTTTCCAGACAATCCCGGGAGCTGCACTCCCCGTCCCTCCGGACAGCACAGCATACATCCCCGCAGCCGCGGTGATGCCGTTCTCATTATGTCCAATCTGTGAATAATGGATATCATTATGTACTTCTGCGACAGTGGCCGGCAGTCCTACCGATGCATTCTGCATCGGATAGGTCAGAGAACCTCCTGGGTAGGCTTTGGAGAAATAACTCTTGACCTGCGCATTTGTCACCCACTGTTCATTCACATTGCTTACTACATAAGCCTTTGCCAGTCCCTCTGCTCCGCCTGCCGCATACTGTGCAACACGCGGACCGGACATACTGATATCCTCTGCATTAGAGCGGGACCCTTCATTGGACCGCACCATGATGATTCCGAACAGATCCAATCCGAGATCTTTTACCATGGCATTATACATGGATGAAAAAGAACTGTAATATGCTTCTGCGGTCATATATCTGTCAGCTTCTCCCTGCAGCCAGCACAGAAGGCTCTCTCCTTCCGTATAATGTCCCGCGTCTATCTCTGCCTGATACGTCTGTCGTACGAGACGGTTCACAGCCATAGAGCGCTCATACTGAGCGCCTCCCGGAGTCCAATTGACTACTGAGGTGGCCCCCCAGGATGTATTCACTACCCACACTTTATCCCCGGTCAGACGGTTCCATTCATAGGCCAGCGCACTGTCCGGTCCTGTTTTCCCGTCTCCGGACTCTGTCAGCGTATCCAGAGAATATTGCATCTGGTTTCCTGATATACTGCTGCTGCCCGTCAGAGATCCTGCAACAAACCGGGAAGCGTTTGACTCTGTACAGTATTCTGAAAAGCTGATTCCTGCAATCACAGACGATTTAGAGCTGGAAGCATTGACTGGTGCGTACGTCGAATACACAGAACCGTCTTCACATGCGACAGACTCACTGCGAAGATACCCTGTATTTGACGAACACCAGCCTTCCGCATTGCTCTGCCCGGTTATATATATGAGCGTCAGCTCTGCAGGCTCCACTGTAACGTTAATCTGCAGAGTCTCTGCCGCTCCGCTCCCATCGCTCTGTCCTGCGGGCACAAGGAGAATCTTTGCGGTTCCCACGCCGGAAGCAATGATTGTCTGCCCGTCCTGTCTTATGACTTCCCCGTCTTTCTTTCCGGTATTTTTTCCGCCGGAAACTGAATTAGAGTCAACTCTTGTTGTCTCAAGAGATTTGATCGTCCACCCGTCTTTGATATATTCAGACAGAGAATATCTGTCATCATACTGAAGCGTAAGATCTTCTTCTGTAACATCCATCTGCTGCGGAGCGTCTGCCTTCCTTTTTCCTGCCGTCTCTTTTTCTGCGTTCTGCTGCACTGTATCCGGCCCGTCTGCAGCCGTTTTCGCAGCTTCTTTCTTCTCTCCGGAATCCTGATCTGACGTATTCTGATCTGCCGTACCCTGATCTTTTTCTTCTCCGGTCAGTTCTTCCTGCGCTGTGTCATTTTCCATCTGGTCTGACTGTTCTAACTGTTCCTGATTCTCTGCGTCCCCGGCTTCCACTGCCTGAACCTGTATCGGATATGGCATAGCAATACAGACTGCCGCCGCACATATGGCTGCAGCAAGTCTTCCCCGAAGTCCCCTGCATATGGCTATGTGATCTTTGCCTTTTCTGAAAGTATGTTTTCGATCCATAAAGTTTATCTCTCCCCCCAGATTCTTGACCAGAAAGAACGCTTTTTCTCAACGATTATGCGTTCTTTGAGTTTATCCTCCAAAAGTTTTTTCTTCTCCTTTTTCGGAAGTTCGTTTAATTCTTCCACATACTCGGAATAATGGTCACAAACCGTATCTATATCTCCCATTTCTCTGAGACGGCCGCCGTCAATCCACAACCCCGTCCTGCAGAACCCTTTCACCTGGGGGAGTGAATGTGAGATAAAAAGGATTGTTTTCTCCTTTTCATCACGAAGCTGTTTCATCCTGTTCAGACATTTTTTTGCAAATCCTTTATCTCCAACAGAAAGAGCCTCATCTACGATCAATATATCCGGATCCAGGGCTAGGGAAATGGAAAATCCAAGCCTTGATTTCATACCGCTGGAATATGTCTTAACAGGCTGATAAAGGAAGTCTCCCAATTCGGCAAACTCAATCACGCCTTCTGTGATCTCCTGTACTTTCTTTTTATTAAATCCCAGCAAAGCTCCCTTGACATTGATATTTTCAAACCCTGTGAGCTGATTGTTCAACCCGGTATTAATGGAGATCAGCGCCTGCTCACCGTTTATCGTTATATTTCCTTCGTCTATCTCTGAGATTCCTGCCAAAACCTGTGCCAGCGTGGACTTTCCAGAACCATTTGTTCCCAGGATTCCCACGACGTCGCCTTTCTGAATTTTCAGAGAGATGTCTTTCAATGCATAAAAACGCTCCGCCCCGGGAGAGTTCACGTCTTTCTTTTTCAGCTTATATATTTTGGAGATTTTTTCCATCTCAACTGCGTACTCAATTTGATTCATAGTCCCTGTCCTTTTATATCAGATCGATAAACTTGCGCCTGAATTTATACATGAGCATGCATCCTACCGCAAACAATATGAGCGTAACGCTCCAGAAATATAATGTCAGAGCAGGATGCTGCCAAAATCCGGTTTCGTAAAACACAGATTCCCTGTATCCATTTATTATATAATATAATGGATTGAGCTTCATGATAAAATTGAGCACATTGTGATATGGCACATTGTCCCCAAAATTGCACTCCCATATTACAGGAGAAAAATACATCAGCATCCGCATCAGGGAAATCACCAGTTTCTTCACATCCCGCCAGAGCATATTAAGCACTGAAAGGATCATAGCAACTGCTTCAGAAAATGCAAATGCACATATTGCATAATAGATCAGCCCAAGCCAATACATATTCGGAAAGAACCCGTAAAGAAAAAGCGTCGCAAAAGCGATCACAAGCATACAGCAGTGATTAAAAAATTCCTTTACACAGACTGTTGCGGGCAGAACGCTGACCGGGAATTTCATCTTTGTGATTACATTTGTCTTGGAAAATATTGAATTGCAGCCGCGTTCAATACATGGCTTTACAAACCACCATGCACTGTATCCCGCCACAAGCCATGCCAGATAAGGAATATTTCCCACTGGTTTTCTTCCCCAGGCCATTCCGAATACCAGCCAGTATGTCAGCACCTGGATGGCAGGAGATGCAAAGTTCCAGAATATGCCAAATTTAGAATCCCGTATATCTGCCAGCAGTTCATATTTCGCAATGCAGTAGATCCTGTATAAATTCTCTATATTCTCTTTCCAAACGTATTTTATGCTGGTAAACACCATGTATCCTCCTGGTACGTCTTAAACATTTCTACGATTCACACGGCTATAAGTATACTTTACTACATTATGTTTGTCAAAGTTTTTCTTTACAGTCTCACATCGACCGTCTTTCCTCTGCATACGGGCGGGGAGTCCTGACATGATATCTCCATGCCAAAGCTCCCCGCCCCACATTCTAGTAAATATAAACTTTCGTTCCTCTTGGTATATTGTCGTAGATCCATTTGGCATTTGCCAGGCTTAATCTTATACATCCATGAGAAGCATTGATTCCGAGCCTGCCATCCTGTACGCTTGTTTTGCTGCCAGGATTATACAATATGGAGTGGAACAGGTAATTCCCGTAAAATTGAGTGTAATACCAGCATGTATATCCACTGCCAAATGCAAGTCCCTTGGACTGGACAGTGAAAGAACCCTTTACTGTAGGCGATCCTGCCGCTCCTGTCGTACAGTTCCAGTATTTCATCTCCGCCCAGTTTCCTCTGGAACCATAGTAAACTGCCGTTTTATTTGTTCTTGTATCTACCAGGATCAGCCAGTTCGTGCGGCTGCTCATGTTCTGCGCTCTTTGGAACATCGAATAGTTCGTATAGAGCCTGACTTTTCCGTTTCTTACTTCATAGGACTTCCCTTTCCATCTGATCCGTCCGTTTTTATTAAAGTCAACCTTGCCGTTTTGGAGATACCATCCGCCGTTAGAGTTGATCCCTACTCCGGTGTAACCAAAGTTTACCTTGCCGTTTTCAATGCGCCACCAGCCTTTGCTGTTCTTTGCCACGCCTGTGTAGCCGAAATCCACTTTTCCGTTTCGGATGTACCACCAGCCTTTTTCATTCTTTTCCACGCTGTTGCACTTAAAGTTAACTTTTCCGTCCACGATGCGCCACCAGCCGTTTTTATTTTTTGCCACGCCTGTGTAGCCGAAATCTACTTTTCCGCCCCGGATATACCACCAGCCCTTATGATTCTTCTCCACGCTGTTGCACTTAAAGTCAACTTTTCCTCTTACGATGCGCCACCAGCCTTTGCTGTTCTTTGCCACGCCTGTGTAGCCGAAATCTACTTTTCCGCCCCGGATATACCACCAGCCTTTTTCATTCTTCTCCACACTGTTGCAGTTAAAGTCAACTTTTCCATTGACAATGCGCCACCAGCCATTGTCATTTTTGGCTACTCCGGTGTAATCTAACTGGACTTCGCCTCTGCGGACATACCACCAGCCGCTGCTGCCGTTGACTTTTTCTTTTATGACACTGTTGACAGAAAAGTCCACTTCTCCATCGCGGATCACCCACAGCCCTTTCTCGTTCCTGGCTGTGCCATTATAATTAAAATCTACTTTTCCGCTTGAGTCGATATACCACCAGCCATTGCTGTTCTCCGCCACAGTATTTCCTGTGACTTTTCCGTTTACGAGATTATACCATTCTCCGCCTATCTTTCTTACATCTGTGACATTCTTCTGGAGGATACCGTTCTGATAATAATATGTACCTTCTTCTTTTCCTGTAGGATCGGCATACAGACCGTCTAACAGATTGGAAACAGTCACTTCCATCTCTTTCGTGACTCCGGATCCGTCATTTGCCGACACAGTGATCGTTGCGGTTCCCGCTTTGTGTGCGACCAGCGTTCCTGTTGCAGAATCCTCTGAATATACAGATACGATCTCTGAATGATCAGACTGCCAGGTAAGGCTCTTGTCTGCCGCATCGTCATTGACTTCTGCCTGCACTGTATATTCTGTCTCAAGGACAGGAATCTGCAGGGAATCCGGCGACAGAGTAATTTCACTCACCAGGACATCCTGCTGCGCATTCGTCTGTGCATCAGCCTGCAGATTGTTCCGGGAAACCGCGAGACTATTTGTCTTCTTTAACTGGGGAATCTGCCTCTCTTCTGTCTCCCCGCATATTTTGCAAGTATACTTTTCCACGCCCGGATTCTCATAATCTGCTTTCTGTATAACCTCCGGCGTCTCTCCCCATGTATGTCCCAGCGCCGGAACCGTGACATGGTATTCCGTTCCGCTTTCCCCACATGTGAAGCTGTACTCTCCGGCGCTTTCGCAGCCTGCTTCGGCAATTGTTTTTACCTCATCTCCATGTTCATCCTGATGGACCAGCAGTGTCTCATAATCCATCTCCACAGGAGCCTCTTTAGCTGATACCGCAACTGAAGAAAGGCTCAGGCACATTAAGACTGCCCCAAAAGCTGCGTTTAACTTTTTCACTCCCATTTTATCTTGCTCTCCTTTCAAAAACTTCTCCCTTTTTTATTTTACTCATAAGATTTAAAATCACAAATCTGTATGACACAGAAAGGACATAACATATTATGGCAGAAGTTACTGCCAAAATCAATAATATAACAGCAGAATTCAGTTCTTTTTCTCCGACAAATTCTATATCCCTGATCAGGTGGAACTCCATCGGGAGTACAAATATATGTACCAGATAGATCAGCAGGGTGTGCCGTCCCAGAAAACATAAGATGGTCCTGCGCCGCGGCACAAGATGCAGAGCAAGGAATCCGGTCACGGCAGCCGCTGCATAGGCGGCGGCTTTGTTCAGAAGGCCGAACAGTCTGTGATCCGGATACAGTCTTTCATAGGACTGGTGTCCGGAAAAGACACTTCTGTTGAACCATTCCGCGTCCCCCAGTTTCCACAGCACCAGAAAGATGAGCACGGCAAGCACCGCGCAGATGATTTTCCGCTGTCTGTCAGTCTTAATCTCTCTGCCTGTATCCGCCCACAATGCACCGAGAAAGAAATACGGCAGGAAATAAAACGTCCTTCCCACACCATAGGGATGCCCTACCGACACGTCAAATCCCACAAGCAGGCTTAAGACCAGACTCACAGCAACCCATTTTACCACTTTCGTCTTCTCATCCGGCAGGAACTTCATGAACAGATAAGCGTAAACCAGGAAAATCAGATACCAGCAGCAGTAGGCGGGTTCTGCCAGTATGGCAAGCTCAAATTCTGCCCCCCGTATCCAATGGTTTCCGAACATGAACAGAACCTGCATAAGAAGATAATATTTGAGCATTTTAAGACTCTTTTCCGCCGCTGGCTTCGTAGATTTTCGTGCAAAATATCCATTTACAAAGATAAAAAGAGGCATATGAAAGCTGTAGACCACGATCCATATGTGCCTGAGCAGACCGGAATCATCGATATACCGCTCGCATAAGTGCCCGCAGACAACAAGGAGAATAAGAATCCCTTTCAGGTTGTCCCAATATGAATTTCTTACACGCGCTGCTTTTTCCATTGTCCATGCACTCCTTTTATACAGAGAAAGATCCGTCCTGCTTACTGCCTGCTGTACAGATCGTCCTGAGGCAGATTCAGCTCTTTCTTTATCTTTGTGGTCGATATCCCCTCTGTCCTGTCAAGATAGACGACCTCGCACAGGTCTCTTAGGTTCTCAAATTTCTCGTGGCCTGCCCAGTCGCTTCCCATTACAACAACGTCGACATGATAGTTTTTTACATCGTCGCGCTTCTGATCCCAGTTATTTTCCGGAATCACGAGATCCACATATCTGACGGCTTCCAGCATCTCTTTTCTTGTCTGATAGTCATGATAGGCTTTTTTCCCTTTTACCGCATTGAACTCATCCGTTGATATGGCGACAATCAGGTAATCCCCCAATGCTTTCGCCCGCTTTAAAAGGCGGATATGCCCGTAATGCAGCAGGTCAAATGTTCCATAAGTCAATACCCTTTTCATCCCTCTGCTCCTTTCGGCTGTTCTCCTTCTACCAGCGCCCATATCCGCTCTGTTGAGTGGCCGTCGCAAGCTGACATGAACCTCTCTTTAAAGTCGATAACTTCCTGCTTATCAAACTTCGTGTCAATCTCAGAGATATAGTCAATCAGTTCTTCATTTGTAAAGCAGAGCGGTCCAGGGGTTATTTCGTCAAAGTCATAATACAGCCCTCTCTCATCGATATAGTCTTCCAGATCATAGGTGAAGAAAGCCATCGGCCTTTCAAACAGTGCATATTCAAAGACGACCGACGAATAATCCGTGATCAGTATATCAGCTACAGTCATCAGGTCATTGATCGTCACTCCTTTTCCTTTTGTCAGATCAAAAGCAAAAGAATCTTTGTATTTCTCCGGAATCTCCGGAACTTCAAGCGCCACCCCGTGATGTTTGAATATCAGCACATAATCCTCGTGAAATGCATTATAAAATTTTTCTACATCCAGTTTGTCAGGAGAGACTGCTTTTTCCACCTGTCCCCTGAACGTAGGGGCGTACAATATGATCTTCTTTTCTTTTGTGGCAGGAATGATTTTATGGATCTTCTCATAACATCCTTTCACATATTCCGGATCAAAAAACTCATCTGTCCTGCTTACCCCTGTGGGAACAATGATTCCGGAATCCTTGTCAATTCCCATGGATTCCTCAAAAATCCATGACTGTTCAGGACTGGCGATCGTAACGTAAGAATAATTCGTATTAAGCGGATACTCTTTGTGGGAAGCCGGGCTTTTGCCGAACTTTTTGTCTATCGCGCTCAGACCCACTTTTTTGAAAATGCCGCACCCATGCCATAACTGGATATATTTCGTCTCCGGCCTCAGCTTAAAATAGCTTGTCAGATCATTCGCAGTACTTATAAAGACCGCCCTGGCCGTTCCCATATCCCGGATATACTTCTTTCCGTTTTCAAAATATACTTCGTTTGGAACTTCTCTTACATACAAAAAGTGGTCAATCACTTCGCAGTCTGTATTCTTTTTGATATAGTCGCGCATGTAGAGCACGCTCTGCGACAGTCCTCCCCCTCTCTCCATAAAGATCGCTTTATTCTCGACAGGTTTTTTACTTTCCAGCTCATAGACACGGGGGTATATCTCTTTGACAAACAGGCTCTTCAGCCGTTTCTCATAATACTTATCGGAGATCTCCCCTTTGCGGTCCAGCTTGAGGTACTCGATAAACAGATCTTTCACGTCTGCATAATCCCCGTCTATTATCCCTGCTATGACCTGCTGCTTCATCTCCGCCAGCTTTGCCTGTCTGATCTTCTCCTGTTTTCTCTGCTGGTGGATCTCCCAGGTTTTTACCGGCCCTTTCGTTATCACATTCTTTATCACGGCTTTTGCGCTCATTGATCATTCTCCTTCCACTATGCTTTAACAGGCTTTCTGCGTGAACGCCCGATCAGAAACGGCAGCCATCTCTCAAAGAGATAGCATACAGGTATCAGAGCGATAAAAACAAGTACGCCTGTTATAATAGGCTCGTTTTCGATAAACCTCGCAGTGACCTCTGATGCCCTTTCCAGGAATCTGAAGATCGGGGCGTGGAATGCCAGCATTACGATCGTATTTCTTCCGATGAGCTTAAATACTCCCAGGCAGGGAGTCGCCCGTGCAATGATCACACAGATTACACTGAATCCCACGACTGCTCCTGCAAACAGCATGAATGAACCGTATGTATTTACAGCCATTGAAATCTTTACATTATATTTTGCACAGAAATATGCCGACGGGAGCAGTATGATGCACCATAATATCTGCCGCTTTTTCCCGCCTAAAAGATTCATAAAGAAATCAAGATGTTTGATAAACAGCCATCCTGCCAGAACACATACCAGCGCGATCGGCACAGTCTCGATGTGCCAGGGCGTATAGAAGTCATATCCCCGTACTGACATCGCATAGCCAAAAGAGCCTATGATCATCACAGCCAGTGTAAGGATCTTCTCATTATGCTCCGACCATTCATTCACCAGCCAGAATACAATCAGGGTCAGAAACAGTGTAAGGCAGAACCACAACGCATTGGACGGTCCCGAAACATGGTGCTGATGCGAATAAAATATACCGTATATCTGTCCCAGAACTGATCTGTCACTGTCAGTCAATATTTTAAAGTTCAGCACCCATATGGGAAGTGTCAGAAAACTCAGGGTAAAATATGGCCATACTAATCCCTTTGCCTTGTTTTTTACCAGTCCCATAAAATCAAACGTGCGCTTCCGGCACTGCAGATAGAACGTCATTCCGGATATGATAAAAAACAGAGGCATATGGAAAGAGTAAATATAGTACCTGTAAGAATCCGAACTTCCGCTGTCGCTGGCATGTCCAACGACTACCAGTAACATTCCGATGCATTTAAGCACATCGATCCATTCAAGCCTTCCGCCTGAAGCAGACGGGGCCGTATCTTTCTGCTGCATCTCTCCACCCTCACTTCTCCTGATTTTTTTCCCAAGCAAAAACGGGAAATATTTCTCAAATACATAAGTAACCGGCATCAATACGACAAAGATCAGCACGGATACAATGAAAGGATGCTCCGTGGCAAACGTATTGGTTCTCTCTGAATAGAGAAAGAAATAGTTTGCAAGGTTCTTATGTAATCCCAGATATACGATCGTATTTCTTCCCACCATCGCCACAAGCCTGCTGCCCGGCATATGGACAGACACAAGATACAGCACGCCGCTGAATCCGATCACGCTGCCGAAAAACAATGCGAATGATCCGTAAGAACTCATTGCCATAGATATTTTCGTATTATATCTGGCGCACAGGTATCCCGCCACGGCGAACAGAATCATCCAGACTGCCTGTCTCCCGATGCCGCCCAGGACTGCCTGTACAGATGATATATGTTTCATAAACATATATCCCAGCATGAAAAAGATCACTGCAATAAATGTAACATTAGAATACCACGGGTAAACAATGGATGAAAAATAGCTTGTAATCAGATACCCTGAAAATCCGATCACGACTGTAACAACTGCTGTGGCAAGATCACTCTTGCAGAATTTTCTTATGAGGTAAAACAATATCGTTGCCAGGAACAGAACCAGACAGAACCACAGCGGACCGGTAGGCATGGATTTATACCCAAGATTCCCGTAGAAAGTCGCCTCTATCAGTTCGCTGACATCTTTGTGGCTGTATCCCAGCCTGATATAATCCATGATGATCAGCATCGGAATGTTGAGCATGCTGAATACAAAATACGGCCAGAGTATCCCCCTGGACTTGTTCTCCAACATTCCCAAAAAAGTGTACTCTCTATTCTTTGTCTGCAGATAATAACTGGCTCCCGAAATGGCAAAAAACAAAGGCATATGAAAAGAATAGATATAGTATCTCAAAGTATCCGGTGTGGTCCCCATGTATACGTGGCCCATGACACAGATAAACATTGCAATGCATCTCAGATTATCAATCCATATGATTCTGCTTTTCTGTTCCATATGGCAAAATCCCCCGCTTCTTTCGTATATTTTAAGATTCTCGTCTCATAAAACTGTCAAAGCCTTCCCGCTTCTTTCTCGATCTCCAGGTACTCTATCGTCCGTTTAAACCCCTGTTCTATCGTGTTCTCCGGTTCCCAGCCCAGCGCTCTGAGCTTAGAACTGTCCAGAATCCCCAAAGTAAACGGAGCGCATCCTTTCGTACCGTCCTGCGGTATATCTAATCTCACAGACAGTCCCCGTTCCGGAGTGATCTTCACAAGAAGCTCTGCAAGTCCGCGGATCGATATCTTTGCTTTCTCGTCTCCTATATTATAAGCAATGTCTGTTCCATTGAGAAGAATCAGGAACATACCTGCTGCCGCGTCTGCGATATAAGTATAGGTTCTAACCGCAAGCCCTTCACTTTTCATCACGATATCCTCATTGAAGAGGACATTTTTCAGGAAATCTGCCTGCACACGGCCGTCATAGATTGACATACCCGGCCCATACGTGTGAGCCAGTCTCGCAGCTTTGACATTCAGGCCGTACTGGGCGCGGTATGATGCGCACATCGTCTCCGCAGCTTTCTTCCCTTCCGGATAGCAGGATCTCGGGTCCAGCGGATCCACAAATCCATAAGTGTCTTCCGTAAAAAACTCCTGATTTTCATCCGGCTGTCCGTAGATCTCCCTGGAAGAGATGAACATATAGCCGTCCACGTTCTTTTCCCTTGCAAGCTCCAGCGTATAGTATGTCCCAAGCACATTTGCAGCGATCGTATCCACCGGACTGTCCTTCATAATCAGAGGGCTTGCAGGGCTGGCTGCATGAATGATATAGTCAATGTCATCCGCATATTCAAACGGCTTTGTCACATCATGGGATAAAACCTTCACAGCGCCATTCTCCAGGATGTCTTCCCCGATCTTTTTGATATTTCTCGCCACGCATATGACGCGGACGTTCATATTCCTTACTTCGTTTAATTTCAGCAGTGTCCTCACAAAATATGAGCCGACCATCCCGCTGGCGCCGGTGATCATCACTGTCTTGTTCTCTAGCTTTTCCCAATTAACAGGCTGCTTGATAATATCCAGCATGTCCTCGTCTAATATCCTGTTCATCATCTCTCTCCTATCTCAGTCCCAGTATCTGTTCATTTTCACGGTATTGTAAAAGAGCTCTCAGCAAATAGAAGTCTTCAGGCGTCGTGACTTTGATATTTCCGCGGTTTCCCTCAACAATATGGACTTCTCTCCCAAGGTTTCTGTACAGATAGCAGGAGTCTGCAATATCTTTATACCCCGGGTTCGTCTTTCTCATCTCTTCGTGCGCTTTGACGATCTCACCGAGTCTGAAACTCTGAGGCGCCTGTGCGGTAAACATATATTTTCTTACCGGCATGTCCTCCACCGTTTCTCCAGATACGCTGATGACGGGAGTCTCGTAGAACGGAGTGCATGTCACTGCGCTTCCGTACTTTTTGACACTCTCGATATTCTCCTCTATCACCTCTTCGCTGATGAGCGGCCGGACTCCGTCATGCACTAGCACAATCGAATCTTCAGGATTCTCCTCCAAAGCCCGCTTCAGGCCGTTATATATGGAGTCCTGCCCCGTCTCCCCGCCTTCCACAATGCCTGCGGCTTTTGTGATCCGGTAATATTCTAACATGTTCTTGAGCTTTGCGATATACTCTCTTTTGCATGAGATATAGATCTTGTCGATCAGCGGACTGTTCTGGAAATTGTCCAGAGTATGGATGATGATCGGTTTTCCGTTGATCTCCAGGAACTGTTTGGGCATACCGGCTCCCATTCTTCTTCCGCTTCCGCCGGCAAAAATTATTGCGATATTCATAGCAGCACGCTCCTTTCTCTAACTTTCATCTGTTCTCATTTTGTCATGGTCAATCTGCCTTTGTGCTTTCAGGATCTCCTGATAGATCCGCTCACAGTTGTTATGATCTTTATAGGCAAAGAAATCATCCGCCCGCTCAACATACTTGTCTTTCATGCGGCATCCGGAGCGCATGTATTCGCACAGCAGGTCGACCAGCTGCTCTGTCTTCGTACATATCTCTCCAAATCCCATCGTATCATAGAAGAATATGCCGTCCTCATAATGGGCCGGAAGCTCTGTCGGATGAAAATATACGACAGGTTTTCTCATATATGCAAAATCAAACTGGACTCCTGAATAGTCCGTAACCATCAGACTGGACTCTGTCAGGATCTTCTCATAGCTTAAGTTTCCCACAGACGGGATAACTTCCAGTTCAGGATTCGGCGTAAAGTCTTCAGCCTGTGAACTCAGGATGGGATGGAGTAAGAATTTGATCTTATATCCTGTTTCCTTCGCACACTCTATCAGTCTTTTGTGATTGATGAGATCATTATACACCTTGAAATATGTGGTATATTTGAATTCTGGATTATAGCCTCTCTGCTCGCCTTCACTGGTCCTGACCGGAAGCGCATTGTACATCCGCCATGTAGGCGAGAGCAGGATCTGCTTTTTGTCATTGTTAATCAGTCCGTCGTATCTGGCAATGCCTGTGACTTTTAAAATATCAAATCCCTGATATCCGTAGGCATGTTTGCTCAGATTCTCATATTCATATTTTGACGCCAGAAAATAACCTGTCGTGTTATCAATGATTCTTCTCTGTGCCATCGCACACTGCTGGACAGACAGGCCATGCTGCAGACACATGGATGTAAAATTGCAGAGTCCCCGGATATACTTGGATGTTTCCTTTGTGTACCCGTTGAACGGAAACAGGTGCGAATTTGTGATGAGCAGCAGGTCTGAATTCATAAATACCAGCTTATGCATCAAAGAACCGTTAACCAGAGGTTTATATCCGTCTTTCTTTAAATTCCGGTAGTCTGATGTGTCTTTGTTGATAAGATAGTATTTTGTGATCCCATCCGCTTTATCCGCGCTGTATCTGTACAGGTACTCTCCGCTGTCGCCGCCCTTATACAGCTTGTCAAGCATCAGCCATATCTTCTTTCTGGAGAAATACGGCCGTGTCAGCCAGTACAGCCACCGCATGCGAAATGCGGATCTGCTGTCTTTCGTATTATTCTTTATCAGATTCAGCTGGAACTGTATCTCACGCTTTAAGACGTTCAGCGGTGCAGCCTGTTTAAAGACAATGGAATTGTCCGCATGATAGCATAAATACCTGTTAAACCGCCAGTAGGAATATCTCGGAGATTTACTCAGTTTTGCCCAATGGTTGGTGAAAGATATTTTCATCGGTATCTGCTCATCCTTATACTGGGCATAAAACCGCAGTCTCTGCAGCTTCTTTCTGGAATCGAGCGGTATTTCCAGATGATACGTGATCCGCCTGTATGCCGGTATCCCAAAGTACTTAGTCAGAGAATAGGCGTCCGTGTCCTCTACAGGCATCGTCTTTCCGTCAAATTCCGCATAAAATCTGACGTTCCCCTGTTCATAGATGCTTATCAGGGAGCCGTCAATCCACACGTTTCCATCAATATAGTTCATAATTCCTATGCAGAAACGCTGCTGATCCATAGATGAGATGACATGGTCCTTATAATACATGACCAGGTCTTTCTCTCCGGTCTCAGGGACTGTTCCGGTTTTATAATCATACTTCACTTTGTCTATCCCGTATTTGATCCTCAGGAACATACATAAGACCTGTGGATTACGGGATAAATATGGGATCTTCTCCTGGTTAAGGAGATAGAAATCATCCACCTTTTCAAATACCTTTTTAAGCAGCGCGAGATAATCGTCAAATTCCTCCTCTGTAATCTGCTTTTTATTTCTGTTATCCAGGTTGCATAAGAAACGGCAGAGCACATAATATACAGCGTAATTCTGCAGAAACGGCACAGGTTTTTCACTTTCTGCACTCTCCAGGAGCGGCAGCAGATAATTTTCAATTGATTCAAAATACCATTCCCTGTAATGAGCGGGGATATGGTAGAGAACCTGTCTTTCTCTCGCCTCGAAATAATAATATTTCATGAGATCGCACACAAGGTACCTGCCTTCATCAAGGAGGATCCTTAAGAGAACATCTGTTTCATATTCAAATTGTATCTCATCATTGAACAGATACTTTTTCAGCAGGTCCGACCTTATTACGGCTCCGTTTAACGCTGTCTGAAGCGCCCAGTCATTTTCTCCGATACTCAGTGTATAAGTCCCCTGTACAGAGATCTTACTCAGAATATACTGCTCTGTCTCGTCCGACAATTCCGGATCATCCCAGTAATTGTCAGCAAAAAGCACTCCTGTCTTCTGAGGGTCTTCAATCCGGGCATTTACTTTTCCGGCTGTATGGGTATCGTCCTCCTCATGATCATCGTCATCATCTGTTCCTTTTTCCGTTTCATATTCGGGAAGTCTCTGAGGTATTCCGCCTGTCATGACTGCATGTGCATTTTTCAGAAAATTTTCCCCCAGACTGTCGCCCTCATGAACAAACAGTACGTACTCGGAACTTATCTCTGATAATATCTCATTATATCCGCTTTGTACAGTAGCTGCATATCGTACCAGGACGCGGTTCTCCCTCTCCCATCTTTGTTTCAGACCATCAGCCGCTTTTGTCTCTTCTTTACATAATAGAACCAGCTCATCTTCTTCCTGCATCTGGTCCAGACAATTTGAAACGGTTCTGTCAAACCGCTGCGGATCTTCTTTATATACGGCGATGATCGTAAAACGTTTGGTATTTTCTGTTTCCATACTACTCCTCCGTGTGTCCAAGGATCAGTTCATCGATAAGCAGATCGCTTGAATATTTGCTGTGGGCGTCAAAAGATTCGCTGATGAATTTCTCCAGCTTATCCTTTTCAAACTTATGATGCGCGATAATATCAATTACATCCCCAAAATCAGCGCAAACAGGCCCTGGCGCTTCGTCAAGCGTCCTGTGTACTCCGCGCGTCAGCTGATAATAATCTTTATCAGGTGCATAAAAAATGATCGGCTTTCTCTGAAGGGAGAATTCATAGATATTAGAAGAAAAATCCGTGATCAGTATATCTGTCACATAAAACAGTTCATTGATGTCGCCTTCTTCTGTAAGATCATAAATACAGTCCCTGAACCTCTCATCGATCTTTACTTTTTCTTTTATAAACGGATGCATTTTATAACAAAAAACATACTGACTGCCGCAGAGTCCGGCCGCCTTATCCTGGGGGATCCAGGTTTCCGGATAAAATGCTTCATCCTGGGTTTTCCCGCGGTATGTGGGGGCAAAAAGGATGATCTGTTTCCCTCTCATCCCCGGATATTTCTGATAAAAACTTTCTCTGTATACCCGGATCCGTTCAGGATCCAGATATCCGTCCAGCCTTGCAAGTCCATAAGGAAGGATTTGTTTCGCCGGGATACCAAACACTTCTTCATATACGCCGATCAGTCCTTTTCCGCCTACCACAGCGTAATCATAGCGGCGGTGGCAGGAATCTGTCGGATGCGGAGAGCCGTTTATGCCAAACCGCGAATATCCGACTGATTTGAATCCGACTCCGGCGTGCCAGAGCTGTACAAGCTTTGTGTCCGCTTTCAGACGGATCGTCTTAAAGATCGGCACATAATCATCCACAAAAATGATATCCTGTTTCGCAATAATCCACAGCAGTCTGCTCCAGACTTTCAGTGTTTTCCACTTGCTCTGCTGTAATGTTTTGGAGAACGAATAACTGATGTGATAAGTTTTATCAAGTCCCCTCTCTTTCAGACGGATATCAAGCGCCAGCAGATTACCGCTCATAGGAGCCCTTGTCTCCGACATCAGGAGGATATGTTTTCCGTCTTTTCTGCGGAACGCCGCAAGCATATGATAGCACAGATCTATCGCACGTTTCAGGACGATGAACATTGCTTTTTTACACAACTGCGCCGGATTTTTTGATTCGATCAGTATATTGCGCCTGTCATTTCTCCGGTTGCTCATCATATAGGACGTATGAATACAGCACACCATACCGTCCTGACACTCATTTTCGCGCTCCTCTGTATCTATTTCCGCAGGAAATTCCGCCGTCTCTGCTGTCTCCTGAATGTCCTTTACAGAGAAACTCACCAGATAGGCGTATTTTTCTTTTCCATACCGGTAAATCTTATCCAGATCTGCGAGTTTATAACCGCACTCAGCCGATATATTTATAAAACTGTATTGTCCGCCGCGCTTTGCCAGCAGAAACCACTTGCCGTTTCTGAGCAGTTTTGTGTCCGGGAGATTTACAATATTGATGACGCACGCATTGCCGTTTACTTCCAGCGGATAGATCTCGCCTTTGAGATCACTTATAAAATATTCATAATGATCCAGGTCATTCCCCTGCATCATAATATTAAGATAAATATTATGCCAGTATATATCTGTGATCATTATACTATCTCTCACTTGTTATCCTCCCGGTTTCCAGAACAAATCTGGCAATTTTCTCTGTTACATTCTCTGACTTTTCTACATATTTATCCGTAAAGGCAGTTACTTCTTCTATACTGATCCTGTTTTCCTCAATCGCTTTCATGATCACTTTGGGATCGCCGGACATGACCCCGGGCATCTCCTTTTCATAATCGAGGGCAAACCCTCTGTTCTGTGTATATTCTCCCAGGTCAAATGTATAAAAACACAGCGGCAATCCTAAAATCCCCGCTTCATATACCACACATGAGTAATCACTTATCACATAATCCGATACAAACAGCATATCAAACGTAGAAAATGCATCTGCTGTGTATACATTTTCTTTACTGAGATCTATTTCTGACAGTGGATGCAGTTTTACAACAAGATGATATCCTGTTGGAAGAGCGGCGATCAGACCTTTCAGAGCCGCCTGCATCTTCGTCTCGTCCTTTCGGAAAGTCGGACAGTACAGTATTATTTTTTTCTCCTGAAGTTCCGGATATGCGGAATATATTTCTTTCCTCTTCTTCTCCTTATATGTACTGCTTTTCAGAAGATCGTATCTTGGCAGAGGAGAGATAAACGCCCTGCCTGCATCACAGCGGAATCCTCTCGCCAAATGTTCTTTATAGTTTGGAGATGCAGCGATAAAATAGTCATAATTTTCATGCATATGCATACTTTCCGCCACCAGGCGGCTGCTTCCCTCACCGCTTCCGACAGCCGTATACCCGAACAGTTTCATCGTCCCCATGGAATGCCACATCTGGATCACCCGCAGAGATCTTTTGTGTCTCAAAAGGCTGACAACTATGCAGTATGAATCCAGCACAACTGCTTTTGATGTGGCCAGATGATACATCTGGCGCAGCATGTGCAGCATATATCCGGCTCTGTTCGCGAACGTGGAGTTCACGCCGCCATCCAGTGTCTTGCAGAGACAGACCACCCGGACTGACGGAGCTTCACGCCTGATCTCATCGCGAAGCAGCTTAAAATCAACCGACGGTTCATTGCTCTGTCTGGAGATCATCACAATTTTATCCTGCACAGGAAAGATTTTCAATATTTGGTAGATCACCTGTAAAATAACTTGTCCTGTTTTAATCAATAGTTTCATAACTTCACCTGCACTAACTTTCTTATTATACCTCATTTCTATTGTATAAGCTAGTCCATTTTATATTTTTCACTTCTAATCACTCTTACTGTGTAAATTCTCTCTTATATGGGTAAAAAGCATAAAACTGCTGCATCTATGAATCCCCCCATAGATGCAGCAGTTTTCATGTCTCATACTACTTTTCCGCCTCTTATCGTATAAGACCTTCCGCCATACGTATATGTCCCGTTATAATTGAAGTTTACTTTGCCTTTCTGGCAGAGCCAGCTTCCATTTGAATTGCTCGCGATTCCGTTAAACCGGAAATTTACTTTTCCGTTTCGGATCACCCACCAGCCATTGGAATTTTTAGCTACTGTATTGGAATTAAAATCTACCTTTCCTTTCTGGATATGCCACCAGCCATTGGAATTTTTGGCCACTGTATTGTCAAATGTAACTTCTCCGCCGACCACATGCCACCAGGCTCTTGTTCCATCAACAGTGCCTTTGATGACGCTGTTTGTGTCAAACTGTACTTTTCCGCCTCTGCAGTACCACCAGCCTTTGCTGTTCTCTGCAAATCCGTTATAATTAAAATCAACTTTTCCATTGACGATGCGCCACCAGCCTTTGCTGTTCTTGGCTACGCCCGTGTAGCTGAAATCTACTTTTCCACCCCGGATATACCACCAGCCCAGATGGTTCTTCTCCACACTATTGCAGTTAAAATCAACTTTTCCATCGACAATGCGCCACCAGCCTTTACTGTTCTTGGCTACTGTTTCGGTAAAAGTAACTTCGCCGCCAACTACATACCACCAGGCATTTGTACCATTTACAGTACCTTTGATCACATCGTTTGTCCCAAACTGCACTTTTCCGTCTTCACAGTACCACCAGCCGTTTTCATTCTCTGCAAATCCATTGTAATCGAAGTCGACTTTTCCGGCGCGGATTACCCACCAGCCTTTGGAGTTCCTGGCCACTGTATTCGCGTCAAAGTTTACTTTTCCATTCTCTATATACCACCAGCCTTTGCTGTTCTTGGCCACGGTAGTGTCATATACTACTTTGCCGTTAGAAACATGCCACCAGGCATATGTGCCGTCAACGGTTCCCTTGATTACGTCCTCAAGTCCGTACTGTATCGCGCCGTCTTTATAGTAATACCAGTTTCCGTTGGCAGGACTCGCATGAAATCCGTTCGCTCCGGGTATAAAGTGAGCGTCCAGGGCAGCTCCCAGATCCACGTTCAGATCCACATTGCCTGATATTCCGTCGATGCGTCCTTTTGAGGAGCACTGCCACATACTGTAGTCTCCTGTATAAGTACAGGTCGTATTGTACTGGGCAACCCATTTATCCCACTGGTCGAACCGGCTGTCCGTCAGATAGTTTGTAAACCAGTCCGTATTTGAATAAATAGCCGCTTCATATCCTGCAGCCTCGATCGTATCACAGAACGCCTCTGCAATATCGGCGATCTGTGTCTCGCTCAGTTTGTTTCTTATTGAGTTTTCTTCCAGGTCATAGTAGATCGGATAGTCGAGATCATATCCGTCTATCAGGCGCAGAACATGCTGGGCTTCGCTCCTGGCTTTTGCCACGGTGTCCGCATAAGAATACAGATAGGTTCCGAAGGGGATTCCGTTTTTTTCACATGCGTCTGCATTGACCGTCCAGTATTTATCGTCCTGACCAGCCTCATTCTGTCCATAGCCGCATCGTACGATTGCAAATTCAACGCCTGCGGCCTTTGCTTTCGCCCAATCAATCTCTCCCTGATGCTCGCTCACGTCAATTCCGAATCCAACTGCTCCAGGTACGTCTGTGGGCCATGTCGTATATTGTTCAAAAGCACGGGACGCGCGCGCTTTGGCAGTGCCTGTGATAGGTTCTCCGTCGACATAACGCCAGCTGTTGGCCCTGTCTTCGGGTTCCGGATCTGACGCTTCTTCCGTGTCAGTCTCTGCCGCAGCAGAAAGCTGCTCCGCCCCGCTGGCTTCATTTACTTCCTCCGTCAATGCGGTTTCCTCTCCCGTCGCAAATACAGGCTGCACATTTGCTCCCGCTATAGATACTGTCAGCAAAACCGCCAGTATCCTGCGCAATCTTTTCTTCATCATTCTATGTAGTACCCCTTTCGTAAATTATACTCTCTGAAGTGTCAACTAATATTTTAACAACTTCATCTGCATAATTCAACTGTAAATCATTATTCTCCACCCTGTTTTTATAAAACTTCCTTTACGGATACCGCCTTTTGTCTGCAGAACAGAACATAAACTTACATATTCTGTTCTGCTATTTTTGTTTCGTTTCCCCATGCCGGTACCTGTAACGCTTCATGAACCCTTCATAATCTTCCACAACTTTTCCTGCAGGGCCGTATTCTTTCACAAGCCCGTCATGAATCCATATCGCCTCGTCACAGAGTTCCAGGATACTGGCGTTGCTGTGGGAAACGATCATCACAGTCTTATTCTTATCTTTTATGATCTCTTTCATCTTCTCATAACTTTTTTCACGGAAATTAATATCTCCCACGCTTAACACTTCATCAATCAGTATGATCTCTGTATCCAGAATGGCAGTTATAGAAAATGCCAGTTTGGAATACATACCGCTTGAATACGTCTGGACAGGCTTATATATAAAGCCGCCAAGTTCGGAGAATTCTATAATCTCCGGGAGGCGCTCCTTTATCTCTTTCTCTGTAAATCCAAGAAGCAGTCCGGACAGATAGATATTCTCAAGCCCGCTTAAATTTGACTGGAACCCGATACCAATCGCCAGAAGCGACAAACGGCTGCCAAATGTATTCACCGTTCCCTCATCCGGCGAAAAGACTCCGGCTATCGTTTTGAGCAGCGTAGATTTCCCGCTCCCGTTTTTCCCGATAATGCCTACGATCTTCCCCCTGGCCACTTGAAAACTGACGCCTTTTAGCGCTTCATAATAATCCCGCCTCTGTCGGATCTTCCCCGGATTTTTCCGGATCGAGAATGATTTCATGCTCCGGTATGCAACCTTTACATCTTTGACTTCTATCGCTATTTCTCCCATCGGCTCATACCACCTTTACATATGAATTCTCAAACCGGTACATCAGTTTTAACCCCGCAAACACCAGTGTAGTCGAGATGACCAGCCAGTAGAGATATATTTCCATTCTCAGCGGCTGCCCGTAAATAATGATCTTGCGGAGCTCGTCTATCACGTAAGCGACCGGATTCACAGTTATCATCATCCTTCCGACATTCAGGCCAAGAAACGTTGTCTGTGACAGTCTGTCGCTTACGTCGTAAAACACGCCCGACAGATAGAACATAAAGCGGAGAATGACCTGCACCACGTTATAGAGATCATTGACATACACTCCAAAATGCGCAGCCAGCACGCTGCATGCAAACGTCAGAAGAAGCATCAGAAAAACAACTGGAAGGCACCAGAGGAGATTCACTGTCGGCGATATCCTGTATGCTGCCGCAAAAGCGGCCACGATCCCGAAAGAGACCGCCATTTTAAACGCATTGACATACAGTTTTTCAAGGATCAGCATATATTTGGGAATATAGATCTTGCTCACGATTCCCCGGAATGTATTGACGATCTTTACCGATACCATTACTGTTTTATTGAAGAAATTCCACACAGTGAGGCCAATAATGACAACGACCGGAAGATACTCTCCCTGAGACCGGAACACAACAACCGTGATAAACACATACACAAGCATGAACAGAACAGGGTCCAGGATCCACCACATCCATGTCAGATAGGAAGCTCCTACTTCTCCTTTCAGCTCGGACTTTGCAGCATATACAGAATATGGATTATATCTCTTAAAATGCGCTGCCGCTTTTTTCAGCATCCTTCTCTCTCCTATAATAACTCTATGATATCTGACACAGGCTGATTGATCTCTGTCAATATCATATTTTTTATATCTAGTTTTTTCCTGTATCGCCGATAATAATCCATCGAGAAAAATATCACGCCCGGATACTCCCGCATCAGAGTGTGCATTGCGGATTTGTTTCCTTTGACAAGCACTGTAAGCCGCGTATTTTCACGCTGAAGGCTGTTATAATGATCCAGGATCTCCGGCATTTTGCGAAGATCTTCCAGTCTGTATACAATGCTGTAGTCATGATTGCGGTATACGGTTGGTTTCGCAGGCTGGAACGTACGGTACACTTTCTTGGCGCCCCGGTACAGAACCGGATTGTTTTTCACGAGCCTGATCACAAAATTCTTCATAGTCTTCTCCCATCTCAAGCAGTCTTTTTATCTGATCCCAGATCAGGGCAATATCATAATTGTTCCGGACAAATTCCCGTCCGGACGCAGAGATCCTGCTGTATTCTTCCGGATCATTTGTAAGACGGTCAATATACTCTGCGATCTCCTCCAGGCTGTCCATCACAATCTCATCGGGATAGATGTATTCGATGCCCTCCCACCTGAGAGCCGCAGCCGCAGCGCCTGACGCCATACCTTCCGCCGGGGTCACATGGAAGCTCTCCGGAACTTTCGCATCACTCAGGGAAAGAACATACCCCACTCCCTGAAGAAATCCGGGCATATCCACCCAGCCGTCGAAAATGACGGAAGATTGCAGATGATTTTCTTCTATGGTCCGGTAAACCCTTTCAAAATACTTACGTTCTTCGGGCACATTCCACGCATTGGGGAACTCTTCCGGTCTCTTGCCCGGCACATGCAGACAGTACCTGTCGTCTTTCTTTTTCAGCATCCTGAGCAGTTCGACCGCCCGGGCCAGTCCTTTGCGCTTTGGAACCGCGCCGATCAGGGCAAGGTGGAACCGGCTTTGAGGGTCCTTATCCTTTACGTACTTGTCCGTATCAATAAAATTATTGATGACCGTACACTTTTCCACCGGTATTCCAAACCGTCTCATAAATTCCTCAAACCAGTAGTACGATACAGTAATTACTTTTGAGATTCTGTTTATATCTATATAATTCCCATACCGCCTCATCACTTCAAAGCGATGCGCTCTGATAAACAGTCTCTGATGAGGATAGATATGCCATGAATACCACTGCGCAGCCGTCAGGAGCCATTCACACCAGACGATGTCTGCTCTTTTCAGACACTCTCCTGCCTCTCTCTCTGAGAATTCCATATACTCTCTTAATTCCTGGACTTCCAGAGAAAAGGCAGATTCAAAGTATGGAAACAGTTGTTTTAAAAATTTCAGATCATGTCCGCTGACAAGCAGCCGCATTTTCTTCATCGGGTAATTCTGCAATGCTTTACTGACGCTGCCGTATATATTCTCTGTACAGAACCTGTCCATCGAACGGCGGAGACACTCCCTGGCCATTTCCCATACTTCCGTCTCCCGGAAAGCCATAAGGATCTTTTCTGTGCACTCTTCCTTAGTTTCTGCAAAGAGTGGGTAATCGTTTCCCAGTATCGTTTCATGCATTTTAGTTCTTCTAAGAACCACAGGCACCCCGTTATAGCAGTACTCCAGGAGTTTGACGGACACTTCCAGAGAGTCGTCATTGTCTACAGATGGACTGCGGAAGGAATACCCCAGGCTGCATGTCTTCGTGATTTTCTCCGTCTCACTGTGAGGAAGCGATCCGTAAAAAGTAATATTATCCATATCCTTAAGCGCGTCAAATATCTCCTGCTTTCTTTCCGCCAGATCGAGATTCACCTTGCTCCCGATAAAGTGAAGATGAATCTTCGGGTCTTCTTTTTTCAGCTTCCTCATGATATCGATCAGTCCAAGGATATTCCAGTCTTTCGCAATCTTTCCTGCATACACAATAGTCTTTGGCTGCTTCTTGGCCTCTTTCCCGGGAAATACAACCGGATAGAGTACGTGGAATTTCTCCCCGTCGACTTCCAGGACGTCTCTGAGGTATTCTTTCATCGCTTCCGTCTGAACGAAATATGCCTGTACTTTCTGGTACAGGTCTTTTAAAAAGAGCTTTTGTGCTGCCGGCATTTTCTCTTTTTCATGACAGAAGTCCGTCAGATACGGGATCGTTTTGCGTACAATCTCAGAAGACGCGACGCGCTCCATCACTTGTGTTCCCCTGATAATCATACAGGAATAGTCCCTCAGCTCATCAAGCGTTGTCAGCGCTTTCACGATATTCCCCGCATCTGTCTCGGTGATATGGTCGATATAGTCTTTTACATAGAGAAGCCTTATGCGGTAGCGTTTCTCTATCTCGTTTACAAGGATACGGTCTCTTATCCTCTTCTTCAGCAGTATATCAACATAGTTTTTCCTATCTGTAAGTAAAAGTTTTGCCAGATTGACCAGCCAGATACTCGATCCGTCTATGATGTTCAGATCGAGATCTCCATATATCAGTATTTTCCTTACCATATCTTTAATTCCTCATAAATCCGATACAGTCATAGTGTGGTTTCGCTGCAATGCGCCTTTTTACCTCAGCACTCTTAAACTCATCATGGGCAAGTGCAATCACCAGATAGTCGCAGGTATCCAGAATCCTGTCAAGTGGCAGCAGCGGGATGCCGCTGACTGTGTCAGCACGGCTGTTAGGCTCACATCCGCACACCTGGTACCCGTCGTTTTGCAGCGCTTTTGCCAGCGCAAGCGACGGGCTTTCCCTCATGTCATCAATATTCGGCTTATATGCCATGCCCAGTATCCCTATCTTCTTTTCCCTATCATACCCTGTCTCTTCCAGCAGAAGTTCTTTTACCCATAACGGCTGTCTCTCGTTCGTCTCTCTGGCGGAACGTATCAGAGAAGCATCTTCCCCGTATTTCTCAACGATAAACCACGGATCCACTGCCAGACAGTGTCCGCCTACTCCGAGGCCAGGACTGAGAATGGAAACTCTCGGATGTTTATTCGCCAGCTCGATCAGACGGAATCCGTCGATGCCCGCCTTTCTGCAGATCACAGACAACTGGTTTGCATATGCGATATTGATATCCCTGTAAGTATTCTCTGCGAGCTTGCACAATTCCGCTGTCACATCATCACATACGTAGCAGCGTCCTTCTACGACGAAAGTCTCGTAGAGCTTTTTTGTCATCTCTGCCGCTCTCATGTCTGCCGCGCCTATGATCCGGTCATTATGTCTTAATTCATACAGGATCTTTCCCGGCAGAACCCTCTCAGGGCAGTGGGCGGTGTAGATATCCTGCTCATTCAGGCCACTTTCTGCGGAAAGTATCTTTGTCATCGCAGCTGTCGTATGAGGCGGTACCGTAGACTCCAGGATGATAAGATCTCCTTTTTTGACCACTTTTCCAACTGCCTTTGCCGCTGCTTCAACATAAGAGAGATCTGCTTTCTTTTCCCGCTCTGTACCGCAGAAAGGCGTAGGAACACAGATGACATAAATGTCTGATGCTTCGATCTCTTCCGTAATCTCCAGACACCCGCTTTCTCTTGCGTCTGTATATGCTTCCTGAAGGTGATCTTCTACGATATGAATCTTTCCTTTTCTCAGACTGTCCCGTACTTCCTTTTTGGCGTCATAGCCCTTTACATGATGGCCCGCGCCTGCCATCACCACCGCCGTGGGGAGTCCGATATACCCAAGACCCACTACCGTAATTTCTTTATTCTGCATAAACTGCCTCCACTTGCTGATAAATCATCTGCTTTTTTCTTTTTTGACCAGCCTTCTGAATTCCAGAAGTTCCGGTATCTGCTGAAACCTTTTGGGTTCCCATGCCATCCGGTACAGCCATTCCAGACCCATGTTCTGGATAAATCCAGGGGCCCGCTTCACCTTTCCGCCCAGCACGTCAAAAGCTCCGCCCACTCCCATCAGGATGCTGGAGCCCGTGCTCTTTCCATGTTTCATGATCCATTTCTCCTGAAGCGGTGTTCCTTTTGCTACAAACACAACATCCGCTCCGGATTCCCGTATCTTTTCCACCACATCTTCGTCCTCATACCCGTTACAATGACCGGCGATCCGCATGCCCGGATATGCGGTTTTTAATTTTTTCCGGGCTGCCAGGTTATTTTCTTCCGTTGCTCCGTAAAAGAACAATTTCGCACCAGTCCTGGCAGACTGCCGGCAGATCTCTTCCATCAAATCCACTCCCGTGATCCGTTCTGTCATTGGTCCGGCCGCCCTGGCAACCGAAAGACCGTCCGCAAGGAATACATCATATCCCATAAGCAGCCGTTTCATCTCAGGTTCATGTATTGCTCTGACTATCTTTCTCGCATTTACCGCCACAATCGTCATCTGCTGTCCTGACCGGACCGCATCGTCGATCATTTTCAGAAGCTGCCGCTGATTTATCATTGAAATGGGAACTCCAAGTACGCTTGTATTTTTCATTCTTCTTCTCCATTTCCTCTTAAGCAGGGATGACCTCTCCGGTTATCCTGCCGTTAAAATATTTTATTACAGCTTCCACGATCCTTTCACTTGCGTGGCCATCGCCGTATGGGTTTTCCGCATTGCTCATACGCTCATATTCCGTTTCATCTTCCAGAAGCCGGCTTACCTGTTTTACGATATTGTCTGTAGAAGTCCCCACCAGCTTCAGAGTACCGGCTTCCACCCCTTCAGGCCTCTCGGTCGTTTCCCTGACGACCAGAACCGGTTTTCCAAGACTTGGCCCCTCCTCCTGTATACCGCCGCTGTCTGTCAAGATAAGATAGGATCTTTTGATAAGATTATGAAAATCCGTCACCTCAAGCGGCTCGATCACTCTTACCCGATCGTTATCCTGGAACATTTCCCCGGCTAATTCTCTTACGGCCGGATTCATATGGCACGGATAGATTACCCTGATATCTTCATATTTCTCAGTAATTCTGTTTACCGCTGTAAAGATGCGTCTCAATGGCATCCCCTGGTTTTCCCGCCTGTGCGCCGTCAGAAGCAGAATCCTCGCATCTTTCGCCCATTCCAGAACAGGACTGTGGTATTCTTTTCTGACAGTTGTTTTGAGTGCGTCGATCGCCGTATTTCCTGTCACATATATTTTTCCAGGATCTTTGTTCTCCCGCAAAAGATTCTTCTGACTCTGCATCGTGGGCGTAAAATGCAATTCAGCAATACTGCTTACCATCTGGCGGTTTGCCTCCTCGGGATAGGGAGAAGAGATATCATATGTCCTAAGCCCTGCCTCGACATGCCCGACAGGGATCTTATGATAAAAGGCCGACAGGGCAGAAGCAAATGTAGTAGTCGTATCTCCGTGGACAAGCACCATATCCGGCTTTTCCTCTTCCAGTATATTGTCAAGACCTTTCAGTATGGTGACGGTCACTGATTCAAGCGTCTGGTCTTTCTTCATGATGTTCAGATCATAATCTGGCGTAATCCGGAATGTCTTAAGCACAGAATCCAGCATCTCTCTGTGCTGGGCTGTTACACATATGATGCTTTGTATCTCGTTTTTATGACGCTCCATCTCCTGTATGACCGGCGCCATCTTGATTGCTTCCGGACGTGTCCCGAAAATACTCATCACCTTTATCATCTTCTCACCTTCCCTGAAAATATCTTTTCCACATCTATTATGAGTTATACAGGTGACTTGTTCATCTAAGTTATATTACAACCTTATTGAATCCGTGTCATGCAGACAATTGTATTTATACTTATTATTTGAGCTGTCCATTTATTCTCGATATACAGATGATTTAACATAAAAACAGGCACAAAAAAAGGACACGCCACGCGTACGGGGCTTTCCCGTCGTATGGCATGCCCTTTTTCAGGCATCAGTTCAGTGATTCTCCTTGTGGCAGCGTACCGCCCTCTTCCACAATATTCGCCAGTTCGATGATGTGCTGCAGCTCTGTCTCGTCCGGATACATTACATACAGGAGCTGACTCGATGCGGAGTAACAGTAATCCTCCCCGCCGGTTCCCGTGAGAGCAACAGACTGTATCGTCCAGTCGGCATTTGAGCCTAGCTGGTTTCGTATCAGTGAATTGAGCTGTCCCTGGGAAACATTCATCTCCACGTCTTTGCTTACCTGGTTCATGATCGTACCCGCACGCAGGAGCATGGTCGGTGAGATCACTTTTTTGAGCATTCCGGTAATAACCGCCTGCTGGTTCTTGCCTCGCTGGTTATCACCGTCCTCAAGATTATGACGCTCCCGGCAGAACGCCAGAGCCTGTTCTCCGTTGAAATGATTCAGTCCCTCCTTCACTTCCATTACATATCCTGACTCATCTCCCGTAGAGAACGCATATTCCGAGTTCACGTCGATCCCGCCCAGGATATCGACTATGTCAATAAGAGACGTAAAGTTCAGTCTCACGTAATAGTTGATGTCAGTCTCATAGAGTTCTCCCAGAGTCTCCATGGATGTCTCTATTCCGTACACGCCTGCATGGGTCAGCTTATCCATAGCACCCTGCTGTACATCCGGGCCGTACAATGGCACGTAACTATCTCTCGGCGTAGTAATAAGCAGTATCTGACGCGTGGAAGGATTAACGACAGCAATGATGTTCACATCGCTTCGGCTCGTCTCTGATACTTCGCCATATGTATCTATACCGCTGATATATACGGTAAACGGCTCTTTTGTAAGTGAATCATCGCTTCCACCGCCCAGGTTGAGTTCTGTCCTTATTGTCATCTCGTAGATAATGCGGGTATTGCTGCTGAACCCTTCCACAGCATCATCCATAAGTTCCGTATATGCTTCATTGTAAATGACCGCCTGTACTTCTCCATTAAACAGAGACTGGGCCTGAGCCTGTACAGAGTCACATTCTGTTATGCTCAGCGTTGTATTCAGCTCCTCCTGCAGATTCGTCACTGCTGTCTGAATATTATCTCCACCCTGCTGAAACTGCACGCCGAACTGATAATCCATCGCATCCTCGATCGTCTGTGCCGGATCTTCTGCCATGACTGCGACAGCCATCTTATCGACACGCACATTTCCACCTGTGATCGCTGCGATCAAATTATAAGTCTCAGCGATATAATAGGAACCAATGAGTAAAACACAAGTTATCAGAACACTGTATATTTTACCGCCTGTCCCCCGCTTCCGGCGCACTGCCTGCGTAGTAAAGGTGATGCACCAGAGAAAGAGCAGCACCATCGCAATAAGAGCCAGGTAATTCATCGGCAGCATATTGAGCAGCATAACTACGATCATAAAGATAACACTTATTGCCGCCTGCAGGATCAGACAGAATGAGCCAAACCTGTTCGTTGCCGTGCGCTTGGAATATCTTCCTGTATTTTTACTACTCCGCCCGGCTTTTTCAGCCGGTCTTCGCTTTTTCGCCATTATCAAAATCCCTTTACTAATTATTCCTATCCCGGGGTGTTTGTACTTCTTGGCTATGTGTACAGTTCAGGCGGATACATGCCTTTCTGTATCAGTTCCCTGACTGCATTTGTAACTGCTTCTCTGTCCTCTTTGTATGTTACGCCAAACCACTGGTCTTCTGACCGGAGTACTTTTACGCTTACTTTTCCTTTGTTCAGAAGCTCCCCTATAATCGTAGGCAGGAGATACTCAGCCTTCAGATCTTCTTCAGAAGTCTCTTTTAGAAATGTCTCAAACCCCGATCCCAGGATATCAAAAAATGCCGGGGTAAGACCCCACATATTCATAGACACCGGAGAGTCTGGATCAAGTATCTTCTCCGCTGCACCCTCTCTTATGACAGCGCGGTCTCCGGATTTCTCTATATTGCGCGTCTCTGTGATGTCTGTAAGCATGCCTGATTCATCTACGCGGCATACTCCGCGGGTAACACCGCCATTATCACTCAATGTATTTTTCAGCACAAAGCTGACCATACAAATCTGTATTTTACCAGTATCGGGAACACTTGTCAAATAGGAATATGCTTCGCGATAGCTGTTTCTGCCATAGTAGTCATCTGCATTAATGACCAGAAACGGGGAATCTACAACGTCGCGGCAGCAGAGGATCGCCTGTCCTGTCCCCCACGGCCGCGTGCGCTCAGGAAATTTTGCCTTGTATATCTCCGGAATACCGCTGATCTCCTGGTACACATACGACACATCAATCTGTCTTGCTATTCTGTCGCCGATCGTTTCTCTGAACTCTTTCTCCAGGTCTTTTCGTATGACAAAAACAACTTTATCAAATCCTGCTCTTATGGCATCATATATGGAATAGTCCATTATGATCTCTCCATTAGGCCCCACCGGGGCAAGTTGTTTGATCCCGCCGCCAAAACGGCTGCCGATACCTGCCGCCATAATGACGAGTGCCGCTCTGCTCATAGACTGTCCCTCCTGTATTTATCAATCTTATGTGATCCGCACAGTGTTTTTCTATTCGCCCAGACCGTCATCCACAAGCTGTATCATCTCTTTCAGCGCTTCTGTCTCGTCTGCTCCTTCACAGATGATCTCGATCTCATCTCCGCTTTTGATACAGGCTCCCAGCACGCTGAGCACACTTTTTGCATTCGCCGTCACATCCTCATGTTTAATCCTTTTATGGACTGTGATCTTACAGTCAAACTGCATCGCTGTCTTACAGAACAGCCCTGCCGGTCTCAGATGAAGACCTGTCGGATTCTTGATCTTCACTTTTCCGCTAACCATTGTGTTCCTTCACTCCTTATGTTTTCCCGACTCTCATCCTTCTGCCGGTTCTTCTTCCCGGCCTTCATCAGACGTTTCATTCTGCGTACCGGATTCTTCCTGCGTGCCGTGTTCTTGCTCCGGCTGCTCCTGCACCTTTTTCTCAAGCGTCAGAGTCACCGTCTCTTCAGAGATCAGTGTAATCCCGTCCGGAATATTAACCTCCACCGGGATCTCATAAGTGCCAGCCCGAGTGTATCTGCGCAGATCAACCGACACAGCATTGCTGATATCCAGCATATCCAGCGCTTCCTGATCCCCCCTGAACTGCAGTGATATTTCTGCATCCGGTTCAAAACTTACCTGGAGCAGGTCAGAAAGATTATCCATCCTGATGGAACTGACCAGAAGGTTGATCGTCCGAGTACCCTCTTCTTCTATCTGTGCAGTTACTTTTACTGTGCCTGAATTTGTCTCAGCCAGTTCTACGCCTTCCGGCAGATACGGAGTAATATCCACTGTCTGTTCTACCGAAGCCTCCGCATTTGAGATATCAATTGCTTCAGCCGGAATTCTTATTTCATCTACCTTGCTGAGATTTTCGTCACTTCCGCATATCTGCGCGCTCTCCGGTTCTATAACGCATCCTGTATACTGATATCCCTCTGCCGGAGTCCCCGAAACATCAGCCACGATCGGCACGCTCTTTTGCTGCAGTACCTCTATGGAAACAGTCAGCCCGTCCTCCCCGAGATTATTTTTCAGCTGGTTCTGACTCAGTTCATTGCCGTTTGCATCATACAGGACAAGAGCCGCCTGAAGTTCTTTATTTCTTGAAATGCCGTCTATATCCACTTTTGCCGCTGCCCTGTCTATCTGTTCAAGCAGGGACTCAGCCCCTGTGATAGTCACATTCTCAGGATGGACCGTCATTTCACCCAGTATATATCCATCCCTCTGCACTCCATCTGTCTCGACCGTAAGAGCAAGCACTTTTCTTCCTGATTTTTCCCGCTGGATGCGGAGATTCCGCGGAACTGCTTCTGCAGATTCGTAGTCGCCGCTGTATTCAGGGATCGTCACTGTAACAGGCACCAATCCGGTACTTGTGTCCATCTCCGAAATATCCGCTGTCGCTATGATATCTTCAGCAGATAGATCCTGGCGGACTTCCCGGTTTGCATAAACGACTACACTCACAGTCTCTTCGCCGATCACCTGGTAGACATCCCCCGCCGAGGTAATGATGTCTTCGTTTACGATAGTCACTGGTACGTCTGTGAACGTACTGCTCCCGATCGGATTGTCCACATTAACCACAATCAGCCAGAGAAATACCGAGAAAATGAACGCTGTGATCTTCAGACCCAGATTAGTTGTAAGCTTGTACTTTCTCATTTCCTGCGCCATCCTTTCCGCACGGAGAATCTTTTCGGCTCAGAATTTCTGTACTGAATCCGGCTCAGCTTTTCTCTGAGTTCCTCTCGTTTCACACCCCGCGTCAAAGTGCCGCCCATAGCTACAGATACAAGTCCGGTCTCTTCCGAGACAGCAATCACAAGAGCGTCGCATACTTCGCTCATACCGAGCGCAGCTCTGTGTCTTGTGCCAAGATCCTTGCTGATACTCATATTGTCAGACAAAGGCAGATAACAGGTTGCCGATGTAATCCTGTCCCCACGGATGATCACCGCTCCGTCATGGAGAGGTGTGTTATGTTCAAATATGTTTATAAGAACCTGGGAAGACACTTTGCAGTCCAACTCTATTCCCGTCATCTCGTATTCGTTGAGGCGTATCGCCTGTTCCACCACGATCAGAGCGCCTGTGCAGACGCTTCCCATCTCATAGCATGCTGCCACAATACTATCGGCAGTCGCATCGGAAAAGCGCTCATTTTCCCTTCCCTTGTCAAAAGGATTAATATTGCTGAGCAGGTTTTTCTCGCCCAGCTTCTCAAGAGCTCTGCGAAGTTCCGGCTGAAACACTACGATCGCTGCGATCGCCAGGACATTGATAGACTGCGCCGCCAGATAGAGGATCGTATGCATCTGGAACAGCCATGCCAGCAGGATAAATATTCCCAGCATGATGATTCCGCGAAGCAGCATCCATGCCTTTGTATTCTTTATCCACAGCATGATCTCATACAAAATCACTGTCAGAATCAGAATCTCCGCGATATCTTTGATCTCAATGGCAGGAAGATACATGTCATTTGTGTAATTGTCTACAAAATTTCTCAGCCAGTCTATCATGCTGTATCTCACCGCCTTGTTTACTCAGTCTTATCGTATTCCTGCCGCAGCCCCAGTTCTTTACTCAGACTCCTTGTCAGTAATATATCTTCTGTTTGTGTATCTACATGTTCTTCAAGCACTTCCCTGTTCTTGCCCGGAAACGGCTGACGTCTGGGATTGTTTTCACCAATCTGACCTGACTGACCGTCAACCCTCTGTTCCTGAGCCTTGCGTCCGGTTATCCGCTTCACTTCCTTTTCCGGCACAGAAACGCCTACTTTCGGTACTGCCTTGACATAATAATAGTATTCATCGTCTTCAAATTGTATATTCTCTGTCCGGGAATAATCTACCGAGAAGAACATAAACTCCAGCACCAGCCCGACAGCAATCCCCAGAACAGCACTTACAACGAGCGTCACATAAGAAATTCCCAGATCCAGAACGACATTTCCCGCGGATGCGGTAATAACGCAGACCACTGCTCCTGCGGCAGATCCGATCTTCCATGCGTGATCGATCGATCTGGTGCGCACCAGATTGACAACCAGTATCCCCACTACGACGGCGGCAGCCATCAGCCACATCTCTTTGCTGGTAAGCACCTGTCGCGTAAAGCTCATAAGACTGTTCGCCATACTGTCAGCATCTGCACTCCGCAGCGCCGTAGCAGAATCCTTGACGTAATCGACCATATAGTAAGAAATGACCCCGCAGGCTGCCGGCACAATCCAAACAGGTGTTCCCACTAATCCAAACACAATCGGAATCACAAACGGGATTTTCAGGCTGAAAGCGATCACAGACAAAAGGACGATCCACGCCTTTTTCGGTGTAAAACGGAAATAAAAAATATACACCAGAAGAAAAATCACGAGCGATACAATCGCAATCGGCATAGATAACGTATAAAAATGTACCAGTACCAGCGCTGTAGCCGCCATGACCATCACAATCATGGGAAAGAAAGTACAGATCACTGCAAGACCTGCAGTACAGAGTAAGGAAGACGCCATCTCCATAAATCCGATGTTGGTATTGATAAGTCCGAATAATATAAACCCTAACAAGAGCTGTAAGATTTTCAGAATATAAGCAGAATATCTTGCATACAGCTCCTGCAGTTTTTCTCTCCAAACTAATAAAGTACTCATGGTCTGTTCTTCTCCTTTTTAACATTCATCTTTTCCAGACGGGAGAGATCCCTCATATATTTTTTAACTCTCTGTTTGGCCTGGATATGCTTTTTCTTATAAAAAGAGCCGGCGCCAATGCCATAGATGATCAAAAGGCTTAAATATGCTCCCACTGCAATGATTAGGAGAATGATAAGTTTCGTAATCGTGATCCCCTCCACAAAAGACTCGCCGCTGCACAGAAACAACAGCGCCGCCATAAGACAGAATCCGGCCGTAATCCAGATCAGGGTGATCCATGTATTCAGGCTGGTGTAATCTTTCTGATAATAACTGCTGATCTTGAAATCTTCTTGACCGTATCTCTTCTCATAGATTGCAGCTCTTGCCATAAGACGTATTCTTCTTTTATCCAACATAACGCTTTTACAAGTCCTCTCTATGTATTATCTCCATATCCTATTTCAGTCCATTATGTTTTAGTATATCATATACTCAGACACCTTGTCCAATGCTTACCGTCAAAAAATAAACATTTTGGACTCCTGCAATTTTCAGGACTCTCGCAGCGGAATCCAGCGTTGCTCCGGTCGTATAGATATCGTCTATCAGAAGCACGTTTCTACAGGGCACCCAGGATCTTGAAACACCAAACGCTCCTTTCAGGTTTTTCATCCTGCTGCCTCTTCCCAGTTTTTTCTGAGGAGTTGTCTTTCTAATCCGGTACAGCACATCTCTGTACACAGGAAGTCCAGTCAGCGCCGAAAGTTCTTGTGCCAGTATCTCTGCCTGATTGAAGCCTCTCTTTCTCAGGCGTGACGAATGGAGAGGAACCGGAATAACCGCATCGATCTTCCACTTCCTGATCTGGTCTGTATACTGTGCGGCCAGCTCCTCCGCAAACACCCGGCCCCAGCTCCGCTTGTTTTTGTATTTGAAGCGGTACAAAGCTCCGGATACCGGTTCCCTGTGCAGCCAGAGATTTTTTCCCTGGTCAATGTCGGAATCCGACCGGCTGCAGTCCATGCAGTATTCTTCTGTCTCTCTTTTTATAGGCCTGCCGCAGCGCATGCACCGCGCACCGTCGATGTACACAATCTTTTTCCTGCATTTTCCGCAGATACCTTCCGGTGATATCTCCCCGCAAAAAGGGCATACTTTCGGATAGAGCAGATTTAATATGGCGGCTGGAATTCCTGTATCCTTTCTGCCAGGCTCGTGTATCTTGCCTGCTCGTTTTTGTTTTGTATCATTTCCTGAAATACCGTATCACTCCCTACGATCATAAGGCATTTTTTTGCCCTTGTAACTGCTGTGTACAATAAGTTTCGGTTATAGAGGAGCCTGGGTCCCGGCAGCAGAGGAATGATAACAGCAGGGTACTCGCTTCCCTGGGACTTGTGCACAGTAATCGCATATGCAAGTTCCAGCTCCTCTGTCATGTCAAATCCGTATTTTACTTTTCTGGCTTCGTCAAATTCCACTTCGATCGTCTCCGTATATTCGTTGATTTCAGTGATGACGCCCATATCTCCGTTAAAGATTCCGGTTCCGCTGTCAACGGCCAGGCCAAACCGCGTAGTCACTTCCCACTCGAGCTGATAATTGTTTTTGATCTGCATGACTTTGTCTCCCTCGCGGAAAAGCCTGCCGTTTATCTCTTTTTCGTTTTTGGTCTTATCTTCCGGATTCAGGTAGCGCTGGAGAATGGTATTGAGCCGTTCTACGCCCAGAAGTCCTTTCCGTGTCGGAGTCATGACCTGGATCTCGCTTGGCTTCGCCCCGACATACCGGGGCAGTTTCTTCTGTATGAGCATGATGGTGACCCCGATAACCGTATCTGCATCCTCTCTTTTCAGAAAGAAGAAATCCCGGCTCTTATTGTCCAGCACAACCGGTTCCCCGGCATTGATCTTATGTGCATTCATCACAATATCGCTCTCTTTTGCCTGTCGGAATATCCTTGTCAGCGTTACAACATGAAACTGTCCGGAAGTTATAATATCTCTGAGCACGCTTCCGGCTCCGACGGACGGGAGCTGGTCCACATCTCCCACAAGGACGAGCCTGGTTCCGGGAACAACTGCAGAAAGGAGGGCATGCATCAGAGACAGGTCCACCATGGACATCTCGTCAATGATGATCACGTCAGCTTCAAGAGGATTCTGCCGGTTGCGCATGAATCCGGCCACGCTCTCCGTTTCATCCGGATTCACATTTACCTCGAGCAGACGGTGAATCGTCTGCGCTTCATATCCCGTTGCTTCGGTCATCCGCTTCGCCGCACGCCCGGTAGGAGCGGCCAGGAAGATGCTCATGCCTTCACTCTCAAAAAACCGGATCATCGTATTAATCGTGGTAGTTTTTCCCGTTCCGGGGCCTCCGGTCAGGATGAGGAGACCATGTTTGATCGACTCTATTACTGCCATGTGCTGCATCGGGTCCAGCTCGATCTGTTCATTTTCTTCTACTTTGCGCAGCCGGCTCTCCATCATGTCCGCCGGCATCTCGCAGTCAATGTCAAGGTCATGGAGCATTTTTGCCGCATTAAGCTCCAGATAATAGTAGTGTGACGGATAGATGCGGATCTGTCCGTCCTCCTCTTTCATAACAGTCTTTTTCTCAATGCACAGGTCCATAATATGCTTTCCGATATCATGGATCTCAACTCCCAGAAGTTCTCCGGCCCTCTTCATAAGTATTTCCTGAGGTAGGTAAACATGTCCTTCCCCCACAGCCTGCTGGAGTGTGTAGAAGAGTCCGCTCTTGATCCGGTAATCAGAATCCGTATGTATGCCGATGCGCGCCGCGATCTCATCGGCAGTCTTAAACCCCACACCCTCGATATTGTCTGCAAGCTGGTACGGATTCTCTTCAAGTACCTTGTATACACGTATGCCGTAATGCTGGTAAATCTTAGCTGCAAGCCTTGTGGAGATGCCGTACTTCTGAAGATAGATCATTGCTTTGCGCATGTCTTTCTTCTCCTCGACCTGATCTGCGATCTCCCTTGCCTTTCTCTCGCTGATGCCTTTGATCTCCGCAAGGCGCTCCGGCTCCTCCTCGATAATGCGGAACGTATCCTCTTTAAACTTTTTTACGATCCGCCCGGCAAGCGCCGCTCCCACTCCTTTTATGGCGCCGGAGCCCAGATAACGTTCGATAGATACCAGGTCTTCGGGTTCTTTCACTGCATGGCTTTCTACCTTGAACTGCATCCCGTACACACTGTGATTGACATACTCTCCTGTCAGTTCAAGCATCTCGCCTTCACTGATGAGGTTGAAATTCCCCACACAGGTGACTTCCCCGTCATCATTTTCAAGATGAAATACTGTATAGCCGTTATCATCGTTGCGGAACACTATATGTTCCACATAACCTGTTACTGTTTCCAAATCTTTATCCTTTCCGCATATGATCCGGCCTGCATATGATCCCTGCCGGCAGGGTCTCTGCCGGCAGGATCTCTCCACATACAGAGCTTCCTTTCCTCACAGCAGAACAGGGATGTGCCCCGCTGCTCACATCCCTGTTCATGACTTTTAAAAATCTTTTCTGCCGCTCATAAATTCTACAAATTCGCCCGTTCCGACAGCTACAACTTTCATCGGATCTTCGGCAGTCATCGTATTGATCCCCGTCTTCTCCTCGATCAGTTCTTCAAGCCCCCGCAGCATCGAGCCGCCGCCTGTCAGCACAATTCCCCGGTCAAGAATGTCTGCCGAAAGCTCAGGCGGAGTCTGCTCCAGAACGGAAATTACCGCCTCGACGATCTGGCTTGTGGCCTCCCTCAAGGCCTCTTCCGTCTCGGAAGAAGTCACTGTGACTGTCTTGGGCAGTCCGGTCACAAGGTTTCTTCCTCTGACTTCCATCGTCTCTTCTTCCACAAGAGGATACGTTGTTCCGATCTTGATCTTGATATCCTCTGCCGTCCTCTCACCGATCAGAAGATTATGCTTCTTTCGCATATAGCGGACGATCGCCTCGTCAAAATCGTCTCCTGCAACCTTGATCGATGTGTTTACAACCGTGCCGCCCAGAGAAATAACTGCGATATCTGAAGTACCGCCGCCGATATCCACAATCATGTTCCCGCATGGTTTTGCAATGTCTATCCCGGCGCCTATGGCTGCCGCCACCGGTTCTTCAATCAGATGCACTTCTCTTGCCCCGGCTGCAAACGTCGCTTCCTCCACGGCTTTCTTCTCCACCTCGGTCACACCGCTGGGCACGCAGATGCTGATGCGGGGTTTTTTAAATGTACGTCTCCCAAGCGCTTTCTGGACAAAGTACTTGATCATTTTCTCTGTTACTGTGTAGTCTGAGATCACTCCCTGGCGCAGAGGCCGCACCGCTACGATGTTGCCGGGCGTTCTGCCGAGCATCAGGCGCGCTTCCTCACCGATTGCTTTTATCACGTTTGTATCTCTGTCAAATGCAACGACAGAAGGTTCCTTGAGCACAACACCCTTGCCGTGGACATAAACCAGCACACTGGCGGTCCCGAGATCGATCCCGATATCTACTGACATATTCAATTCTCCCTTCCAAATCTTTATACTCTTTCCCGCAAATGCCCCGGCTCAGCATGGATCAGCACATTAAAGACCAACAGGTCATTTCCCCTTGACGTCCTCTCCATTGTGCTGCCGGACATTCCTGTATCTCACTCCTTGTAGGTTTTCTCTTGTTCGTCTGTAAGACGGAATACAGGCAGGTTCCCTCCTCCTGCCTGTCCGCATTAACAAGTATAATAGACTTTCTAAAAAATGGAAAGCCCTTTTTCTGAATTTATTTTCTTTTCAGCATTTCCTCTATATATTTCCCTGTATAGGACTTTTCATTCGCCGCAACTTCCTCTGGAGTGCCGCACGCCACGACTGTACCGCCCCGGTCTCCGCCCTCTGGTCCGATGTCGATAATATAATCCGCTGTCTTTATCACATCCAGATTGTGCTCTATGACGATGACTGTATTTCCGTCGCCCGAGAGACGCCGGAGAATCTCCGTCAGTTTATGAACATCTGCAAAATGAAGCCCTGTCGTAGGTTCATCCAGAATATAGACTGTTTTTCCAGTGCTCCGTTTGCTCAGCTCGGCCGCCAGCTTGATCCTCTGCGCCTCACCGCCGGAAAGTTCTGTTGACGGCTGCCCCAGCCTGATGTAGGACAGCCCGACGTCATAGAGGGTCTGCATTTTTCTGCGTATGCTTGGCACAGCGTCAAAAAATTCCAGGGCTTCCTCCACTGTCATATTGAGCACATCATAGATGGATTTTCCTTTGTACTTCACTTCAAGAGTCTCTCGGTTGTAGCGTTTTCCGCCGCAGACTTCGCACGGCACATATACATCCGGCAGAAAGTGCATCTCGATCTTGAGGATTCCATCGCCGGCGCATGCCTCACAGCGTCCTCCTTTTACATTGAAACTGAACCGCCCTTTCTTGTATCCTCTAGCCTTGGCGTCCGGCGTAGCCGCAAAAAGGTCTCTGATGAGATCGAACACCCCGGTGTAAGTCGCCGGATTCGACCGGGGAGTACGGCCGATCGGTGACTGATCGATATTTATCACCTTATCCACCTGATCCATGCCTTCTATTTTTTTATGCCTGCCGGGAATCGTGCGGGCACGGTTCAGATCGCGCGCGAGTTTTTTATAGAGTATCTCATTTACGAGAGAGCTTTTGCCTGAGCCGGAAACGCCGGTCACACATGTCATCACTCCAAGCGGGAAAGCGACGTTAATATTTTTCAGGTTATTCTCCCTTGCGCCGATCACTTTCAGCCATCCCGATGGTGTCTGACGCTCCTCTGGCACCGGAATACGGAGTTTTCCTGATAAGTATGCCCCTGTCACAGAGTTTTTATTTTTCATGATCTCTTCCGCAGTTCCGACAGCCACGATCTCGCCGCCATGCTCTCCTGCTCCAGGTCCTACATCTACGATATAATCCGCCTCCAGCATGGTATCTTCGTCATGTTCCACCACAATAAGCGTATTTCCAAGATCCCGCAGATGTTTCAGCGTTGCAAGCAGCTTGTCATTGTCTCTCTGGTGAAGGCCAATGCTCGGCTCATCCAGGATATAGGCTACTCCCACCAGACCGGAGCCGATCTGCGTTGCAAGACGGATACGCTGTGCTTCTCCGCCTGATAGTGTACCGGTAGCCCGTGCCAGTGTGAGATAATCAAGCCCCACATCCATCAAGAACTGTATCCTTGCCCGGATCTCCTTTAAGATCTGGCCGCCAATCAGCATCTGTGTATCGGACAGGTGCAGCTCGTTTAAGAACTGCTGCATTTTCTCGATTGAAAGAGCGGTCAGTTCAGCAATGTTTTTGTCAGCAACCGTAACTGCCAGCGCTCCGGGTTTGAGTCTTTGTCCGCCGCAGGCAGAACAGGGCGTGATATTCATAAACGTCTCATACTCTGCTTTTGTAGTCTCGGAACCGGTCTCCCGGTATCTGCGTTCCACATTTTTGAGAAGACCCTCAAATACAACATCATAGGTCCCTTCTCCCCGCTGGCCTTTATAAAATACTTTTATGCTCTTTCCATTCGTTCCATGGATAAGAATGTCATGGATCTTCTTCGGATATTTTTCAAAGGGGGTGTCAAGGTCAAATTTGTATTCTTTGCAGAGAGCGGTCAGGATTGCATTGGTGAAGCTCGATTTATCCATGCACGACTGCCACCCAAGGACTGCGATCGCCCCCTCATTAATGGAGAGAGACGGATCCGGAATGATCAGTTCTTCTGAAAATTCCATCTTATATCCCAGCCCGAAGCATTCCGGACATGCCCCGAACGGATTGTTGAAAGAGAAGCTCCTCGGCTCGATCTCATCAATGCTGATCCCACAGTCAGGACAGGAAAAACTCTGGCTGAAGTTCATAGGTTCCCCGTCGATCACATCAACAACCAGCAGCCCCTCCGCCAGATGGAGAACGCTCTCTACCGAATCAGTCAGGCGCTTCTCGATCCCGGGACGAACAATCAGACGGTCCACAATGATCTCAATATTATGTTTGATGTTCTTATCAAGCGTAATATCTTCGGAAAGTTCGTACATATTTCCATCTATGCGGACACGGACATAACCGCTTCGTTTTGCCTGTTCCAGAAGTTTGACATGTGTTCCTTTCCGCCCCCGCACAACCGGAGCAAGAAGCTGAATCCTCGTCCGCTCCGGCAGAGCCATGATCTGGTCCACCATCTGATCCACTGTCTGTTTTGCAATCTCCCTGCCGCATTTCGGACAGTGGGGGATGCCTACTCTCGCATAGAGCAGACGGAAATAGTCGTAGATCTCCGTCACGGTTCCGACCGTGGAACGGGGATTGTGGTTCGTTGATTTCTGGTCGATGGAAATAGCCGGGGACAGTCCCTCGATGCTCTCCACATCCGGCTTCTCCATCTGCCCTAAAAACTGCCTTGCGTAAGACGACAGGGACTCCATATATCTTCTCTGCCCCTCTGCGTAGATCGTATCAAAAGCAAGGGACGATTTCCCAGAGCCGCTCAGTCCCGTAAGAACGACCAGCTCGTTTCTCGGGATATCCACATCTATGTTTTTCAGATTATTTTCATTTGCGCCCCGAATCCTGATATATTTCCGGACATCCATCTTTGTTCCCATTCTATCTTCTGTTTCCTTCCT
This sequence comes from Candidatus Mediterraneibacter pullistercoris, assembly GCA_019116885.1. Taxonomy (GTDB): domain Bacteria; phylum Bacillota; class Clostridia; order Lachnospirales; family Lachnospiraceae; genus Mediterraneibacter; species Mediterraneibacter pullistercoris. The sequence continues at coordinate 1,888 of DXAU01000022.1, read as the reverse complement.
GTATTTCATTTAACATCTTTTTGAGATCGACCAGCTTGTCACGCAGCTCCGCAGCCGCCTCGAAGTTCAGCTCCGCAGCCGCTTTCTTCATCTGCTTTGTCATGTCTTTTACCAGTTTCTCCAGCTCTTTTGCACTCATAGACTCCGGATCTTTTTCCATGCGCATCTCTTCTGCCGCAACTTTCTTCGAGATGCTGATCAGATCGCGGACCGATTTCTGGATTGTCTGAGGCGTGATACCGTGCTCTTCATTGTATCTCATCTGGATTCCACGGCGGCGCTTCGTCTCGTCGATCGCCATCTGCATGGATTCTGTAACCGTATCGGCATACATAATGACATGCCCTTGCGCATTACGCGCAGCACGGCCGATCGTCTGGATCAGCGACGTCTCCGAACGCAGGAATCCTTCTTTGTCTGCGTCCAGAATCGCCACCAGGGTAATCTCGGGGATATCAAGACCTTCCCGCAGAAGATTGATGCCGACGAGCACATCGAACACGTCGAGACGCATGTCACGGATGATTTCCGTTCTTTCCAGCGTATCCACATCAGAGTGAAGATATTTCACGCGGATACCAACTTCACGCATGTAGTCTGTGAGATCCTCTGCCATACGCTTGGTCAGTGTCGTAACAAGCACTTTATTCTTCTTCGACACCTCTTTGTTGATCTCTCCGATCAGGTCATCAATCTGCCCCTCCACCGGGCGCACGGATACCTCCGGATCAAGAAGTCCCGTCGGACGAATTACCTGCTCGGCGCGCAGGAGCTCATGCTCCTCCTCATATGGCCCCGGTGTTGCCGATACGAACATGACCTGATTTATCTTACTCTCAAATTCTTCAAAATTCAAGGGGCGGTTGTCCTTTGCCGACGGAAGCCGGAATCCATAGTCCACCAGCGTAGACTTTCTTGACTGGTCCCCATGGTACATGCCGCCAATCTGCGGAATCGTCTTGTGGGACTCGTCAATCATCATGATAAAATCATCCGGAAAATAGTCGATCAGCGTGTAGGGCGGCTGTCCGGGCGCAAGTCCCGCCAGATGCCGCGAATAGTTCTCGATGCCCGAACAGAATCCCGTCTCCTTGAGCATCTCAATATCAAAGTTTGTCCGCTCAGCAATACGCTGTGCTTCCAGAAGCTTGTCCTGGCGCTTGAATTCTTTCACTCTGTCTTCAAGTTCTTCCTCGATATCATGCACTGCCCGCTTTATATTCTCTTTATCCACAACGTAGTGGGATGCCGGAAAGATGGCTGTGTGTTTCAGCTCGTCCTTTATCTCTCCCGTAAGTATGTCGATCTCTGTAATCCGGTCAATCTCATCCCCGAAGAACTCAACCCGTATCGCAGTCTCGCTCTCGTATGCAGGTATGATCTCGAGTACGTCGCCCCGCACGCGGAACGTACCGCGGTGAAAATCCATGTCGTTACGGTCGTACTGAATCTCAATCAGCTTACGGCAAACTTCGTCCCTGTCCTTTACCATGCCCGGGCGCAGAGAGATTACCATGTTCTGGTAGTCTACCGGGTTTCCCAGACCGTAGATGCAGGACACACTGGCAACGATGATCACATCCCGCCGCTCTGTCAGAGCCATAGTGGCAGAGAGACGGAGCTTGTCGATTTCCTCGTTGATGGCGGAATCCTTGGCGATGTAGGTGTCCGAGGAGGGGACGTAGGCTTCGGGCTGGTAGTAGTCGTAGTAGGAGACAAAATATTCCACTGCGTTATCAGGGAACATCTCCTTGAACTCTCCGTACAACTGAGCGGCCAGTGTTTTATTATGGGCAATGACCAGTGTCGGTTTCTGCAACTGCTCGATCACGTTGGCCATCGTAAACGTCTTTCCAGAACCCGTAACCCCTAGTAAAGTCTGGCATTG
>DXAU01000021.1 GCA_019116885.1 Candidatus Mediterraneibacter pullistercoris | reverse complement strand
AATACGGTTACGTTCAGCAGGACTGCTGTGGGAAACGCTGCCCGGATCGAGACTGAGTACCGCCCGGTCAGCGCCGGAGAGGGCGTCACCCTGCTTGAGGTACATCTTATCACGGGAAAGACACATCAGATCCGTGCACACATGGCTTCACAGGGCCATCCGATCATCGGAGACTACAAATACGGCGACAGGAAAGTCAACGACAGATACAGGGAGAAATACGGGCTTGTCTCACAGCTTCTTCATTCTGTCCGGCTCTGCATCCCCGACTGTTCCGGCGCGCTTTCCGGTCTGTCGGGAAAAGTCATCACTGCGCCGCTGCCGGAACTTTTTCAGAAGATATGTGAGGACAAGAAGATACAGAGGAGCTGTCTGCAATGGCCACATGGAGTTCAAGAGGTCTGAGAGGATCTACTTTAGAGGAATTTATCAACCATACAAACGAGCGCTATACGGAGCTTGGTCTTGCCCTGATCCAGAAGATCCCCACACCGATCACTCCGGTGAAGATCGATCAGGAGAGCCGGCATATCACACTGGCTTATTTTGACAAAATCAGTACGGTGGATTATATCGGAGCAGTACAGGGCATCCCGGTGTGCTTTGACGCCAAAGAATGTAAAGCCGATACTTTCCCGCTCCAGAATATACACGATCATCAGATGGAGTTTATGGAAAAGTTTGAAAAACAGGGGGGCATATCCTTTCTGCTCATATACTACAGTACAAGAGATGAGCTGTATTATATGAGGTATGAGCAGATCCGGAAATTCTGGGACCGTGGAAAGAGCGGCGGACGCAGAAGCTTCCGCTATGAAGAGCTGGAACCGGGATGGTTCATGAAACTCAGACAGGGGTATTTCGTGCCGTATCTGGACATGATACAGAAAGATCTCGACGGCAGGGATTGACACACCAGCACAAAATCCGTATAATTACATGAGAATTTAACATAGTAGCACATTAAAGTGGAAGAGGAGAGCATATGGAACAGAAACTTCACACTCCGGAGGGAGTCCGGGATATTTATAACAAAGAATGTGAAACCAAGCTTGCACTTCAGAAAAAGTTAAATACGGTACTCCATCTTTACGGGTACAAGGACATACAGACACCGACATTTGAATACTACGATGTGTTCCGTGAGGAGATCGGTTCCACGTCTACCCAGGAGCTTTACAAGTTTTTCGACAGAGAGGGAAATATCCTCGCACTCAGACCGGATATCACGCCGTCCGTCGCAAGGGCGGCCGCCACTTTGTTTGAGAATGAAGACTTTCCGATCCGTCTCTGTTATGCCGGCAATACATTTATCAATCACAGCAGTTATCAGGGCCGTCTAAAAGAAAACACACAGCTCGGCGCAGAACTTATCGGCCTGGACTCCATCGAGGCGGATGCAGAGATGATTGCCATGGTGGTAGACGGGCTGAAGAAGACCGGATTAAAGGAATTTCAGGTCAGCATCGGCCACGTGGATTTTATAAAAGGACTCCTGAATGTGGCTGATCTCCAGGAAGAGGAGAGCAGGGAAGTCCGCACGCTCATCACGAACCGGAATTTTTTCGGAGTGGAGGAACTTCTCGACAGTAAAAATGTAAAAGAAAGCATGAAAGATGCTTTCCGCATACTGCCGGAGCTTGCCGGAGGCCCGGAGGTGCTCGAGGAAGCCCTCAAAGCCGCGCCGGATCTGGACGCACGTCTGGGGATCAACAGGCTTCAGCAGATCTACCGTCTGCTCAAACTCTACGATGCGGAGGATCATGTGACATTTGACCTGAGCATGTGCGGCAGCTATGGTTATTATACCGGCGTGATTTTCCGGGCCTATACATACGGAACAGGAGACGCCATTGTGCGGGGCGGACGCTATGACCATCTGCTTGAGAAATTCGGCAAGAGTACGCCATCCATAGGTTTCGCCATTATCCTTGACGAGCTGATGAGTGCGCTGAACCGTCAGAAGATCACGGTAGAGACTTTCCATCAGAATCTGATCGTCTATACTGAGGCGACAGAGAAACGCGCCGTATCACTCGCATGCAGTTTCCGCGGAAAAGGCAGGAACATCGAGCTCATCAAGAGAGAGCCGGAGGAAGAGCGAGAAGTATACGAAGCGTACGCACGGCGGACAGGAGTCTCAGCTCTGCTGTTTCTCCGCGATGACGAGAAGATAGAGATGGTCAATCTGAAGACAGGTGAAGAAAAGATCATAGACCTGTAAAAGCAGTGTAAAAGGAGCATGACTTATGAGATATCTGACATTCGCCCTGACGAAAGGGCGCCTGGCAAACAGGACACTGGAGATGCTGGAGAGGCTTGGCATCACCTGTGATGAAATGAAAGACAAGGAGTCCAGGAAACTGATCTTTACAAATGAAGAACTGAAACTGAAATTCTTTCTGGCCAAAGGGCCGGACGTACCCACCTATGTAGAGTACGGCGCTGCCGATATCGGTGTTACGGGCAAGGATACGATTGTAGAAGAAAGCAGAAAAGTACATGAAGTGCTCGATCTTGGATTTGGAAAATGCCGTATGTGCGTCTGCGGCAGCGAAGATGCGGCAGAACTTCTGAACCGCCACGAACTCATACGCGTTGCAACGAAATATCCGAAGATCGCAAAGGACTATTTCTATAATAAGAAGCATCAGACGGTGGAGATCATCAAGATGAACGGCTCTATCGAGCTGGCCCCTATCGTAGGCCTCTCAGAGGTGATCGTGGATATTGTGGAAACCGGTTCTACACTGAAAGAAAACGGACTCGTCGTTCTTGAGGAGGTCTGCCCCCTGTCTGCACGCATGATCGTAAATCCGGTCAGCATGCGCATGGAAAACGACAGGATAAAGAAACTTATCACAGATCTCAGAACACTGCTCAGGGAGGATGTCTGAGGCACGGAGGAAGATTATGCGAATCGAAAAACTGGATCAGAATACAAAGAAAAATCTGCTGGAAACACTTCTGAAACGCAGTCCTGACAGTTACGGAAAATATGAGGACAGCGTACGCACGATTGTCGATGCGGTAAAGGAGAGAAAAGACCAGGCTCTGTTTGAATATACAGCAAAATTTGACGGAGCCGTGATCAATGCCGGAAATATCCTTGTCACGGAAGATGAGATGAAAGAGGCCTATGCGGATGTAAACCCGGAACTGATCGGGATCATAAGAAAAGCGCTCAAAAATATTGAGTCCTACCACACAAAACAGATGCAGTACAGCTGGTTTGACAGCAGGCCGGACGGGACGATCCTGGGTCAGAAAGTGACTGCGCTCGCACGAGCAGGCGTCTATGTGCCGGGCGGAAAGGCGGCTTATCCGTCGTCCGTGCTCATGAATATTATACCTGCAAAAGTCGCAGGCGTTGACGAGATCATCATGGTCACGCCGCCGGGAAAAGACGGAAAAGTGGCTCCCACAACTCTTGTAGCTGCAAATGAGGCAGGAGCGGACCGCATCTACAAAGTGGGCGGAGCACAGGCAATCGCGGCGCTTGCCTATGGGACAGAGAGCATCCCGAAAGTGGATAAGATCGTAGGCCCCGGCAATATCTATGTGGCGCTGGCAAAAAAAGCAGTGTACGGACATGTAAGCATTGATTCCATTGCAGGACCGAGCGAGATTCTCGTGCTCGCGGATGAGACGGCAAACCCGAAATATGTGGCCGCAGACCTTCTCTCCCAGGCAGAGCATGACGAGCTTGCAAGCGCGATTCTGGTGACGACGAGCGGGAAACTTGCACGTGAGGTATCAGACTGGACAGACCGCTTTATCCGCGAGCTTTCAAGGGGCGAGATCATCCGGAAATCTCTGGACAACTACGGATATATCCTTGTGGCGGATTCCCTTTCTGATGCAATAGACGCTGCAAATGAGATTGCATCGGAGCATATGGAGATCGTGACCGCAAATCCGTTTGAAGTCATGACAAAGATCCGCAATGCAGGAGCCATCTTCATCGGAGAATACTCCAGCGAGCCGCTGGGAGATTATTTTGCCGGGCCAAACCATGTGCTTCCCACAAACGGGACTGCAAAATTCTTCTCCCCGCTCTCTGTGGACGATTTTATCAAAAAGTCCAGCATCATCTCATATTCAAGAGACGCTCTGGAGAAGATACACACGGACATTGAAAAATTTGCCGAGGCAGAGCACCTGACAGCTCACGCCAATTCAATCAGAGTACGATTTGACGGGGAAGAGTAAAGGAGGGTATCATGGATAAGAGGATCGGAACCTGTACAAGAAAAACAAAAGAGACAGATATCGCTCTGACGATCAATCTGGACGGGCAGGGAATCAATCAGATCGACACCGGCATCCCGTTCTTTGATCATATGCTGGACGGCTTTGCACGTCATGGACTGTTTGACCTGAATGTGAAAGTCTCAGGAGATCTTGACGTAGACAGCCACCACACCATTGAGGATACCGGGATCGTGCTCGGAAAGGCTGTATCAGAAGCGCTCGGAGACAAGTCCGGGATCAGAAGATACGGTTATTTCATCCTGCCTATGGACGAAGTACTTGCCCTGTCAGCGGTTGACCTGTCGGGACGCCCGTATTTAAAATATGACGCCGGATTTACGGTGCCCCGGCTCGGAACAATGGACACGGAAATGATCCGGGAGTTTTTCTATGCGGTCTCTTACAGCGCGGCTGTGAACCTCCATCTGAAGATCCTGGATGAGGGCAACAGCCATCACATGGCGGAAGCTCTGTTCAAAGCCTTCGGAAAGGCTCTTGATATGGCTGTTTCGCCGGAACCGCGCATAAAAGAAGTCTGGTCCACAAAAGGATCACTTTAACACGGAACATTTACAGAAACTGACAAGAACTGATAAAAGGAGAATTGATATACATGAGCTATAAAAGACTGACTCCATGCATCTTCATAGACGGCGGAAGAGCAGTACAGTGGTTCGACGACAGGACACTTTTATCCGACGATGTCGTCGGTCTTGCAAAACAGTACTGTGACAGAGGCGCTGACGAACTGATCGTGTTTGATCTGTCCACGTCTGACGAAGAGCACGACGAAGCAATCGATCTTATTAAAAAAATAAACCGGGTGATCAGCATCCCTATGATCGCCGGCGGGAATATACGGCGAACTGAGGATGTGAAGAAAATCCTTTATGCAGGAGCAAAACGTGCTGTTCTGAATTTCTCAAAGCCTCTTTCCATGGAACTCATAGAAGAAGTGTCCAAACGTTTCGGAAAAGAGAGGATTGCAGTTTCTCTCAACGACTTTGACGCACTGTTTAAACAGCAGCACATCATTGAAGAGTACAGTACGGAGATTGTGTTCATGCACCGTCTTGATCTGGACTCAGTTATGAATATCACAAAGCTTCCGTGCGTTGTCCTCACGGATACGATGGAGCAGAGCGAGATATTAAGAATACTCAAATGCGACGGCATCAAAGGCGTATCGGGTCTTTTTATCAGCAGCCTCAACATGGATTTCAATGAATTTAAGGAAATATGTGCGGATGCCGGTATTAAGATGACGTCGTTTGAGAGTATTCTGGATTTCTCAGAGTTTAAATTAAATTCTGACGGTCTGATTCCGGTCATTGTACAGGAGCATAAGACAAATGAAGTCCTCATGATGGCGTACATGGACGAGGAGGCTTTCGACCACACGGTCAAGACCGGGCGCATGACGTATTACAGCAGGAGCAGAAAGTGCCAGTGGGTGAAGGGCGAAACTTCCGGGCATTTCCAGTATGTAAAATCGCTGTCCATCGACTGTGATAAAGATACTCTGCTGGCGAAAGTAGAGCAGATCGGAGCCGCATGCCATACCGGCAGCCATTCCTGCTTTCACACAACGATTGTCGGCGCAGACTATGACGCGAAAAATCCGCTCCAGGTATTCGAGTCTGTCTATGATACGATCATGGACCGGAGAGAACATCCGAAAGAAGGATCTTACACCAATTATCTGTTTGATAAGGGGATCGATAAGATCCTGAAAAAGGTGGGAGAAGAGGCAACAGAGATTGTGATTGCTGCCAAGAATCCAAATCCCGAGGAGATCAAGTATGAGATCTCTGACTTCCTGTATCATGCCATGGTGCTCATGGTAGAAAGGGGAGTTACCTGGGAGGATATCACAAATGAACTGGCGGACCGGTAAGCCGGCCGGATTTTCCAAAAACATCTTATATTTCAGAATGACAGGCCGGTTCTAACAGAAAGCTCAGGGGCATAGATTATGTTAAACAGATCATATCTTTGAGGTTTTAATATGAATGATTCAGAGATGCGCCGCAGAGAACTGTTAAAACAGACACGGAAGCTGTATGAAGACGGAAGAGAGCTTCCCGCCGTGCATCCGAGATACGGGCGGATATACCACGACCTTTATAAAGAAAATCCACAGGACCAGGAGCCGTCCGGCGGTACATTTTACATACGTCTCGTGATAGGGATACTCTGCTTTGTCTGCTTCGTATATATGGACCAGAGCAAGGCTGAGATTGCAGAGGTAAACAGCACCGCCATCGTAAATCAGATCGAGAAAGAGGTGGACGCTGATGCCATCATCGAGGCATGGAAAGCATTATAAAAGCTCCTGTGTTTTGCCGGTGCTTGTCTGTCAGAAGCAGGAAGGAGATTACTATGGACAAAAAATGGTGGAAAGAATGTGTTGTATATCAGATCTATCCAAGGAGTTTTAAAGACAGCAACGGTGACGGGATCGGAGATTTGAACGGCATCACGGAAAAGCTGGATTATCTGAAAGAGCTTGGGATTGATGTAATCTGGCTCTCTCCGGTCTATCAGTCGCCGAATGACGATAATGGGTACGATATCAGTGATTACCGAGCTGTCATGGAAGAATTCGGCACAATGGAGGACTATGACAGGATGCTCTCTGAGGCTCATAAGAGAGGCATCCGCATTGTCATGGACCTGGTGGTGAACCATACGTCGGACGAGCATAAGTGGTTCATTGAGAGCCGCAGCTCCAGGGAGAATCCTTATAGGGATTACTACATCTGGCGCCCGGCAAAAGATGGGAAAGAGCCGAACAACTGGGGATCCTGTTTCTCCGGTCCGGCCTGGGAATACGATGAAACGACGGACATGTACTATCTTCATCTGTTCTCGAAAAAGCAGCCGGATCTGAACTGGGACAACCCCAAAGTAAGAAAAGAAGTATATGACATGATGAACTGGTGGCTGGACAAAGGGGTGGACGGATTCCGTATGGATGTGATCAGCCTTATTTCCAAAGACCAGACATTTCCTGACGGCACGCCGGGCATCAACGGATATGCAAGTTTTAATGAACCGGCAAACGGACCGCATGTTCACGAGTATCTTCAGGAGATGCGCAGAGAAGTGCTGGATGGGAGAGACACGCTTACAGTAGGAGAGTGTTCCGGCGTAACACTGGAAGAGGCAAAGAAATACGCAGGATGCGATGGCAAAGAGCTGAATATGGTATTTCAGTTTGAACATATGGACGTGGATGCAGACGGCACGAATAAATGGTCAGATAAAAAAATGGATCTGCGCGATATGAAATCAGTCCTGACGAAATGGCAGAAAGGTCTTGATAAGATTGCATGGAACAGTCTGTTCTGGGAGAATCACGACCAGCCCCGCTCTGTCTCCAGATACGGGAACGATGGGGAATACCGGGAGCTCTCGGCCAAGATGCTTGCAACCTGCCTGCACATGATGCAGGGGACGCCCTACATCTATCAGGGAGAAGAACTCGGAATGACGAACGTACCGTTTGAGGATATTTCGGATTTCCGCGATCTGGACAGCATTAACGCATATCACGAGCTGACTTCTCAGGGCGTATTTACGGAAAACGAGATGCTCCGATATCTCAGATATAAAAGCCGGGATAACGCCCGTACACCGTTCCAGTGGGATGATACAGAAAATGCAGGCTTTACGACGGGAGTTCCCTGGATCATGGTGAACCCAAACTATAAGGATATCAATGCCAAAGACCAGATGAACAGAGAAAACTCTGTGTTCCGTTACTATCAGAAGCTGATACGGCTCAGGAAAGAGTATGAAATCATTGTATATGGCGACTATGACCTGCTCCTGCCCGACGACAGAGAACTTTATGTATATACACGTACACTCGGACCGGAGAAACTGCTTGTGATCTGCAATTTTTACGGGAATGAACGGATACTGGATCTCCCCGATGACTGGAAGATGACAGAAAAGAAAATTCTGATCGGAAACTATGATGACAAGGAAACAGAGAAACTTTCCAAAATGCCGGAAGATACACTTACAATACGGCCGTATGAGACGATTGTATTTTTAGGGAAATAAATTCTTATCTACAAAAGAAGCGGAAGGATATTATCTGGGAGATGAGATAAAACTAAAATCAAGCGAAAAGCTCAGAAATGCCAGACGCTTAGAAATTTAAGGAAGGTTTTAACAAAATGACAAAAAGACGAAAGAACAAATTGAAACTTCATACAGTGATCGGTTACTCATGTATAGCACTTTATGCGGTGGCAGTCATTTCATTCCTCATCTTCGGCATAAACTTAGGCATGCTGCCCGCCATGTATCTGCTGGCAGGCGGGGCAGTCTTCATACTGCTGGGTGTCCTGTTTCTTATAATGCAGAAAAAGTTTCCCCTGTCCATCCTGTCGGATGTACTGAGTCTTTTGCTGAGCGTTTTTCTGTTCACTGGCTGTTATTTTATATATCAGACAGGTTCTACAGTGTCAGATGTGGCCACAGCAGGCGCTCAGAAGGACGTTGTTTCCGTTTATGTCATGAATGATGATCCGGCGCAGTCTATCGAAGATGCCGCAGGATATCAGTTTGGTATGAGTTCAACAGTTGACAGAGAAAATACAGATAAAACAATCCAGAGCCTTGAAGAACAGGTGAATTCTGAACTTTCTGTTACAGAATATGACGACCTGTTTACAATGGCAGATGATCTGAAATCCGGAAAAATCAAAGCAATCATTATCAATGGCGCTTATCTTGGGATTATTTCGGATGTGGAAGATTACACATGGCTGTCGACAGATCTGCGGGAGCTTACTTCAGTGGCTCACGAAGTAGCATCCTCGGGAGAGCGTGAAGTTCCCGATGAAGTTCCCGAGACTTTCGTCATGTACCTGAGTGGAATAGACACCTACGGCGGCATATCGACACGGTCCAGAAGTGATGTGAATATCCTTGCGGTCGTCAACACCAGGACAAAGGACATTCTTCTTCTGTCTACACCAAGAGACTACTATGTTGATTATTCCGTGACAGGCGGGGCAAAGGATAAGCTCACACATGCCGGAATATACGGTATCGATGCGTCGATGGATGCACTGGAACGGCTGTATGACATAAAGGTTGACTATTATCTGAGAGTCAATTTTACCGGATTTATGGATATCATAGATGCGCTTGGCGGAGTCGATGTGTACTCTGAATATGATTTCTCTGTACAAAATGTCAAGGAATATCACAAGGGATACAATCATCTTAACGGCACCGAAGCTCTTGCATTTGCGCGGGAGAGACACAGTTTTGCCTCGGGAGACTATCAGAGAGCGGAGAATCAGATGGAAGTGATCCGTGCGGTGGTGGATAAGTGCGCCTCGTCTTCACTGCTTGTAAATTATGGGTCTGTCATGAAGGCAGTGGCCGGAAGTTTTGAAACAAATATGCCGGAGGATCAGATTGCTTTTCTGGTGAGGATGCAGCTTTCAGACATGGCGGAATGGAATGTCAAGTCCTATACCGCAAGCGGAGAGAGCCAGTATGCGGAAACATATTCCATGCCGGGACAGGAACTGTACGTGATCGTTCCGGATCAGACGACCATAGAGGAGGCAAAAACACTGATCCGTGAAGTGTATGGGACAAATGAATAGAAGCATTACGTGATTCAGAGGTGAAAAATGCGAAAACCTGCATTAAATGATGAAATACTGCTGAATATAGAGAAACCCGCCCGATACATCGGCGGCGAAATAAATTCAGTGATGAAAGAGAAAGAAAAAGTGGACATCCGCTTTGCCATGTGCTTTCCGGATGTGTACGAAATAGGCATGTCCCATCTGGGCATCCAGATCCTATATGACATGCTCAACCGCCGGGAAGATACATGGTGTGAGCGCGTCTACTCGCCATGGCTTGACCTGGACAAAGTGATGAGGGATAGAAATATCCCTCTCTTTGCGCTGGAATCACAGGACCCGGTGCGGGAGTTTGACTTTCTTGGCATTACGATTCAGTTTGAAATGTGTTATACAAATATCCTGCAGATCCTTGATCTCAGCCAGATTCCGCTCCACGCCAGGAACAGGACCAAAGACGATCCTATTGTGATCGGCGGCGGTCCCTGTGCATACAATCCCGAGCCGCTGGCTGAATTTTTTGATATCTTCTATATCGGCGAGGGGGAGACTGTCTACAACGAACTTCTCGACTCATACAAAGAGTGGAAGAAAGCCGGGGGTTCAAGAACAGATTTTCTAAGACAGGCTGCACAGATCGAGGGACTGTATGTACCTCAGTTCTACGATGTGACCTACCATGAAGACGGCACGATCGCATCGTTTGCTCCGATTGATTCTGCTGCGCCCGGGAAAATCAGAAAGCAGGCCGTCATGAATGTGACGGATGCACCGTATCCCATGAAGCCCGTGGTGCCTTTTATTAAAGCCACACAGGATCGTGTCGTTCTTGAAATCCAGAGAGGATGCATACGGGGATGCCGGTTCTGCCAGGCGGGAATGATCTACCGGCCTACACGTGAAAGAGATGTTGAGAAGTTAAAAGAATATGCACGCGCAATGTTAAAGAACACCGGACATGAAGAGATCTCCTTAAGTTCTTTGAGTTCCAGTGATTATTCCTCGCTGAATGAGCTGGTAACGTTTCTGATCGATGAATTTAAGGACAAGGGGATCAATATCTCCCTGCCTTCGCTGCGAATCGACGCGTTTTCCCTGGATGTTATGAGTAAAGTACAGGATATCCGAAAGAGCAGCCTTACATTCGCTCCGGAGGCAGGCTCCCAGCGTATGCGAAACGTCATCAACAAAGGACTGACAGAGGACGACATCCTGACCGGAGCCGGACAGGCATTTGAGGGCGGCTGGACAAAGGTCAAGCTGTACTTCATGCTCGGACTTCCGACGGAGACAGAGGAAGATATGAAAGAAATCGCCCGGCTTTCGGAGAGGGTTGCCCGCAGATATTATGAGATACCGAAAGAACAAAGACATGGGAAATGCCAGATCACGGCAAGTTCCTCATTCTTTGTTCCCAAGCCGTTCACGCCGTTCCAGTGGGCGTCCATGTATACCGCGGACGAATATAACCGCAGAGCGCACATTGTAAACGATGAATTCCGCGAACAGCTCAACCGCAAGAGTCTGAAATATAACTGGCATGACGCACAGGTCACTGTGCTTGAAGGTGTGATGGCAAGAGGTGACCGCAGGATCGCTCCTGTGATCGAAGAAGCATATCGGCTTGGATGTCTTTTCGACTCATGGACAGAGACATTCCGCAATGATCTCTGGATGAAGGCATTTGAAAACACAGGTGTGGATCTCTCATTTTATAATCAGAGAGAGCGTGGAAAAGATGAAGTTTTTCCGTGGGATTTCATCGACATCGGGGTGAGCCGTTCGTTTCTCTACAAAGAATGGGAACGCGCTTTAAGTGAAACAGTGACTCCGAACTGCCGGGAGAAATGCTCAGGCTGCGGAGCCGCAGGATTCGGAGGAGGCGTCTGCTATGAAGATAAGAATTAAGTTCAGAAAATACGGTATCTTACGTTTTATCGGACATCTCGACGTCATGCGGTGCTTCCAGAAAATAATGCGCCGGGCAGAGATTCCGATCGCATTTACCGGTGGATTCAGCCCGCATATGATTATGTCTTTTGCAAGTCCTCTTGGAATAGGACTCGAGAGCGACGGAGAATATATGGATATCGAAATTTCGGAACCGGTTGACAGCAGCGAAGCGGTCAGAAGAATCAATCGGGCAGGAGTTGAAGGGATCGAAGTGTTAAGTTTCCGCCGGATTGCCGAAGAGAAGAAGATGACCGGCATGACCATACTTGCAGCCGCCGACTATCTGATCACTCCAAGAGATGGTCTCTGTCCAGGGAACTGGCAGGATCACTTCCGTTCCTTTATGGAGCAGGATGTGATCTGTGTGATGAAGCAGACGAAACGAAGCGAGAGAGAAGTGGACCTGCGCCCCCTGATCTATCAATGGGAATTCAGAGACAGCTCCGTCTTTGTGCAGACGGCTGCGGGGAGCACGGAGAACTTAAAACCGGATCTTATTATGGATGCCTTTCTTAAGTACGCTGCATATCCTTCTGACAGCACAGAGCCGTTACACCCCGGTTCCTTTGTTTACAGAAGACTTGAGATGTATGCAGATGCGGGAAAAGATGGCACATGGCAGCTCGTCACACTTGAGTCGCTCGGAGAAGAGATAAGGAGAGAGGACAATTGAAGCGGAAACTCCTGATCGAAAAGAGAGATCACAGGATAAGGACTTATTTTATCGAAGACGGAGATATTGTGGAGATCCACAGCGCCACCGCCTCAGGCGGAAATGAGGAAAGCCACCGCCTTGGAGATATCTATATCGGCAGGGTGAGCAACATTGTTCCCAACATAGGCGCGGCATTTGTGGAGATTGAAAAGGGCGTAAACTGCTATTATGATATGAAAGATGTGAAGAGCGCGGTCTTTACACAAAAGGCGGGGAAAAAAGCGCTCTGTATCGGAGACCAGCTCATTGTGCAGATCAGCCGGGAGGCGGTCAGGACAAAGGCTCCTACTGTGACCGGGAACTTAAGCTTTACAGGGAGATATGCCGTACTGACTCATGGAAATACACGGATCGGAGTTTCATCAAAGATACCGAAATCTCTGCGGGAAGAATACAAAAGAGAGCTGAGCAGTCTCCGGAATGATGACTTTGGCGTCATCGTCCGCACAAACGCCAAAGATGCTTCTTTTGATGCTGTTTACGAAGAGATCATAACACTGAGAGAGGAATATTACAGCCTGATCCGTACCGCTCAGACAAGAATCTGCTTTTCCTGTCTGAAATCAGCCCCTCCATCTTACATTGCCGACTTGAAAAATGTCTATATGGATGGAATGGAGTCCATTATTATCGGAGATAAGGAATTGTATACACGCATACATATGTTTTTTCAGTCAGAACTTCCGGAAAAACTGGATCTTCTGGAGTTATACGATGATCCTTCTTTCCCTCTTGACAAACGGTACAGCACCCAGACAGCCCTGGATAAGGCGCTGATGGAGAGAGCGTGGCTTAGGACAGGCGGATACCTGGTTATCCAGCCTACCGAAGCGCTGACAGTCATTGATGTCAACTCAGGCAAGAATACATCAAAGTCAGACAGCGAAGCGGGGGCAATGAAAGTCAATCTTGAGGCCGCAAGAGAAGCCGCAAGGCAGATACGGCTCCGCAACCTTTCCGGAATCATTCTGGTAGATTTTATTAATCTTAAGGAAGAAGAAAACACACAGAAACTTTTAACTGAATTCAGACATTATCTGTCGAAAGATCCGATCCAGACAACACTTGTTGATATGACTTCCCTTGGACTTGTCGAGATCACAAGAAAGAAAGTGCGGCGGCCTCTGTACGAAGAAGAGCATTTCAAATGAGCAGCGCCGCAGAATCAGAAAATTCAAATATTTTCGTTTACAAGCAGAAGATGCAGAGTTATAATATTGTTTCGAGAGTGCCCGCAAAACAGTTGCGGCGATAACAGATATTTACGATAATGAAGAGACACGTTTGGAGGATGAGAAAGAATGAAGAAAGTGGTTAAGTTCGGTGGAAGTTCTCTGGCTAACGCTGAGCAGTTTAAAAAAGTCGGAGCAATCATCCGTGGAGATAAATCCAGAAAGTACGTTGTTCCGTCAGCTCCGGGAAAGCGGTTTTCCCATGACACCAAGGTGACGGATATGCTTTATTCCTGTTATGAATCCGCAGTTAACGGAGAGGATTTTTCTGACCAGTTCGCGCAGATCAGGGAGCGTTACCAGGAGATTATAGAAGGACTCAACCTGTCCTTTTCGCTGGAAGACGATTTCGATAAGATATGTGAAGACTTCAGCAATGGAGCGGGGCAGGACTATGCTGCTTCAAGAGGAGAGTTCCTGAACGGCAAGATCATGGCTGCCTATCTTGACTATGAGTTCATCGATGCGGCAGATGCCGTCCGCTTTGACGATGACGGTTCTTTCAACGCTGACGAGACAAACCGGCTCCTCTCAGAAACGCTTAAGAACAGGGAAAATGCGGTTGTTCCCGGTTTTTATGGAGCAAAAGAAAACGGGGAAGTTGTGACGTTTTCCCGCGGTGGATCTGATATCACGGGTTCACTTGTAGCGCTGGCAATCGGTGCAGATCTCTATGAGAACTGGACAGATGTATCCGGTTTTCTGATCGCAGACCCGAGAATCGTCAAACATCCGAAGTCCATCGAGACAATCACCTATAAAGAACTTCGCGAGCTGTCATATATGGGCGCCAGCGTGCTCCACGAAGATGCGATCTTTCCGGTCAGAAAGGCTGGTATCCCTATCAATATCCGGAACACGAACGCACCGGACGACGCAGGGACTCTTATCGTTGAGAGTACCTGCCGCCAGCCGAAATATACGATCACGGGTATTGCGGGAACAGACGGATTTGCTGCAGTCACTGTGGAAAAGGCTATGATGAATTCGGAGATCGGGTTCTGCCGTAAGGTTCTCCAGATCTTTGAGGACAACGGTGTTTCCATCGAGCATATGCCATCAGGCATTGATACGATGTCAATCTTTGTCAACAAGGATTCATTCGAGGAGAAAGAGCAGAAGATCCTCTCAGATATCAATAAGACGGTAAATCCGGATCACATTGAACTTGAATCCGATCTGGCGCTGATCGCGGTCGTAGGCCGCGGGATGAAGTCTACAAGAGGAACGGCCGGGCGTATTTTCTCTGCTCTGGCTCATGCGCACATCAATGTCAAGATGATCGATCAGGGATCGAGTGAGCTTAATATTATTATCGGTGTGCGGCATGAAGATTTTAAAGATGCGATACGTGCATTGTATGAGATTTTTGTCCTTACTCAGATTTAGAAAGGCGGGAGATGTTTGAAATGAATATCCTCTTCTTTTTAAAACCGAAAAATGAAGTTGCATATGTATATGATTACAGCACTCTTCGTCAGGTACTGGAGACAATGGAGTACCATAAATATGCTTCCATACCAATGTTAAATAAAGCAGGAGAGTATGTCGGGACGATCACAGAAGGAGACCTTCTCTGGGGAATTAAAAAATACACCAACCTTAATTTAAAAGAAGCAGAGACTATATTCATCCAGGATTTCCCCCGGAAAGCAGACTACGCGCCGGTTTCTGCTGATTCCGATATGGAGGATCTCATACGCAAGTCAATGGACCAGAACTTTGTACCGGTCGTCGATGATCAGAAGAAGTTCATCGGTATCGTGACGCGGCGGAGTATCATTGAATACTGCTATGAAAAACTGAAAAAACTCCCGGAAAAGTATTGACTGGATAAAAATACATATGCTATACTACACTAGTATGCCGCACAATGAGGTTTCCAAGTTCTGTATCATAAGCAGACACCGAAGTTGGCGAGTAATGTTTATAGGAGGTGCCATATGTACGCGATTATAGCAACAGGTGGTAAACAGTACAAAGTATCTGAAGGCGATATCATTAAAGTGGAGAAACTTGGTGTTGATGCCGGAGAGACTTATACTTTTGACCAGGTTCTTGCTGTAAATAATGACAAACTGGTCGTTGGTAATCCGACTGTTGAAGGAGCAACTGTCACAGCTTCTGTCATCGGCAACGGAAAAGCGAAAAAAGTTGTCGTTTACAAATACAAGAGAAAAACCGGATACCACAAGAAAAATGGACACAGACAGCAGTACACAGCTGTTAAGATCGACAAGATCAACGCTTAATCATTCAATATGATCAGGGCGACCATTTATAAGAACGACAGGCACGAATATGCAGGGTTTGATATTTCGGGACACGCAGAGTATTCCGATCCGGGAAGCGACGTTGTATGCGCAGCGGTTTCCGCGATCGTTATCAATGCGATCAATTCTGTCGAACGTTTTACGGATGTAGGGACGAGCACTGTCTCTGATGAAGAATCCGGAAAGATTGAATTCCGATTAAAAGAAAGGCCCTCGCATGATGCCTCACTTCTGCTGGATTCCATGGTCCTCGGTCTGGAGCAGATAGAGGACAGCAGCGAATACGAACCATACATTGACATTATTTTCAAGGAGGTGTAAGAACCATGATGAAAATGAATCTTCAGTTTTTTGCTCATAAAAAGGGAGTTGGTTCTACAAAGAACGGACGTGATTCCGAGTCTAAGAGACTGGGTGCGAAGAGAGCTGACGGACAGTTTGTAAAAGCCGGCAACATCCTCTACAGACAGCGTGGAACAAAGATTCATCCGGGCGTGAACGTAGGACGCGGCGGAGATGATACTCTGTTTGCACTGACAGACGGTGTTGTAAGATACGAGAGAAAAGGAAGAGATAAGAAGCAGGTTTCTATCTATCCAGTAGCTGAGTAAAACAGTCAGGCCCCAGACCTATGCAGTCTGGGGCTTTTATCACATTATCAGAACAAAGGAGACGTTATGTTCGCTGACAGAGCTAAAATATATATCAGATCCGGAAAAGGCGGCGACGGACACTGCAGTTTCCGGCGGGAACTGTATGTGCCCAACGGCGGACCGGACGGCGGAGACGGCGGGCGCGGCGGAGACCTGATATTTGAGATCGATAAAGGACTCAATACGCTGTCCGATTACAGACACAGGCGCAAATATGCAGCCGGTGACGGCGAGCCGGGCGGCAAGCGCAGATGCCACGGCAAAGACGGAAAAGATCTTGTGCTTTACGTGCCCGAAGGGACGGTTATCAAAGAGGCTTCTTCCGGGAAAGTCATCGCAGATATGTCCGGAGACAACCGGCGTCAGATCGTATTAAAAGGCGGGAAAGGCGGTCTGGGAAATCAGCATTTTGCCACAGCGACCATGCAGGTGCCAAAGTACGCACAACCCGGACAGCCCGCGCGGGAGCTCGAGGTAAATCTGGAACTCAAGGTGATTGCAGATGTCGGTCTGATCGGTTTTCCAAATGTGGGAAAATCAACGCTTCTCTCCAGAGTGACTAATGCGGAACCGAAGATCGCGAATTATCACTTTACAACACTCACCCCAAATCTCGGTGTTGTTGATCTCGAGGGGGCGAGAGGATTTGTCATGGCTGATATCCCGGGACTTATTGAAGGGGCGTCCGAGGGCGTCGGACTGGGTCATGAATTTCTGCGGCACATTGAACGGACAAAGCTCATGATCCATGTTGTAGATGCTGCGGGGACAGAAGGACGCGATCCGGTCGATGACATCCATAAGATCAATGCGGAACTTGAAGCATACAATCCGGAGATTGCAAAACGCCCGCAGGTCATTGCGGCAAATAAGACGGACCTTATCTATGATCCGGACAATGATCCTGTGGAACGGCTGAAAAAAGAATTTGAGCCGAAAGGGGTTCGTGTGTTCCCCATCTCCGGAGCCACTGGAAAAGGAGTGTCCGAACTCCTCTATTACATCAGCTCCCAGCTCGATACGATGGATCGGACCCCCGTCGTATTTGAACAGGAATATTTCCCGGAGGAAGAGCTGATCTATGAGGAACTTCCATATACAGTAACTGTAGAAGACGGCATGTATGTAGTTGAAGGGCCGAAGATCGAAAAGATGCTCGGATATACGAATCTTGATTCAGAGAAAGGTTTTGCCTTTTTCCAGAAGTTCTTAAAAGAGACAGGAATCCTCGATGAGCTTGAGGCAAAAGGTATCCAGGAGGGCGATACTGTGCGGATGTATGGTCTTCAATTTGATTATTATAAATAGAAATTCGTTACAGATAGAAGGAGAGAGCGATGACGACAAAACAGAGAGCTTATTTAAAAAGTCTCGCCATGACAATGGAGCCGGTCTTTCAGATAGGAAAATCGAGCATGACTCCCGGACTCACAGAGGCGATCTCAGAAGCGCTTGCCGCCCGGGAGCTGATTAAAATCAGTATCCTTAAAAACTGTGCCGACGATCCGCGGGAACTGGCAGAGATCATTGCAGAACGCACCCGTGCGCAGGTCGTGCAGGTCATTGGCAAAAAAATTGTGCTTTACCGAGAGGGAAAAGACGAGAAAAAGAAGATCGTACTCCCACAGTAAAATTGATATAAGGTGAACAGGATGAAAATAGGAATCATGGGAGGGACATTTGATCCAATCCACATCGGGCATCTTCTCCTGGGGGAATTTGCCTATGAAAACTTCCGGCTTGATGAAATATGGTTTCTTCCGAACGGAAATCCACCGCACAAGACAACCGATGTAAGCGGCGTATCTTTAGACGACCGCATCGAGATGGTGAGGCTTGCAACGGACGATATCCCTTATTTCCGGCTGAACCTCCATGAAGCGACTGCCGGAAAACATTCATATACTTACCGTACGATGAGAGCGCTCCGGCAGAAATATCCGGAGCATGAGTTCTACTTTATACTCGGGGCAGATTCCCTGTTTTCAATTGAAGAATGGCGGAACTTCCGTGAGATCTTTCCCAACTGTACGATACTGGCTGCAATGAGGGATGACAAAGACGCAGAGAGCATGAAGAGGCAGATAGGGTATCTGCACGAAAAATACTGTGCAGACATCCGCCTTCTACAGGCGCCGCTTGTCGAAATATCTTCGACGACAATACGGAACAGAGCGGAACATGGCTTAAGCATACGATATATGGTGCCCGAGGTCGTATCCGAATATATCCACAGCAGATCTCTCTATAAACGGCAGTCAAAATAAAGGAGATGCATACAGCAATGACCGAAGAGCTTCTTGCGATCCGAAAAGATATACACAAAAAACTGAAAAAAGACCGCTTTGAACACACCACAGGAGTGATGTATACCGCCGCATCCCTGGCAATGTGTTACGGCGAAGACATCCAAAAAGCGCTCACAGCAGGGCTGCTTCACGACTGCGGCAAATATTGTCCGGTGAAAGAGCAGATCACACTGTGCAGAAAATATGAGATACAGCTCACAGACTCAGAGCTTGAAATGCCTGCTCTGATCCATGCTAAGCTGGGGGCATATCTGGCCCGCCATGAATATGGGATCAAAGATCAGGAGATCTTAAACGCCATTACCTGGCATACAACGGGCAGACCGGAAATGACAATGCTTGAAAAGATTCTTTATATTGCCGATTATATTGAACCAAACCGAAAAGTCATACCCGGACTTGAAGAGATCCGGGGCGTTGTGTTCCGCGATATCGACCGCGCGGTCTATCTGTCTGCGGCAGGGACGCTCCGGTATCTGGCGGACAGCGGGAGAGCAGTAGATCCCATGACAGTAAATACCTGTGAGTTTTATAAATAGTTATCGATATCAGACAATCACAACGAGCAAAAGGAGGCATGCAATGAATCAGTCAAAAGAGATGGCGCGCATCGCATATGACGCGCTTGTTGACAAAAAAGGAGAAGATATCAAGATCATTGATATCACCGGTATTTCCGTACTCGCTGACTACTTTATCATAGCGAATGGAAACAGTGACAATCAGGTGAGCGCCCTTGTTGACAATGTGGAAGAAGAACTGCACAAGGCAGGATATGAACTGAAGCAGAGGGAAGGGCGCACAAATTCAAGCTGGATACTGCTTGATTTCGGAGATATCATCGTTCATGTATTTGACAGGGAAAACCGCCTTTTCTATGATCTGGAAAGAATATGGAAAGACGGAAAGGATATCACGATTGAGGAGCTTGATGGCTAGAATTTTCCATAGAATATAAAATAAAAATGGCAGCATGTACTGATCTGACAATCAGATCGCGCATGCTGCTTTCTGTTAGCTTTCTGTTATTTGAAAAGTCTGATCACGCCGATCACTTTTCCAAGAATAGAGACGTCTTCTACAATAATCGGATCCATAAAATCATTTTCAGGCTGAAGGCGGAAAACCCCTTCCTCTTTATAGAACGTCTTTACAGTCGCACTGTCATCAACAAGAGCAACCACCATGTCACCGTTTGATGCAGTCACATCTTCCTCTACAAGAACCATATCACCGTCAAGTATCCCCGCATTGATCATGCTTTCACCCTTTACTTTCAGCATAAAGGCCGGCTTGTTCGGCATATGCTCAACAGGGATCGGAAAGTAGTCTTCAATATTCTCCTGTGCCAGGATCGGCTGTCCTGCAGCCACTTGTCCCACGATCGGAACATTTACCATCTCACGCCTCGTCAGATTAAAATGATCGTCCAGTATTTCAATTGCTCTTGGTTTGGTGGGATCTCTTCTAATGTAACCATTCTTTTCAAGAGTTTCAAGATGAGAGTGGACAGAAGAAGTGGACTTCAGATTTACAGCCTCACATATCTCACGTACAGCCGGCGGGAATCCTCTCTGCAGGATCTGCATCTTGATATATTCTAATATTTCCTGTTGCTTTTTGCTTATCTTTCCCTTTGACATAATTCCCTCCGAAGTTTTTATATAAAATATACTAACATATCAACTGGGAAAAAGCAAACATTTGTTGCGA
>DXAU01000020.1 GCA_019116885.1 Candidatus Mediterraneibacter pullistercoris | reverse complement strand
AAAGCCCCCAACGGGGGCGGCTGGGGATGTGGTGCAGTTGGCAGACCTCAGTGCGCCTTCCGGGCGCAAGCAGGGAATAGCCCCTTATAGGGGCAGAGCAAGCCACCGGCTAAGCCGGTGGTCCTGACTTTGCTTTTCGTGAGCACCAAAACATCATTTAGTGTATACGCAGTGATGCCTTTGTAAAAAAACTATTATTTATGCCAAGAAAATAATGACCGAAAAAATTTTCAAATTATAAAACTTTTTTTGGATTTGTCCTGTCTAAGATATATAAGAACTATAAAAGAAGTATCATTCAGAGGGGAGCTGTTTATGCCATTAGCAAAAAATGCACTGGAAAACAGGATCGATGCCGCGCGTAAAAACAGGATCGGCGATGTAAACTATGCGGCACACGTTCTGGAGTCGGTATGCAACATGCCTTTGGAAGATTATTTCCAACAATGTGTGCCGCATCTTCAGATCAAAGAGATCAAAAAGTTTCTGAACTGCCTGAAACAATGGTGTGTCTGGTCCCATCATTGGAGACGGAGGCCTTTTAGTATGAGAAAGAACGAGCGCAGTAAGATTTCTATGGAGGAGAGGATCAGCAGGATAAATTGGGGAACTCGAAAAGCTATGAGAACAGAAGTGCATGGGAGAGATACTGTACAGGGCAATGGATGAAAGTAATAGGGCTTCAGGAATACCGGGCCGGTATGATGAAGATCATGGAAGAACCTTATCTTACAGAGACATTGCAAAAGCTGGAGTCCCTGACATTCTATAAGATGAATTACTCAGTGTCCGGATTTTTGGCAAACATCTGTCCGTGCGACAAGAAAGACTGGTATCTCAGTGTATTTGAACATGTGATTCTGCCGTTTGCGCGAATGTCCCAGAGGCCACGGGAGAAATGGAAAGAAGCTGCTGATATGAAAGATAATCCGTTTTATGATCTGTCGGATGACGGCTTTCCGTTTGACTAAAATACAATGAGAAAGATGCTGGCTCATTCCCGTGTGATGATCCACGATCCTCTGATCGGAGGAAACGGGATCAGAGGAAGCGCTGTATATCTGGACGCTCAAGTAAAAGACACATATTTCTATGCGGAAGAAGCGATTGAATTTGGACTTGCGGACAAGATAATCACACAGTTATAGGAGGCGCTGAATGACAACTCAAAAAGCAGATCAGAAAGATACATACAGAATTCTGGCAAAAGATAAAAAGATGAACAATAATACCTGGGTGACAGGAATCAACAATAATGATCCGATCATTGGCGTAAGCGGCGCGGGGAAAACGAGAAGTTATGTGAGACCCAATCTCAGGTTTGCAAACGAGAGTATTATCATGACAGACACAAAAACTCTCTCCATCAGGAATTTAAACCGATTCTGGAGAAAGCGGGATATGAAGTGTGGATGATGGATTTTACCGATATGAAACACTCGCCCATGGGTTATAACGTGTTATCCGCTGTCCGGTATGACGAGGAGACAGACAGTTACAGTGAACAGGATATCATGACGGCGGCCCGCGCCGCCGCTCCTGCAGAAAATTACTGGGACCCGTACTGGGACTATGCAACCTGGCTGGAGATGGAGGCGCTGATCGTCTGTGTGCTGGAGGCTCTCCCGGAGGAAGAACATCATATGGAAGTCTTGCAAAACTGGCGGGACTTCTGGGGAATAAAGTGTTTGCCAGTATGCTCGGGGAATGGGAAACCGTCTTTCCGGAAAGCATTGCCGTTAAAAAGTGGAATCTATTTAAAAACGGAAGCAGAGCAGAGGTTACACAGGGATGTATTGAACTTATGCTGGGAGAAAAACTGAATACGTTTGTTACAGAGGGTGCGATGTCATTCGGACTTAATTCCAGTCAGACGGACTTTGCTGAAATGGGACAGAGAAAGATAGCTCTGTTCCTGAACATCAGCGATATGGACCGGTCGCAGGATAAATTCCTGAACCTGATCTACACTCAGGCGTTCTATACGCTTTGCAGAAGTGCGGATAAAGATTACCCGGATCACCGCCTGAAAGTACCGGTACGGATCATACTGGACGATTTTGCATCCAATACGACCATACCGGATTTTGACAAGATCATATCCGTTATCCGTTCAAGAGAGATCTATGTCAGCATCATCCTGCAAAGCATTACGCAGCTCTACGGTATGTATGGCAGAGGCAAAGGGCAGACAATAATCAATAACTGTGATAACTGTCTGTACCTGGGCGGCCAGGATGTGGAAACGGCAAAATATATCGCTGTTAAAGCGAACAGATCGGCCAATACGATCCTGGAAATGCCAGTGACAGACGCATACCTTTTTACAAGGGGCCGGAAACCATGTAAGGTAGAAAAATATGAATATTCCTTGTAAGAAGGGAGGTGAAAAGCAATGAATGTACGTATTTATGCAGATGGCGCTGCGACAAGCAATCCGGATGGTCCGGGCAGCTATGGAACGATACTGGAGTATACGGACCAGAATGGCGGGCTTCACACCAGGGAGATTTCCCAGGTATATCGAAAGATGCCGAATAACCGCAAGGAACTTATGGCGGCAACCGCAGGCCTGGAAGCGTGGAAAAAATGAATCTGTGAAAAATAGCATCCGCAAATGAAAGGTGGAAAAGCCTGCGTAACCGGATACAGGCTTTTCCAGCTGCGAGAACAGAGAGAAAGAGGTGTCGGGACTATGAAAGAAAAACTGAAAAGTGCAGTTAAAAAAGTAAAGAAGGTCAGAAAAACAAAATGGAAGATGCTCACTACCGGGGAGAAATTCCTTAAAATAGCAATGTGGGCTCTGGCAGTATTCCTGCTCTGTACCATTGGCATAGTGATCGGAGTTATTATACTTGCAATCGTGATCGCTGTTGGCCTGATGAATGGAATGACGGGCGCGGTAAACGACCAGATTCACAGAAATTACGAGTACAGGCACAGACCAAGAAATGATTACTGGTATTAAATGGCTAAGTGTGCAGCCGGATTATCTCTTTGCCGGTACGATCTCGAGCCAGTAGCCATCTGGGTCTGAGATGAAGTAGATCCCCATTTTCGGGTTCTCAAAACAGACGCAGTCCATTTCCTTATGCTTTGCAAATGCCGCGTCAAAATCATCCACTTCAAACGCGAGATGGATCTCGTTGTCGCCGAGATTGTACGGGCGGTCCATATCCCGGAGCCATGTAAGCTCAAGAAGATGAGGAGTTGTACCGTCTCCCAGGTATACAAGTTTGAAGCTTCCGTCATCTGCATCCTTTGTGCGCGTTACGCAAAGACCGAGAGCTTCTTTGTAGAATTTAAGTGACTTTTCCAGATCGTAGACGTTTAGGTTGTTGTGTGCAAATGTAAATTTCATGTGACAGCCTCCTTGTTATTTGTCTTGTCAGCCCTGCCTGTAAACGGCAGGGTTTCCGGCTTATTGCCTGCGCTTTTATCGTATCAAAAAATATAGAGTTTTTCAATTGGATGGGAACAAGCCCTGATGTTAAATTGCTTTCTGAAAGGAAAGCATGACTTTTGGACCTCCTGCATACATTGTAAAAATGATGTTTGCAGGGGGATTTTTTTGAAAGATTATATTGAGGAAAGAGCCGTGGAGATTGCTGATTATATCATAGAGAATAACGCGACTGTGAGGCAGACGGCGAAGCAGTTTCGGATCAGTAAAAGTACGGTACATAAAGACGTAACTGAACGGCTCCTTCAGATCAATCCATCCCTTGCCCGGGAAGCAAGAAAGGTACTGGATACAAATAAGTCCGAACGCCATATCCGGGGCGGGATGGCTACACGAGAGAAGTATCTTCATCAGCATTGACCTCCTGACAGGGGGATTTTCCAACGAGACTAATTTGGACTTTTCAAAATGGAAAAATATGTTATAATTATCGTTGGTCTCTAAAAGCCAAAGATGAAAATGTGGAATGTAAGGCTATTGATCCAGAATGTACGAAAGAGGTGATATGGTAATGAGCGAAATGAAACTTACGTTCAAAACTCCGAATGAGATTCACGAATTTGTAAACACAGTATCCAAGTATGAGTTCGATATCGATGTAAGACGCGGAAGAATTGTAGTAGATGCAAAATCATTACTTGGAATTATGCATCTTGGACTTAATAACATCCTGGAGCTGAAGATGCATTCTGAGGAGTGCGGAGAACTTCAAGCCAAGCTCGAAAAATATGCGGCATGATCAGCAAGAGGCGTTCTGCTCAGATATGACAGAAAGAAAGCCCCATCGGTACAGACGCTATCTGTTCCGGTGAGGCTTTCTTTTTATCGGTATTAGCGGAGAGAGTCTTCCACGCTGTAAGGAGAGGCGTACCTTGTTTGCAGGGGTTAAAGAAAGGAAAGAGTGAATGTGACATAGATAAAGGAAGTGCTTGTAAAATGAAGAGGCCTCAACTATAATTGATAGCAGAAGAAAACTTGCTGTTTGAGCATAGTATCAGGAGGGAGATTTTGAAAAACGAATTAGTGATAGTCCTTGACTTCGGCGGTCAGTATAACCAGCTTGTTGCGAGACGTGTCAGGGAGTGTAATGTTTACTGTGAGATATATTCTTACAAAACGGATATTGAAAAGATAAAGAAAATGAATCCAAAAGGGATTATTCTGACAGGGGGACCGAATAGCTGCTACCTGCCGGATTCCCCCACGTACTCGGACGAGCTGTTTAAACTTGGAATCCCGGTTCTTGGCCTTTGCTACGGCGCGCAGCTCATGATGCATGTGCTGGGCGGCGAGGTGAAAAAAGCTGATGTCAGAGAGTATGGCAAGACAGAAGTATTTATTGATAAAACTGCCTCAAAAGTTTTTAAAGAAGTATCAACACCGACAATCTGCTGGATGAGCCATTTTGACTATATAGCACAGGCGGCTCCGGGATTTGAGATATCTGCACACACAGCAGACTGTCCGGTGGCGGCGGCAGAGAATGAAGCGGAAAAACTGTACGCGATTCAGTTCCACCCGGAAGTGCTTCATACAGCAGAAGGAACAAAGATGATCAATAATTTTGTGAAAAATGTGTGCGGCTGTTCTGGAGACTGGCGGATGGATGCTTTTGTCGAGAACTCAGTAAAAGCTATCCGTGAGAAAGTGGGTGACGGAAAAGTACTCTGCGCACTTTCAGGCGGCGTCGATTCTTCCGTGGCGGCCGTCATGCTGTCAAAAGCAATCGGAAAACAGCTCACATGCGTATTCGTGGATCACGGTCTGCTTAGAAAGAACGAGGGGGATGAAGTGGAGGCGGTATTCGGACCAGACGGCCCGTATGATCTGAACTTTATCCGTGTAAATGCTCAGGAGAGGTTCTACGATAAATTAAAAGGCGTGGAAGAACCGGAGAAAAAGAGAAAGATTATCGGAGAAGAGTTCATCCGCGTGTTTGAGGAAGAGGCGAAGAAGATAGGAGCTGTAGACTTTCTTGTGCAGGGAACGATCTATCCGGATGTGGTGGAGAGCGGACTTGGAGGAGAATCCGCAGTGATCAAGTCCCACCACAATGTGGGCGGCCTGCCGGATTATGTCGATTTCAAAGAAATCATCGAGCCGCTCCGCGATTTATTTAAAGATGAAGTGCGCAAAGCAGGGCTAGAAATGGGAATCCCTGAATACCTGGTTTACCGCCAGCCTTTCCCAGGCCCGGGACTCGGTATCCGTATTATCGGTGAGATCACTTCTGAGAAAGTGAAGATTGTGCAGGATGCGGATGCAATCTACCGCGAGGAGATCGCAAATGCAGGGCTGGACAGGAGTATTGGTCAGTATTTTGCCGGGCTTACGAATATGAGGAGCGTCGGCGTCATGGGCGATGAGAGGACGTATGATTATGCTGTGGCGCTCAGAGCCGTGAATACGGTGGATTTTATGACTGCCGAGGCGGCGGAGATACCGTATGAAGTGCTCAGCAAAGTGATGAGCAGGATTATTAATGAGGTGAGAGGGGTCAACAGAGTAATGTATGACCTGACCAGTAAGCCGCCGGGGACGATTGAGTTTGAATAAGTAAAGAAATCTGAGAACCCGCATAAACAGGGCGTTTGCGACGCATTGGGGGTCTATTTGATAACAAAATGATAACACTGGATGAAAAGCATTTATTCACTTTTCGTCAGAGGTTATCAGGTAAATCCAACTGAAACCAATAGAAAAGGTCTTACTGAATTGAGTGAAATCAATTTGGCAAGACCTTTTTTGTTGGCTTTTTTAATCTGTATTGTTTTCAGCTTTCCGCTTTTCACGCAGAGCGTCCAGATCCTGACGGGTCTGTTCCCACTCCATTTTGGGATAGGTATAGCGCCATTGATCATATTCTTCTTTGGTGATCTCGCCGGACTCCAGTTTCTCTGCCTGCTGATACCATGCGTTAAACATATCCCACATACTGTGGTAGGTCATTCCGGTGTCTTTGTCCAGTCGGAGGCAGAGTTCGCCGTCCAGTTTTCCGATTTTCAGACCACGGGTATCTTCCAGTGTAAAGAGAGTGTGCATAAGTCCAATATCCGTGTCAATATC
>DXAU01000019.1 GCA_019116885.1 Candidatus Mediterraneibacter pullistercoris | reverse complement strand
GGAACAAGTATTCATTACTATAATGAATGAAATGAAATAGTAGAATTACATAACACCAACCAGTTAAAAGCAGGATTAAAACCCCTGCTTTTTTGTTTTTAACGAACTTTCTTGTTCGACTAGAGCGATAGCTTCGTCGTATGCCATATTGTTATTAGTTCGAGCACAAAATGTAGGAAAGGAGTTATTAGCGCTAATACAGTTATTTAATTATGTCTAATGAAAATATCTCATCAGTAAGATTTAATCCTGATGGTATTTGCAGCCGACTAAAGAGGCTTCGTGAGGATGATGGCTTAACTCAGCAACAATTAGCAGATAAAATTCACTGCTCCAGAGAAAACATTTCCAACTATGAAAGAGGAGAAAACACTCCTAGTTTCGATTCATTGGCTGAATATATGAATGTGTTTCATGTTTCAGCAGATTACATTCTGTTTGGCATTGAACACGAATCTAATAATATGAAATCAGCCGAAAGTGTGGATTATCTAATTGCAGATTTGGAAGCACTTATACAAAAATACATGTGTAAGTGACGCTGACATATGTAAGAGAGGCTTTCTTACAAGATTCATCGCTATAAGCTAGAATAATAATGAACAAACGAACACGGCGGTGATGAGATGAATTCCATTGAAAACGCCCCCGCAGGACGGGGGCAACCATTACAACACAATTGAATATGGAAAAATAAGGGAAAGCGTTGTAATAGTCTATCTGCAAACTTGATTATACACCGATTTTTCCGAAAAGGAAAGGGGGGAGAGATCAGTGTCAACGAGACTGGCATACAAGGATATTCCGTTAGCAGTCATTGAGCCCGAATTGGTATTCGTTTTATTGCGGATTAAAGAGGTTCCGGAATATGACCTGAATAGTAAACCGACAGGCAATACAGTTGGTTACTCTTATGAAGTTGTAAACAGCGACTCATTTGAGAAGTGTAAAATTAAAATCCTTGGCAAAAAGCCTTTAATGCCACCAGAAGAATTGCAGGAGCGGCGTGAGAAAGGCGAAAAAATCTATGTCGAATTTGAGAACGCCACCATTAAAGCGTATTGGAATAAGAATACGCATTCTTATGAAGATACATATGCCGCGGATGGGATTTTACTTGTCACAGATGAAAATTAGATTCAGATGCGGCAGATACCTTTGGGTATCTGGCCGCACAGATTGGAGTTGTTATGAAAAATACTGTAATAGAAGCGTTATTGATATCTGCCCAAAAATCACTAAAAGATTTAGGGGGCTTAATTAATAAAAAGAAACGGGAAGCAGATGCAAGATGGGAGAAAGAACAGAAAGAAAAGACGAAGCAGATAGAAATGCGGCGGGCAACCCAGATTAAAGCTGATCTTACTCAGGATATCAAGACGATATTAAAAAATAATATTTACTTTCAAGATGTAGAAACGATTGCAATTTCAGAATGTGATTACAATGTTCAAACAGGATTTTGGGAGATTACCATAGAAACACTGTTGAAAACAATGCATGATTTGGAGCGTCCACGGATAATTGCAACGTTAAATGATTCAAAGTCAGTTTATTTTCGTCAACTGGAGTTAAAGCGTGAAAACGACTGGATAGAGTTTGCAAAGGCTGAAAACTCACCGACTGCGGAGCAGATCAAAATGGATCTTATGAGGTATCAGCTTCAACAACGTTATCAGTTATTAGAGCATATGCTGTACTTTGTGGCTGTAAAGTGCGAAAAAGACGGGGAGTATACGAATGTCAAAATATTTGTAAGATTCCGGTGATAACAGGTAAATGTGAATGACACAGGCTTAACAGCCGGATCTCCATCCGCCGGGCGGGGCGGATGCCGCAAGGCAGCAGCCCGGGCGGCGGGCAGGAATCCGGGTTTCCAGGGGTAAAGTATTACCCCTGGAAACAAACAAGAAAAATCCCCTGTATTTACAGCCTTTACAGCCCGTTCGCACCAATGCACAAAACGAACAAAGCAACTATTGGAATGAATTATGCGGCTGAATTTTAAAATCTAACGAACTTAAAAGTTCGACTTTGTTGATTTCTAAAGAGATATGCTATCGTATGATTGCGCACAAGAGATAAAGGAATTCCTTTAAAGAAACATATCAATAAGAATTCAGATCCCTGAACGAAATTAAGAAAGAGAGGTACTTATTATGAAGAAAGAAACAGAAGTAAAAAGCAATGTTGAAGTTAAGGAGGAAACAGTTATGAACGAATCAACAGAGATGAAAGACACGACAGCTAAAGCAGGAGACACAACGAAGGAGATAAAAGCAGATGATAAAAAGACAGTCAAGAAGTCTATGGCGACAAAGAAGAAAACAACTGGAAAACAGGCAGAGGTCACAGGAAAGAAGCCGGAAAAGGGATCAACTGAACAGATTCCATCTGCATACGTGGACGAGACAGTAAAAGCAGAAAATATACTGCCTGTTATCAAAGATATTGAAGCGGTTCGGGGCGATGTGATAAACCACTCCCCCGAAGAGATAGACCAGTTTGAAGAATTATGCAGACAGATACATAAAGAACAGTTATCTATGCAGAAATCTTATCTCGGAATTGCAATCCCGATTTACAACGTATATGTCAAAAAATGGTTTGATATATTAGGGGATTCGGACATTTATAATTTTGCTAAACGTGTATTCGGGATCAGCCGGGGAAGATGTTCAGAATTTAAGAAAGTGGTCGAAAACTTCGGTGCAATTGACGAAGAGACAAAGTGTTGTACCGGAATCAAGCCGGAATTTCAGAACTATTCTGTTTCGCAGCTAATTGAAATGGTTAAGATGACAGAAGACCAGCAGAAACTTGTTTCAGAAGATATTCCTGTCTCTGCTATGAAAAAGCTAAGGTTAAGCGGGGAACTGCCGCAGAATACATCTGAAAGTGCTCCAGCTCCGAAGCCGAAAAAGAGAAACTATCAGCTTTTTAAAGGTGAGAATCTGGAAAGCTACGAATCTCTGGAAAAGTCTCTGCTTTCAAGGCTCTCGGAATTTACAGACCAGCTTAAAGCAGTCCGCAACATTAAGATCACCCTGTCCTACGAAGAGTAGGACAGGACAGAAAGAGGTGGCTGCATATGACAAAAGCAACCGATCCACAGCGTCACGCTTTTCTGCTGACGTTCAATAATCCGTTGGATCACGGGTCAGACCATACAGAGATAAAGAAACGGCTGATTGAAAATTTTACTACGCTTGAATTCTTCTGTATGGCTGACGAGATCGGGGAACAGGGAACTCCACACACTCACGTATATGTATATTTCAGTTCCCGTGTCCGCTTTTCTACGGTAAAGAAGCATTTCTCGTCCGCTCATATTGATGCCGCTCTGGGATCGCCCCAGAATAACATTGAATACGTGAAGAAAAGCGGAAAATGGAAAGAAACAAAAAAAGCGGAAACAAGTGTTAAAGGAACATATGAAGAGTGGGGGAACGAACCGTTTCCCAAAGGCGAAAATACTTTGATGCAGGACTTATACCGATTGGTGGTGGATGATGGTTTATCCAATGCGGAGATTATTTCCGAGAATCCCGATTACATCCCTTATCTGACTTCGATTGACAGACTGCGGACAACGATGTTGACAGAGAAGTATAAGAACACCCGCCGTCTGAATCTGAAAGTTATTTATATAAGCGGAGTGACTGGATCAGGTAAGACAAGAGGGGTATTAGACGAGTACGGCGATTCTGCCGTTTATAAGGTGAATGACTATGAGCATCCCTTTGACTCATACGCCTGTCAGCCTGTTGTGTGTTTTGATGAATTCCGTTCCCAGCTACGGATCAGTGATATGCTTGGCTACATCGACATATATCCGATTGAACTCCCCGCCCGATATGCAAACAAAGTAATGTGTGCAGAAACAATTTTCTTCACGTCAAACTGGGATCTAGAAATGCAATATAAAAACGTACAGCTTGATGATCCCGAAACATGGAAAGCGTTTCTCCGGCGTATCCATGAAGTTCGGATGTATGAACAGGACGGATCAATTAGAATATATGATTCAGTAGAGAAATATCTGAACCGCAATTCAGAATTTCATAAAGCAACAAAAGAGGAACTGAACGAATTACCGTTCAAGGATTAGAAAAGGAGACGATAAAAGATGAAAAAGAGATTTTTAGAGAATTTTATAACTACATTGACCAAACAGATCGGAGAGACAAGGAAGCCTGTCCTTTCATCCCTTAAGGATAATGTCCCCGGTGCTGTAGCAACTGACTACAATTATAGTTCAGATAACGGCAGGATCAGCGAGGAACTGGACGTTGAGTTTGTGGATCACAGCCGGATTAGTGTAGTGATCGTGAGAAAACTCTGTACGCTGGAGATTGTATTTGATCCGTCAGACCCGGACACAATGCAGACAAGGACATTTCATCTTGCCTGATCTAAAATGATCTGTATATTGCAGATTAGCTATAAGTGATCCGTTCATCCGGGCGCGATACACAAAATAAAGAGGAAAGGGGATTCTAGCTGATTTAGCCAACACCTAAAATGTATTGTAATTTTTTGTAGAGTACTGCAGCGTTTCGCACCGTCCGAGGTTTTAGCGATTGGCTAGAATTAATTTCCTAAATTGGCCGCTAGATAGTATATACTATGACCAAAAACAATTATGATTTTTCTAAAGCAACCGTCGAACAAATGTTTTCTTTTCTTGTCGAAAATGGTATAATAAATGTAGGCGATACACTAAATGCCATGACGAAAAAGCACGAAGAAAACCTACTAAAAAAACATCCTTTTGATATATGGCAGGGAACAGATTCTCGTTATCGTACATATGTAGAGGATGAATCCAAACCATCTGGGAGGAGGATGATAGTTAAAACTTACGAGAGGGATTTACTGAATTATCTGATAGCGTTCTATGAGAAGCAGGAACAAGACAAGTCAATCAAGAACTATACTCTGGAGAGGCTGTATCCTGAATGGAAAAATTACAAATCCCTTCATACAACTGCCGAAACTTACATAACACGTATAAATTCTGACTGGAACACTTATTACAAAGATACAGATATTATTACAATTCCAATCAAAGACCTGACAAAACTTGATCTCGATGAATGGGCGCATAAGTTGATTAAAGATTATAACATGACTAAGAATCAATATTATAATGTCACTGTTATCATGCGTCAGGCTTTATTATATGCGGTTGATCTCGGTATCATTGAGAGCAGTCCGTTTTCTCTCGTTAAAATTGATGGGAAACGGCTCTTCCGCAAAACAAAGAAAAAGCCAGATCACACACAGGTATTTTTTCAAAGTGAAATTGATGAAATATCTCGAATGGCACTGGAAGATTTTTATAACAGAGTAAAGGTTTATGAACTTGCTCCTTTAGCATTGCTCTTTCAGTTCCAGACAGGTTTACGGATTGGTGAATTATGCGTTGTCCGCTACGATGATATAGAAACACCTGATTATATTCATATTCAGAGAATGCTTCGCCGTGATACAAATGAAGTTGTAGAACACACTAAGACAAGTTACGGCGATCGTCAGATATTCCTTACCGCACAGGCAAAACATTTGATAGCCTTAGCTAAAGAACGACAGGAAAGTTTAAGCGTTGACAGTTCCGGCTATATTTTCTCAATTAACGGAAAACCTCTAACGGAAAGATCAGTTGCTACTCTTTATGTTAAATACTGTAAAAAGGCAGGAATCATTCAAAAGAGTTCCCATAAATCAAGAAAGACCTACATATCAGCTCTGA
This sequence comes from Candidatus Mediterraneibacter pullistercoris, assembly GCA_019116885.1. GTDB lineage: Bacteria > Bacillota > Clostridia > Lachnospirales > Lachnospiraceae > Mediterraneibacter > Mediterraneibacter pullistercoris. Next base: position 132,274 of record DXAU01000019.1, on the reverse strand, counting down.
TTGATGGGAAAGTAAATATCAATACTGTTCGTGAGATGGTCGGACATGCCGATGAACGTACCACACTAGGGAATTATGCTTTTGATCGAAAAACCGACTCCGAAAAGGCTCAAATGATTGAAAATGCACTGAATGCAGGCTGAATATCAAACTGTAATCACAGGTGTAATCAAAAGTAATCATAAAAAATAGAGACATCTTTGCTTTTACACTTGCTTCAAAAAACGGGTCGAAAGGGCTGAAACCCTTGAAAACACGCACAAAAAAACCGCCGTCCCCGCGGCTCGCAATGTCCGCAAAAACAGCGATTTCTAAGTGCGCGATCAGGGGTTCGAACCCTGGACACCCTGATTAAGAGTCAGGTGCTCTGCCAGCTGAGCTAATCGCGCTTATCTTATGTGCCTTTTTAACGGCGCAAGCAACATTATAAACGACCGTTCATGAAAATGCAAGTATTTTTTTATATTTTCATCACTTTTCATCAAAACAGGGCCGTCAGAACCTCTTTCGACACTATCCCCACCACTGCTCCTGTCACTTCCCCGCCGGAAAAAGCCAGAAAAGCAGGAACTCTGTCTACGCCGTACTGCTCCATGAGAAGAGCTGCGCTCTCTTCATCAATCCTGCAGACTTTAATTGTGCCGCTGTTCTCCGATGCGAACTGTTCCAGCACATCTTCCATCATCGCGCACCTTGGACACCACGAAGCGTAGAATTCCAGCAGAACCGGCAGCCGGGAGTCTGTCACTTCAGCCCCGAACATCTCCGGACTGATCTCCCTGACCATATCTAGCACCTGCCTTTCCTGTCACTTTTGTCACACCCATGACAGATGCCTGAGTTCAGTATCTTGCACACATCCAGTACAGAACTGCGGATGCAGAGCAGCCGCCGGTTGAGTCCCGGCCTGCAATAGAACATCTCACGTACACATGATTTCCAACATTTTTTCTTCATCTATACACCACACCTGCCTCCTGAGCGGTTATAAATCATTATATGCCGGATCATCCAAAATGTGCCGCCGGTCTGTCTGTCCGTCTTTACAGTATTATTTTCTTACAGCGATCAGTTTATTGATCGGATTCCCTTTTCCAGAAAACCGTTCCTCATACTCTGTCATAATATTCCCCCGGACCATCTCCTCATTGTGATGAAGATCATAAGTAAATGCTGTGAGCGTCCAGCCTGCTTCTTTGATCTGCTCAAGCGAAAAATTAAAAAGCTCTGTATTGTCAGTTTTAAACTCCAGTTCCCCATATGGCACAAGCACATTGCGGTACCGCTCCAGGAACTCCGTGGAAGTCAGCCGCCGTCTGGCATGCCTTGCTTTCGGCCACGGATCGGAGAAGTTCAAATATATCCGTTCCACTTCCCCCTCTGCGAATACCTCTTCAATCCGTCTGGCATCCATGCAGATAAACCTTACGTTTCTGAGTTCTTTGAACTCTTCTGTATCAAACTTCTCAACAGCGCGCAAAAGCACACTGGAATATCTCTCGATTCCGACAAAATTGATCTCTGGATGGGCTTTCGCCATATTCAGGATAAATCTGCCCTTTCCCATTCCTATCTCAATACAGATCGGATGTTTGTTCCCAAATACCTGGCGCCAGCAGCCCCTCTGGTCCTCTGGTCTTTTTATCACTGCGCTGTGAGCCTGGATCGTCCCTTCTGCTCTTGGTATATTTCTTAGTCTCACGGATCGTCCTCCTGTCTATCAGAAAAAAATGTACTCGATCATACATGACATATGCCTTATTTCCATACATTATCATAATAGCACGGCAGACAAAAGAGGTCAAAAGATACTCTAGTCTTATTTGCCGGAAATCCATAAATTATAGCATGATCTTTACTTGCTTTTTTTCTCAAAAGGTGTATGATAATGTATATTAGTATTTTCTTACAAACAGGAGGCTGTATATGGACTCTATTGTAAACAAATTGACGGAAATCGAGGATGCGGCATCTGCGATCGTACAGCATGCCGAAGAGCAGAAAGATGCCCTCAATAAAGAATATGAAGAGAAACGCAGAGTTTTTGACGAGGAGCTCGAAAAGCAGACCGAAGCACGATTAAAAACAATACGTGCAGACCTTGAAGAAAAGACTTCCCATGTGCTCGACAGCCAGAATGATTCCAGCACAGAGCTTATCCGTGCTCTCCAAAAGGAATACGAAGAAAGGCACACCGAGTATGCCCGGGAAATATTAAAGAGGATTACCGAGGTGTAACTATGGGAAACTTACTTGAATACAGCGGTATCTCAACCAAGATCCGTGCGATGAAGGCCAGGCTCTTAAAGCCGCAGCAGTTTGTCGAGATTGCGAATCTCAGAAGTGTTCCGGAAATCGCCGAATATCTCCGGAAAAATACAGCGTATGCGGATGCGCTCGAGACACTGACCGAGGATCAGATCCACCGCGGAAATATCGAAAAAGTCCTGACACAGTCTCTCTATCATGATTACACAAAACTCTACCGGTTCTGCGGGCAGAAACAACGGCGTTTCATGAAACTTGTCATGAAAAGTTATGAGGTTGATCTGATCGACTACTGTATGACCATCGTGATCAACCGCTATAAAAAGCCTTTTGACCTGAACTATAAGCGGGAATTTTTCGACCGCTATTCGCAGATATCAATTGAAAAGCTCATTACCTCTCATACCACAGATGAGCTGGTAGAAAATTTAAAGGGCACAGAGTATTACGCTCCTCTGAAAAAACTCAAAGACTCACAGGACGTAACTTTGTATGATTACACCCTTACGCTTGACCTCTATCTGTTCACTTCCACATGGAAAGAGCAGAAAAAGGTCTTAAAGAAAACGGATCTGGAATTATTTATGCGGGACCGCGGCTCTCAGATCGATCTGCTGAACTTACAGTGGATCTACCGGGCGAAAAAGTATTACAATATGAAACCCGCAGACATTTATCTGCTGCTTATTCCAATCCACTACAAGCTCTCGACCGATCTGGTCAAGGATCTGGTGGAAGCTCCGGGCCTTGAGGAGTTTGAAGCTGCAGTGGCAAGGACGATTTACGCGCGCCACTATAATTTCAGACAGGACCTGACCATTGAGCAGATGTATCTGGACTGCCTGAACTATCTGTATACGCTTGATCACAGACGCAATCCTTATTCGATTGCTGCGATCAACACTTATCTCTTTCTGAAAGAAGAGGAAATTAAAAAGCTGACGACCGCCATAGAATGTGTACGCTACAGTCTGACACCAGGCGAGACGCTGGCATACGTTGGAGGTAAAACCCAATGATCGTTAAAATGAAATTCATCAACATCTCCGGTCCGAGGACTGATATCGACCGTGTGACTGATCTGTATCTCTCCCGCTATGAGATTCAGCTCGAATCCGCGCTGTCAGAACTGAAGACCGTGGACAACTTAAGACCTTTCGTGGAGCTCAATCCATACCGGGACGTGCTCGCAAAAGCGAACCAGTTCGTTGGATATCTTCCAAATGCAGATGATGTTGCTCCTGCAGAGAATCTTGGTCTTGACGACATGTTCGAGCTCGTCCGCAAGGCAAATGAGGACTATCAGACGCTCCAGGAAAAGAAAGAAAAATTAAAGAAAAAGATCGAGGAGCTTCGCGCGAAACAGCAGATCATCGCTCCTTTCCGCCCTGTAGACTGTGATCTCCACAAAGTGCTGAATTACCGGTACATCACATACCGGTTCGGACGCATCGCAGTGGAATTCTATCACAAGATGCAGAAATATCTCATGGATGACTTAAATGCCATCTTTGTCGAAGGCGAGAGAGATGAAAGTTTTGTGTACGGGGCTTATTTTGTTTCTCCCGCCGAGGCGCAGAAAGTGGACGCAGTGTTCCGTTCCCTCCATTTTGAGAGGATTGACCTCAAAGATGAGTTTGAGGGCACTCCCTCATATGCATACCAGTCCCTTGAGCGCGAGATCGCCCGGGTCAATCTGGAAGTCGAAGACCTGGACAGGCAGGCCGGTGAGATGCTCTCGGACCGGGCTCCGCAGCTCATCGCGGCCCGCAGACGTCTCGAAGAATTATCGAACAACTTCGACGTCCGCAAACTCGCGGCACGGATGGAAGACAACAAAGAAGATTACTATATCCTCTGCGGCTGGATGTCGGAAGACGATGTGGAAAAATTTCTAAAAGAGATCGAGGACGACGACAAAGTGTTTGTAGTGGTAGAGGACGACCATGACGCCTATTTCGGCGAGCCTCCCACCAAACTGGAAAACCCGAAGCTCTTCCGGCCTTTTGAGATGTTCGTAACGATGTACGGTCTTCCGGCACATAACGAGATGGACCCGACCATATTTGTCGGGATCACATATTCTTTCATCTTCGGAGTCATGTTCGGAGATGTGGGACAGGGACTCCTGCTCCTCATTGGCGGATCTCTCGTCTATCATTTTAAAAAGGCGCCTCTTGCAGGAATCATTGCTTCAGCCGGAGTGTTCTCCACCATATTCGGATTCCTGTTCGGCAGTATTTTCGGATTTGAAGATGTGCTCCCGGCGCTGTGGATACGGCCCATAGACCATATGACCACACTTCCGTTCCTTGGAAAGCTGAATACAGTGTTTATTGTGGCCGTGTCGTTCGGTATGCTGCTCATCATAGTGGCAATGATACTCCACATCGTCAATGCTGCAAAAAGCAAAGATATCGAGGCTGCCTGGTTTGAGCCAAACGGCGTCGCCGGACTGGTCTTCTACGTTGCAGCAGTGGTGACGATCGTACTCTTTATGACCGGTAATCCTCTCCCCGGCGGAATCTTGCTGGCCGTCATGTTCGGTGTCCCGCTGATCGTGATGCTCTTCAGAGAGCCTCTCACAAGAATGATACAGAAGCGGGCGGATAAGATGGAGACCGGAAAGGCCATGTTTATTGTACAGGGATTTTTCGAGATGTTCGAGACGCTCTTAAGTTATTTCTCGAACACCATCTCTTTCATCCGTATTGGTGCATTTGCAGTCAGCCATGCGGCGATTATGGAAGTGGTCCTCCAGCTTGCAGGCGCGGAGAGCGGGAATCCGAACTGGATCGGTGTAATCTTCGGAAATCTGTTCGTATGTGGGTTCGAGGGTCTTATCGTAGGTATCCAGGTACTCCGTCTGGAATACTACGAGATGTTCAGCCGCTTCTATAAAGGCAGCGGGCATGCGTTTGATCCATATACCAGAAAGAAAGCACAGAAAACGAAAGAATAAGACTACCTGCCCTGGCAGGACAAATAAAATATTCAGAGAAATCAGGAGGATTCTACAATGACTTTAGCAACCAAAATCATCTTTATCATCACTCTGATCGTAAGCATCATCGTTCCATTCGGTTACTACCTTCTCGGTGAGAAATCGAAGAAGCGCTACAAACGCGCCATCGGTACCAATGCATTTTTCTTCTTCGGCGCATTTGCCGTCGCTGCGATTATGCTGCTTGGCGGACCGGATGTACATGCTGCCGAAGCCGTGGCTTCTGACAGCGGATTCGCAACCGGCCTGGGTTATCTGGCAGCAGCGCTTGTTACCGGACTTTCCTGTATCGGCGGCGGCATCGCAGTTGCGAGCGCAGCAAGCGCAGCCCTTGGCGCGATCAGTGAAGATTCCAGCGTACTGGGTAAATCTTTGATCTTCGTAGGTCTGGCAGAAGGTGTCTGCCTCTACGGACTGATCATCTCCTTTATGATTTTGGGAAACTTATAAACATCGTTCACACGCGCCATTCACAAAGCCGCACATTCGTGCTTACCGCGGCTGAGCCGCAGCTTTGTTTATGAAAAGACTGGTGAACTGGGAGGCAGCTCATGAAAATGTATCTCATAAGCGATAATGTCGATACCTACACGGGCATGCGCCTTGCAGGGGTAGACGGCGTTGTCGTACATGAACGTGACGAACTGAGGAAAGCTCTCGAGGATGTGCTCACTGACAAAAGTGTCGGCATCGTACTCCTGACAGAGAAACTTGGCCGGGAATTTCCCGACATTATCGACACATTCCGTCTGGAACGGAAAATGCCGCTCTTAGTTGAAATCCCTGACCGCCACGGTACAGGGCGCAAGAAAGATTTTATCACTTCATATATTACCGAGGCAATCGGGCTTAAACTGTAACTATTTATTTTAAAGGAGGGATTCCTCTTGACTTTGGAAGAAAAGATCTCGCACCTGCAGTCCACATCCATGGAACAGGCGCGCGCTGAAGGCAACGCCATCATTGACTCCCACCGCGAAGCGCTGGAGAAAGTATTTGAAGATCACAAGGCAGAGGCGCTGCGCCAGGCTGAGACGCGCATTAAAGCTGAGACGACCAACGCCAGGCTGTCTCTGAATCAGGCTGCGGCAAAGTCCCAGCTTGAGATCAAACGGCGCCAGGGAACGGTACAGCAGGAGCTGAAAGATAAAATATTTGAAGAGGCAAAGGGCCTCGTGCAGGACTATATGAAAACAGAAGCCTATAATGATTATCTCATCAAGTGTATCCGGCAGGCAGTCCACTATGCCGGCGAAGATCCAGTTGTGATCTATATTAACCCTTCCGATGAGATGAAGCGCTCTGATCTTGAGGACGCCGCAAGAGTCCGCCTTACGATCAGCGCGGAAGACTTTGTTGGCGGCGTGCGCGCAGTCATCCGCTCCCGCAACATCCTTATAGACAATTCATTTAAGACGCAGCTGCGCAACGAATACGACAAATTCATGTTTTTAGGAGGTGACGGCATTGCTTAATACTGGAACAATCTACGGCATCAACGGCCCCGTCATCTATCTGAAAGGCAATACCGGATTCCGCATGTCCGAGATGGTCTATGTGGGAGATCAGAAGCTGGTTGGCGAGGTCATCTCGCTGGATAAGGACATTACAACTGTCCAGGTATATGAAGAGACGACAGGCTTACGTCCCGGTGAGGAAGTCACCGCGAGTGGAAATGCCGTGTCTGTCACTCTCGCCCCCGGCATACTGAACAACATCTTTGACGGTATCGAACGTCCGCTGGAACGTATCGCCGAATCTTCCGGCGGCGCTTTCATCACCCGGGGTGTCAGTGTGGATTCGCTGGACAGGCAGAAAAAGTGGCAGACACATATCACTGTGAAAAAGGGCCAGTATCTCCATGGCGGCGACATCATTGCTGAAGTGCCGGAGACGCGCGCGATCGTACACAAATGCATGGTTCCGCCGGATGTGGAGGGAACTGTGACGGAAGTCGTCCCTGACGGTGAATATACGATCGATGAGACGCTCGTCACTCTGGAACTCTCCAACGGAAGCGCAAAGGAACTCTCGATGACACAGCGCTGGCCCATCCGCGTGCCCAGGCCCACACACCATCGCTTTCAGGCGTCTGTGCCTCTGGTCACAGGGCAGCGTATTATCGATACCATGTTTCCTATCGCCAAAGGCGGAACCGCGGCCATCCCGGGCGGTTTCGGAACGGGAAAGACAATGACACAGCATCAGATCGCCAAATGGGCGGATGCGGATATCATCATTTACATCGGATGCGGTGAACGCGGAAACGAGATGACGCAGGTGCTCGATGAGTTCGGTGAGCTGACTGACCCAAGAACGGGCAACCCTTTGATGGACCGCACCACTCTTATCGCGAACACCTCAAACATGCCGGTTGCTGCCCGAGAGGCAAGTATCTACACCGGACTGACACTGGCGGAATATTACCGAGACATGGGATACGACGTGGCGATCATGGCGGACTCAACATCAAGATGGGCAGAGGCTCTTCGTGAGCTCTCAGGCCGTCTGGAGGAGATGCCTGCCGAGGAAGGCTTCCCCGCATATCTGGCGTCGAGACTGTCCGCATTTTATGAGCGCGCAGGCATGATGCACAACTTAAATGGAACCGACGGCTCTGTCACCATCATCGGAGCGGTCTCCCCGCAGGGAGGCGATTTCTCCGAGCCTGTCACACAGAACACAAAGCGTTTTGTCCGCTGTTTCTGGGGACTGGACAAGAGCCTTGCATACTCGAGACATTTCCCGGCGATCCACTGGCTCACCAGTTACAGTGAGTACCTGACCGACTTAAGCCACTGGTATCAGGACAACGTATCGCCTCAGTTTGTCGACTACCGCAACCGCCTCATGGCTCTTCTGAACCAGGAGAGCAGCCTGCTTGAAATCGTAAAACTGATCGGAAGCGACGTGCTTCCGGACGACCAGAAACTGGTCCTGGAGATCGCGCGCGTTATCCGCCTTGGTTTCCTGCAGCAGAATGCATTTCACAAGGACGACACCTGTGTGTCGATGGAGAAGCAATTCCTTATGATGGAAACGATCCTGTATCTGTACAAGCAGGCGCGCACGCTCGTCACAATGGGACACCCGATGTCCGTATTAAAGTCCGAGAACATCTTCGACCGGGTCATCGCCATTAAATATGACGTGCCGAATGACAGGCCGGAAATGTTTGCCCAGTACCACCGCGATATCGACGAATTCTATCAGAAGGTACTGGAGAAAAACGCATAAGGAGGACCGAATATCATGTCAATCGAATATTTAGGCTTAAGCAGCATCAACGGACCTCTGATCGCTCTCGAGGGCGTGCAGGACGCATTTTACGATGAGATCGTGGAGTTTATTATAGACGGTACAGAACGCAAAATCGGGCGTATCGTGGAAATTTATGAAGACCGGGCCATCATACAGGTATTCGAGGGTTCCGAGAATATGTCTCTTAAGAACACCCACACGAAACTTACCGGGCATCCCATGGAGATCACACTTGCTCCGGATATGCTCGGACGCACATTCAATGGCATCGGGCAGCCCATTGACGATCTGGGACCGCTGGTTTCCGCTCTTAAGCGGGATGTGAACGGACTCCCGCTCAATCCGGTGCGCAGGGAGTATCCGCGGAATTACATCCACACCGGCATCTCTGCGATCGACGGTCTCACCACCCTGATCCGCGGGCAGAAACTGCCTATCTTCTCAGGAAACGGGCTTCCTCACGACCAGCTCGCCGCTCAGATTGTAAAGCAGGCGTCGCTTGGTGAAGATTCGGATGAAAATTTTGCTATCGTATTCGCTGCAATGGGCGTCAAACATGATGTGGCAGACTTTTTCCGAAATACTTTTGAAGAAAGCGGCGTTGCAGACCATGTCGCCATGTTCCTGAACCTTGCAAATGATCCTGTCGTGGAGAGACTCATCACTCCAAAGGTAGCGCTCACCGTAGCAGAATATCTTGCATTTGAACAGAACATGCATATCCTGGTTATCCTGACAGATATGACTTCTTTCGCAGAGGCCATGCGTGAAGTATCCTCTTCCAAAGGAGAGATTCCCAGCCGTAAGGGGTATCCGGGATATCTGTACAGCGAACTTGCCACTATCTATGAACGTGCAGGCATCGTAAAAGGTGTAAATGGTTCGGTGACCCAGCTCCCGATCCTCACCATGCCCAACGACGATATCACCCATCCGATTCCTGATCTTACCGGATATATCACGGAAGGACAGATCGTTCTGGACAGACCGCTCAACGGACAGTCTGTCTATCCTCCCATCAATATCCTGCCATCCCTTTCCCGTCTGATGAAAGACGGCATCGGAGAGGGCTATACACGGGAAGATCATCAGGACCTGGCAAACCAGCTCTTCTCTGCCTACGCCAAAGTAGGGGATGCCAGAAACCTGGCTTCTGTCATCGGTGAAGACGAGCTCTCACCTATTGATAAGAAATACCTGGAATTCGGCAAAGACTTCGAGTCGAGATACATCGGCCAGGGCCCGGAAGAGAACCGGAGCATGGAAGAGACGCTCGATCTTGGCTGGGAACTGCTCGGCAGACTTCCCAAAGAGGAACTTGACAGAGTAGATACGAAGATACTGGATAAATACTATAAACCGATGGCAGAAGAATAAAAGGACGGGTTTTTAGAGAATCATCAAGGAGGGATTTCATGGATCCACGTACATTTCCTACAAAAGGAAACTTAATGCTCGCAAAGAACTCGCTGGCTCTGGCCAGACAGGGCTATGATCTGATGGACAAAAAGCGTAATATTCTGATCCGCGAGCTCATGGATCTGATCGATGAAGCGCGCACGATCCAAGAAGAGATTGATGCCACATTCACCTATGCATACCAGTGTCTCCAGCGCGCCAATATCGAAAACGGCATCAGCAATGTAGAGCTGCTGGCATACACCGTGCCGATCGAAAACTCCATAACAATTCAGACGCGCAGCATCATGGGTACTGAGATTCCCCATGTGAAATATATTCCCGATGCCGGGAAACCGACTTATTCGTTCAGCACAACTCACGAATCGATTGACCAGGCAAAAGAAGCATTCCGAAAAGTAAAAGATCTGACCATCAAGCTCTCCATGGTGGAGAACGCTGCGTACCGGCTCGCAAGCAATATCAAAAAGACACAGAAGAGGGCAAACGCACTCCAGAATATTACAATCCCCATGTACTCTTCTCTTGTGTATACGATTACCAATGCACTCGAAGAAAAGGAGCGCGAGGAATTTACACGGCTGAAAGTGATAAAGAGAATGAAAATGAGGAAATCCTAGGGGCATTTCACATAGAAGAAGCGTCGTCCGATGCAATGGACAGCGCTTTTTCTGTTATCCTCATATATCGTGGAACAACCCCAATGATTCATGCGTCTGAACCGCTCTCCTCCCCCAGCCAGAAGACTTTAAAGAATGTCTCCAAAGACTCAAACAATTCCCTTTTTGTCTGCTGGAGTTCTTTGATCTTGAGCACGCTTCCGATCTCGTCAAAGAAGAAGTCTCCTTCTTCGTGGTCTACTTTCAGCTCCAGGTTTCCGTGCTCATCATACACAAGCATGAGGATTCCTCCCACATCTTCTGTATACAGCACACACATAACCTGCAGTTCCTGCCGGATGCTCTCCGGCAGAGAGTCAAACTCGGGATTCAGATAGAATTTCTGTTCATAAGCGCTCGCCGCGCACAGTACGATCTCTTCGTCCATAATACTTCCTTTCTCATGATATCTTTTATGTCTGTTACACATACCCATATACACCGCGCACTGACACTTCGCCTGAGAAGATCCTCTCTACGGTTCCATCCTCTCTGCGCACAATCAGTTCTCCTGTACGGCTGATATCAAGGGCATGGGCCGGATATGTTTCCTTTGGGCCGGCGATAAGCACGTCCCGGTCACGGTTGACCAGCATGGCGCTGTATCTGTCCTTCAGTCCGGAAAGATCCTCCGTCTCCAAAAACGTCTTATAATTCTCTTCAAACCGCTTCATCACCGCAGCGATCAGAGGCGCCCGCCTGATCCTGTATCCGTACTCCAGCCTGAGAGACGTGGCTGTCCCGCGTATCTCCTCCGGGAATTCCACAGTATTTACGTTGATCCCCATACCGATAACAACATGTTCTATATAATCGATCTGAGAGCTCATCTCTGTCAGGATGCCCGCTGCCTTTTTCCCGTTTATGATGATGTCATTGGGCCATTTGATCTGGATCTCAGGCGGGCTGCTCTGACGCCCGTCTTCTTCTGTACTTCCGGACTTTTCCTCTGTATCCCTGCCAGCCGCTATTCCCTCTCTGATCCCCTCCGCTGCGCTTACCGCCATGACAAGGGTAAGCATGGATGCTTTATCCGGCGCTGTCTCAGGACGCAGAAGAAGAGACATATAGATACTTGTCCCCGCAGGAGACTCCCAGTGCCGTCCCCGCCGTCCGCGTCCCGCTGTCTGGCGGTCTGCTACTGCCAGAGTGCCGTGCGGCGCTCCTTCGTCCCCCGCCTGCCGTATCCGCAGATTGGTCGAATCCGTCACATCATAGTAAAGGATATTTCTTCCCGCCCAGCAGGTCTTCATCAGACTGTCCAGCTCTTCTTTCGTTATCACATCCGGACTGTCCACGATGCGGTAGCCTTTGTTGCGCACGGCCTCCACCTGATAGCCGTCTTCCTGGAGCTGGCGGATGACTTTCCACACAGCAGTTCTGGATACGCCGAATTTGTGGCTGATCTGCTGTCCTGAGATATAGCCGTCCGTCTTTCGGAGCAGTTTCAAGATTTCTGTCTTCATTGTCATTCTTCTCCCTGGAAATCTGTCACAGAGTTTAAAGACCTGCTCCATTTTCCCGTAAGTTTTGAAAGTATTTTAACATACTGTACAGATAAATGCCATCTCTAAATGATCTGCCGCTACGCCGCAAAATTCCCTGTATAAAGCTGATAGTATCTGCCTTTTTCCGAGATCAGTTCCTCATGGCTGCCTCTCTCGATGATCCGCCCCTGTTCCATAACCATAATGCAGTCTGAATTCTTGATGGTGGACAGTCTGTGGGCGATGACGAACGTTGTCCGCCCTTTCATCAGAGCATCCATGCCTGCCTGTACAAGTTCTTCTGTACGGGTATCTATGGATGATGTGGCCTCGTCAAGAATCAGAACCGGCGGGTCTGCCACCGCAGCCCTTGCGATCGCAAGGAGCTGCCTCTGGCCCTGGCTCAGATTGCTTCCGTCCCCGGTGAGCACAGTCTGGTATCCGTCCGGCAGTCTGCGGATAAAACTGTCCGCATTGGCCAGCTTCGCTGCTGCGATACAGTCCTCGTCAGACGCATCCAGCTTACCGTAACGGATGTTGTCCATAACCGTTCCTGTAAACAGATGGGTGTCCTGGAGCACAATTCCCAAAGACCTTCTCAGATCCGGTTTCCTGATCTTGTTGATATTGATGCCGTCATAGCGGATCTTACCGTCCTGGATATCATAGAAACGGTTGATAAGGTTGGTAATCGTTGTCTTGCCTGCCCCCGTAGATCCTACAAGCGCGATCTTCTGTCCAGGGTGCGCATACATCTTAATGTCATGGAGTACCATTTTATCATCGTTGTATCCAAAGTCTACCCCGTCGAAGATAATTCCGCCCTCCATCTTCTGATAGGTTACAGTCCCTTCTGCCCTGTGCGGATGTTTCCAGGCCCAAATGCCGGTGCGCTCTTCTGATTCTGCTACTGTTCCGTCGGGATTTTCTTTTGCATTGACAAGTTCAACGTAGCCATGGTCTTCCTCTGGCTTCTCGTCCAGAAGTTCAAAAACTCTTCCGGCCCCTGCCGCCGCCATAACAATGGAGTTCATCTGCTGGCTGATCTGTGTGATCGGCTGTGTAAAGTTCTTATTCAGCCCCACAAATGCAATCACCGTACCTGCCGTAACCCCTGTGCCTCCGGACAGCGCAAGGAGCGCGCCGGCAACCGCGCAGAGCACATAGCTTAAGTTTCCGATATTCGCGTTAATCGGCATGAGCAGATTGGCATAGCGGTTTGCCTTATCCGCACTGTCTCTGAGTTCATCATTGAGCTTCTTAAAGTCCTCTATCGACCGCTTCTCGTGGCAGAACACTTTGACCACTTTCTGTCCGTCCATCATTTCCTCGATAAATCCGTCCACATTTCCCAGGTCTTTCTGCTGCTTCTGAAAATATTTTCCGGACAGACCGGAGAAAACAGCGGTCACCCTCAGCATGACGAGCGCCATCACCAGTGTCACAATGGTCAGAGGGATATTGAGCACGAGCATGGAGATCAGCGTCGCGGCAAGTGTTGCCGCCGAGTTAATGATCTGGGGGATGCTCTGGCTGAACAGCTGTCTCAGGGTATCTACGTCGTTCGTATACACCGACATGATGTCGCCATGGGCATGGGTATCAAAATACCTGATCGGCAGGGATTCCATGTTGGCAAAAAGCTCGTCGCGGAATTTTCTCATCGTTCCCTGACTTACGTTTACCATGATCCTGTTATACGCATAAGAAGCCGCAATACCGATGATATAGAACACCACGATGCCGGACAGCGCATGTGCCAGCGGTGTGAAGTCCGGATTCTCCGAGTTGAGCAGCGGCGTGATATAGTCGTCCACGAGTGACTGTACAAACAACATTCCCTGCATGGTCGCAAAAGCTCCGATGATAATGCACACAACTACGGCAAGAAATGAAAATTTATAGTTCTTCACCATATATCCCAGAAGACGTTTCAGAACATACATAGAGGACGCTCTCTTTTTATCTTTCATGATTCCTCTCTCCTTTCAGCAAATAGTTGGCTCAGCAGTCAGATTTTCTCCTGTCTGGTCAGGCCGCATGGTCGAAATCTCCGCCGCCCTGAGTCTGTGATTCATAGATATCGCGGTAGATCTCATTATTCTTAAGCAAATGTTCGTGAGTGTCAAATCCATTGATCTTTCCATCTGCCAGCACGAGGATACGGTCTGCGTCCTCCACGCTGGAAACTCTCTGCGCGATGATGATCCTGGTCGTCCCCGGTATCGTTTCCCGGAACGCCTTTCTGATCCTGGCATCTGTCGCTGTATCGACCGCGCTCGTGGAATCATCTAGGATGAGCACTTTCGGTTTCTTTAAAAGCGCTCTCGCAATGCACAGTCTCTGCTTCTGTCCTCCGGATACATTGGTTCCGCCCCGCTCAATCCAGGTATCATATTTATCCGGGAGACGTTCGATAAATTCGTCTGCGCATGCCGCTCTGCATGCTTCCCTGCAGTCCTCCTCGGAAGCGTTCTCATTTCCCCAGCGCAGGTTGTCAAGGATAGTCCCGGAGAACAGGACATTCTTCTGGAGAACGACCGAGACTTCATTTCTCAGCACTTCCATATCGTATTCCCGCACGTCTCTGCCGCCGACTTTTACCGTTCCTTCCGATGCATCATAGAGACGGCTGATCAGGTTCACCAGACTGGACTTGCCGCATCCGGTGCCGCCGATAACGCCGATCGTCTCGCCGGAGCGGATATGAAGGTCGATATCCTCCAGAGCATCATCGCCTGTGCCTTCCTTATAGGCGAAGCTGACATGGTCAAAGTCAATGCTTCCGTCCGTCACTTCCATGACAGGCTGCTCCGGATTGCAAAGCTCCGGTTTCTCGTTTAATACTTCCGCGGTACGGCGGATGCTCGCAGCGCTCATTGTTACCATAACAAAGATCATAGACAGCATCATGAGCGACATCATAACAGACATGATATAGCTGAACAGTGATGTAATGTCACCGGTGCTCATGCTGCCTGCCACAATATAATGGGCGCCGAACCAGGATACTGCCGTGATGCATCCATAGACTACGAGCATCATCGCCGGGTTATTCAGCGCAAGCATACTTTCCGCTTTCACGAACAGCCGGTAAAGCTGCTCTGCCGCTCTCTGGAATTTCTGATTCTCATGTTCTTCCCTGACATATGCCTTTACCACACGTATGGCCGTGACGTTTTCCTGAACGCTGGCATTGAGATCGTCGTAACGGTCAAAGACTTCCCGGAATACCCCGACCGTCCTCCTCATGATGACTGCGAGGACAACTGCCAGGAAACACAGCGCCGCGAGAAATACAAGGCTTAAATTCCTGTTTATCATAAAACACATGAACATGCTGAAGATGAGCATCAGCGGAGCCCTGACCGCGATACGTATCAGCATCTGAAGGGAATTCTGGATATTGGTAACATCCGTCGTCATCCTTGTTACAAGACCTGCTGTGCTGAATTTATCGATATTGGAAAACGAGTACTCCTGCACGCGGATGTACATGCTTTCCCGCAGGTTGCAGGCGAATCCCGACGAGGCGCTGGCCGAGTATTTCCCCGCCATCGCTCCGGCAAAAAGGCTTACAAGCGCCATCGCGATCATCAGGATGCCGTATCTGATTATGGCTGACATATCAGACTGTTCCAGTCCATTGTCAATGATGCGCGCAGTAATAAAAGGGAGCAGCACTTCCATGATGACCTCAAGTGTGGTGAAGCCCATTGTAAGAAATGTATCTCTCTTATACTGCTTTAGTTGTGCTAAGACTGTCTTCATGCTGTAACCTCCTGTTTTTTTCTTTCTCTGTCTTCTGTTCCGCCGCTGTCTGTCTGAGCATCTTCTGTTCCAGATGCCACAGTTGTTCTCTCTCCCGCTGGTCAAGACCGCTGCAGATCTCCGATTCCATCTGCTCTGCCTGTTTCAGAAATTCATTTCCTTCGGCTATCAGCTTTTCTGTCGGAACTATCTTTTTCCTTCTGACGTCCCCCTGGGACTCCTGGAACCGCAGGTATCCTTTTTCCCTTAATTTCTTTACCATGACGGACAGCGTTGCCTTGGAAACACCGATCTCACGGCACATATCCGTGATATATGAGCCGCCTGGATGATGCCGCAGGATATAGACCATGAAATACACCTGCGTACCGCTCATATCCCGCCTGTCAAGGCATCTCTTAAGCTGGACTTCCATATTCAGGCTGATCTTCTTCATCATAAAGATCAGATCCTCTGTCTGAAAATCTCCTGTCATATCTCCCGGCGCCTCCTGTATCCGCATACTGCTCTGACCATCTGCATTTTCACGTTTGTTTTACAGCGAACTGTTTGTTTCCTTACTGTCTGCCCATAACAGATCATAGCGCGTATTTCCTTGAATGTGAAATTAAAATATGTTATAATCCATAAAAATCTTTTATAGTTATTTATTCAATCTTTTATTTAATCAGGAGAATTTGTATGAACACAATCCAATTAGAATGTTTTGTCGCCGTGGCAGAGCATCTGAATTTCTCGAGAGCCTCCGAAGCGCTCCGCATCACCCAGCCGGCCGTCAGCCACCAGATCCAGTCGCTTGAAGAAGAGCTGGATGTAAAACTGTTCAGACGCACGAGCAAGAGTGTCTCGCTCACACAGGAGGGCATACAGTTTCTGCCGGATGCAGAACTGATCTTGAAGACCGCTCTGTCCGCAAAAGAACGTCTCGGACAGCACGATCACTTCATCCCTTTTGATCTCGGATGCCATAACCGCATGGAGCTGAATCTGCTGCCGCCCATCCTGAAGAGACTGACCGAAGACTTCCCTCTGCTGCGTCCGTTCATCCGCCTTATCCCGTTTCCCTCTCTGCTCACCCAGATAGAAAACAAGCAGATCCATGCTGCTTTCGGTATAAAAGAGGAGCAGAAGAAGTCCTCTCTCTACTTCAGAGAACTCTGCACTGCTCCTGTGGCCTGCATCTGCTCACCCGAACATCCGCTGGCGCGGTATGAAACGATTACAAAAAAACAGTTATCCGGCAGTATCATCGCCTGCTCCCCGCGCCAGACTGCCGATCCGGTCTTTTCAATCCAGAACAGCCTTGTCGCAAAACTCCGCCCGGAGCAGCGCTACTTTTCCGAAAGTGTGGAAAGCGCCCTGACTCTTGTCAAGGCGCAGATCGGGTACACGCTGTACCCTGATATTCCTCCGGCAAGAGAGCCGGATCTGAAATATATCCCTGTCACGGACATCCCGGGGATGTCTTTCGGGGTGTATTACCGGTACGACGACGATCATCCGGTACTGAAACGGTTCCTGAAACTGTGCAGGGAATTCCTGCAGTAAAAATACCGGAGCCGCCTGCTCATCGCAGGCGTCCTGACCGCTGTATTTCCTATAGGGATATTTGCAGTGATCCAGTATCTCGCCGCAATCGCTGTGATCGTGGTCGGAATCTATCATTTTATCACATTTTCTTCCATGACTTATTATTTCAGAGACTATATGCTGATCCTGTCCGGCGTCCTGAATATTCTGATCGGCGTTATGCTCTTTATCATGCCGGTCGAACTGACTGTCCAAGTTGTGACGTTCATGCTTTCGTTTATGCTGATATTTAACGGGGTACAGAAACTGTCCTTTGCCTCACGGCTCAGATACTTTCGTATCTCCCGCACAGGAGCGCTGACTTTCAGCGGCGTCCTTAACATTATCCTGGCGGTAGTGTTCCTGCTTCTTCCGTTTCTGTCGGCGGTTGCGCTGAACTATATTCTCTCAGCCTACCTCGCAGTCACAGGAATCGCGCTTCTCATCGAGGCGGCAGGTATGCATAAGATTACTCTGTAGACACTTTACTTTTACAATGACACTGTTATATAAAGGTGGATCACCCATATGGACCAGAATCCGGCATCCGTTTCCACCTGCACGTCCGGCCGCATACAGATACTCACGACCATGAACAGCGCATATCTGCCCTGCCTGCAGGTACTGCTCACCTCAATTCATATCAATCAGCCTGCTGAGAAGATCGACGTCTGGCTGATGCACAGCGGCATCCCGGAAGAGTCTCTGGAACCTGCCAGACCAGGATATCTTTGAAATGATAGTAAAATGTCTGGCGGGATATATGGCACTCGCCTATTAGTTTCGTTACCGTTATCTTGTCTATATCTTCCTTATCCAGCATCTGGGTAAAGGTGTCTGCAATCAGAGACTTCATGTCTTCTCTCATCTGTCTTCCTCCTCTGCATCTTCCAGTGTCAGCCGGATAAACGCCTCCATCTCACGCGTTTTCCACTTATTTTTATGATAGAATATCTGGCGGTACAGGCTTTTCTGAAACTCCGGCACGTTCAGCACTGCCAGTTCCCCCTCTTCAATGCAGTCTTTCACAGCAAAATACGGGAGGTACGAAACGCCTCTGTTTTCCCGGATCATCTTGATGATAAACTCTGTATTGCTGATCTCAAGAAACGGCGTCAGCGACAGGCCTTTCGATTCCAGGTAATGATCCAGCTCCCTCCTGTAGTTCTCGTCCTTCTCTGTCAGGAAAAAAGGAAACTGTATGAGTTCCGCCACAGGTATCTCACGCCTTTTCGCCAGCAGGGAAGATGCAGATGCCACAAAGACGATCGGCTCCTCCACCTCCATCACCTTATTCCACTTCTCATTATACCGGGATCTGTCGAGAAAGTATATGATATCCAGATGATTGTGTTCCATCTTCTCGATAAGTTCTTTCGGTGTCGCTGTTGTGATTCGGATCGGCACTCTCGGATAGTTCTCTCTGAAATAGTGCAGAACAGCAGGGAGTTTTGTAAAACACAAAGATTCCAGCGTACCTATATGGAGCGGCTGGTGAAGGGTTTCATCTTCGCGCGTAAAATGCATGGCGCGGTTCATCTCCTGGAGGATATTATTAGCATAGGAAACGAACTGCTGGCCGTTAGACGTAAGCACGACGCCTTTGCCAAGCCTGTCGAACAGACGGGTGTTCAGTTCTTCTTCCAGCAGGCGGATCTGCACAGTAACTGCCGACTGCGAGTAGCCCAGGATCTGCGCCGCCTTTGAGAAGCTCTGCATTTGTGTAATCGTAAGAAATGTCTGCAGCTGTCTCAGTTCCATATTTTTCCCTCACTATGAATATTTTTCAATATATCTATATATTCTATGAATTGGATTCATGCATATTGCCATGATATAATACACAATAGAAAAGGTCAACGGTAAAAGTAACCAAAAATATTGCTGAATTCATCCACACAGCACACAATTAAATCAGGAGGTTGCCATGGAAAAGAAAAAATTTAAACTCGGGCTTGTCCCAAAACTGATCATCGCTATCATCATCGGTATCCTTATCGGACATTTTACTCCCGCAGCGTTCTCGCGCGTCATTGTGACCGCCTCGAGCCTGTTTAGTACATTTTTGAGCTTTGTCATACCGCTGATGATCCTCGCCTACGTCACTATGGGTATCGCGGATCTCTCGCAGGGCGCCGGAAAGCTTCTGCTCATTACAGTGCTGATCGCGTATGCTTCAACACTGATCGCCGGTTCCTGTTCCTATCTGGTGGCAGACAATCTCTTCCCCGGATTTATGAACGAGAGCGCTCTTGATCAGATCGCCGCAACTGCCGATAACTCTCTGGAGCCATATTTCAGCCTGCCGCTCGAACCGCTTCTGGATACGCTCCCTGCAGTCGCGCTGGCCTTTATCGTAGGACTCTGCCTCTCCACTATGCGTGGCAAAACAATGGGGAACTCTCTCTATAATGGTATGAGCGATTTTTCTGCAATCATCGACAAAGTGCTTCACAAAGTCATCATACCGCTTCTGCCGCTCTATATCTGCGGTACATTTACAAATATGACTTATTCCGGACAGACATTCGTGATCCTCGGCATCCTCTGGAAAGTATTCCTTGTAGTGATCGCAATGCATCTGATCTGTATCGTCGTTCAGTTTATCATCGCCGGAGTGATCAGCCATAAAAATCCGCTCCGCCTGATTAAAAATCAGATTCCGGGATATACTACGGCACTGGGAACACAGTCATCGGCCGCAACAATCCCTGTCAACCTGGAGTGTGCCAAAGCGGACGGCGTATGCGAAGAGATCCGGAACTTTGTCGTTCCGCTGTGCGCAAACATACATATGGCCGGTTCCATGATTACCATAACCGCCTGCGCTACGGCTGTCTGTCTTATGCACCAGATTCCAATCAGCCTTGGTACGATCGTCCCCTTTATCATGACGCTTGGCATTGCCATGGTCGCATCCCCCGGCGCTCCCGGCGGTTCTATCATGACAGCCCTGCCATTCCTTTACATGGTATTCGGCGTTGAAGCCGGCGATCCGGACGGACCGATCTGCGCTATCATGGTTGCATTATACATTACACAGGACTCTTTCGGAACAGCATGTAACGTATCAGGCGACAATGCCATCGGCGTGATCGTAGATACAATCTACAAGAAATTCATCCTCAAAACCGAGGCTGTAAGCAGTGACTCCGAGCCGTCTGCCATGGCTGCCGAGTAACTGTCCGCGGCCATATGGGGAACAATAAAAGGAGGAAATGCATATGTCGTTTATCAGTGTATTTGATGTCCTCGGACCGAATATGATCGGTCCTTCCAGTTCCCACACCGCAGGAGCAGCCGCCATTGCTCTTCTTGCCCGTAAGATGCTCAACGGGCGTCTGTCCAGCGTCAATTTCACCCTCTACGGCTCTTTTGCCAGAACATACAAAGGGCACGGCACAGACCGCGCCCTGCTGGGTGGAATTATGGGATTTTCCACAGACGACAGGAGGATTCCCGATTCTTTTGCTATAGCTGAAGCACAGGGCCTCAGTTTCCACTTTACCGTTAATGACCGGGAGACTGAAATCCATCCTAATACTGTTGACATCCTCATGACCAATGATTCTGGAAAAGAGCTGCTTGTCCGGGGAGAATCTGTCGGGGGCGGCAAAATACGCATTACACGCATCGATCAGGTCGAAGTTGATTTCACAGGAGAGTACAGCACCCTCATCGTGATACAGAAAGACAAGCCCGGTGTGATCGCGCACATCACACGCTGTCTCAGCGAGCGCAGTGTAAATATCGCATTTATGAAGCTGTACCGTGAGGAGAAAGGATGCACCGCATACAGCATCGTGGAGTCGGACGGCCCGCTCCCACCGGCTGCCGCTGAAGAAATCAGAAAGAATCCGCATGTAAAAGATGTCATGCTTGTCCAGATATAGGAGGTGCGGCATATGAATTTTAAACATGGTTCTGAACTGCTGGCGCTCTGCCAGACACATCAGGTTCCGATCTCCGAAGTCATGATATCCAGGGAATGTCAGTTGTCATCATCGGCAAGAGAAGATATCCTCCTGAAAATGGAAAAAGCCTGGAACATCATGCAGGAATCCGCGTACACTCCGGTCAAATCACCGAAGCGTTCCATCGGCGGACTGATCGGAGGAGAAGCACAGCTCCTGGACGCCCACCGGGCGGAAGGGAAATCTGTCTGCGGATCACTTCTGAGCCGGGCTGTCACATACTCTGTGGCTGTTCTTGAAGTAAATGCTTCCATGGGGCTGATCGTCGCCGCGCCTACCGCCGGATCCTCCGGTGTGGTTCCCGGCGTCCTGCTCGCCCTCAAAGAAGAATACGGTTTGTCTGACGAACAGATCATCCGGGGACTTTTCAACGCCGGAGCGCTGGGGTATCTTGCTATGCGCAACGCGACTGTCGCAGGGGCAGTTGGCGGATGCCAGGCTGAGGTCGGTGTTGCCTCTGCCATGGCTGCCTCCGCTGTCGTAGAACTGATGGGCGGCAGTCCGCAGCAGAGTCTGGATGCCGCTTCCACAGTCCTGATGAATATGCTCGGGCTCATATGCGATCCCGTGGGCGGGCTTGTGGAATGTCCCTGCCAGGGACGCAATGCCTCAGGCGCAGCCAATGCCCTCATCGCAGCCGAGATCGCGCTGAGCGGCATAAAACAGCACATTCCCTTTGACGAAATGCTCGGCGCCATGTACAGCGTAGGGAGGAAACTCCCGTCTGAATTCCGGGAGACTGCGCTGGGCGGCTGCGCCGTCACTCCTTCGGGATGTTCGATGTGCGGCGGCTGTGACTCCCCCGGCTGAACGGGAACATATCTAAACTTATGAAAACAAAAAGCCGCGGAGAAAACCTGCAGACAGTCTCCTGTCTTCAGGTTTTCTCCGCGGCATTTTATTCTGCTTTTCTCTCTGTTATACGCCCAGCGTGGCCATCATGACCGCCTTGATCGTATGCATCCGGTTCTCTGCTTCGTCGAACACTTTTGACTGCTCTGACTCGAACACTTCATCCGTCACTTCCATATCTTCGATGCCGAACCGCTCTCCCATCTCTTTGCCGATCTTTGTCTTCAGATCATGAAATGCCGGCAGGCAGTGCAGAAAGATCGCACTGTCTTTCGCATTTGCCATGACTTCTTTCGTCACTTTATAGGGCGCGAGTTCTTTGATCCGCTTCTCCCACACTTCATCCGGCTCTCCCATGGATACCCATACGTCTGTATAGATGATATCCGCATCCTTTGTGCCTTCTTTCACATCACTTGTCAGTGTGACCGCGGCTCCGGATTCTTTTGCATACTCCCGGCACTGTGCCACCAGTTCCATGTCAGGGAAATATTCCTCCGTCGTACACGCGGTGAAGTCAAGTCCCAGTTTGGAGCAGGCGATCATCAGGGAATTGCCCATATTGTAGCGCGCATCTCCCATATACACAAGTTTCAGTCCTTTGAGTGTGCCAAAATTCTCGCGGATCGTCAGCATATCTGCCAGCATCTGTGTCGGATGATACTCGTTCGTCAGTCCGTTCCAAACCGGCACTCCTGCATATCGTGCCAGCTCTTCCACGATCTCCTGGCCAAATCCTCGATACTCGATGCCGTCATACATTTTTCCAAGCACACGCGCAGTGTCCTCGATGCTCTCTTTCTTCCCCATCTGGGAACCGGTCGGCCCGAGATATGTAGTTCCCATCCCCATATCGTGTGCCGCCACCTCAAATGCACAGCGTGTCCTTGTGCTGTCCTTTTCAAATATCAGCGCCACATTCCGGCCTTTATAGTGATCGACCGGCACTCCGTTTTTCTTCTTTTCTTTCACCTCCGCCGACAGATCCAGAAGATAAGTGATCTCCTCCGGAGTGAAATCCTTTAAAGTCAGAAAATTGCGTCCTTTCAAGTCCATCATGTATCCCTCTCTGTTATAAAAATAAATAGAACATGATCTATTATACATATATTTGCATAAAAATGCAACTCTTATGCATAAATTCTCATCCCATATCTCGTTCAAACTTCTCCCGGATACCGTCGTCTCTGCCGGCTTACCTCGAACATAAGCACTGACGCCGCCACCGCGGCATTTAGCGATTCTGCCTGTCCCTGCATCGGGATAATGATGCGCTGGTCCGCGCACTCTGCAACTTCCGGTCTGAGACCATTTCCCTCATTTCCAATCAGGAACGCACAGCCGGAACTGTAATCTGCTTCATCATATATTCTGTCGCCCCCAAGATGGGCTGCGTATGTCCTGATTCCTGCCTTTTTCAGTTCGATGATCGTCCCGGCAACGTCCTCCACCTGCAGAAACGGCATCCGAAGTATGGCTCCCATCGTAGAGCGGACTGTCTTCGGATTATAGATATCTACACAGCCACTGCTCAGTATGAGCCCTGTCACCCCCGCCGCCTCGGCTGTCCGGAATATCGTTCCGAGATTCCCGGGATCCTGCAGATCATCGAGGACAAGGACATGTGCATGGGCCGGGTCAGGCCCTAGGACGTCTGCCATTTCATATGTTCTTCTTCTCACAACAGCAAGAATTCCCTGAGGCGTCTTTGTAGCAGACACGTGAGCGAACACAGCGTCTGAAAGTATTTCCATCTTTACAGTACGTTCAAGTTCTTCCCGCTCTTTTCCATTCTTCACAGCGTAACTTTCCGACAGGTATACCTTGGCGATCCTTCCCCGCCAGTCCGGATCACGGAACAGTTCTCCCGCCATCCTGGGTCCTTCTACAATAAACACGCGTGCCTCGTTTCGGGCCCGGCCTTTCTTCATCAGTCTAGCCAGCTCTTTCACCTGCGCATTGGCGGTGCTTGTGATCATTTATCTTTTTCCTTTCTTCGCGTCAAATTTCTGCAGGATATCATTGGAACCAACCATGATAAGTATGCCCTCTGCCGGAAGCGGAGCCTGAGGGTCAAACGCAACATCCACCTGTTTATTGATGATAATACCCACCACATTGATGCCAAAGCGTTCTCTCACTTTCAGGTCCGCAAGACATTTTCCACACCACGGCTCCGGCACAACCGCCTCGACCATACTGTAGTCTTCGGACAGTTCAATCCAGTCTGTAAACTCCCGTGCGACCAGATTCTTTGCCACACGGCTTCCCATATCTATTTCAGGATAAACGACCGAGTCTGCTCCTACTTTCTTGAGGATCGTCCCCTGCAGGTCGTCCTTTGCTTTCGCCACGACCAGTGGGATTCCCATATCCTTGCAAAGCAGCGTCGCCATAATACTTGCCTCAAAATTTTCGGACACCGCAATAACCACACCGTCAAGATTTCTTCCGCCCAGCGTCTGAAGCGCTTCGGGATCTGTGACGTCTGCCCTAACTGCAAAAGATACCTGTTCTGAGATCTCCTGTATCTTCTCGTAAGAATCATCCACCACCAGCACGTCACATCCCATCTTCTCGAGTGTCAGAGCAACGCTCCAGCCAAAGCTTCCAAGTCCAAGCACAGCAAATTGTTTTCTCATTTTCTTCCTCTCCTATTATATCTGCATCTGATCCCATGATCCTCAAAGAATCATCCAAGCATGAGTTTCTTCTCCGGAAGCTCCCGGAATCTGTCTCCTTTATTCGTTCTTCCGGCAAATACAAGCGCCATTGTAAGAGGCCCTATCCTGCCAATATACATTAAGAGCATCAGCACAATATGGCTCGCCCGGCTCAGGCTCGCCGTCAGATCAGCGGACAGGCCCACTGTACCGATGGCGGAAGATGCCTCGTACATCAGGTTCAGAAACTCCGTTTTCGGTTCAAAGACGGACATTGCCACTACTGCCAAGAGCCAGCATGTGAACGTGATGACCGTGATTGTAATGCCCGACCGGACAATGTCCATTTCAACACGCCGGCCAAAACACTCTGTGTCTTTCCGCCCCCGCAGAACAGAAATAACTGTCAGAAGCAGCATCGCCGCCGTCGTTGTTTTGATACCGCCGGCTGTCCCTGCCGGGGAACCTCCCACAAACATCAGTATACACCCGAGCAGCCTGGAACTCTCCGTCAGTCCCGACTGGGAAACAGACGCGAACCCGGCCGTACGGGTCGTCACTGACTGAAACGCTGACGCCAGCACTTTGTCTGGCACGCTTAAGTCTTTCATTGTGTCCGGATTATTAAATTCCAGCAGGAAGAATCCTGCCGTACCCAAAACAATCAAAAGCACTGTCATTGACAGGACAATCTTGCTCTGCAGGCTCAGCCTTGTAAAGATCCTTCTCCTGGCGCCTTTCTCCGCGGCACCTTTTTTTGCTGTTATATAAATATCATGCCACACAGGAAATCCAAGTCCGCCCATCACGATCAGGAACATCGTTGTCAGACTGATCAGCGGCGAGTCCACATACCTGATAAAGCTGCTGTCTCCGATAATATCGATACCTGCATTGCAGAAGCCGGACACAGAATGAAAGATACTGTACCAGATGCCTTTTGCCACGCCGAACTCTGGTATGAACTTAATAGAAAAGAGAACCGCCCCGATCCCCTCTACAATAAAAGTTCCCCGGAGAATCCTGATGATAAACTTCACAAGACCGGAAAGTGTGTCCAGCCCATATGCTTCCTGTATCATGATCCTCCGTTTCATGGATATCCTCTTTCCAAGAATCAGAAAAAAAGATACCATACACGCAATGACACCCAGACCTCCGATCTGGATCAGCAGGAGCATAACAATCTGTCCCGCCAGTGTAAACTGCTCAGCGGGAACAACCGTCACCAGCCCGGTCACGCATACCGAGGTCACTGATGTGAACAGCGCATCGATGAATTCAATCGGCTTCTGGTTGCACACCGGAAGCCAGAGCAGCACTCCACCGAAAAATATCACCCCGAAAAATCCCAGCGCTATGATCTGCATCGTGTTCAGCCGGATTCTTCTGGGGCTCTTGACTTTCTTCTCCATGATCTTCTCCTGAAACTATCCTCTCCTACATCTTTTTACATACATGACCATCTTAACACAGACATATGGAAGATTCAATTTGGAGATGCCATTCCGGGCGTTTCTTTGCGGCTTCTTAACTTATTTCCATCATTTTATACCGCAATTGTAATCCTTCCGTAATCATACTGCACCGGAATTTCTGATCTGCTGCCTGCGGTGCCATAAAATCCTGCCCACTACTGTCCCCGCAAAATAACTGTCTTCCGTAGATTTACTCCCGGAACGGGAAGAAAAAGCAAAAATTCCGGCCATCCATAGGAGCGTCAGTGCAAAAAATATTTTTCTTCTCTTGTTCATCTTCCTGTTTAGTTCACCTCTTTTTCGTAATCATGATTATACTCTTTCCTTTCTGATTTGTATATGAGTGATTCAGGAATTATTTTCAGAATATTTTGTCTATTTAAATTTTATATATTTTTTATCTGATTTTATATTGACATTTCCAAATTTATGAGTTATTATAATTACATCAAAAGAAAAGGAGGACGGACCACCAAAAACATAA
The DNA here is from genome assembly GCA_019116885.1 of Candidatus Mediterraneibacter pullistercoris. Taxonomy (GTDB): domain Bacteria; phylum Bacillota; class Clostridia; order Lachnospirales; family Lachnospiraceae; genus Mediterraneibacter; species Mediterraneibacter pullistercoris. Next base: position 105,385 of record DXAU01000019.1, on the reverse strand, counting down.
GTTCAACATTTAAATTTTAAAGAAACGAGGTATAGTCCAATGGGAAGATAAATCAAATCAAAAATCACTATTCATAAGAATAGTTTTACATAGATAAGAACTAAATAAAGGGGGCAGATCCAATGGATGTGATAAGCTGAAAATCCACTGTACAAAGAGAAACTCGGTACAGTGGATTTTTATATTTGTTTCCAATCTGACAGCTCTAAGATAAAATGCCTGACAGTAAAAACCGGCCGCCCGTTCATGCTGCAAATAGTATTTACCGGACGGCAGGTCTTTCGCATCTATACTTTAAAACGGTACCCTACTCCCCAGATCGTCTCAATATACTGCGGATGAGATGTATCATACTCGATCTTCTCCCGGATCTTCTTGATGTGCACCGTCACAGTGGCGATATCTCCGATGGACTCCATATCCCAGATCTCGCGGAAGAGTTCTTCTTTCGTATACACATGGTTCGGATGGCTTGCGAGGAAAGTCAGAAGATCAAATTCTTTTGTGGTAAATGACTTCTCTTCCCCATTCACCCACACGCGCCTGGCCGTCGTATCGATCTTAAGGCCGCGGATCTCAATCACTTTATTTTCCTCTATATTGCTTCCGATCAGTCTTTCATAGCGCGCAAGATGTGCTTTTACGCGGGCTACAAGTTCGCTCGGGCTGAATGGCTTGGTCATATAGTCATCCGCCCCTAGTCCCAGTCCCCGGATCTTGTCGATGTCGTCTTTCTTCGCAGACACCATGATGATAGGAGTGTTCTTCCGGTCCCTGATCTGACGGCAGATCTCAAATCCGTCGATTCCGGGCAGCATCAGATCAAGGATGATAAGGTCAAAATCTCCTTCCATCCCTTTCTGCAGCCCTGCCTGCCCGTCGTTTGCCACTTCCACCTCAAAGTTGCTCAGCTCCAGATAATCTTTCTCCAGGTCAGCGATGCTCTCCTCATCCTCAATGATCAAAATACGCTTACTCATCAATCGGTACCTCCTGATATTTTCTGATCACAAAATACATTGTCGTACCAGCGCCCTCATCACTGGTGGCCCAGATATTGCCTCCGTGCTCCTCGACGATCTTTTTTACAATGGAAAGTCCGATGCCGCTTCCGCCTTTCGACGAATTTCTCGACGCATCTGTGCGGTAAAATCTGTCAAATATATACGGCAGGTCTTTCGCAGCAATGCCCTTTCCATTGTCGCCCAGCTCAATCTGGACGAAATCTCCCACATCCTTTACTTCCATCGTGATCTTACCCTTTGGTTTGTCCATGTATTTCAGGGAATTTGATACGATATTATTGATAACCCTTCTGAGCTGCTCCGGATCAACGATCACTTTACAGTCTTCTTCCATGGCGTTGCGATAGCTGAAAGATACACCTTTCGCTTCAAGTTCCATATGGAGATCGGCTGCGCAGTCTTCAAAATAATCTTCAGCAGAGATTGTTGCGAAATTATAAGGAATTCTGTTCGTGTCAATCTTTGAATACAGCGTCAGCTCGTTTATAAGAAGATCCATCTCATTAGCCTTATTATATATGGTCTTAATATATCTGTCCATCTTTTCCGGCGTATCTGCCACACCGTCCATGATGCCCTCCACATAACCTTTGATCGCAGTGATCGGCGTTTTTAAATCGTGGGAAATATTACTGATGAGTTCCTTGTTTTCCCTGTCAAACCGTACTTTCTCTTCTGCATTGGCTTTAAGGCGCAGGCGCATCTCTTCAAAATCCAGACAAAGCTGTCCGATCTCGTCATCCGACTCCTGTCTGATCTCAAAATCCAGATTACCTTCCGTTATATTGCGTGCCGCTTTCTGAAGCTTCGTCAGCGGCACGGATACCGATCTGTAGATCCAGTAGATCAGAAGCGCTGTTGTAAGAAATACAAGCATCATATAAAGCTGCTGTATCTCGCTCGCTTCATCTGTTCCCAGCGTGTGTACGGCAATCGTCATAAAGAACATTGGAAGGATCATGACCGCCATAAATACAATGATCAGTTTTGTTCTGAGTTTCATCAGGGACTCCTTCTTACAGATATTTCTTCAGCTCATCAGCCTTATCCAGCCTCTCCCACGGAAGATCCAGATCAGTCCGTCCGAAATGGCCGTATGCCGCCGTCTGTTTATAGATCGGCCTGCGCAGATCCAGCATCCGGATGATACCTGCCGGACGCAGATCAAAGTTCTCGCGGATGATCTCTACAAGTTTCGCATCAGAAACTTTTCCTGTACCGAACGTCTCAACAGAGATCGAAGTCGGCTGTGCTACGCCGATTGCATAGGAAAGCTGGATCTCACAGCGGTTTGCCAGACCTGCCGCCACGATGTTCTTTGCCGCATACCGGGCCGCATATGCCGCGGATCGGTCCACTTTCGTGCAGTCTTTTCCCGAAAATGCTCCTCCCCCGTGACGGGCCATGCCGCCGTATGTGTCTACAATGATCTTGCGTCCTGTCAGTCCGCTGTCTCCATGGGGGCCGCCGATAACGAATCTTCCTGTTGGATTGATAAAGAATTTTGTGTCCTCATCCACCATGTCAGACGGCAGGATCTCATCAAAAACATACTTTTTGATGTCTGCATGGATCTGCTCCTGTGTCGCCTCGGGATCATGCTGTGTAGAGAGCACAACTGCATCCAGACGTTTCGGTGTATTATTTTCGTCATATTCCACCGTCACCTGAGTCTTTCCGTCAGGACGCAGATACGGGAGCGTCCCGTCTTTTCTCACCTGTGTCAGACGCAGCGCCAGCTTATGCGCCATGGCAATGGGATACGGCATATACTCTTCTGTCTCATCAGAAGCATATCCGAACATCATTCCCTGGTCTCCTGCTCCTATTGCTTCTATGTCCGCCTCTGACATCTTATGCATCTTCGCCTCGAGCGCCTTGTCCACACCCATAGCGATATCCGCAGACTGCTCGTCAATAGTTGTGATCACTCCGCACGTATCCGCATCGAAACCATATTTTCCTCTTGTATATCCGATCTCACGCACTGTATTCCGGACAATCTTTGGAATATCTACGTATGCTTTTGTGGTGATCTCTCCCATTACCATGACCATTCCCGTTGTACAGCATGTCTCGCATGCAACCCGGCTCATCGGGTCCTGCTCCATAAGGGCATCCAGAATCGCATCTGAGATCTGGTCACACATCTTATCCGGATGTCCCTCCGTAACTGATTCAGATGTAAACAATAACTTTTCCATACAATAATTTCTCCTTTCTTGTCAGACGGTCTGCCCGCATATCTGTGCAGACAGACTGATTCAACTTTCTCTTCCGGACGTTTGTCATACAAACGAAAACAGTCCGCAAAAAGCGGACTGCCGATCTATCACAACAATCCTCTTATTGTTCGATCACTCGCTCAGGTTGGCACCTTCCTTATAAGGGGTTGCCGCAGCTTCTCAGATCCTTTGTATCTCCACTGCTCTGAATAAGAGAAAGTCTTCATGATTTAATTTTGTTTCATCAAAAAACTTTACCGTGTATCGCTGAAAATGTCAATAGAATTTATAATTATTTTATATATGCTGCTCTTTGTCACAGCATCTGTGCTGCCGCACTAGCGGATTTCCGCTCCTGACGGCATATCTTTCTCCGGAACTACAAGTGACAGATTGCCGTCCGCATCTTCCGCGCACAGGATCATTCCCTCGGAAAGCACTCCTGCCAGTTTGGCAGGCTTTAAATTCACAAGCACCATCACTTTCTTCCCGACCATCTCTTCCGGCGTATAGTATGCCTTGATACCGGACACGATCTGCTTCACCTGGCTTCCGATCTGCACCTTGGAGCAGAGAAGTTTTTTTGACTTTTTCACCTCTTCGCATGCGATGATCTCGCCTACCTGAAACTGCATTGTCCCGAACTGTTCAAATGTAATCTCCTCTTTCGGCTCGATATCAATCACAGCTTTCTCCTCACCTCTGTTCTCCGTATCCGGATCTTCTGCGTGTGGGTGAAGTTCCTCCACTTTCTTCATAAGCTCTTCGAGATCCAGTCTCTGGAAGAGGATCTCCGGTTTGTCCGTCACGTGCCCGCCTCCGAGCTGCTCCAGAATCTTTTTGCTCGTTGACGGCATGAAGGATTCCAGGAGTTCTGCTCCTGCGGAAATGCCCAGGATGAGATTCCACAGCACAGTCTCCAGACGGTCCTTCTTCGCCTCGTCTTTTGCAAGAGCCCACGGCATCGTCTCATCGATGTATTTGTTGCAGCGTTTGAACAGATTGAATATCTCTGTAATTGCGTCCGCAACTCTTAATCCGTCCATCTTTTCCCCGACTGTTTTCGGTGTGTTCTCAATCACAGACTTGAGATCCGCATCCACTTCCTCTGTGACGCCTTTGTCTGTCACCGTACCGCCAAAGTATTTATTTGTCATGGAAACTGTACGGTTTACAAGGTTTCCAAGTGTATTTGCAAGATCCGAGTTCAGACGCTCTGCCATCAGCTCCCATGTGATCACTCCGTCGTTCTCAAAGGGCATCTCGTGAAGCACGAAATAACGCACTGCGTCCACGCCGAAGAAGTCAACCAGTTCGTCCGCATAAAGCACATTTCCCTTGGACTTGCTCATCTTGCCGTCGCCCTGCAGGAGCCACGGGTGGCCGAACACCTGCTTCGGAAGCGGCAGGTCTAAAGCCATCAGGAAAATCGGCCAGTAGATCGTATGGAAACGGATGATATCCTTTCCGATCAGATGCAGGTCTGCCGGCCACAGTTTATGAAACTGCTCCGTACTGCTGCCGTCTGTGTCATACCCGATTCCGGTGATGTAGTTTGTCAGCGCGTCAAGCCACACGTAAGTCACGTGCTTCGGATCGAAGTCAACCGGGATTCCCCATTTAAAGGATGTCCTGGACACGCACAGATCCTGCAGGCCCGGGAGCAGGAAGTTGTTCATCATCTCATTTTTCCTGGACACCGGCTGGATAAACTCAGGATGCGTGTTGATATGCTCGATCAGGCGGTCCGCATATTTGCTCATCTTGAAGAAATACGCTTCCTCTTTCGCCGGCTGCACCTCACGTCCGCAGTCCGGGCATTTGCCGTCGACAAGCTGAGACTCTGTAAAGAACGACTCACACGGAGTGCAGTACATTCCTTCATAGTGTCCCTTGTAAATATCTCCCTGATCGTACAGTTTCCTGAAGATCTTCTGTACCTGTCTCTCGTGGTCCGCGTCCGTCGTGCGGATAAACTTGTCATAAGATGTGTCCATCAGATCCCATATTCTCTTGATCTCAGTAGAGACATTGTCCACAAATTCCTTCGGCGTGATCCCGGCTTCGTCCGCTTTCAGCTCGATCTTCTGACCATGCTCGTCCGTACCTGTCTGAAAGAACACGTCATATCCCTGGCTTCTCTTGTAGCGGGCAATAGCGTCCGCAAGGACGATCTCATACGTGTTCCCGATGTGCGGCTTGCCTGATGTGTAGGCGATTGCCGTAGTGATGTAATACTTTGGTTTCTGATTCTCTGACATAATAACCTCCCTTGGGGACGTAGTCATTTCAGGTTTTACTACGTCCCAAATCAAACTTCAGGGTGTCCCAAACCGGATTTTACCCTGTCCCTGCCCACGAGTCTGTGCCCGAAGTGCAAAAAACCCGTCCTCTTAATCCTATAGATAAGAATTCAGAAGACGGGCATAAACCGTGTTACCACTTCTCTTCGTCATTGCCTTTGCCGATCTGTATGATCTTTTCATTCATTAGAAAGGTTAGCACATGGAACCCCTGATGTCAAGCCCGGCAGCTTCAGTCCTGTCAATGCTCTGCCCTGTTGGATCCTCCGCTCAGAACCCGCTGCTGTACTCCTCGATCCGGCCTCTTACCCGTTCAGCCGCGTCACCCTCCAGGGGAGTCGGCTGATAATTGTTGTATGATGAGTCGGAGGATATGGAGCATGGGATGATATTCGTCACATTGTCCTCGATTAGTTCCCCGTTCTGCACAGTAAATGTCTGCTGAAAGATCATTGTATCCTTATCTGACGGATTGCTGTTTCCGCCAAAGCAGAAATTACCGAGACTGTACACGATATTTTTACCGTTGTAGACTTCGATCCCCTCAAGTACATGGGGATGATGTCCAAGTACAAGATCGGCTCCGTTGTCGATGGCTGAATGAGCAAGGTTCACCTGGTTTTCTGTGGGATAGTTCTGTTTCTCAAGTCCCCAGTGAAAACTTACGATCACAACCTGGGCGCCCTGTTCTTCCACAGACTTGATGTTTGCGATCATCTCATCCTCGCATCCCATGCCGTCCGCCAGCTCGTAAGTTCCGACCAGGCCGACTTTCACACCGTTTACGTCCATGACCGCAGTCCTATCATATCCGAAATTCGTAATCCCTGCCGCATCCAGGGCTTCTATTGTATCTGTATAACTCTTCTCTCCATAGTCGCTGCTGTGGTTATTGGCAAGATTCGCCGCTTCCACTCCCCCTGACGTCAGAATCCGGGCATATTCAGCAGGACCCTTGAAAGCATATGTCTTATCCTGCCGCGCCGTCTCCTCTGTAAGAGTTCCTTCCATGTTTACGATCGTAAGATCATCCGCATCGAAAACCTGCTTGACATTCTGGAAGAAATATTCTGCACCATTGATGTCATAAAACGCGTTCAGACTCGTGCTCGCGTTAAAATATTCGTCTGTGCCAAGCGTACAGTCCCCGGCCGCGCTGACTGTAATAGAGACTGGTTCGGCCGTTTCCGCATTTTTCTCCTCTTGCGCCTGCTGTTCTTCAATCGTCAGGTCTGCCGCCTGGCCGCCGCTCTGGCCGCTGTTGCCACTCCCGCCTGTAAAATGTCTTACAAGCGCCACAATTCCGGCAATAATCAGGATCAGCACCAGCACGATGCCGCACATAATAGCGATGGCGATCCGTCTGCGCCGCCGGAGCCTCTGCATCCTGCGGCGCATCCTCTCTTCGCGGCTCACCGGCCTGCGGCTTCCGTTTCTTCTGACTTCCCCCTGGTTCATCTTAAGTCACCTCTCATAATGCCCCGCTCCGGGCGGGATCATTCTTTTTCCCACAGTAGATGATTTCATCGTATCATTTGAGAGGTACTTTTGCAATAATTCCTTGTATTTTTATCTCACTCTCGCAAAGCAGATATTGACCCGGAAAAGATCCCCGTCCAGATAGAGTTCAAACTCGCCGCCCTGCATCACTGTGAGGCTCTTTGCAATAGACAGCCCAAGCCCGCTTCCTTCCGTGCTCCTTGAGATATCTCCCCGTATGAAACGTTCCGTAAGTTCATCCGCTGAGATATTGAGCTGCTGTTCTGATACATTCTTCAGAGAAAATTCTACTTTATCGTCTTTTAAGATAAGATCCGCGTAGACTCTTGTTCCTGGCATCGCGTACTTGGCAGCGTTCCCGAAAATATTTTCAAGGACGCGCCACATCCTTCTTCCATCCACATGGATGACTGCCGGTTCTTCCGGGATATTGAGCACCATCGTCAGCCTCCGCGCGGCAAATTTCTCCGCCATCTCTCCTTCCGTCTGCTGCACCAGCTCCCGCAGATCCATATCCATACACTCCAGAGTAATATTTCCGCTGCTCACCTTGGACGCCTCTACCACATCTTCCGTCAGTGTCTTCAGCCGCTGCGCCTTCGCTTCAAGAATATCCAGATAATTCCGTATTTTTTCATCTGCTATATCCGAACGCTTCAGAATGTCCACATAATTAATAATCGAAGTCAGCGGCGTCTTGATATCATGTGATACATTTGTGATAAGATCCGTCTTCAGACGCTCATTTCTCATTGCTTCATCCACAGCCTTATTCAGGCCGCTTCCGATATTGTTGATCTTTTCTGCGATATCCCGTTCAGCCCCATGCAGCCACTTTATCTCAATGCGGTATTCCAGATTTCCGGCCGCGATCTCTTCAATCCCTTTTCTGATCCTGTTCTTTGCGACCGCTCCGCTGAGTACGGCCCAGATGACCGCGATATCAGCAGCAAAGGCCAGCAGCAGGAACGGGAACGTCCGAAACAGAATCGCCAGCCACTGCACAAACAGGAATCCCGCTACAGCCAAAGCGGCTTTCAATGTAACAGATCGTTCTCTCCACACCTGTCCTGCTACAGAAATCAGCGCGTAGAACAGACTGCCTTTCCAGAGAATCTTCGCCTTGATCCGCCGCACCAGGCTCACATATCCTGCGAAGAAACACAGGAAACTGAACAGCCCGTAGAAAAATATGCCCGTCAGATCAGCCATGTTTATCGCCGCAGCAAATAATGTGGAATAGGTCGCTGATATCGTATCAGCGCCATAGTATTCCACTGCTGCAGGTACCGACGCCCAGCTGTCAATGTCAAATGTCGTAACCCCTGCAACAAGGATACATGTACCCAGCACCCACAGCCCGATAACCAGGGCTGCTGAAATCTCCGTCTTCCAGCGGTCAAACGCCGTCAGGTGCAGTTCCTCGTCCTCCGGATTTTTTCCGGCTGTCACCGCCAGCCATACAGCGGATACAAGGAAAAGTGTTCCGCCTGCAAAGAACAGGAACAGAGCCCATCTCAGAAATGGAATATTCTCATTGTAATTCTCATTCCCCTCATAAAACTGATCCTGTATCGGATAGGAAGTATCGACCGACACGGCAAGGATATTCTCAGAATCCCTGCTCGGCTCGTAGGATCTTACTGCATCCCATTCTCCGGATGCAGAAATACTCATATTAGTCTCAAAATCTTTCAGCTTTGGATAAACGATCACATACTTTACAGAGTCTCCTGATTTCATCTCATCGATATGATCTTCCAGGTCTTTATACGCCTCGTATTCTGATCTGTTTGTAAAAACCTGTTTGGTCGTCCTGTCAGCGTAGAGATAAGTAAAATTCGTGTTTCCTTCTTCCAGATATTCCCATCCGGATTCATAAGTCAGATAATTGGTGTAGATCTCTGACAACACAAATGTAAGATTATCATAAATATCTGACAGTTCCCCGTTTAATTCTGGATTACTGTTTACAGCCTGAAGAATATTTGCAGCCCCCACAGGTGTATAGTCTTCACGCAGAGCCGCGCCAAAGTTCCAGCAGTCGGTATACTGCACCCTTCCTTCAGAATCATAAATCCTCAATCCATATCCGTTGTCCAGCCCGGTCGTATCCCCGTCAGCCAGCTCTTTCAGAAACGCAGCCTGGGTCTGGTATTCATCTTCAAATTCGATCGTAAGCTCTCCGTTTTCAACACGGGTAATGAAGTCCTCAAGATAGTAATAGTAGTAGGTTCCGTCCTCCCGCTGGCATACTATGATATTTTCATTGTACACTTCCTGTCCTTCAGCATTAAACTTTTCACCCCACTTTATCAGATCTTCCAGCGTATAGGCTATCCCTGATGTGTTCTTCCCGCTGATCCTGCCGGACTCTGCGTATTCCATGATGTCGATTTCTTTGTCCGGGTTGTATGATCCGTCCGTCTCGAACATATCCCGGAACCGCAGCATTTCAAACACCTCAGACACAGATCCCTCTACCGCAGCATTAAAATCTGAAGATTCCTCGTATGGCTCATTTACCAGATTCCGGATCTGTGACGGATTGACCGTCCCTGCAAATGTCACTGCTACAGCAAGTGAAGTGACAAATGCCGCTCCGCTCAGTATCCCCGCAAGCAGAACGATGACTTTCGTCAGAGTCTTTCTGTACCATTGTCTCATAATATCCTTCTACATTCCTTTCTCGATCTTATATCCGACTCCCCACACCACTTTCAGATATCTGGGATCCTTTGGATTGATCTCGATCTTCTCCCTTATGTGGCGGATATGCACAGCCACGGTATTGTCTGCCCCGATGGCCTCTTCATTCCAGATCGATTCGTATATCTGGCTGATAGAGAATACACGGCCCTGGTTCTTCATCAGGAGCAGAAGGATATTATACTCAATCGGCGTAAGTTTCACCGGTTCGCCGTCTACTGTTACTTCTTTCAGGTCATCATTGATTGCCAGACCCCCGGCCTCATAGATCTTCTCCTGCTCTCCCTGCTCTGAACCCCCAAGCTGGTTATATCTTCGCAGCTGAGATTTCACCCTTGCCACCAGCTCCAGCGGGCTGAACGGCTTTGTTACATAGTCGTCTGCCCCTACGTTCAGACCCAATATTTTATCCGCATCCTCAGACTTTGCCGACAGAATGATGATCGGAATACTGTTCTTCTCCCGTATCTTTAAAGTCGCTCTTATCCCATCGAGTTTTGGCATCATCACGTCGATTATAAGCAGGTTGACTTCTTCCTTTTCCAGGATGCCGAGAGCCTCGACTCCGTCGTACGCTTTCAGGATATGGTACCCCTCCTGGGAAAGATATATTTCAATGGCTTCTACGATCTCTTTGTCATCATCACATACAAGTATATTATACATTTTCACTCACCCCTTTATCTCTCTGAACCCTTATGGCCTGTGTGATCCTTGTCCGACAGGCCGTTCGTGTCATCTATAGTATACATGATAAAAACTATTTTTTAAGAGGGAGAAACAAAAATCTTACGATTTCCTTAAAATAAAACCGAATGATTCTCCATATTAATACAGAGCCATACCGCGCTTCTCAGCGCCGTATGGCTCTGTCCTTTATTATATATATTCTTTCTTCTGGCGGCGGCTTCCCGTCACTGTCCCTGGAAGTAAGCTTCTATCCCGTTTGCAATCCCCTGTGTAAGTTTATTCTGGTAATCATCTCTGGCCATAAGCTCATCTTCCGCCGGGTTCGTCATATATCCCATCTCCACGATCGTCGCCGGAACTTTGCTCCAGTTATTGCCGCTCATACTGTCCGTCTCCCACACTCCGTCATTCTCACATCCTGCTGCCGCACACAATTCATTGATCACAGCGTCGGAAAGAGCGCGGGACTGTGTGTACAGTTCCGGATAAAACGGATTCTCCGGCGTGATGCAGATCGTCATAGCACCCTGGGCAGAAGAAGAGTCCGCTCCATTCGCATGGATTCTCACAAATGCATCTGCACTGATCCCATTCGCCGTCTCTGCTCTCTGGACACAGCTCACCGGAACATCGTTCGTCTCCCGCGTGAGTATGACAGTATAGCCTCTGCTTTCAAGTTCTGTTTTGAGCTTCTGGCTCACTCTCAGGGTCAGCTCGTACTCCGGAATCCCGGTGGAGACGCCGCTCGTTCCAGACGTGTCTGCCGACTTCTGTTCCGAAGACCCCGGACCGAGAGGTTCCATCCCCTCAGCGACCACTGCCGAGTGTCCCGGATCAATCACGATAACCTCTTGCTTTACATTTTCTGCCGCTTCTTTTACTTCCTCCGGATCAGATCCGGCTCCATCCGTTCCTGTCTGCAGGCTGTTCTCATCTGATGAAATATCCCCATCTTCAGTGGCCACTATCTCAATGTCGGGCACTGTCTGCTCCTGCTCCTCTGTCTTAGCGTCTGCTGCCGGTTCTGCTGCCGGTTCTTCCGCCATATCTCCTGATGTGTCTCCGGAAGAACACGCTGTCAGCATCAGTCCCAGACTTAAGAACAACGCTGCCGCTATTCGCCTTTTCAAGATTTTACCCCCTCTTACTTACTGATCGAGCTTATATCCGCCCGGCTCCAGTTCATTTTCTGCTTCTTTGAGGAACTCCGCATTCTTCTTCTCCGTCTCATTCAGGATAGAACTGCTCATCTCGTCAAATTCCGACGCAGAATACACCCCGCTATACCAGGATTTGCTTTCAAAATATTCCTTCAGTTCCGCCGAGTCGAACATACGCCCATGTCTTGCATAGATCTCATTCTTCGCATAGTTGAGTTCCCTTGCCGACAGCCCTTCAATATCAGCGTCTGTCAGCAGTTTCGAGTCACTGTCCGGTATAATATAATCTGACGTCAGTTTTTCCTCTTCTCCCGTATCTTCCTGCGAAGACACTGTTCCGGAACCGGCAATCTGTATCTCAGATTTTATCTGAGTCTCTGCTTCCAGAGGCGCCGCTGCTTTCAGTTCGCCTTCGGATGCCCGGACAGCAGAACTCTTTCCGGCGTTTCCAGACGGCCACAGAAAAAGGAGAACCATCCCGGCGAGCGCCATAACGATGAGCAGACCCAGCAGACCGCCCGCACACATCCAGATTGCGTTATTCGTTGTATTTTTGTTCATTATATCCGCCCTCTTTCTATATCCATAAATGATCCAGGTAATCTGCCTACCACCATACTGTAGGTATGGAAACATCCTGAAGCTTGTAAGTATCTCCTTCATACACAAAGGACGCAGTCATGTAAGCGGTGCTGTCGCTGGTGCGGTTCTCTGTCCGCGTGCCGCTGAAACTGTCATACCTGTATGTATAGTCCACGGTATAATCACATTCCATACTCCCGCTGGCCGCGCCTTGTTCCACATAAAAATCACATTGGAAATTGTCAAATGTAATCTTGTTCAGCGTATAATAATCATTCACATCACTGTTGAGAGCGTCTTTCAGATCATTATATTCAGTCTCATAGTCTCCTGCCGTGTCAGCGGTAAACAGACCCTCCACTTCGCTGTAATCCGCCTCTGACATCGCCGCTGCATAAAATGTCTCCAGAGTTTCCTGCATCTTTGCCTCAAGAGCACTCTCTCCCGCTTCAGACAGTGTCATCGACGACACTGTCAGGCTGCCGTCTAATGACGTGTCAAATTCACCCTGGTATACTTCGCACCACGGCGCTGCGATCGAGATTGAATGTATCCCATTGAACACCGATATCTCATAGGTGTCCATTCCGTCGGAATCGGACTCGGTTCTGTACTCATCTGTCAGCCTGATCCCGTCAACAGCCACCTGAGCTCCTGCCGGCACTGTGATCGGATATCCCTCGGAAAGCATACCCTCAGTGGACACTTTCCACACATCGAAGAAGAACAGCGCCTTATCGCTCTGGCGGACAAGAGCTAACTCCATGTTCGACGTTCCCTGGCCTGTGGCCGAATACTCCACGCTGAAATTCCGGACGATCTCTTCCTCTGATCCTCTCTGGCCTCTGACAGTATAATTCGTAATTTCCGGCATCTGCATCTTATCCATCATTTCCTCAAACTGGCTCTCCTGCATAAAACTTCCTTCCGGAAGTTCAAGGAGACCATATACTGTCTTCCAGTCCCGGGATGCAAACGCATCAAAATAATTCTCCGCTACAGATTGTGCGCTGTATTTATTATTTCCAACAGCAAAAAACGCGATGATGACCACTACCAGGCAGACTGCTTCCGCGATCACGATCTTCTGCAGTTTCGATAGTTTCCCTGCCGTTCTCGTACTCTGCGGCACAGGCTCTTCCCATCCCTGCTGTCCGCCATACTGAGAAAAGTCCTCAAACGGTACGGTATCCTGAACAGCGCCGCCTTCATTCTCCGCCGGATCAGCGTGATACCCGCTCTCCTCAGTTCCCATTGATTCTATTTCTGCCGGATCCGGCGCCGTATGACCTGCCGCGGCCTCCTCTTCAAGCCTGAAACCGCAGTTCTCACAGAACCTGGCATTACTTTCATTCATTGTTCCACACGATGGACAAACTCTCATATGTAAACCTCCATTCCTTCAGAGCAGACTGCCTTATCGCAGTCTTGTCACTGTAATTATAATTATTTCCGGCATTTTTTGCAATATACTTTCCGCACCATCTCTGATCCTCAGCATATACTGTATGAAAGCGTTGAGTCCGGCTGTACTGCCGGCTTACTGCCGGCTCATGAAAGAAGGGGTACGCCTATGAGCATAAAGGGATTGGACGGCAGAGAATTTCAGAGAGAAGCCGGCTGGGAAAAGGTCAAAGCGGCAGGGTACACAGACACTTATGACGGAACAGACTGCGGCATCCGGCAGCACACGCAGTATATCACTTATGTCATCCAGCCCGGAGACACACTGAGCGGGATCGCACAGCGCTGCGGCACGACTGTAACCGCTCTGTGCCGGCTGAACAGCATCTCAGCCTCCTGCCGCATCTATGCCGGAAATACAATAAAAGTTCCCGAGTATCTGCTCCAAATTCGATAAATCACTGTGCTGACAGATTGACAAAGAAATCAATTATTTTTATAATTAAATAGTAAATTTCACAGGAATTTATAATTACGATCTTTCAGGAACAGAGAGGAGAAAACAATGTCAAAATACTGTACACAATGTGGAAGAAAACTGGAGGATGGCGAAGTCTGCACCTGTACTTCTCAAAATGCGGACGCTGCCTCTAATGTAAATGTAAGCAGCACACAGACGGCCGGTCCTCAGCAGACGGCGGACACCCCGCAGAATGAGCAGCAGTACAATCAGCAGTACAGCCAACAGTACCAGCAGGCTCAGCAGAGCGGCCAGCAGTACCAGCAGACTCAGCAGAGCAGCCAGCAGTATCAGCAGAACAGCCAGCAGTACCAGCAGGCTCAGCAGAACAGTCAGCAGTATAACCAGCAGTATCAGCAGACTCAGCAAAACAGGCAGCAGTATAACCAGCAGTATCAGCAGGACGGCCAGCCAGGCGGCTATACAAAAGAAGCCGAGTGGATCAACCGTCAGAAGAATGCGATCGTATCCGGAACAAAAAGCATGTTTTCCGAAATCGGCCCTATCTTAAAAGCGCCCGTCAGCAGAGTCAGACAGATTTCATCATCAGGAAGCGCCAACGTAGGGATTCAGCTCATCGCAGCTAAAACAGTCGTGTTCCTGATCGTCGTGATCATCGCGCTTCTTATGCTGTCAAATCAGGTACACAGCATGAGTTATGGTCTGATCGAGGCCAATATGCCATATTTCCAGCTCATACTGGTGACACTTATCCTGACACTTGGCATCGACTTCCTTGAAGCCTTAATACTTAAAGTGATTACAGGCGCATTTAACGGTATCACAAATACAAATACTATGATTAATGTAATCGGCGCCCGTGCCATCTATGACACTTTCCTTCTTTTGATTTTTGTCATTCTGGGAATGTTATCGTGGCAGATCGCTTTCGTTGTACTTGCTCTTTTACTCCCCATCAGTGTATATATACAGTTTGCATCTTATCAGGGCTGTGTAAGGATGGCGGAAGACAAAAAGCCCTATGCATATTTTGTCGCAAAGCTGTGCATGAGCATTATCTCTTTCCTTATCGTATATATCATCGTGAATACTTCGCTTGAATCAATGATGAACTCTATGTTAAACAGCATTTTCTAATTACGGGAAACTGAGGGTTAAGATTTTCATAAGTATTTTTCTTTTTCTTTAAGAGTTTAAACATACTTTGGACACATTTTCTGTCTATACTATGAGACAGATAGTTGATAAAACAACTATCTCCCCCCTCATAAAGTAAAGACATCCCGGGGGACCGGGATGTCGTACTTTACTCTCATTCCTTTAGATAACTATAACAACACGAAACCCGTTAGCCGTAAGGTTAGCGGGTTTTCGCCGTTCACGAATCTCCGCTTTGAACATTTGGGGCACCTTTCGGGCACCCTTTTGTTATCTTCTGGAATATTTCGGTAATAGATAGTTATTTATAGAGTTGCTATATGATCTTTTTATAGAGTTCTTCCAGTTTATTCATTTCCGTTTTTGCCTTATCGTTCGTGTGACATGAGTGTAAATGTCTAGCGTGATCGCGACAGAAGAATGACCAAGATACTTCTGGACTGTCTTTGGAGCGGTCTCCGCTTCAAAACATCTTGTCGCAAATGTATGTCTGAGAGCGTGAGGATAGATATGCTCTATTGATATAAAATCTGTTCCGTCTTTTTCAGCCTGCTCTTTTCGGTCTTTATTGATTGCCTTTACAATCCAATCAACAGCCGACTGAAACGAACGCTGTGAAACTGGTTTTCCATTTACGAAATAATACATTATGGAAAGAGGATAAAAGTTGAAAGAAATGATTATCTTTTCATGAAAGAATGGGGATTCGGGGGGCTTGCCCCCGAGGGAAAAGTTTTTGAGTATGCAAAAACTCCAAGGGACGAGTTTAAATTTTTTTAGAAATTGAATATAGAATGATTAAAGAATGTAAAAGAGAGCGGTTTCCCGCCCTCTTTTTTGCTTATTTGTTTTAAAAATTATCTCGAATCCTACCAGAAAACTCAGCCGTACAGCCTACCGCCCGCCAGAATGACCGCGCTCCGCTAACACTCATTCTTCTAGTTGGTCTGATTTCTTTGTATACTACTTCAAATCATTTCCCACGGTCGCTAATATAAAAGTTGATCTTCGTCAGATGGCACATATACTGCTATATCCTGGATATTGCACTTCAAGATTCTACATAAATCATTAACAGTTCTCATTGATATATCTTTATTATGCTTCAAACGCGACAGCGTACTGTGAGAAATATTATATTTACGATTCAATGTATACCAATTTTCATTTGAATTTTCTAACGTTTTCCAGAACGGAGAATAATCAATCATATGCCATTCCTCCCTAGGAATAACCATAAAATATATTCTAATACTTGAATATCTTCGATATGTAGAATATACTGTATTTATTGGAATTCACTAAAGCTAGGAGTGATGAATTTATGAAAAAGAGAAAACTTGTATCCCTTGTACTAACTGCCGCACTGGCAGCGTCCCTGATCGCAGGATGCGGAGGAAAAGAGACACCAACTGCATCTGACGCAATTGAAACAGTCGAAACGAAAGCCGATCTCACAGCGGAAAAGAATGTGACTGTGATTCAGAACAAAGCGGCACCGATGTCTGACTTCCTCTCAGAGGTAGAGCCGGACACCGGGTACTCCGTGAAGACCGTGACCCTTGACTACGGCGGGAAGACGGTCGCATTTGGAACGGACGGGGAACTGCCGGAACCAGGAAAAGGTGACACGTTTACCGTAGCAAAGACAGAGGGCGCGGCAACACTCATGAGCGGGAAGAACGTGCCCAACGTCTCCCTCACGTTCTCGGAAGTGACGGACAAAGCCAAAGACCTGGCGATCACCTTTGACTTGGAAAACAGCAAGGGCACGAAAGGCACAGCCGAAGCCGTTGTGGCAGTGACGGTCGTGCCGGAAGCCGTATCTGAGGTGGCTGACCTGACAAAGAACCTGAAACTGTCTCAGGACTTGAAAGAGTATGATTTCGACGTCTATGCGTCCAACATCCAGCAGGAAGCCGGAGAGGACAGCAACATCAAGTCTGTGACCGTCAAAGAGGACAACGTGGACTTCGGAAAACCGGGGCATTATGAGGTGACCTATGAAGTGACCTTCAAAGAGCCTGTCAAAGTGGAGACGCCGAATAACGGGACAGGCACCTCCGATGACAAAACGGACGGTTCTGACGTGGGTTCCGTGGATATCCCGACCGATGTAGAAGTCGTGGACAAAGACGAGGAAGAGAGCCTTGGGGATGGCGTGATCAAAGACAACGTGAAACCGGAAGAGAACCCGGAGGACGATGAGAAAGAGAACGATGACAGAAAGACGGATGAAGACAAAGAGACGGATGGCGGGAAGACGGAAGATACTGGTTCTTCATCCGGCGGTTCTGGTTCTTCCGGCGGCTCTGGCTCATCCAGTGGTGGTTCATCCGGTGGTAGCTCCGGTGGCTCTGGCGGTTCATCCGGTGGCTCTGGTTCATCCGGTGGTGGTTCTGGTTCTTCCGGCGGCTCTGGCGGGTCATCCGGTGGCGGAGGTTCTACGACACCGCCCCATGTTTGTAGCTGGACGCCCCATACTGCAACACGCTGGCACGAGAATTGGGTAACGTGGTCAGACCATTCCTATGATACCATTTGTAGCTGTGGTGCTGTGTTTGGTGATGCTGTCGGCTTTGACGAACATGCAATAGAACATCTGAGAGCGGAGGATGGTTATTATAACTATCAGGATGTCGCTTGTTCTCATACACATTCAGAAGACCAGGGCTGGAATGAGACCTATACCGATTATTACTATTGTTCCTGCGGCGCTAAGAAGCCTGCATAGGACATGATTCGGGAGGACAGGGAATCCCTCTCCTCCCTAAGGAGGAAATATGGGACAGAAAGCATTGACCTGCTCCGTTTCTGTACCCAGTCAGACGACCTGACGGAGGCAGAACAGGCCCATTTGGTATGGAAGATACTGGACGGAACCTGTGACATCGTGGGGACATATCCGGGAGAGGATTATGGGATTGAGGAACGTCCGGGAGAGGATGATAAAATATAAGAACCTATATCTCGGAATTTTGAAAGGAGATGGTAACGGCGATTAACACTTTAAACCTTACACCAAGATAAAAATATTCAAAACACATAGGAGATAGGGTATGAATAAGCAAGAAATTTTAAACTATTTAGCAGAAAAGAAAAGGATAACTGCTCCTGTTGCAGTAGCAGAGAGCAACGTCAATAAAGCTGAACAGAATTATGAAAAGACTACAAAAAAATGGAAAGCAGGAATCATTGTATTGGGAGTTTGTTTTGCATTTTGGTTTGTTGCGTTGCTCATTGGGCATGATACAAATTTATTTTATCTTGACCATAATGGCTCACCACAAATTGGAGGACTTGGTGGTTCACTCCTCTTTGGCGCACTCCTCGCTATTGTACTCTACATGAAACAGAACCGCTATGTAAAACCCGCAGACCATAAACTCGCAGAAGCACTTAGCGCATTGGAACAGGCAAAGAATAATCCTGACTATCAAAACGGAGCAAAAGATTTTCCGGCAAAATTTTATAATTATTATGACATTTACCATCTATGGAATTTTATCAATGAGGGACGCGCTGACAGCCTGAAAGAAGCATACAACTTATTAGAAACACATCAATTCCAACAGGATCAAATGGCGATTCAGGAAGAAATCAGACGTTTACAGCAGGATACCGCAACAGCGTCAACAGCAACTGCGGCAGCATCAGTTGTAAATGCGGTAAACTCATTCAGGAAGAAATGAAACCTTGCCGGGACACCTTTGGGGCACCTTTTCATAATCAACTATAACAATTTATAAAAGCACCAGATTGGAGAAACCCCGTATTTACATGCTTTATAACAACTTGTAATACAATATAATCAAACAGTATAGTCTCTCATTCCTTTAGATAACTATAACAACACGAAACCCGTTAGCCGTAAGGTTAGCGGGTTTTCGCCGTCTATGGAAGAAGCGCAGGAGCAACAGTGAAAACAGCAGCATATATACCTTTCTGAAACAGCATGTACATGCTATAATCTTCTTAGCATCTGTACCTGAGAGAATCAGTTCCGATCAGATAAAACGCTTTGAAGGAGTAAAGATACAATGAAAAAAGATGACATCCGTTATCGGACATATACTGAGATTTTAAGAGAGGAGCTTGTCCCTGCTTTCGGCTGTACGGAACCCATAGCGCTGGCATATGCCGCAGCAAAAGCACGAGCGGCGCTTGGCGCCCTGCCGGACCGTGTACTCCTGCAGGTGAGCGGCAGTATCATAAAGAACGTAAAGAGTGTAATCGTTCCGAACACAGGCCGCCTCAAAGGCATGCCCGCCGCTGCCGCAGCAGGGATCATTGCCGGAGATCCTGAGAAAGAACTGGAAGTCATCTCCCAGGTATCTGATCAGAAAATCGCAGAGATCAGTGCATTTCTCAAAAGTGTCCGGATCGACGTCGAACACATTGACTGCGGGCATGTATTTGACATCGTCATTACCGAATATAAAGAAGATTCTTATGCAAAAGTCCGCATCGCTGACTACCATACGAATATTGTACTCGTCGAAAAAGACGGCAGGACTTTGTTCCAGAAAGAGCTGTCTGGCGATACTGCAGAGAAAGTCCCTCGCACCGACCGTAGTCTTCTGAACATGGAAGACATCTGGGAGTTCATCTGTTCCGTTGATACACAGGACATTGCAGATATCCTCGACCGGCAGATCGAATATAATTCAGCGATCGCTGATGAAGGTCTGCGCGGCGACTACGGCGCCAATATCGGCACAGTGCTCTTAAGCTCCTGTGAAAATAATATCGCCGTGAGAGCAAAAGCCAAAGCTGCCGCAGATTCCGATGCGCGCATGAACGGATGCGAACTCCCTGTCATCATCAACTCCGGGAGCGGCAATCAGGGCATCACATGCTCTGTGCCGCTGATCGAATATGCCCGGGAGCTTCACACTGACAAAGACACGCTCTACCGCGCGCTTGCGCTCTCCAATCTCGTCGCCATCCATGAGAAGACAGGACTTGGTACGCTCTCCGCTTACTGCGGAGCAGTAAGCGCAGGGGCTGGAGCCGGAGCTGGCATTGCCTATCTGTGCGGCGGTGATTACCAGGATGTCATCCACACTGTTGTCAACGCCCTTGCCATCACATCAGGCATTGTGTGCGACGGAGCTAAAGCTTCCTGCGCCGCTAAGATCGCCTTTTCTGTGGAAGCGGGAATACTTGGCTGCAATATGTATAAAAACGGTCAGGAATTTAAAAGCGGAGACGGAATCGTCATGAAAGATATCGAGAGCACGATACGGGGGATCGGGCAGCTCGGTAAAGACGGCATGAAAGAGACAAACGATAAGATCATCCGCCTGATGGTCGGTGAGGACTCTGTGTGAGATTTTTCCGCAGTGTAGGTTGCAAAAACTCTTAAACTACAGCTCTCTTAATACATTTTTTAGTTTTAGTTTATAATTTTCCTTCTTCTTTTATGGTTCACTCATACTTTTGTCACAATTTGCTCTTATACTATAATCAGATAGTTGATAAACAACTATCTTTCCCCCTCATAAAGTTATGGTACCAGAAGGTACCGCACTTTACTCTCATTCCTTTAGATAACTAATAAAACAACGAAAGCCCGTCAGCCGGAAGGCTGGCGGGTTTTCGTCTGTCATGGTTTATCTGCCTGTTTTCATTTGCCGGACCCCGTCTCTGTTATGTTTGTCCGCCTTTTGTCGATATATTTTAATAAGAACAGATGATATTCTGTCTGCTGCATCTGTCTGGTCATTGTCAGGTGCAGTAATACCAAAAGAAAGGAGGGACATATATGTGGATCAATGGAATTAATTCCTATGGCTCAGGTTACTACAGTTACATGGCGGCAGCCAACAATGTACGCCTGATACAGGCGCTGTCTTCCAATCCGAGATACCAGGAGGCCGTAACTCCGGTTTCGCCGGTAAACAATTCTATCAAGGACAGCATGGCATTTGTCAAAGAGTATTCGTCAGGAATGTCTTCTCTGATGCAGGCCGCAACAGAGCTTAAGAGCACGAATTCATCCGGTGTGATGCAGGATCTTGCAGTCACAAGTTCTGACACCGCTGTGGCTGACGTCACAGAACGGCTGCCGGTACGCACCACCGGAGAGATCCAGCTTGAAGTATCTCAGATCGCCCAGGCTCAGACAAATGTCAGCGACGCTGTAGGCGCGTATGACACCGCATCAGCCGATATGGATTTCACGATCACCGGAAGCAGAGGAACTGTAGATATTCAGGTCAGCGCTCTCAATGAAAACGGCAGCGCCAGGACAAACGCTCAGATGCTTCGCGACGCTGCTGCTCAGATCAATGACAGCGGCATCGGCGTAACGGCTTCCATAGTGGAGGAGAACGGCGACGTCTCACTGAAGCTCGAGAGCTCAAGGACCGGTACTTCTTATGGATTTACCGTCAGCGGTGATCTCGGAAGCGCCAGCGGCGCTGATGCTGTACAGACAGCGGCGGCCAATGCTCAGTATTCCGTGACAGAAAACGGAGTACAGCGGGACTACACTTCATCGACGAACGACATCACAGTAAATGCAGGCAGGATAGGTGTTACTTTGACCGGAACCGGAGAGACCACTATCCGGTCGGATATCGACCCTGAGAAAGCGGCGGCAGCGCTCAGCGATCTGGTCAAAAACTACAATAATATGCTCGAGATCCTGAATGACAATTATGGAAGAGGAACAGGCGTTGACCGTCAGCTCCGGAATCTTGTCAGAGGACTCGGCTCTGAACAGTCACTTGAAGTACTTGGCATCACAGTCAACGACGACGCTACGCTCAACTTTGATCCAGAGGTACTTGGAGAAAGCCTGGAAAAGGATCCCGCTTTTGTCAGAGATCTTATCTCCGGCACGGGCGGCATTGCTGACACCGCTTTTAACAAGGCACTCGGCGGCATGAACATGAATTCTGCCTCCCTTGTCAACGGCGACCTGTCAGACCAGCTCTCATCCTACGCGCCGTACTATGGCACAAATATGTTCATGGGCGGCAATGCCTATCTGCAGAGTAACTATTACGCAGCAGGGCTCATGATGAATTATCTGATCTAACCCTTTGAACAGAGTTAAAAACAGGACCGGAAGTCTTCTGCATATGAGCAGAATACTTCCGGTCCTGTTTTGTATTATCTCTTTTCTCAGCAGCTCTGCTGCTTCTGTCTTCGTTAGTCTGACGGCGCCGTCGCTCTTAGCACCTCTTCGCGCATCTCCTGCGGCATGGCTTCCAGAAGCCGGTTTTCCAGCGCCGGGAAATCAACTGCTTTCGCGCATTTATAGATAAATATAAGATCGGACACACTGTTCAGATCGTACAGCTTTCCAAGAAAATCCCATGTGCCGCCGGCATGTTCCACTTCTCCGCGTTCATCCTTAAGAATCTCCAGGAGACGCGCCAGCGTGCTGTCCAGGCGCGGATTCATCTTCAGAGCCAGCGTGCTGTAGCGCACTGTCTCCTGCATCAGCCCCAGCTTCCGGCACGTATTTGCCATCTGCATCAGCGCTTTGTCCAGTACGCCGAGCATATATACCGGATCGCCTCTTTTGAAACTATCCATTCTTCGGAACGCCTCCTGCATCTCCTGGTACGCCCTGTCATAGTCCCGTCTGACATACATGCACAAAGCAAGGAAGTAGTAGAGATCCGGATTCTCCTCATCCGGATATCCGCCGCACTTGGCGATCCGCAGGATCTCTTCTCTTGTAGTCCGTTCCGGACATCTGGTATAGTAACGGAGAAGTGTATTCGCCGTCCGCACCTGATTAACCTTTTTGATCTGCTCCGGCACCTTTCCGGACAGTGCTTTCAGGTAAGCCTGTTCCCCTTTCTCCTCTTCACCTGCTATAAAATAACTGTCCCCCAGATAGGCGTAATTATTATAGTTGTCCGGATGTTCTTCTATCTCTTTCTCCAGCAGTTCCAGGTTACGCCTCGATTTTCCGGTATCCGCATAGGCCTGGCTGGTGTATCCCGTGTGGAAGATGGAGAGAGACTTCTGCTCGTCCAGGAACCGCCATTTCCCTTTGCCGCCATCCAGTACGATCTGCTCGTGGATCTTTCCCTGATAGCGGATACGCGGAGTATTCCGGAATATCCTGTCCTGTACAGCCACCATGAAAGGTTTTCCATCGTTGCCCAGATTCACCAAGGCACATCGGATAAACAGGGGCGCCCTTGGATCATTCAGGTGCTTCTGCAGGCGCTCCAGCAGTCGGCCGAGCTTCTCCGTGTCCTCTTTCGTAAAATATTCATCTGCATCCAGAAACGCAATCCAGTCCCCGGATGCCTGTTCGATGGCATAGTTCTTGGCTGCGGCAAAGTCGCCGATCCACTGGAAATGATACACTTTCGCCCCCATTTCCTCGGCAATCGCCACGGTCCGGTCTGTGGAGCCAGTGTCTACTACGATCTGTTCATATGCAAGCCCTTTTGCCCACTCCAGTGCGCGGCGGATGTTTTTCTCTTCATTTTTCACAATCATGCACTGAGAGAGCTTTACGCCTCTCTTTATTTTCATACTTTCATCTCCTTACGCCAAAAGACTGCAGGAGCAGATGCATGTTCCTGCAGTCTTCTGTTATCGTCTTATCTCTGAACCGGCAATTACTCCTCCTGCTCATCCAAAGTCATAGCCGCCTCTTCCTCGTCGAACAGACTTAAGTCCTTCAACTGGAAAGCACTTACTGTCTTCTTCAGCAGATCCGCCTGTCCCGACAGCTCTTCGCTTGCTGCAGCGCTCTGCTGCGCTGTCGCTGAGTTGGTCTGGATCACACTTGAGATCTGGTCGATGCCAAGAGTTACCTGACCGACAGCCTCTGCCTGGGCTCTGGAGTTCTTGTCGATCTCACCGTTCAGGTTAATCGCCTCACGCGCAGATGTTGCTGTATTCTGAAGTGACTCCGAAGTCTCGGTGGCAATCTTCATACCGTTTTCCACAGCATGGATCGATCTCTCGATAAGCTCTGAAGTGGTCTTCGACGCCTCTGCGCTCTTCTCCGCCAGGGATCTTACTTCGTCTGCAACTACAGCAAATCCCTTGCCTGCATTTCCTGCGCGCGCAGCCTCTACTGCTGCATTTAACGCCAGGATGTTCGTCTGGAAAGCGATATCCTCTATTGTCTTGATGATGCGGCTGATCTCCCCGGAACTGGAACTAATCTCTTCCATTGCCTCACTCATCGCCTGCATCTTCTCCATGCTTTCCATGAGGAGAGATCCTGCCTCATTAGATACATCATTAGACTTTTTCACAAATTTCGCATTTTCCTGGACTTTTTCATTAATCTCATTTACTGTCGCCGCCAGCTCTTCTACGCTGGATGCCTGCTCTGTGGCTCCCTGGCTGAGCGCCTGCGCTCCTGTCGCCACCTGATCAGAACCTGCCGCCACCTGTTCCGCAGCGTCGCTGATCTCATGCAGCGTCTCTGTGAGTCTGCGGTTAATGCCTTTGAGACTCTTCAGAATATTGAACAGATCCCCGCGGTAAACAGACTGGTCTGCGGTAACATTGAAGTTGCCTTTCGCCATCTCTCCAAGCACGTACCCTTCGTCACGGATCAGCCCCTGGAGACAGTCAACGATCTCCGAGGTAGCCCTGGCGAGTCTGCCTGTCTCATCCTCAGAATCGATCTTCGGCACTTCTGAATGAATGTCGCCTTTGGAAAGAGTCTCGATCCTGTCCGTACATCTGCGGATCGGATCTGCGATCCTCTTCGCTATCCGCCTTACAAACAAGAAGTTCACAATCAGAGAGAGTACGACAAGTACAGTAACCACGATAAGCGAACGCACCGTAGCTCCCATAAAGTCGCTCTTGAGCGTCGTTACTGCAAGACTCCATCCTTCAGTTCCATCTACCGGAGCATATCCGGCCACTTTATCCACGCCGTCCATCGTGTAATCACCCACGCCGCTCTGTCCTTCCCGCATCGCTGCATGGATCGAGGCCAGCGCTGACAGGCTGCTGTCGGATTCCGCCTCTTTCTCGATATTCTGAGTGGTAACTGTCTCCAGCGTGGTATCTGCGATTGTATTGCCCTGATTATCAATCATGTATGCGGATCCGTTCTCACTGATCTTAATGCCCGACATAATGTCATTGAGAAACGTCTCCTTCGGGACAAAGTATACCACGCCTACTACTGTGGTATCCGGCTGGCCGTCCTGCCACAGAGGGGCGGCAACGATAATGGTAAGCTCGCCTGTAACCTTGCTCACAACCGGTGTGGATACAAAAGTCTGTCCCTGCATGCCTTTCTGGAAGTATTCCCGGTCTGCATAGCTGTTTCCATCAAAAAGACTGTATCCGCTCCGATCAAGGAGATTGGCTCTCTGCATGCCATATTTTTCTGCCCATGCACTTAATATCGACTCTTTCTGTTCTACCGGAACCTCCGGATCGGCGATATCGCTGCGGCCGCCGAAAGCTTCGGCCAGACGGACATATCCCGTGATCTCCTCAGTAACTCTGTCAGAAGCCACCTCCGCCATCGATGCGATCCCCTGTCTGAGCTGGCTGTCAGCGCTTGTATAGGTGAGTATCCCACTCACAATTCCCAGCGTCAGTACGAAGATCGCAGTGACCGTTGAAGTTCCTACGATAAGTTTTGTGCGTATACTTTTCATTTCTCTTTCTCCTTCTTCTGTATGTCCCGGCATACATGATCTTTTCGACCGAAAAGGCAGGAGCGCTCACCATAAAGGTTCATGCTCCTGCCTTTTATTATGCAGTCATCTCATCACTGATCCACACGACCAGCCGATCTGCCTGATCCTTTCGCTTACTGCAGAAGCTGCAGAACTCCCTGCGGGATCTGGTTAGCCTGTGCAAGCATTGCCTGTGAAGACTGTACCAGGATGTTATTCTTTGTATAAGCCATCATCTCTTCTGCCATATCTACGTCACGGATGCGGCTCTCTGCTGCAGTCATGTTCTCTGTTGTAACACTCAGGTTGTTGATCGTGTGCTCAAGACGGTTCTGAACAGCTCCGAGGTCACCACGTGTGGATGATACCTGGTTGATCGCGCTCTTGATAACGTCGATCGCTGCCTTAGCGCCTGACTGTGAGCTGATGTCGATGTTCTGGATGCCAAGAGATTCTGTGCTCATGGACTTAACAGATACTGTCATCTGGTTGAAGGAAGCCGCTGTGTCACCGATCTGGAGAGTCAGGTCACGTCCCGGAGCATCCATACCTCGACCTTCCCCTATCTCAAGGTTACCTGTAATCTGTCCAGCTGAACCAGCACCTGCAGCGCTTGCCGTAAATACGACTTTCGATCCCTGTGAAGTAGCGATGAAGTAAGAATCAGTATCGATATTATCTTCGATCTTAGCGTCTGCTGCAAGTCCGTTGTAAGCTGCTGCGATCTTCTGAGCAATGCTCTCTGCAGAGTCAGCCTCTGTTACATCAATGTTCACTGTAACACCAGCAATCGTGATCAGAGCCTGTCCCTCTGTATCTACCTGGATGCCGTCCAGGTCAAAGGAGTACTCGCCAACAACGCCGGCTGCTCCAGTTGCCTCTACAACAAGCGCAGCGTTTGTCAGACCTGCGATCGCTGCCTGTGCTTTGCCTTTTCCATCCATGGATCCGTCCAGAAGCTGGATTCCGTTGAAGTTCGTGGACTCGGAGATACGATCGATCTCATCTTTCAGAGACTGAACTTCTTTCTGAAGGTTCTCACGGTCTACAGCATCCTGATATGTACCGTTTGCAGACTGATCAGCCAGCTCTACCATACGGTTCAGCATGGAGTGAACTTCTGTAAGAGCACCCTCTGCTGTCTGTACAAGAGAGATACCGTCGTTTGCGTTCTTCTGTGCTGTCTCAAGACCTGTGATCTGAGCGCGCATCTTCTCGGAAATAGCAAGTCCGGCAGCGTCATCGCCTGCACGGTTGATCTTGTAACCGGATGAAAGTTTCTCCAGGTTCTTGGATACTGCGCTGTTGTTGTTTGTCAGGTTACGATAAGAGTTCAGTGCTGCAATGTTGTGTTGAATTCTCATATTCAATTCCTCCTTGAATTTGTCCGGGGAACTCCTTTTCCCCGTCTGTTTGGTTGTTCCGCCATGCCGGACGCCGTTTGGGCCCTGAAGTGGACGTCGGCATGTCTCTTCTGATATCATAGAACAATAAGGAAACGTCTCATATATGTATGGCACATTCTCTTACTGTGATATCTGTTAATAATATCGAACTGTTTCAAAAAATATTAAGACTTTTCTCAGTTTTTTTTATTTTTATCTTGCTTTCTGGGTCTTGATATAAGCTCCAAGGCGTTTATCCATCGTACGGATATGTGTAATCAGCCTTACAACGTGCGTATTGATCGCGCTCATATCATCAATAGACGGTCCCTCTTTCGGAATCTTCCCGAGAATCTTGTCCAGTGTCTCTTTATATTCTTCATGGAATTTATGATGCATCTCATATTCCCGCCATTCGTACTTCTTCTGCAGGTCTTCCTCATGTCCGAAATGCTTGTCCACATAGCTCTGCAGGAATGTAGTTGCCTGCAGGATGTTTTCATTCCCATTCTGCGTCTTATCAGAGAACGCATCTAAAAGTCTGTTTATAGCAGCAAATAACTGCCGATGCTCGCTGTCGATCAGTTCATTGTCTGTCAACAGATCCGGTGTAACTTCATATCTCATTTACCTGTTTCCTCCTAAAATTATTGTATTTTTCTATATTCTCCCACATTGCGGGTTGTATTCTCAATCTGTTCTCTTCTTGTCTTTACTAGTCTGAGCAGCCGTATTCTCACCGATCAAAGCCGCAAGTTCCGCGGCATCCAAAGCCGCCGCATCTGATGATGCGGCGTCGCGGTTTTCCTGTGCTGCCTGCAATAGTTCCCTGCGAAATACAGGAACATCCCTTGGAGCCCGCACGGCCAGCTTCACGCTGTCTGCACTGATCTCGCTGACTGTGATCACGATATCTTCGCCGATCACTATCTCCTGCCCTTTTTTCCTTCCCAGAATCAGCATGTCTTTTTTCCTTTCCCGGTCAGATCTTTTAATTTATGCCGGAATCCATATTCCTGATTTTCCAGTATCACCTGTCTCCCTTTTCTGGTGACCGTGTTGAACACGATCGGGCACTTCAGGTTTACCGTGCTCTCCTGCGCCGGCTTCCTAGCCGCACAGATCACATACCAGGAGTAGTCGGACTCATCTGACACACTGCCCAGGATCTCAAGCTCTTCCAGGGGCACTTCCGGAGCATAATCTTCTTTCAGCATGAACGGATTCATGATGATGAACGCCAGTCCTTCTTCTTCCAGGCTGTGGAGCGTCAGGACAGCGTCACTGTCCGGCTCGAGCGGAACAGGAACGAACTTCCTGTATCCCTCGAAACCGAAGAGCCCTTCCGGAAAATATACTGTTCCTTCTTCATAGAGCCCTGTATCTTCTGTAACATTATCACTGCTCATATCTGCTTCATGTCCTCTCTTCGCGCTTTATGCTCTGACGTCATATGTTCAGGCTGTTACATCTACCTGCTCGCCATCGAGCTTCTCGGCTGCGCTCGCCGGCACATATACGGGTCTGCCCATATACTCGATCTGAACGTCCGGATACTGGGTTATAACAATCTCGATACTTCCCGGGATGTATTCCACTTCTCCATTCTGCAGTCTCAGATTAAACGTGAGCTTATCCATCTGATAGTCCATCGTGAGCTCTCCCGCCTGATAAGTGATATCCACTCCTGTTGTCGGGAGAAAACCAAGCTTGAACTCACCTGTGGGAAGCTGCACTCTCTGCGCAAATATCCTGCTCAGCGTCTGTCCGCCCTGTCCGGGCTTGGACCACACCATCTGAGCAGCTTCAGACGCATAGTTCTGAGCAGCTGTGCCTGCCGCCTGGATGCCTCGCTGAGCATTCTGATAGATCGCAGTCTTTGTCGTTGGAACGACCGAGTTCCTTGCGTTGTAAGTATCCAGGATCAGCTTTGCCGTGCGGTTTTCCATCGTCCATCCGCCGCGCTCTCTCTCAATCTCAAGTATGGGCGGACCACTCTTTCCGGTCCGTTCGAGCCTCGCGTGCTCGATATTGATTTCATACTCCATCGGGATTGTAATGATATTTAACATCTGCTCCATTGCCTGCTTTCCTCCTTTCCGGTCTTTATTTCTTATATTGTACTGTCAGTTATGACAGAAAATCGAGAAGTGACGGACCTATAATGCTGGTCCCTATCTTCAGGGCGCTGCTGTATGCATACATCGCCCACGAATATCCTGTGATCGCTTCCGCAGGCTCGATTCCGACTTCATTGTTATACTGATCCTGGATCGATATTGCCTCGCTCTCCAGACGATCCATCGTCGTAGTCAGAAGCTGTGTCTTTGTTCCCAGCTCAGTAATTGCATCCTGAGCCATGTCGCTGCCCTCTTTGAACTGGTTCCAGAGCTTCTCATAAGCATCCCTGTCAAAATCATCCGCCTCCAGCAGATCTGCCATCTGGCCTGCCAGGAGGATCAGGTTCTTGCTCGTTCCATCGGCCGTCTGTCCGTATCCGATCACGTTGATGCCGGGAAGTGCCGTATCAAATGCGCTCGAAGATACAATCTGTCCAGTATTATCGAACTCCAGTCCAAATCCCACGTCAACATAAGACGTCTCAGCCGCAAGCTGATCGAGTATCGCAGTGTTGGCCGGATCGTTCACATCTACTCCGCGGTAGAGGAGCGTCTTGCCGTCTTCTGAAAGTTCAAAGGGAGCCTCGTCCACACTTCCATTTCCGCTGAGGACAAAGCTGTTGCTGTATTTCGTGTTCAGAAGCTGCACCATAGACTGCTGCATGCTCCTGAGAGCTTTCGCGTAGGTGTCGCGTCCGATATCTCCGGCTGTATCTGTGACAGCGCTCACAGAATAGTCTTCCGACACTGTCGTTGCAAGCTGTCCCAGCTTGTATACCACATTTTCCTGCTCATCCATCCAGCTCTGTGCATTCTGGATATTATTCTGGTACTCAGCATTTCTGGCAGACCTGCGTTCCAGTATAGCGGCTCTTGCAGCCGCAGACGGATCTTCGTAGGCAGAGAACACTCTTCTTCCTGTCTCCACCTGTTTTCTGCTCAAATCCAGTCCGCCGAGCGTACCGTACAGATTATTCTGATAATTCCGCATGACCATGCTTGTCGTTATTCTCATCTTACCGTGCCTCCTATCTTCCTACAACACCAGTATTGTTGATAAGTGTATCAAGAGCCTCGTCAAGGGTTGTCATCAGTCTCGCTGCCGCGTTGTAAGACTGCTGGTATTTCATCAGGTTCATGACCTCCTCATCCAGAGAGATCGCTGAGATAGAATCCTTTGAATCAGCAATCTGGCTGAGCACGGCCGTCCTGTTCGCCAGGATCGTGGAAGTAGATGACCTCTCCGCCGCCTGTGTATTCTGCAGGAAATCATAAGCATCCAGGAAGTTGCCGCTGAACACGGTGTCGCCGCCCGGTGTTGTGATATCATGCACATCAGATGTAATGGCGTTGATCATACGCTGCACATTCTCATATGCAGTATCCCCGCCGCCTTTTGTCGTAGTGACGGATACGCTTCCATCCATCCAGCCCTGTGAGATTCTTATATTCTCAGCCGTAAATGTGGCGCTTCCGTCTGACGTCTCAAAAAGAAACTTTGTCCCGGTTCCATCATCATTAAGCTGATTCAGAGTCGTCGCAAATTCATGGACGAACGTGTCGAAGTAGGACCCATAGAATCCCACGCCTTTCGTATCTGTGCCATCGAATATGCCTTCTTTGTTAAGCATGTCGGCATATCCTTTGAGAACACCGTTTCCAAGAGCGTCCGTTACATCAGTCGCCGCTCCGCCAACGCCTGTGATCTCCACGCCAAGAGGCGGCATACCGTTGTTGGATGTGATGTTTACAGTTCCTCTCTGATCATCATCGATCAGGGTATGTGTGACTCCGTTTGAATCTGTAAACGTAATCTTCAGCGTATCTACTGTGATGTTTCCGCCGACGTTCTGATCTTCATACGTCACATCGATGGGCAGATATGTCGCCAGCTCATCGATCAGCTGATTCCTCTGATCATTCAGCTCGAGCGCCGGGCTTCCAAGGATATTGCTGTTCTTGATCGCCTCATTAAGCTCCACAATCTTGCTGAGATAGCCCTCTATCTTCTGTCCTTCTGTGCCCTGTATCCTGCTGACATACTCCTCCTGTATATCCGTTATGTCATTTGCCCTCTCATGAAAGAGATTAAGCAGTCCTTCCATTGCGGAGCGCACCAGCGTATCGTAAGTATCCTGTCCCGCCGTGTCCGGCCTCGCCATATTCTGGAGCTGGCTGACTACGTTGTTAAGAGCTTCCCGGATCGCTGTTGAAGATGTCTCGTCAAATACATCTCCGATTCTGTCCAGTATTGTGTCCATGGCGTCTACAGTGCCTACTTCTGCAAGCTGTGTACGGTACTGTATATCCAGGAACGGATCTCTGATCTGGGAAACTCCCGTCGCCATAACACCCTGTCCGACTTTAACAGAGAACTTACTGTTCATCATGCTGTGTCCGGTCGGACTGACGCTGATCTGGTCAAGCCTCTGCCGTGTGTATCCTACTGTATTGATATTTGAAACGTTCTGCCCCACAACATCCAGTGCGTTCTGGCTCGCTGCCATAGCGAGATGTGCGACAGAAAATCCTGCAAATGTGGAACGTAACATGTCTTACCTCCTGATCTGTATATCTCTGCATCGCTCTTATCTTACATAATATGTATCTACTTTATATCCATCCTCTGATGTGTTCCTGCTTAAAGCAGACGGCTGAGGAAATGCTCTGAATCCGGATCGCTCTCTTTTCCTTTACCGTATGTCTTTCCCTGCGACTCGGCCGCCGCTTTCTCCATGTCGTGGAGCCGAAGCTGGATCAGCTTCATTGATTCTGCATTGTAGGAATCAAAGTTCTGTACGGCAAGCACAAGACGGTCAAATACCGGCTGCACCTGGCGTTTCTCGTTCTCCTCCAGCTCTTCAAGTATCTCACGCATCGTCTTTCCGGTGCATCCTGCTTTTTTCAGCAGTTCTTCTCTCTTCCCGTCCAGTCCCCGCATCTTCAGGATCAGCGCCTGTTCTTTCTTCATGCTGTCCTCCACGAAGCCCACCTTATTCTCCTGTATGGCTTTGAGTTTTTCCTCCTCAAGGGGAAGATACTGGTTCAGCAGACTGGTGATCTCTTCAAGTATCTTTGTAAGTTCTCCGGCAAGCCCTTTCATCAGCTCTCACCTCCCCGGAGCAGGATACGTGCCGTGATCTCCTGCGGGTCTGCGATATAAGCTCCGCTGCGGATTTCTGTTTTAAGTTCGCTGATCCTCTCAGCCTTGTCTTTCACGCCGAGCACCTGAGTGCGTATCTCTTTCGTGATATCCTCAGTATATATCTTCTCTTTTATCTGTCTTGAAGTAGACTGAAAATCCACTTTATCAAAGTTCATCCCTCTGCCTTTTGTTCCCGATGTCTTTCCGGCGCTCTCCATACCTCTGGATGGCAGGATGCTGAATGTGTTAATCAAATTTTCTGCACCTATCTTCACTGTGAATGCACCTCCTTGTCTATGCTGTAATGCTGATACATTCCATCTAACTAGATTATCGGCATGATTCCCAAAATGTTAAGCGCCGTTTTCCTCTTTCTCCTCTTCTTTCGTCTGATTCCTGCGGCTGAACGATCTACGCCTGGCAAGCCGCACCATCCAATAGAGCGGAAGAAGCCAGGGATGTTTCTCCAGTCTTGGAAACGTTCCTTTCATATATTCAAGCGGTGGGAAACTCCACTCGCGCTGCTTTTTCTTTTCTTCCTTTTTCAGATCTCTATGGTAGTTGTCGGCAACAGTCTTTACGAGCGGAAGGAAAAGCTCGCTCTCACGTCTTGCTTCTGTGCCTTTTGTGAAAATATAAGTCTGTATATCTGAGAGTATATCCATATCGTCCCGGAAATACAGTCTCCCAAACCACTTTCCTGCCAGTTTGACGATATATTCCCCGAACATCTCAAGATCCAG
The DNA here is from genome assembly GCA_019116885.1 of Candidatus Mediterraneibacter pullistercoris. Lineage (GTDB taxonomy): Bacteria > Bacillota > Clostridia > Lachnospirales > Lachnospiraceae > Mediterraneibacter > Mediterraneibacter pullistercoris. Next base: position 72,115 of record DXAU01000019.1, on the reverse strand, counting down.
CTTCTCCAGTTCTCTGCGTACTTCTTTCCAGTTGATCTTGGAGCCTTCCGCAGTGACCAGCAGCCAGAGATCCACAATATCACGGATCTCGATCTGTCCCCGGGCATACTTCTCCGCAATCCTGCACATAAAATAGATATACTGCGTCTCTTCATTCATATTATGGATATAGTGTCTGTTCTCTGGTTTCGGGAGTATTTTGGGGAATTCTTCAAACCATATCCTTACCTTTTTCTCTGTGAAGTCCAGCGCGTCCATAAGTTCTACCCGAAGGCCCGGAAATCCGACATAAAGTCTCCCATCTGTCTCCTCCTGACGTTCTGATTCCTCAAGCCCCAGTCTTCCCATAACTTTTCGCGCTTCAGCAATCCGTTTCTTATCGACCAGAACCTGGACGGGTTCCGGCATCCGCATCTCAGGATGAGGATAATATCCAAGTACAGTCGTTTCTCCAAGAAAGACTGCATGGACTTCGGCCTCCTCGAGAGCTTCCTCTATCCTGCGCCGGAGTTCTTTGTTCTTCTCCTGCTGACGCATCGCATTTCTGTATCTGTCCTCAAACTTTTCTTTCCACTGCCGGGCTTCTCTGTCATCCACCCACATAATCTTATAATAGGCAAGATTGGAAACATGGTGATAGTCCGACATCTTATAGATCCATCCCCACGACGGCCTGACCCGGCCAAGAATCGCCTCCCGCTGGTTCAATGCGCTTGCCAGCAGTTCAATAAGATATTCTTCCCTCGCGTTGTCGGTCTGCACGCTCACTCAACACCCTTCTTTCTTCTATGGCATCTGCCGCTCTGACATTGTATACCGCATTTTTTTCATCTGCTACCAGGCATCCCGCAGACAGCGTGATTACCCTCTTTCTCATAATGGACACCAGCTCCTGATTGTGGCTTGCCACAACAACCGTCACCCCCTGACGGTTCAGCTCATCCATAAGGCACATAAGATCCCAGGATGCATCGGGGTCTAGGTTCGCCGTGGGCTCATCAGCCACCAGGATAGAAGGCCCTATAACCATTGCTCTGGCCAGCAGGGCGCGTGCCCCCTCGCCCATAGAGACTTCATGAGGATAGAACTTCGCTCTGTCATCAATCCCCATAAGCCTTAATATATGTTCCACTTTCTTTCTTGCCTTCCTTCCCGGCTGTTCTGTCGCCTGCATAGCCAAATACACGTTGTCGAACAGATCCCTGTCTCCAAGCAGTCCGAATTCCGGCTGCATGATCCCTACCTGACGGTGGAAATACGGCCGCTGACTGCGGGTAAGCGAGGACAGTTCAAGCCCGTTCACCCATATCTTCCCCGACGTGGCCTCCTCTTGTCCGCTCAGCAGTTTAAGGAATGTGCTCTTCCCCGCACCGCTCCTCCCGATGACAAAGACAAATTCGCCCTTTTTTATACGAATGGACAAGTCTTCCGCAGCTACTTCACCTCTTCGGAAGACTTTATTTACATTCTCAAAAACAATAGCTTCCATTGTTCTCCTCTCATAAAGAAACAGACCGGAAAGCGCCCGCAGCTTTCATTATAAAACTGCTTATCGTGCGTTTTCCGGTCCTTTTCATCTGCAATAATAGGATCGATCTCCTGCCAGGCGCCTGCTCATTTTCTTATCAAGCTCAGCAGTGCGCTTCAGTATATTCCTGCTGCTTTGGAGGAGTGTGCGTATCCTTTTCTCGTCCGCTGTCAATTCAGGCATATCTGCGTCATTATTGATCTTCTCGAATCTCTCCTGCCACAGTTTGCTGCCGTCCAGCAGCTTCTGCCGTTCCTTTATGATCTTGTCTGTCTCCGACATGGCCTGTCCCCGCATACGGAGCAGCATGCCGACAGATTCCTGATCGTCCCTGTCCAGTGCGTCGGAAAGCTCTCTTGTCAGTTCTTCGATCTCACCGCACCTGGCATACTGTTTCTGAGCCAGCATGAGCAGGGTTGCCGCTGGATCCGGACCGTCCTCCCGCGTCTTTGTCATTGTGCCACCTTCTTTTCAGCCTCTCTGAAAGCGTCTCGGAGCTCTTCTGCCATGGTTCTGATCCTTTCGATCTCTTCCCCTTTTCTCGACGCCTGTATCCGCCCCAGCTCTACAAGGAAGAAATCGTAAAGCCGGTAGAGTTCCTGACTGATGGAATAGTCAAAGTTCAAAGTGTCTTTCAGATAACGGATGATCTCTTCTGCCCTGGTGATATTGGCATCGAAATCATCGTATCTCTCTTTCTCCGCCATTATCTGGGAAGCCCGCAGCCGCTTTACCAGTTCGTCGTAGAGCAGCAGGAGCATCTCCCCCTGGGTCATGGTCATGACCGTTTCTTCTTTGTATTTCTGGTATGGATTTTCATTCATTATCCGCGAATTCCTCTCTCCGTCAGCCGCTTAACCGATCATAGATGTAAGCCAGCTGCTTTGGCTGTTCATCTGTGAGATAAGCTGTTCAAGCTGCGTGAACTGTGAGATATATCTGTCCTGCTCGGTCGTGAGCTGATCCAGCAGTCTGTTGATCTTGTCGTCGATCTCATTCATCTGGTCGAGCAGCGCATTGTCCATCACGCTCGTCACAGAATGTTCACTTCCGGCGCGCTCGATGAGAATTCCCTTTGTAGAACCTGTCGTTCCCGCATACTGATCGAAGATCGATTTCATATGTGTCATCAGACCGCCCTTCGTCACTGTCCCGTCCTCCTCTGTCTGTGCAGATGCCGTAAACAGCTCCCTTACTTTTTCAGGATCCGACTCAAGGGCTGCTTTGAGTTTGCTCTCATCTATCGTCAGCTTTCCATTTTCACTGTAGTCCGTGGATGTGCTGATGCCAATCTCTGACAACGCAGAACGCAGATTGCTCGGAATTACGAATCTCAGCGAGTCCGCCAGAGAGCGCATGTCTGAATCCATGAAGAGCAGACCTTCTTTTGCTTTCTCTTCCCACAGCTTTATCTCATCCTCGCTCATTTCCGCCTTCTGGCTCGATGTCAGAGGACTGTAATCTCTGTCTGGCTTCGTTGATACTTCTTCGTTAATCAGTTCAAGGATCTCGTTGTAGTCATCGACCATCGACTTGATCGTCTCATAGGCTTTATCAGTATCTACTTTCGCTGTAAACGTTACTTTTTCTGTGTCCTGTATATAATTGCCGTTCTCATCATATCCAAACGTGCCGCTGACTGTGACGTTCAGTCCATCCATTGAGATCGTGTTGGAATCTCTTCTGATCTCCGTCACTTCATTGCTGCCTGCATACTGCACAGAGATGATAGCATCCTGTCCCTCCGTGACAGTATAGCCCTTGCCTTTGCTCCCGAACAGTGCGTCAGCCACACTGCCTTTCACAATGACCTGTCCGCTCGCTCCGTTCTGGTTAGATGTAACGACGAAACGGTCTGTGTTCTCCTGATAGGAGATTGTCACTCCTGCATCCGAATCATTGTTGACCGCATTTATGATATCCTGTATCGAACTGTTCTCATCGATCCCCTCGATCTTCTTTCCATTAATGATGAGCTCAAAAGGCTTTGAAGGATCAAGCGAATTAGAAAGACCAGACTCTGAGATTTTCGCCGACAGATTCAGTCTGTTGGACTCTCCGTTGGCCACCTGGAAAAGCGAATCATCTCCTGTCAGATTCCCGGTGGACGAGACAATGGAGAGTGTGGAGGTTGTATCATCCGCTCCCGGAACTACTCTCCCGTCTGCTCCTGTCTGCGGAATCGTAGTCTTAAAGGACAGAGCGCCTGTGCTTCCGTCCGCTGATTTTGTCAGCTCAACCTTAATACGCCCGTTTCCAAACGCGCTGTCAAGCTCTTTCTGAAGAGTTGACTGCAGGTCATCCAGAGTTTTATCCTTAAGTTCACTCGCTGACGGCAGTTCGATCCACTTTGTTGTTCCATTGTAGGAGAAACTGATCGTCTGTCCGCCAAGCTGGTCTGCAATCCTCTTCTGCTGGATGGCCCTGTTTTTCTCTCCCGCAGTAATATTACCGCCTGCGTTGATCTCAAATCCATCGTCGGGACGTCCGGTAAATCCAAGTGTCGTCAGGATCTCCCCGGTGCCGCCGGTCATAGTGATTGTATTTCCGGCCGCATCTGTGTTATTAGCCACGAGTTTGTCCCCGCTTACTGTAAAGTTCATTACGTCGGCCAGCGTCTTACCGCCTGCTATTGTCACCTGTTCCAGAGACTTGTTGATAGAGTCCGCCACTTCCTGTGCCGTTCCATAAGAATAGCCGTCTCCTCTTCCCAGTTTTACAGTATAACTCGTATTTCCGTATTCTATGTATATCCTCTCTCCGCCCGCGACATTTACATCCGTCTTGGTATTCAGATCCGTAGAGAGGCTGCCCAGTGAGAGCAGACGGTCTGATACTTCGTCTACTGTGGAAAGCGATGCCTGCTGTGCAAGCTGCTTCACCCCGAGAACCGACATCAGCTCCGATGCCTGTGTAGATCCGCTCACGCTGATATACTTGCTGTTCGCACCGTTTACTGTGATCTGAGAACGAGAGTACAGCGCAGATCCGAGCAGGTTGTCCGAAGAAGTGTAGGACGTATATTTCTGTGTGAAATCATACATCTTGTCTGTTATGGTACGGATCGCTTCCTGTATCCACTCCAGTTTTGTCTTCTCCTGGTTCGCTTTATCTATCTTCGCCTGTGTTCCCGATGTGAGCTGTTCGATCAGTGTATCTCTGTCCAGACCGCTGGCAAGTCCGCCATAGCCTCGTATGGTGCTTGTACTTGTACCTGTTGTAGAAGAAAGTCCTCCTATAGACATAATCACATCTCCTTTTCTCTAAATTTCAAGGTCTGTTTTCGTTTACCTATTATATTTATCGGCATAACTTCGGCATTTTTAAGTTTATATCCCGAACTTTCAACATACCTCTTTTATTTTGTGATTAGGTTTCATCTGCACGGCCATACACGCTTTTGTTACTTCCACTGTCACCAGTCCGGCGTATTTTACTCTGTAGAAGTTCATCAGAGGGGAAATTGCATTTTTGTTGATAACCACATATTTCGCCGGAAGATTTGTCAGCGAAAGCGCGATCACATCGGCCAGACATCTCCTGCATCCGCAAACATTAAACTGGCGGATATATTCCGGCGCCCGCTCCAGTACAATCCGTTCCATTACATTGACTCTGACAAAATCATCTGTATCTTCCGCATCGGAAGATTCGGAAACTTCTTCTCCTGTTGGCGGAGCTTCCTTTGCCGGAGTTCTCTCTTTCTCTGCCGTTCCACGTTTATTTTCCCCGTCTGCTGCAGAGAGCGCTTTCTTACTTTGTTCCTGCTCCTGCATCTGCTTTTGTTCCTGCATCTGCTTTTCTGCAAGCTCACTTTCCAGTTCGGCTTTTATGGTCTCCGCGACATCATCCTGTTTCTTATGTACCACAGAAACTCCGGCTATCTGTCCGTCTCTTTGCTCCTTTTTGTCCGGTTCTTTGTTAGCTGGTTCTTTGCCGGCCGCTTCTTTGTTAACCGGTTCTTTTTCTTCTGTTTTCTTTACTCCTGTGGAGAGGAGGTTCAACACATGGTTCGTCTTGTTTGTTTTTTTACTCATCGTCTTGCTGCCTGCCTTCTTTGTCCTGATTCTTCCATCCTATGCGCCTTCTCACTTCCTCGAGAAACATCTCATAGTCTTTTGCCGGATTGGAACGCGGGGCATAGGAGAATATGTCTGTTCCATGCGCAGGTGCTTCCGCAGCCGCTACGCCGGCACGTATCTTCGCGTCAAAGAGCGCCGTATCTGTCTGCTCCGCAACGGTTTCCGCCATTTCCAGTACATCTGCTGCCAGACGCGTCCTGCGGTTATATTTTGTCAGCAGTATTCCCAGCACTTCCAGGTGCGGATTGACCGACGATCTGACTGCCGCCACTGTCTCCTGGAGCTGGATCAGGCCAACCAGGCTGAGTATCTCCGCCGCCATCGGTATAATCAGATAATCAGAAGCCGCATATGCGTTCAGTGTCAGTATATTCAGAGACGGCGGCGTATCCATGATAATGATGTCGTATTTGTCTTCCACTGCTCTCAAACTGTCTTTAAGGAGCATCTCTCTGTTCTGTGTCTGGAACTCGATCTCCGCCTCGCTGAGCAGGATGTTGGACGGGATCACATCGCATCCGTCCGACTCGTGCACAGCGTCTGTAATCGGCACATGATCTTTCAGGACGTCATAGATGGTAGTAGAATCCTCGATGTCAAGCCCAAGGCTGAAACCCAGATTCCCCTGTGGGTCCAGGTCTATGGCAAGAACTTTCTTCCCTTTCTTTGCAAAGCCCGCTGCAAGCGCCGCTGCAGTCGTCGTCTTGCCGACGCCGCCCTTCTGATTTGTCAATACGATTTTTACTGCCACTTTCTTCCTCCTCACTGTCTGCCATTACTGCAGAGCATCCTCGATCTTATCTCCTGACGGAGCCTCGGGCTGGAACATGCCTGCTTCTCCCGGTCTCTTGTATTCTCCGGTAAGGCTCTCCCATACGGAGCTTACTTCCTCCACGCAGTTGATATAGATCTGTGACAGTTGAGCTGTCTGTACGTTCAGTACTTGGGCAAGCTCCTGGCAGTTCTTCCAATCGGCTTTCTCGTAGCAGATAATAAGCGCCAGCAGTTTCCCGACGTCACCCTTCCCGCTGATGAGCGCTTGTTTGATATCTTCGCTGATCGGTATCTCCGCCAGTATCTCTTCTATAGAAGCATCAACCATATACCCCAGAGTAGAGAACATACCCATCATATATGCTTCTGACGGCGTGATGGCCTTAATGTCAGTCTTCTGTATGAGCTGTTCTGCAAATTTTGCGCGAAGGAAAGAAAGCCTGAGAATTTCATCGCTTCCTTCACTCTCTTCATTTCTGAGACTTAACATATACACCCACTGGCGGAGCTGGTTAATTCCCATCGTCATGACTGCCTGCTGGATGGAAGCAGTCCGCCTGCGCAATGCGAAGTACGCCGAGTTGACCAGTTTCAAAAGAGAGTAGCTAAGTCCTGCGTCTCTGCTGATGATCTCCTCGATCTCCGCCACATCCGGCTCCTCTTTGGAAACAGCCACGATAAGCTGGAAGAAGTTCCCCTGCATATAGTCGATCTTATCTGCTTTCACATAAAGCGTCTCCGCAATATAGTTGCCCTCTACATAGTCCGCGCCCATGGCAAGAGCTTTCTCATACTCTTCTTTCGTATCAACATCCGTTATGATACATTTCTTGCCGAAGCCCTGCGCCATATTGATGACATTCTCCATAGAGTTCTGCTCTTTCTGGTTGAGATCCCCTTTCATCCGAAGGCGGATGTAATCTGCATATTCAAGCATACTGAAATATCTTGGAGAAAACTGGAAATCATTGATGGCAAAGCGGTATCCTTCTTTATGGTATTTCTCAATGATCGGCATGGCAAGGGGATGGATGATCAGGCCGTCAGAGACTTGGATGATCACCTTGTCCTTCTGAAAAATCTTCGGTGTATTTCTCAGAAGAAGCGCAGGTGTAAATGTCAGGAAGATCATCTTGCCCTTGAATATCTTGCCGCTGTTGTTCATAAGAAATCCTGATATCGTGTCCGCTGCGGCGTTCTCGCTGTCCCCATAGAGATTTTCGCCACTCTGCTCAAACAGCAGCTCATACCCTATGATGCTGTCTGTCTGCGCCGCTTTGATTGCGCGTCTGACTACAAATTGTTTCATTATCCTTTCCTCCTCTCAAGCAGTCCGTCTATCACAGAAACCAGATGTCCTATCTCCGGTTTGGAGAGCTGTTCATCTGCCCCCAGTTCTTTCCCTTTTCTCTCCATTTCTTCATTGATGAGCGATGAGAAAATAATCAGCGGGACCTGTTTTAATTTCTCATCGTTCTTTACAAGTTTGGTCAGATGGTGTCCGTCCATCTGAGGCATCTCAATATCTGTGATGATAAGCGACACTTTGTCGTACAGATCCGCCTCATCCCGGATGCTGCTCAGATATTCCCATGCCTCCTGTCCATTGTTGAACTTTTTGATATCGCTGTATCCTGCTCTGTTCAGAGACTGCTCAACCATCCTTGAAAGGAGCAGGGAATCTTCTGCGAACACAATTGTTTCTTTCTTTCTGTCTTCCTTAGATACCTGCCTTACCTCTTCTACCTGTATGCCTGTCTCAGGCGCAATCTCTGCTACGATCTTTTCAAAATCCAGAATCGTTACCAGATCCTTTCCACACTGTGCGATACCTGTGGCAATGCCTTCCTCTTTCCCACTGTTCAAAGTCTTGTCCGGCTTGCGGATATCAGTCCATGAGATTCTCTGTATCCCTACTACTGTATGGACGCGGAACGCGATATTGGTCTTGTTGAAATTGGTAATAATAAACAGATCTTTTTCCCCGGGCTGTGTCTCGTTTCTAGTCAGATAGTACGGAAGGTCTACGACTGTCAGCATAATGTCTCTCGGCTTGAATATACCTTCCACTGCCGGATCGGAATGGGGAATCGGTTTCACCTGAGCCGACATCATGATCTCTTTCACTTTTGCGACATTGATGCCGTAAAGCTCTCCATAGATCGTAAATTCCATAATCTCAATTTCGTTTGTTCCTGATTCTAGTAAAATAGAAGTTTCCACCATTCCCTTTCCTCCTTTTTGATCTTTACCGGACTTATAACACTTTCTCATTACGTCCCATCGTCCGGATCTTTACCACGCCTGTGCTAACGTCCATCAGCATGGTCCTTGCATAATTCTCTCCGGTGTCCTCCCCGCGTATCTGGATATGCGCTGCCCTCAATTCGTTTTTAACGGTCGTGATATTGCGCTCTCCTATATTGCCAATCGGCCCCGTCATCTGGAACATCTGGGCTCCTCCGGCTATCTTGCAGATATATCTGCGCTGGACACCGCCATATGCGGCCATCTTGCGGAGCATTTCTCTTATCCCTGTATCTGCGAACTTATACGGCGACGCATCAGCTGATCCGTTTGACTGCGGCAGCATAACATGGAGCAGTCCGCCCAGTTTAATTACCGGGTCGTACAACGTAATCCCCACGCAGGAGCCCAGAGCATATGTAATCAGCGTTCCCTCTTGTCTGAGCACTTTCATATCGCCGATTCCTATCTTAGTTTCCCCTTTCATAAAATGCCCCCAGTTCTTTCAGCAGTACATTGAGAGATTCCAGGTCAGGCATCATTAAAATCGTACTGTGCAGTTTTTTATTATCTACCACAAGCTGCCCGTCGATCAGGAGCAGTTTGTCCGTATGGTATCCGAATTCGGCCATCGGCACGCTCAGTATGCCGCCCAGCATATTCACAGCCGTAGAAGGTACGCTTAAGTCTATGGATATGCCCGAAAGGCTGGATATCGCATTTGCATAGGATGATATAATGATGTTCCCTACCTCAGTCAGCGCTGAAAGATCCATCTGATCCAGTTCTGCCAGATCGGAGATCTGGCGTCCCAGTGTCTGTCTGAGTACTTCATTTACAAAGTCCAGCCTGAGGATAAATATCATCATACCCTGTATTGTACCTGACATGTGCGCAAGGACTGCTGCGATTCCTTCTTCCGGATTCCCCATCCGGTCTATCGTCTCATTAAAGCCGAGAATGTTGATCTCCGGTATCGTCATCCGGACTTCCTTTCCCAGCATGCCTGCAAGGGAGGTAGCTGCATAACCTGTGCCAATGCTCGCTATCTCCCGAATGATATCTCTTTCCGTCTCACCCATCTCGTCGTATTTCTTAATCTCCATCTGCCCGCGCTCTCCTTATCCTCTCAGTCCGTTGATCGTCTGTTCTACCTCGTCGGCTGTCTGTACCATCCTAAGCATATAAGTATAGGCTCTTGATGAGACAATGACTTTTGACATTTCATCGGCCAGATCCACATTAGAGCCTTCCAGACAGCCCTGAACCAGTTCTGAATCCTGCGCAGGCATCACATTTCCATTCTTTGCAGAGGGCACGAAACCGTTCGTTCCTACACTGACCATGCCGTTCGTATGAACAAAGTCAAAAATACCCGGCGCCGCGCTGAGTTCTCCGCCCTCGTAGCGGATTGGGTTCTGAGCTGCGTCCAGCACAAGCCTTCCCTGGTCATCCGCAAGATACATTCCGTCCGCCCTCTCCGACAGAGCAAAACTTCCGTCCCTTGTGTACGTAATGGTGTTATCCACGGGATCCTGTATCATAAAGAACCCTGTCCCCTGGATCGCATAGTCGAACTGTAATCCCGTGCTGATGAGGACTCCGTCTGTGAAATCCGTATCCGTTCTCTGCACGATTGATCCGGTTCCCGCCTCATACCTTGTCACTTCTGTCTCAGGAGCGCGCATATTGTAATAATGCAGCAGGTCCTGGAATGAAGCTGTCTTTGTCTTGTAACCGTTGGTGTTCATGTTCGCGATGTTGTTTGACAGGATATCCATGTGTGTCTGCTGGCTCATCGCGCCGCGTACCGCTGTATAAAATGAACTGTCCATCTGCTGTATCCTCCTCTTCTATTTCTATCATCAGACCTGATCTGTACCGTCAGTACCGTTCTGTATCCCCGGTGGTTATGCCGACGGTCCCAGATCTCTCATCCGGGTAATAAGCTGGTCATAGATCTTCAGAATCTGAGCTGAACTCTGCAGAGCTCTCTGGCTTGCCATCATACGGGTCATCTGCTCCACCGGGTCGGCATTGGAGTTCTCGACCGCTTTCCACTGGAGCGACGCGTCAGACTGCACGGCATTTGCATTTGTTGTAAACACTCCGTTGTCCCGTTTATCAAGCTGGGCATAGTCCTGGAAATCTACCACCTGGATCTGTCCCAGCATGGCGCCTGTAGCATCACTGTACAGTCCACCCTGCCTGTCTGCACTGATCCGGTCAGTCCCGAGATAGATCGGCCCGTCCTCGCCGAGCACTCTGCCGATCGATGGGAGGCAGAGATATCCCTCCTCATCAAGAGAAAAATTACCATTTCTCGTGTATACTGTGCCGCCCTCTGTCTGGATACAGAAGAATCCATCTCCGGTAATCGCAAAGTCCAGCGTACTGTTCGTTACAGTCTGCACTCCTGATGTGTAGTCTGTGACCGTCTCGGCTCCGGCTGTCATCATCGGCTTTGAGCCGATTACCGTAGTATTTGTCTTGTCCTTGTTCCCCGTCCTCAGGATCAGTTCATTGTAGAAATCCGAGATAACGAACCGGTCAGACTTAAAGCCCGGCGTGGTCGCATTAGCCATGTTATTGCTGATTACGTTCAGATTGTGGTTCTGTGTCAATACCCCGGAAGTCAGTGTGTAAAATCCTTGAAACATACTCTGTCATCCTTTCTTTATTGATATCTGGAATTCATTCTCTATATATTCTGTCAGCTTTCGGATCGCCCCCGCGTGGAGCTGGGAGATCCTTGGCTCGCTTACTTCCATGATTTCGGCAATTTCCCTCATATTTAATTCTTCGACATAATACAGGGAAATGATAATCTTCTCTTTCTCTTTCAACTGACTGATGCCCTGTTCCAGAACCTCTGAAAGTTCCTTTTTCAGATAGGTCTCCTCTGGCTGCAGTTCCGGACCTGCCGCCGGAGCCTGGGGCGCATGATTCTTCTCCTGGCTCTCCTCGAGCACCATATCCAGAGAGATGATGGATAGAAGGCTGTTCTTTCCTATCACTTCCTGGTATTTGTCATAGGGCATGTTCAGATGCTTCGCCACATCCTTTGAGTCCGGTGTCTTTCCGTCCCGGATCGTCAGTTCCGCAATAGCGTTCTCTATCTGCTTCATGCTCTTTCTGACATTTCGGGAACCCCACTCCTGTTTTCTCGCCAGGTCTATAACAAGTCCTCTCATTCTCCTTGAGAGATATGTCTCAAATTTGGCATTCTTGCTGCTGTCATATTTGTCCAGCAGGTTCATGAGGACGATCACGCCTTCCTGTATGATATCCTCTACCTGGGTAAAGCTAAGGTATACGTCGCGCATCTGTATGGCGATCGTCTTGATGACGTACATATAGCGGGAGACAAGTTCCTGCTTGACCGCAAGATCCTTTGTCCGGCTGTATTCTTCCAGCAGTTCTTCATTTGTTTTGTCTGTAAACTGATTCTCATGACTGCTCATCTTACTTCCCCTTTATCCTGCTGCCTCTCCTATGCGCTGATATTTCCGATAACCTGGATCTGTATATTGTTCGTCACTTCCTGGAAGGAGAGGACATTGATGTCCGGATATATAGGCTCCAGAAGGCGGTATACATATACTCGGAGCACCTGGCTTGTAAGCAGGATCGGCTCCCTGGACAGTTCGGTGAATTTCTTCATCTCTTCCCCGAGCTGTGTGATCATCTTCTGCGCTGTATCAGGCTGCAGCGCAATCTGTACGCCTGACTCTCCTTTCACCAGATTTTCCACCATCATTCGTTCCAGATCTGCATCGAGGGTGAGCACGCTCATCTGTCCTTCGTAGCAGAATTTTCTCGTTATCGTCCGCTTCAAAGCGATACGCACGTTTTCCACGACAGTATTGATATCGTTTCCTGCTGCGGTACTGTCCGCTGCTGTCTCCAGTATCGTCTCCAAGTCTTTGACCGGGATGTTCTCCCTGAGGAGGCTGACGAGTATTTTCTGCAGCATACTGTACGATACGATGGACGGAACGCTGTCCTGGGTAAGCTCTGGAGCCGTCTTCTTCAGGCTTTCCACTAGCTGTACTGTCTCCTGACGGCTGAGAAGCTCGCTCGCATGCCGCCGGATAGTCTCGGAGAGATGCGTTACCATGACAGACAGTGGGTCGATAACCGTATATCCGTATATTTCCGCCATCTCTTTGTTCTCCGGAAGTATCCATTTACTCGGGATGCCGTAAGCCGGCTCGATCGTCTCGATTCCGTCGATCTCACCGGACGGATCTGACGGCTCAAGCGCCAGATAATAATCTACGAGGATCTCTCCCCTCGCGACTTCCTCGCCCCTTATCCTGATACGATACTGGTTCGTATTCAGGGCCGAGCTGTCGCGGAGCCGGATCGACGGTATAACAAGACCCATCTCCTGCGCGTACTGCCGGCGGAATATAACAATTCTATTCATCATCTTTCCGCCGCTTCCCTCATCCACCAGAGGGATGAGGCTGTATCCGAACTCCATCTCTATTGGCTCAACACCGATCAAAGAGTATACATTATTGATATCCTTGTAGTATTCTTCCTGCGTGGGCTCTTCCTGCGCTTCTGCAAGAGCCTTCGCCTGTTCTGCTTCCGCCTGGCCTGCCGCCTCTGTGATCTTCTTTGACAGCCGGTAGCCTACAAAGATGAGCCCGCCGCCGAGTATGAGAAGCTGGGGCCGGGGCATGCCCGGTACGAATAAGAGAACCAGAAGAACGAGTCCCGCTATCATGATTGCTCTGGGCTGTGCCAGGAACTGGTGGGACACGTCTTCATTCAGGCTGCCCTCAGATACAGATCTTGTAACGATCATACCTGTCGCCGTTGAGATCAGCAGCGCCGGTATCTGGGATACCAGACCGTCACCTATCGTAGCGATCGAGTACACGGAGAGCACCTCTGTCAGGCTCATGCCATTCTGCAGCATACCGATGGCAGAACCGCCGACAAGATTGACAAGTGCGATCAGCAGCGACATGATCGCATCTCCTTTTACGATCTTCGTCGCACCGTCCATAGCGCCGTAGAAATCCGCTTCCCGCTGGATATCTGAACGCCTTTTTCGCGCCTGTTCTTCAGTGATCAGCCCAGAACTCAGGTCGGCGTCTACCGCCATCTGTTTACCCGGCATTGCGTCAAGTGTAAATCTTGCGGCAACCTCAGCGACTCGTTCTGCACCTTTGTTGATAACAATGAACTGAACAAGCAGAATGATGATAAAGATAATGAAACCGACGATCGGATTCCCCTGAAGTACGAAATCACCAAACGCGCGGATGACATTTCCGGCTTCTCCCTGGTTCGTCAATATATTTCGGGTAGAAGATACATTGATTCCAAGTCTGAACAGTGTCGTCACCAGAAGAAGCGATGGAAAGATCGAGAATTCCAGCGGCGATCTGATATTCATGCTGATCAGCAGAATTATCATGGAAATGGCAATATTTATGATAATCATTACGTCCAGCAAAAACGGACTCAATGGAATAATAAGCAGCAGCACAATCGTAATCATAAACAGTGACACTGCATTATTTAGTAATCTCTTCATATCTTTATATCTGCTCCGTCTTGTTCTTCAGTCTGTATACATATACCAGGATTTCAGCAACAGCGCCGTAATATTCCCTTGGTATCTCGTCCCCAATGTCCGCCGAAGCGTACAGTCCGCGCGCGAGTTCCCTGTTTTCTATCACTGTCACCTGGTTTTCCTCACCGACACGCACGATCCTGAGCGCCAGTTCATCCTGTCCCTTTGCCACGATCACCGGCGCCGGCATTTTGTCGATGTCGTATTTCAGCGCCACCGCAAAATGCGTCGGGTTACGGATGACCACATCTGCGGACGGGACAGCCTGCATCATCCTTGATCTGGCGCGCTGTCTCTGCATACTTCTGATCTTGCTCTTAATCTCCGGATTTCCTTCTGTCTGTTTGACTTCTTCTTTCACTTCCTGTTTGGACATTTTGATCTGACGTTCGTAATCCCACCATTGGTAGAGATAGTCAAATGCAGCGATTACTGCAAATATCAGCACCACATTGAGCACCAGATCCAGCGCCAGGTTCAGCATGTATGTCGAAGACCGCATGATGTCCATGTTCATTGTCCTTGCTACAGCGACAAAGTCATCTTTGAGCACGTTATACAGAACTGCGATCAGAATTGTAATCTTGATTATACTCTTGAGCACTTCCACGAGGCTCTTCAGAGAGAACAGCTTGCGTATCCCCTGCATCGGACTTATGTTCCTGAGTTTCGGCATGAACTTCTTGCTGGTGAACAGGAATCTCGTCTGCGCCCCGGTAGCAAGAATAGCAAGCGCTACTGCAATGAGCATGATCGGAATGGTCGCTTTAGCAAAAGCAGCCGCAAAATCCATGACAATGAGTCCGAGCTGGCTGCCTGACGTATCAGCAAGTCCGCTGCCGTCGACCAGGTATTTTTCCATGAATTGGCTGACCGTCTCATAGATTCCCGGAAGGAGCATTTTCAGAGAATAAAATGTTCCAAATACACTCACCACACTGATGATATCGGTACTGAAAAATATGTTACCTTCTTTTCTCTCGTCCCGCCGTTTCTTTGGGGTGGCTTTTTCTGTTTTGGATTCACCTGCCAACGTTCTTCACTCCCTTTCGGTGCCTGGTCTTATCCATATGGCAGTTCTGCTCCTGAGATCATCCGGCCATCAGGCGGAGCATCTCCTGGACCTGAAGCATCATCTGCGAGATGAGATCTCCCAGGAAATCTCCAATCGGTGATATGAGCAGCAGCATCGTAAGGACTCCCAGCACCATCTTCACCTCAATATTCAGAACGAACAGGTTGATCTGCGGGATGACTTTCGCCATGAGGCCGATCGCGATCTCCGAAAGGAACTCGATGGCAATAAACGGAAATGCCAGTCTGACGGCGAGCGCCATACACTCTGTGAACAGCGTCACGAGAGCATTCGCCTGAAGTCCGCCGATGACAGCCCCGCCATAGGGAAGTACTTCCGATGATGTCAGCAGAATCCGTATCAGAGCCAGGTGTCCATCCACTGCAAAAAACAAAAGGATGAAATATATCTCCAGAATCTGTCCTGACAGGGCAATCTGCCCGCCGTTCTGCGGATCATACACCGCCGCCATAGACAGTCCGATCTGAAAGTCGATAAAAGCTCCTGCTCCGGTAACTACAAAGTCAAAGAGCTGCATGACGAACCCAAGCAGATATCCGCATCCGAACTCTGTCAGGAGCATAAACCCGAATTCCAGGGAAGTAGCAGCCTCCGGAAGTCCGTCTGCCGCCGTGCTCTCCACGGAGTATATCACAAGTGTGAGGAGCAATGCCAGGCCTGTGCGGAACATTGCTGGTATGTTGCGTCTGCCAAGAACCGGATTCAAAAGTATAAACCCGGACATCCGCATGAGAACCAGGCAGAAAAGCATAAAATCAGGAGTTCCTGCGATCAGCATATTCCCCTCCTTAACCTGCGATCAGACTGAATATCTGCTCTGTCAGATCCTGGAGGCGCTCCAGCATAGAGCCGCCGGTGATCACAAGGATGCATCCGATCACGAGAAGTTTCGGCAGAAATGTCAGTGTCTGTTCATGGATCTGCGTTGCTGCCTGCAGGATAGAAATCACGACACCGACGAGCATGCTTATGACCAGAACCGGGCCGCCAATCTGGACCGCCAATATAAATACCTGATACATCAGATCACTGATCTCACCTGTTGTCAGCATTTTATCTTCCTTCTTTCCTGTTGATGCGCGGTTTCTCCGCTAGTAGTTAAAGCTCTGCACAATGGACGAGAACATAAGCTCCCATCCGTTCACTGTAACGAACAGCAGAAGCTTGAACGGCAAAGATATTGTAGCCGGCGGCAGCATGATCATTCCCATGGACATCAGCACGCTGGCCACAATGACATCTATCAGCAAAAACGGGATAAAGATCAGGAAGCCTGCCATGAATCCCCGTTCCAGCTCACTCGTCATAAACGAAGGGATAACCACTGTCATCGGGATATCCTGCACATCTTCCGTCTGCTCTATCCCCGCAAAATCCATGTACATGTTCAGAGTGTCTATCTCCGTCTGACGAAGCATGAAGTCTTTCATCGGCACCGCAGCCGCATCCAGCGCTTCCTCCTGTGTGATCGTCCCCTCCACATACGGCTGGTATGCAGTTTCATTTATATCTGAGAGGACTGGACGCATGATGAACAAAGTCAAGAACAGAGAAATTCCTACCAGTACCATGTTAGGCGGCGTCTGTTGGATGCCAAGTGCATTTCTCGTAAAAGACAGAATGATAAGTATCCTGGTAAAAGATGTCATCATGATCAGGATGGAGGGAAGGAGCATGATGATCGTCATCAGTATCAGGATATCCAGGGTTGGTACCCCGTTTCCATTGATATTTATCAAAGGATTATTTTCCATTATTTCTCCTTCCCATCTTCTGAAATAACTCTTTAAAATTTACTTCTGTGAGGTTCTGCATCTGTCTGGGGGGAAGTTCCTCCGGTTCCTCGTCCAGCTCTGCCAGAAGCGTAACAGAGGAAGCGGCGACTCCTGCCAGATATATCTTGTCTCCGACCTGAAGCAGGATGATGAATTTATCCTGTGACACAGGAATTCTGTCGATGATCCTCATATACCGCGACTGAATGTTCAGCCTCCCGCCGCCTGCGACTTTCCTTGTGAACCACCATGCTGCAAACAGTATACAGACTACGATAAGCAGAGTTCCCAGAGCAGTCAAAGTTCCTTCCATCATCCCGGTCTTATTCCTCCAACAGAGTGTCTTCCCCAAGGATCTCCGTGATGCGGATTCCAAAGTTATCATCTACTACTACAACATCGCCCTTAGCGATACATTCTCCATTAACATAGAGATCGACGGCTTCCCCTGCAGCTCTGTCCAGCACAACAAGAGAACCTTTATTGAGATCCAGAATATCTTTCACAAGCTTTTTGCTCCTTCCGATCTCCACGGAAAGTTCCAGAGGAACATCCATAAGCAGATCCAGATTGACATCTGTATCCTCCGCGCTCTCCTCGGCTCGGAGCGCCGGTGAAGGCGCTTTCTTTGCCTGAATCCTTCTTTCTGTCTGGGAGTTCTGCATCTGCAGCATCTGCTGCTGCATAACCTGCATCGTCTTAACCATCTGCTCCAGAAGCTGCGATGATCCTGCCGCCGGGATATCTGATCCCTGTACGGGGGGCGCACTCTGTACGGGGGCTGCTCCCTGTACACTCTGCATCTGTTCCGCCATGTTCGGCTGCACCATTCCTGCCGCAGACACTGTCTGGGCAGGCGTTCCTGCCATCTGCGGCGCAGGACTCTCTACGGGCACTGCTGCTTCGCCCGGAGCGGCGGAAACATTGCTCTGCTGCGCTGCCTCTGCGGGAGCCGCCGCCTGGGAAACAGGCTGTTCAGCATCCTTTTCCGGCTCTTCTTCCACATCCGGAAGACCATCTGTAAAGAATCCTGTGACCAGTTCTTTCGCCAGGTCGATTGTCATCAAATTGAGGAATTCGCTTTCCATCTTCCCCTCTATGCTCAGAGAGAATCCGATGACGACCATTGGGTCTTCCTCTGTAAAGTATTTCTCTTTAAATACGTCTTCTCCGTCCACCTCAAATGACTGAGGCGTAGAGATGTTGACTGTGCGCCCGAGAAGTTCCGAGAGCGCTGTGGAAGACGCTCCCATCATCTGGTTCATTACTTCGCTGATAGCGCTGATGTTCATCTCGTTTAGTTCAAATTCTTCGTCTGAGTATGTCACACCCATGAGCATCTCTACAATGACTTTTACGTCATTGCGCTTCAGCAGCATGACATTTTTCCCCGAGAGTCCTTCTATGTATGAGATTTCAACACCGATAGCCGGTTTCAGATTGGAAAAAGTAAAATCTTCTTTCCTCACCACGCGGACCGAAGGCGTCGTGATATCCACTCTTGCTTCCAGCATTGAAGAAACCGCAGTTGCAGAGGCTCCCAGGCTGATATTCAGGATTTCGCCTATAGCGTCGAACTCCATAGGGCTTAATTTCTTTTCACTCATGCTCATTATCTCCTACCTTATGCATTACCGGCCGATTTCAAGGGCGCTCTGCGCCATCTGTCTCGTCGTGTTAAATGCAGTGATATTTGCCTGGTACGCATGGGAAGCTGCCATTGCGTCCGCAGTCTCTTTTACTAAATCTATATTTGGCATCATGACATATCCGTCTTCGTCCGCATCGGGGTGGCTTGGATCATAAACCGGAGTCAGTTCTGTCTCATCATCAACCACCGCCACGGCGCGCACTCCGTCTCCCGCCGGGTTCACCGGCTGTCCGTTCAGTCTGCTTTCCATTATCTGCTGGAAAGACGGCTCCTCCGCCTCGAGTACGACCATCTTCCGGCGGTAGGCCCCGCCGTCTTCCGTCCGCGTCGTCTGGATGTTAGCTATATTGTCCGAGACGATGTCCAGCCGGAGTCTCTGCGCGGTCATTCCGCTTCCGCTGATATTCAGCGTACTTAAAAATGCCATACCTCTCTCTCCCTTCCTCTTATCCGATGATATTTGATACAGTGCTCAGGATTCTGTCCGGTTTGAACGGCTTTACGATAAAGTCTTTTGCACCTGACTTAATCGCGTCAATAACCATACTCTCCTGTCCCATCGCCGAGCACATAATAACTTTAGCCTCCGGATCCTCGCCCCGGATCGTTTTAAGAGCTTCGAGCCCGTCCATGTTCGGCATCGTGATATCCATGATCACAAGATCCGGGTGGAGATCTTTATATTTCTCCACTGCATCCGCACCGTCCTCAGCTTCTACCACGTCGTCATACTGACCTTTCGCCAGAGCGTCCTTTATCATCATCCTCATAAATGCCGCGTCATCTACTATTAATATCTTTGCCATGTTCTTTCCTCTCTCTTTCTTGATGGTTTTATTGACACGACAGAATTACTCTGCCGGTACTGCCTGCTTTTCTGATGCATTTTCTTCTCCGGCTCCGGTATCTGCGTCCGGCCGGCCGCTTATAAGTACAGCGGAATTCTTTTTGTATGAACCAAGCCGCCCTTTCAGCCACGGCGCGTCCCCGATATCCAGATATACCTCCGAGTCCTTTGGCTTCTCGAGGTCGATAATATCTCCGACTCTCAGATCGTGAATATCTCTCATAGACACTTCCACTCTTCCCATATTTGCTTTCATCGTCAGAGTGGATTCTTTTATCTTGGAAAGGATCACATTCCTGCTGTCCCTTGCCTCAGGTTCATCCGTATCACGACCGTGCTTTTGGGAGTCGATGATACTGAACATCTCTGTAAGAAGTACCTGAGGGATACATATGGTTATCTTTCCTTCAGAAGTTCCCGTTACGATGTTCAATATGACGATCGCTATCGTCTCATCCAACCCGATCTCCTGGAAAAGACTGGGATTCTCCTCCAATATGATCGAATCCGATTTTAACCGGATATAATTCGCCCATGCATCCAGCGTAAACTCAAGAAAATATCCCATAATCTTCCGGTACAGCTCAATCTCTATGTCTGTATAGCTGTAATTGCTGTCCACGCCTTCCAGATCGGATCCGTCTCCGCCCAGGAGCCTGTCTATCATGCTGAGCATAGGCGCCTGGTTGATATGCATAAGTATCGGCGGTTTCTTACTCCTTCCCGGAAGATCCAGCGTCTGAGTGATAAATACGTCATTATCACTCAAAGCATTGCTGAACTCGTAGAATCTCTGCTCTTCCACTGCCAGCACCTCCAGATCACAGTTGATCCGGAGGATGCCGTTCAGGCGCGAGGAAGCTATTCTGGAATAATTGTCATAGATTCCTTTCAGCAGCTTAATCTTGTCTTTTGTAATTTTCTTCGGGCTGTAAAAATCATACTTGCGGTACTTTTTTTCTTCCGCTTTTGGTTTTTCATCTTTATTTTTACTGCCGCTTCGCATTTCTTTCATCAAAGCGTCTATCTGGCTTTGCGACAATACTTCTGCCATTTAATCCTCCCCCTCGCCCCCGGATGCCGGTGTTTCTGTCTGTGTTTCTGCCTGTGTATCGGTCTGCGTATCCGTCCGTGTATCTGTATCCGGCTGCATGGCGGCGACTTCCTCGCCGTATACTTCGGCATAATATTCTGTCAGACTTCTCATTACCGCGTCATCACTGGTGATAAGTATTTCCACACGCCGGTTCCTGCTCCAGCTTTCCTCCGTGTTGCCGGCAGCTACAGGCCGGTAGCAGCCGAAACCTAGACTTACCATGCGTCCCGGATCGACCAGATTCTTTCTCTGGATATATGCGGTTACCTGAGCCGCGCGCGCTGACGAGAGCATACGGTCTTCGGTTGTCGTACTTCGTTCAGGAACTTTTGCCGTATGTCCAAGGAACTGGATCTCATGTATCTCATCCGCGGCCGGTTCGATGGCGCGGGCAAAAGCATCCAGAACTGTCTCTCCGTTTTCCAGGAGTGCGTAGCTGTCCCCGGCAAAGAAGATCTCGTCACTGAAAGAGATGAAGTTATATCCATCTCCTCTTACAATATCCACATTCGCATCCAGCCCCATGCTCTCAAATTCACTTGTAAGATTCTGATATATGACCTCCATGGCGTTGTCTGAAGCAGCCGCCTGGGCAGCTTCATCCGCCCGCATCTCCTGAAGCTGCTCTGCCGCTTCAGGATTCATACTTGCTACCATGTTCTCCCATTTATTTTGATCGACAGAGGAGATTGCATACAGAAGGACGAAGAAGCAGAGAAGGAGAGTCACCATATCGCCGTATGTGTCCATCCAGGAGCCGCCTTCTGCTCCCTTTCTCCCTTTTTTCATCGTCTTCCACCTCTGTTTCTTCCTCTTCCTCTCGCTCTCTTTCTGCCGCTGTTTCCATCGTCATCACCAAGAAGTATCTGCTGCCTCTTTTGTGCCAGGGCAGAGGCAAGCCGTTCTTTGAGCACTTTGGGGTTGTCACCCTCCTGCAGTCCGAGGACGCCCTCTACGATAATCTCTTTGTAGACCCGCTCCTCATCATCCCGGATCGTCAGCTTGGAGCTGATCGGATGGAAGATAACATTCGCAAGCACACAGCCGTAGAACGTCGTAACAAGAGCAACCGACATGTTTGCTCCCAGGCTCTCCGAAGCTCCTGCGGAAAGATTCATGTCTTTGAGCAGGTTAATCAGTCCGATCAGTGTTCCGATCATACCGAATGCCGGAGCATAAGCGGAACCTCTGACATAGATCTCGATCGACTCGGCGTGTCTCTGGGATGTATTCTCAATATCCTGCTCCAGCGTCGAGCGTATCTTCTCCGGATCCATGGCATCCACTACATACATGATACTCTTTTTCAGAAAGGGATCGTCCAGTTCTCCGACTCTGGATTCCAATGCCAGAAGGCCGTCTTTTCTAGCAACCTGCGCAAAGTCCGCAAAAATATCAAGCAGCGGCTCCGCCTGATAGCGTTTGGAGCTGAAGATAATCCTCATATGGCTGCCCACATTTTTCAGGATCCTGAACGGAAAGCTGGCAACGATCGAACCTATAGTACCTCCAACCGTAATCCAAAGGCTGGGAATATCCCAGAAGTTCATAAGAGAACCGCTGCCTATAATTCCATATATGATAAATATAAATCCTGCGACAATCCCCAAAGCACTCGTAATATCCATCTCTATACCTCCGTATCTGCCCACCGGCAGATATCCCTCCTGTACTGCGTAATCTTCTCTACGATTTCTTCTTTCTTCTCACTTACGATATGAAAGTGTCCGTTCATCATAATGATCTTGGACTCCGGAATCAATTCCACATATTCTATCTGGAAAGGATTGATCAGTACAACATTTCCGTTAAGTCTTGTAAATTCAACCATATGCCGTTCACCTCTTATATCTCCGGGGAAAGCAGAGAAGAACTTTCCCCGGCGCTCATTCAATACTAACGTTTCATGTTTACGAGAGTCTCAAGCATCTCATCAGATACCGTTATCATCTTCGTGTTCGCCTGATATCCTCTCTGAGTCGTGATCATGTTGGACATCTCTGTCGCCAGATCCACGTTGGACATCTCCAGGTAGTTGCTTATGATGTCTCCTGTTGCAGCAGTTGTGCCGCCAACAGTAATCTCTCCGGCATTATCCCCAATGGCATAGAGGAATCCGCCGTTCTGCTCCAGACCGGCCGGGTTCTCAACCGTAGCGACCGCGATCTTACCAATTATGTGGGGAACACTGTCCTCATCGACGATCGACACTGTGCCGTCTGTTGCGATCGTCATGGATGAGAATGTAAGGTTCTGATCCTGGCCGCCTGCAGGGTTGTCTGCAATTCCCACTCTGATATTGATCGGTCTCAGAGGAGCGTTCGTATCAACGGTAATGTTGCCGTTTCCATCTCCGGTTCCGGTAATATATCCATATACGTAGTTACCTTTATCATCAACAAGATATCCATTGTTATCGACGCCGAAGATTCCTACGCGGGAAAGGCTCAGTCCGCTTGCATCGAAACCGGCCGGATCAACTTCCTGGGCAAAGCTTCCCACAATAAAGTACGCCGGTCCGTTGATCATACAGTCTCCCGGGCGTCCTGTGTAGGACTGTGTCCCAGTCGTTGTGTTCGCAATAATTGAATTCAGATTAGAACCATATCCGATCTGTGATGTGTTCACACCACCAAGGTTTCCGGCGGTCGCATTTCCTCCTGTTCCAGTGAGGAAGTTCTGATACATCGCGTCTGCAAAGTTCGCGCTTTTACTCTTGAAGCCCCATGTGTTTACGTTCGCGATGTTATTGCCTACAACGTCCATTTTTGTCTGATGTGCTTTTAATCCGGCGATCGCCGACTGCATTGACCTTATCATTTTTCATTCTTCCTTTCTTCTGTCTTACGCGCCGCCCGTCCTGTCAGTCGCACAGAACGGGTAAGCCCCCTTGATAGGTCCGGCCTACATAAATACAGCGCTGTCGATGTTAGTAAAAATGTTCTGTTTCATTTCCTGTTCCGTGAGCGTTGTCACAACTACGTTGTTTGAAACATTTACAATAAACGCCCCCTGTTTTCCTATCACGACAGTTTCCCGTGAGCCTTTCATCCTGGCCCGCTCCACTGCCAGAGAGAGTTCTTCCAGGTTCTCGCCTGTCAGACTGACTCCTCTTTGCTCCATCCGCATAGATGCGTGTCTTGAAAACTGTACCTGCGGCGCCATTGTCTGCTGGCGCAGTTTCTCTGCAAATTCGGACTTTGATGCCTGTGCTGTCTGCGCTGCCTGTGCTGTCCCTGCCGTATGCTGGATATTGAGTATTTGCGAGGACGTCACGTCTCCTATGTGCGCCATCTTTCGTATCACCTCTTTTTCTGCTGCGGCTATACAGAGGCTGTATTCTCTCCTGTATCTCCGTTGTCTGATCCTTCTCCGTCATCCGGATTTTCTTCTGGTTCCGGCACATCTCCTACTCCCATGATCTGTGCAAGACTGTACTCTTTCCCGTCGATGACAATCGTCGGCATGCTGCCAAGCGATACGCCCGTTACGACTCCTGTCAGTGATTCTCCTGTGTAATTTCCCTTATCGTCAACTTCAGCGACCGTCACTTCTTTCCCCATCATGCCTGATGCGTAGCTGAAAAGATTTACTGTGGTCAGATCAGAGATCGCCGTCGTCATCTGCAGGATGCTCTGAGACATCTGGTTCTGAACAAGCTGGCTCATCATTTCTGAAGTATCCATCGGGTTATCTGCGTCCTGATACTGAAGCTGAGTCGCCAGAAGCGTGTAGAAGTCTGTCATGTCGAGCGAGAGATTGGATCCTGTCCCTGTTGTTGTCTGCGTTGTGGTTGTTTCAGACGTCTCGCCGGTTCTCGATGTACCTGACGTGGAATTTGTCGTATTATTGAAATTCTGCTGTGTGTAGGCTGTCCCAAGTGATGATAATGCTGCAAGATCTGGCATTGTTTCATATCCTCCTTATCATTTGCTCTGCGTGCTATATGAGGCCAAGTCTGATCTGTTCCAGGAAATCTGTCCTCCGGGTCTGGCTGCTGTCTCTTTTTGACTGACCTTGCTGTTCCTGCTGCTCTCTGCCGGAAGTATCTCCGTTTCGGCCATCCTGGTCCACATGTGCCTCCGGGCTGTTGTCCACGACTACCTGTGTAGGTTCGCCTGTGCGCTCTTTTAAGATCGCTCCGATGTCGCCTGCATGGCGGCTGAGCGCCTCAAGCGCTTTCTCTGTCGTACAGGTGATAGAAACTAACGCCTTGCCGTCTTCATACTCTGCCCGGATAATGATCTTCCCGAGATCCACGGGTTCCAACTGCACTTCCAGTTCTTTTGGCGAGGACTGTATCGCCTGTTCTGCCAATTCACCCAGCTCTCTGATACTCTGTGCTGACATGTCTTCCGCAACATAGACTGTCGGTGTGGTCTGAGTCTGTGCTGCCGCCGCTGCCTGCTGCGTTCCGTCTGTATTCTGAACCGCCGCCTGCACTATATTGCCCAGGCTGCCGGAGGCATTTTCCATCTGTCCTGCCGTGACATCCGGCATTTCAGATCCCGCTGTCGTTTCACGGGCTGTCTGCCATGCTGTTTCGCCCGCAACACCAGGCTTCTGACTGCTCATCCCGCCTGACTGCGCTTCACCCTGAGTGCCCGCGCCTGACATATCCGGCGCCGCCTGGATTCCTGTGCTTTCCGTCTGCTGTGCTGCTGCACCTGTCTGTGGCGCCGTCATCACCTGCTGTCCTTCCCCGCCGGGAAGATCCGCCGTCTGCACGTCTGCCGGCAGTCCCTGCATGGGCCCTGTCTCACCTGTCAGACCTGTTAAACTAATGGGCATCTCTTTGCCCTCTGCGGCCGCAATCCCCGGAAGTCCTGCCGGAAGTCCTGTCTGCAGATCGGCTGCCTGAATCAGGTTCATACCCGGAACCGCTGTCCACAGAGCAGATATCATCGCCGCGGCGCTTCCATCCTGCTGTGGCGTCAGATCCTGCTTTCCTGTCTGCGCCTTGTCAGTTCCGCCTGACATGCTGTTTTCCGCCCGGTCTTTGAGTATACCGGAGAATACTCCGTCCTCAGCAGATCCTGACGAACTGTCTGTCTTGCCCCCCAGAGGGGTTTTCGCTGCTCCTGCCATATCAGTCAGTATCAAATTCTGTCCTGTCATCTCCATCGTTCTCACCTCCTTTCACTGTGCTCCGATATGCTAGTTCTTCGCCGCCAGCGACCGGTTGGATACGAATTCCTCGATCTCCTTTTCCTCGGCTTTCGCCACTTCCGCATCATACTCTCTTTTCTTCTTATCCTTGAGCATCTGAATGGAAGAGGCTTCTTTCTTCGCCTCGATCACCCGGCTGCGTTTCTCTTCTTCTTCTATTTTGAGTTTCTTCAGATTTCCCTTTTCCGCTGTTATCCTATGGATCAGAACTTCCAGATAACTGGAATATTCCTGCATCCTTGCGGCAGATACTGTGCCGGCCTTCATTTCTTCCAGTCCGCACTTATCTGAGTCAAACTGATGTTCCAGCTCCTCAATCTGCTGCTCTTTGTCCCTTACCTTGCGTACTGCCTGCGCATGTTCGTTCCGGACATTCTGTTCGACCTGTTCCTTATAGTTGAGCACCCTCTCCAGCGAAAAAGAAAATTTTTTCATCTGACGTCCCTCCCGTTATCAGCTTATTTGAGAATTTTCTTCATCATCCGCACTGTCTCTTCGAGCGTATACCGCTCTTCAATCTGCTGTGTCAGAAAATCATTGATCTGCTGTATCTTCGCTATCGCATGATCAAGTTTTGGATTGGTTCCTGCCTTGTATGCCCCGATAGAGATCAAATCTTCATTCTGGTCATAGAGACTCAGGATGTCTCTCATCTCGGAGGCAAGCGCCCTGTGTTCGCTGCTGACGATCTCTGTCATAAGTCGCGAGATGCTCGCATTTACATCGATCGCCGGAAAATGGTTGGCGTTAGCCAGCTTTCTGGACAAGACGATATGTCCGTCCAGGATACCTCTCACCGTATCTGCAACAGGTTCGTTCGTATCGTCTCCTTCGACGAGAACTGTATACACTCCTGTGATCGATCCCTTTTCAAAATTACCGCTCCTCTCCAGGAGCTTCGGGAACTCTGCATATATGGATGGGGTATATCCTCTCGCCACAGGCGGCTCTCCTGTGGCAAGGCCAATCTCTCTCTGCGCCATCGCGAAACGTGTCAGGGAATCCATCATGAGCAGGACATCTTTGCCCTGATCTTTGAAATACTCTGCAATGGTGGTCGCTACCAGAGGACATTTCATTCGGAGCATCGCCGGCTGGTCTGAAGTCGCAACCACAAGTACGGAGCGTTTCATGCCTTCGGGCCCTAGATCTTTCTCGACGAACTCGAGAACTTCTCTCCCTCGCTCTCCGACAAGAGCTATGACGTTGATGTCCGTCTTGACGTTCCTGGCGATCATTCCCATAAGCGTACTCTTGCCGACACCGCTTCCTGCGAATATCCCGATACGCTGCCCTTTGCCGATCGTATTAAGGCCGTCAATCGCCCGGACTCCAAATCCAAGAGGGTCGGAGATTCGCGGTCGCGTCAGAGGATTTATCTTCGGATTCTCTACATAATAGTAGCGGGGGGATGTGAAGCTCCCCCGGTCGTCTATTGGACGTCCGAGCGCGTCAATGATTCTGCCTCTCAAAAACTCTCCCACCGGGATCTTCAGTCGTTTCCTCGTGTTCCTGACGAAACTGTTTGCGCCTATGCCATTCATGTTCTCATATGCCATAAGCTGTACTTTATCTTCTTTGAAACCAACGACTTCCGCCTGGATCTGCCGCCTCTGCTCTTCGTCGAATATCATGACGATGTCTCCGATATTCGCTCCGCCTCCAGAGGCTTCCATGAGCATACCCGTGATATTCTCAATGCGTCCGATATGATTGATTGTCTCTGCCTGCATTATCATCCTGGGTATTTCTTTAAACATATCGCATCCCCCTAAACCCGGGCATTGTTGAGTATTTCTTTGATGTTCTCCATCTGCGTGCTCACGCTTATGTCCATCACTTCCTGTGGGCGTTCTATGATACAGCTTCCGGGAGACGCATCTTCCATCACAATGATCTTCACATTATCTGAGATCTTGGAAAGTTCCCGCAGAAGTTCCTGGTCTCCCTGGATATCCATAGCTCCCGCACCTTCATTCTCGGCAATATAGATCTTGGCCCAGGCTGTCTTCTGGAGCTTGGAGATAGCTGCCAGTATCATGTTCTTTACCACGCCGCCGCTGGACTTCAGGCTTGTCTGTATGATCTTCTCGCCTATGGCGAGGGCGATATCTTTCAGGTCGTCCAGGTATTCTTCCATAACCCGCTCTTTGGCGTGCTGCATCTCCTGGACGTACTCCTCAACTCTCAGCTGGAGCTGCCGGTATTCTTCCGCCATCTCTTCTTTATGCTCTTTGTATGCCTTTTCTTCTCCGTCAGTGCAGCCTTTCTGCATGCCGTCCACATATCCCTCTTCGTAGGCTTCTTTCCTGATCCTGGCCGCTTCTTCTTTGGCTTTTGCCAGGATCTCCTCCGCTTTCTGGATATTCTCCTGGAAGATTCTCTCGCTTTCAAGCCTTGCAGCATCCAGCAGATCTTCTGTCTCTTCCGGTTCCACTGCCTCTTCCGGCTCCTCCTCAGTGAAAGTCATCAGGTCGGGATAATCAGCCTCTTTCCAGCTCAGACCGCTATGTCTGTGCACTGCATTAGACAATGATCTCATCCTTTCCTCCTTTGCTGATGACCAGCTCGCCTTCCTCATCCAGTCTCCGGATGATATTTACAATGCGCTGCTGAGCCTCCTCGACGTCACGCAGCCGGACATTGACAGTGATCTCGAGATCGGAGCGGATCGTATCCGCCATACGGCTTGACATGTTCGCGTAGAACAGCGAAGCTGTGCTCTCGTCCGCGCCCTTGAGAGCGTACACGATATCTTTCATATCGCACTCTCTTATGAAACGCTGGATCGAACGGTTGTCCATCGTAGCGATATCCTCGAACACGAACATCCTCTTGCGGATCGTATCCGCCAGTTCCGGCTCTGTCTTGTTCATCTCGTCGAAGATGAACTTCTCGTTGGACCGGTCCATGTTGTTCATAACGTCTGCTATGTAATCTACGCCGCCGATCGTTGTGAAGTCTGTTGTGAGGATGCTGTTGAATTTCTCTCTGAGCTGTTTCTCGACGATCTTAATCGCTTCTGGAGAAGCGCTCTCCATCTTGGCGATTGACTCTACCACTTTGATCCTCTTCTCCTCCGGCAGCTCTGTTATAACTTCCGCCGCCTGAGCCGCGTCTGCATAAGAGAGCACCGTTGCAATGGTCTGCGGGCGCTCATACTGCAGGACTGCGAACAAGTTCTTGCTGTCCATCTTTTGAAGGAACTCAAAAGAGCGGTTCTTCAGATATTTCGCCACTTTCTGGAGCAGTTCTCTGGCTGTGCTCTCTCCATAGGCTTTCTCCAGAACTGTCCGCGCGTATTCCATACCGCCGTCTGTGACGACTTTCCGCGTCAGGCATGTCTTGTAAAAATCATCCAAAACCTGCTCTGTCGTCTCCGCCGCCACATGTCCCAGTTTTGCCACTTCAAGGGTCAGCTTCTCGACTTCTTCGGGATTTAAATATTTATAGACTTTTGAAGCCTTATCCGCCCCGAGCGCAACGACCACGGTCGCGGCCCGTTCTTCGGACGTCAGCTTTCTAGCGTTAGTTTCTGACTGTGCCATCGTTATCCCCTCCATTTAACCATGACCGCAGCATCTGTGCCGAGATCTCCGGATTATTCTCCGCAAAGTCACGGATGCTCTCTCTGAGTTCTCTGCCTCTTCCGTTCTTCATATTCAGAATGTCGATCTCATTCTCTTTCTCTTCGATCTGCTCTCCCAGATCGACCGTCTCTGTCTCTGCTGCGAGCAGCGCTTCTTTGCGCTGACGGCGTTTCTTTATCTTATGGCGGATGACCAGGAAAAGTACGAGCAGGAGAAGCAGCACTCCGGCTATGATCGCCAGGAAAATTCCGTAATCGCGCATAATCGTCGCAAATGTCGTCGCTGCTGCGGACGCCGGCTCTTCATCTGTATAGAACGGAGCCGCTACAGTCGTAATCTTCTGCGGTGCTTCATCCAGGGTGATTCCGGTGGCATTTGCCACAAGATCGCGAACCTGGTTCGCGTTCAGGCTGCCATAATCCTCTCCATTGATCGACACGGACACGGTGAGGTCATCCATAACGCCCGGGTCAATCTCTGTCTGCTCTTTCACCTGATTCACCAGGTAATCCCTGTCATATGTCTCGCTGTTGTATGTAGAAGTCCCGGTTCCGTCCTGCTGGTTGTACTCGGTGATGTCCGCGTTCTGCTCCGTCCCGGCAACGCCTGCAGCTCCATTGTCCCCGGTGCTCTCCGTTGTGGAGCCAGACTCATTTGATATAATGCCGGTCTTATCATTCTCATCGATCTTCTCAGGCGTGGTATATGTCGTCGTCTCACGGATGATCCGGTCCATGTTGACGCTGCCGTTGGCAGATACTCTGACATTTCCGTCCCCGTAAAATGGCGTAAGAACATTTACCACGCTCTGTTCGATCTTCTGTTCTATGATTCTCGACAGCTCCGCTTCTGTCGTGCCTGCATTCTGGCTATCCGCGTCAGCGGACAGCTCAATGCCGTTCTGATCAAACACGGAAACGTTTTCCATCTGCATGTCCGGCACGCTCCGTGCGACCAGGCGCTGGATCGCTTCCGCTTGGCGGCTGTTCAGCTCAGCGCCGCTCTCCAGTGTCACGACGACAGATGCGCTGGCGGCGTTTGCCCCCGTCTCGCTGGTATCCTCGAGCACGTACCGCTGTTCTTCTCCAAGCGCGATTGTAACCTTAGCGTCCCTTACGCCGTCAAACAGGCCGATCGTCGCTCCAATGCGGTTCTGCAGTTCATACAGTTTGTAAGTCTGCTGTTCCGAATCCGTAGCCATGCCGCCCGCATTTTCTGTAAAGATATCATAGGTAAATCCGCTGCTTGGATATCCTTCGTATACCAGGCTGGCTCTTGTGCTGTCTGCCTGCGACTGCTCAACCAGGATCGTACCGTCGCCCTGATACCTGTAATCAACTCCGTCCTCCTGGAGTTTTGATACAATCTCAGTTGCTTCCTCTGTGGAAAGCTCGGAAAAAAGCGGTACATATTCTTTGCGATTCAGGAGCAATGCTGCAATGATTGCTCCGGCAATGATAAGTACCGCTACTATAATGGAAATGATCTTGATCTTCTTATCAAGACCATTTACAAATTGCTTTAATTCTGCTAATTTCTTTTTTACATCCAGTTTCATACCGCGGTTCCCTCTCCCTCATTTTACATGCCGATATTCATCAGCTCATTATAAGCTTCGTACGCTCTGTTACGCAGCTGTACCAGCATACTGGTCGAGAGTTGTGCTTCCGATGCAGCGATCTGTACCGTGTGGGGATCGTCTATCTGGCCTGTAGCGAGCAGATACTGCTGTGTCTGCAGGTTGCTTTCCGTATCCCTTACATCCTGTATCGCATTCTCAAAAATCCCGCGAAACATTGATCCGCTCGTCTGGCTTTCTGACGTCGAATTACTTTCTCTTAATCCTTCTATTGATCCCCATAAATTAATCGGTGTTATAAAACTCGTTTCCATGATATACCGTCTTCCTTTCTGTTCTGGCCCTGTCAGGACTCATTCTCATATCGCACAGCATCTGCTGTAAAGCATGCGTCATGCCGCCGGTCACTGACCGGTTATCGCTGTGGTCAAACGGGTGATGTCACTGCTGATGCTCCTCAAAAGGTACTGGTACTGGAGTGATGTCCTCGTAAGCTCCATCAGTTCCACGTCCGCGTTGACATTGTTTCCATCTGCTCTCGCAGTCTCTCCGTATGAAGTATGGATGCGGTATGTACTCCCCTCGATAGCAGCCTGGACGTTCTGGGCACTGCCGCTCTGGGAGGCCGCCTGAAGTCTGTTCTGAAATTCTTCTTCAAATGTTACATACTGTGATTTATACTCCGGCGTTTCCACATTCGCCAGATTGTTCGATATGACAGACTCTTTCGTCCACAGAAAATCAAGCGCTTTCCCCGCCATGGAAATGGAATTTCCATATATTCCCTGTAAAGCCATAGTACCGACGTCCTTTCTATGTTTTTTTACATTTTTCGACTTATTTGGATATTATACCCCCTCCCCGACCTGTGGTCAAGTTTTTGCTGCATTTTTTTACACTTTTTTACACAGTTTTAGCATTCATTTTTTCAATTTTATGCCGATATATAATTTATTTTTTACAATTTATGTCGATATATAATAAGTATCGAGATGTATTTTCCTATCCGTCTTTGATACGATAATCACAATCGTACATATGAAAGGAGTGTTTGAAGTGTTTCGACACACAGCATTAAAATGGCGGCTCCGCCTGGCCTGCATTATTCTTACTCTGGCAGCCTGCGCCGCTGCGGTCATCGGTATCATAGCTAGTTTGGGCAGTGGAGGCACTTTTTCTGTTCTTACTATAGTAGAGATTCTGCTTCTGGCGGTAGCGCTCATACTTCCGCCCATATTCTTCCATCTGACGAGAGCAAAGCTTTTCGCTCCCTTAGGGGAATGTGCCCAGCGGCTCCACTCCCTTGCGGACGGCGACCTGGACAGCCCTCTCCCGGAGTATCAGAGCGATGATGAAATCGGCATGCTGCTTGGCAGCACCCGGAAGCTTAAAGATACGCTCAGCCGCATTATCGCTGATGAGACCCGTATCCTGAACGCCATGAGCGAAGGGGATTTTACGCCTGTCTCAGAATGCAGGGAACTCTATGTAATGGGATTCGCCCCGTTACTCAAGTCCATGCAGGCAATCTGTTTCCGTCTTAATAAAAGCCTTTATCAGATTCATCAATCGTCCGGGCTTGTGGATTCAAGCGCTGATCAGGTATCTACCGGAGCACAGGCTCTCTCCCAGGGCGCTACAGAGCAGGCGAGCTCCGTGGAAGAACTTGCGGCGACGATTAACGATATCTCCACACAGGTCACAGAGTCAGCCCGTAACGCAGAAAGCGCCAGCAACCTGGCCAACAGCGTAGGAAATGACATGATGGAAAGCAATCTGCATATGAGTGAGATGACAAACGCTATGGCAGAGATCAAAGAAGCCTCTGACCAGATTCTGAAGATTATCAAGACAATTGACGATATCGCTTTCCAGACGAATATCCTCTCCCTTAACGCGGCTGTCGAGGCGGCACGCGCCGGCACAGCAGGCAAAGGTTTTGCAGTCGTCGCTGAAGAAGTCCGCAATCTGGCCGGAAAGAGCCAGGACGCTGCAAAAGATACAACTGCTATGATCCAAAATGCGATCTCCGCTGTGGAGAAGGGTATCCGAATCGCAGATGAGACAGCAGAATCCATGAACAAAGTCGTGGCCAATGCACAGCTTATGGTAGATCAGATCAGCTCGATCTCCAACACTTCCAAGTCCCAGGCAGACGCGATCTCTCAGATCACAACAGGGATCGACCAGATCTCCAGCGTGGTGCAGACCAACTCAGCTACAGCACAGGAAAGCGCTGCTGCAAGCGAAGAGTTATCCGGTCAGGCTGACCTGCTCAATCAGATATTATCCGGATTTAAATTCCGCAGCGAAGCTGAAACAGATAAGCTGCGTATGGATATCGCTTCCTCGTCCGCGCCTGGCCCCCGCGCTGTATCCAAGGCTGATAAATCGGAAGCACCTGCAGCACCGCGCAGGACTGCGGCGCCTGCAGCTAACACTTTTACAGGCAGCAATGAAAAATACTGATTCTACGATACAATTTTTACGACGGACAAAGTCAGCACAGGATGATTCACTTCCTGCGCTGACTTTGTTATAACAGGATCCCTGAACGTCAGAAATATCGGGTATTATGGAGGACACTTGTAATGAAAGCACCCTGGCTCTATCTGGAAGATCTGAATGAACCAATCTATGTTGCAGATCCGGAGAACTATTCCCTGGTCTATATGAACAGATGCGCGATGGAGATTTTTTCCCTCAAGACAAAAGAGGATTATTATGGTAAGAAGTGCCACCATGTACTCCAGGGCCTTCCATCCCCATGCCCATTCTGCACCAATCCCAAGCTAAAATCCGGCTGTTTCCTGGAATGGAGCTATCGCAACCCGATTTTAGACCAGTCTCTTCTCCTCAAAGACACATTAATCTCATGGGAAGGAAAAGACTATCGGATGGAGATCGCAATCCGCCTGGACCGCAGCAAGGAAATGTCCGGAAGTTTCTTCCATTATGATACTACGATCAATGACTGCCTTACTGCTCTGAATTCCGGTGAGACTTCTGCGGACGGACTCCGCCGCATGCTCTCCGTCACCGGAGAAAAATTCCGCTGCCGTCGTCTCGACGTGTATGAACTGACAGAGAACGAGACGTTCACCCATGCTTTCGCCTGGTCTTCAGAAGGCTGCACGAAAGAAAACGAGTCTGTCCAGATGAGCCGCTCTTCTCATCTGAAGAACTGGTTCAGCCATCTTAAGACCAGCGATCCAATCATTATCCGTGATACCAGCATGCTCAGGGATACGAAGACAGATGACGGCGAAGATCTCGACATCGACGGCAGCCAGGTCATTATACTGATTCCTCTCATACGCCAAAACAGACTGCGCGGATTTTTCCGCATCGACGATCCTGCCGCAGGCACTCTGGAAGAAGTGGCCAAGATCGGCCGTCAACTTTCCTATTCTATCGTTCCCTCGCTGGAGCGTCACAAGCTCGTAAAACATTTAAAACATCTCAGTTATCACGACCAGCTTACCGGCGCGCTTAACCGTCATGCACTGAACGATCTGACTGAAAACGGCGATCTGGCTTTTTCTGCCGGCTTTCTGCTGTGTGATATTAACGGTCTGAAAAGCATTAATGAACTGCACGGCCACCATGGCGGTGACAAGGCGATCTGCCGCGTATATGAAACTCTTATTAGTGTCTTTCCAGAGGACAGCGTCTACCGGATGGGCGGAGACGAGTTTTTCGTCCTGTACCGGTGCGCTCAGCAAGAGATGTTCGACATACAGGTTCAGCTTTTCAGACGCATGGCAATGGAAAATAACTGTCAGCTTTCGACCGGCGCTGTATGGACAGAAGATGCCTCACAGGACTTCACCGGCCTTTTGAAAGCTGCGGATACGGATATGCACGAGGAAAAAGAGCGCTTCTATATTTTGCAGAGTCTCTCGAATAGCACGCGTACAGGAGCGCTTTCTACCACAGCAAACCGGATAAGAAGCCGGGCGCTCCATCCTTTCCTGAAATATCTAAGAGACTATTATTTTGATACGGATACTTTTTTCGAGTCCATCGCATCGATGAGTACTTCCGTATATTTCTACTGCGGAGACGTAACAAAAAATGTTTACTATATCTCCGATGACCTAAAAAAATACCTCAATTTTCCGGATAATCTTGTATATGACTATATGAATTATCTGGAGCAGAGGATCGTGGAAGAAGACCGGCAAACCCATATTGAAATCCGCAAAGCCATGCTGGCAGAGAAAAAGACGTGGCAGAGTGTACAGTACCGCATTTACAATGACAAGGGCCAGCAGACATGGGTAACCTGCGATGTGCTCTTGAAATGGAACGAGGACAAGACTACACCTCTCTTCATATCCGGAAGCCTAAGACCCATAGACAATGTGCCTGGCACGCCGCCGCTTCCGCTTAAGCAGTATTTCTCCCGGATCTACAAAGAATTTATCAGCGAGGTAGACGGCTCGGGAAAGGCGGTGCTCATATGCACTTCCCTGAATAATTATTTCGCCCTCAACCAGCTTATGGGGAATGGAAAAGGGGATATCATTATATGGGAGATTATCAGCAGTATCAGACGGAAAGTCGACAACGGAATAAGAATCATCAAGATGAGCGATATCAGCTTCATACTGCTTGCGGCACATGATGCAGATCCAGGCAGACTGGTTCGGCTGATCCGGCAGACCGTCACCAAAGTATACGTAAAGAACCACATATCTGTCATATATCCCTGTTCCAGCGGAATTCTCTTCACCCCGGAGGACGGGACAGATCCGGAGGAACTTATCAGAAACGCCGAGATCGCAATGCACTCGGCAAAAAATACACCGGAAGCGCTGTACGTGAAGTTCTCCCACGATATGAAGGATAAATTTCAGAGTGATGAGGAACTATACCTTGAGCTAAACCGATGCATCCGCAACCGATTTGAGAACTTCCGAATTGTCGTTCAGCCTCAGGTTACAGCACAGAGCGGAGATATTTACGGGGGAGAAGTTCTTCTCCGCTGGAGTTACAAGGGCAAGGATGTCCCACCGATGAAGTTTATCCCTCTTCTGGAGAACAGCGGTCTCATCATACCAGTTGGAAAGTGGGTTGTTTCAGAAACGGTGGCATTAAGCCAGAAGATCATAAAGCTCATACCGGGCTTTAAACTGTCGTTCAACGTAAGTTACTACCAGATCAGTGACAAGCATTTCCTCCCCTTTATCCGGCAGGCTCTTGCTGCACACAATATTAGTGGAGAGAATCTCATGGTTGAACTTACAGAGACACATTTTAATGAAATGCCGAAGCGGCTTGAGTACTTCATACGGGAATGCCGGAAACTGGGACTTAACTTCGCACTTGACGATTTCGGCAGCGCATATTCCAGCCTGCAGCTTCTCCTCCAGTACCCGGCTGATCTTATCAAACTTGACAGATCGCTGACCAAGGAGATTACTTCTTCCGAGGAGAAAACGAACTTTATCAACAGTATCATATACGCCTGCCATAAGTTCGGCAAAAAAGTATGTGTCGAAGGGGTAGAAACCAAAAAAGAACTGGATATTATATGTCAGACTCAGTGTGACTTTATACAGGGATTTTATTTTTACAGGCCGCTTGAGGTGGAAGACCTGCTGACGCTGCTCTGGGATGAGACGGATGCCGGCGTACAGGCGGCGGAAAGGAAAGAAAATGAGTGACGAAAGCTACAGAGCCACATCTGAAACACCGGAAACGCCTGATACGCCTGACATTAAAGAGGAAACCGCAGCTTTTGCAAGCTTAAATCATAACGCTCCGTGTGAAATGCTCTCAGAAGACAACAGCTATCTATTCTCCGGCCTGATTGGGGATCCGAGTCCTTCCGGAGCCGAGCTTCGCGTCGAACTCCGTCGTGGAGATGAGATTCCCGAAGGGGTCAAGGAAAACTCTCTTGCCAAACTGATCTGTATCGACCATGAGAAGGATGAACTCACTGTTCTGGAAGGCAGGGTCAGTGAAATCGGGAGAAAATTTATTTACATTTCCCCTCAGTCTGTCGGGAAATATTCAGAAACCCGGGGGAACTTCCGTCTGACAGTAAAGACAGAATGTCAGGTCCGCGGTTCCGTGGGCGCGGCAGTTTCCTGTGAGACAGCGGATATTAGTCTCTCCGGCATCTGTATCCGAACCAGGGAAACGTTTAATGTGGGAGATAAACTGACTGTCACAGCACTTCGCATCATCCCGGGCGGATCCTCCCATGAACTTCCAGTAGAGGTCATTCGCAGGAGGGAAGTCTTTTTGGACGAAGCGCAGTATCATGAGTACGGGTGCCGCTTTCTCCCTCTGCCGCCAGGCAGAGAAGACATGCTTTGCCGTGATATCTTTGCCCTCCAGGCAGAACACCTGAGAGGAAAAAGAAATATTTAGGGCAGCGCCCCTTTTACACTGAAAAGGAAGGAGACAGGTAATATGGAACTCTATGAACAGATGACTGCCCGACAGCTCCGGCGCTTTTTTGCCGGAGCTGCGGTCGCCGCAATGGGGAATTTTCTGATCGCTTTTGCGATGAATCTTTATTATCTCCCGCACTTATATCTGATGTCTTCCATATTCTTTTTGGCTGCTTCCAGATTTGCAAAGCTCAGGCGCTTTGTCCTTTTTTACGTTCTGACATTCATATTATTACTGGCTCAGTCTTTCCTCTCCGTGTATGTGATCGGAGAGGACTGCGGAATCCAGCTCTATCTGCTGGTGCTTATGATCCCTCTGAATTACATCCGCCTGACCCCATATTCGGAAACATTTAAGAACGTGTTCATCGGCTTAGCCGCCTGCGGCTGTGTAGCGGGATATCTGATCTCGGACGAACTCTTTGACCGGGCCATCGCTCCGATGAACATGGTCTCACAAAATGAGGAGTTTTTCTTTACTTTTTTCAATGTGGTTGGCAGTTTGTCCTTTCTCATTTTTTTAAGCAGCATCTTCGCAGGCGGATATCAGCGGGAGCTTCAGAGACTCTCAGATGAGAATTATGACCTGGAACAGATCTCTAATCACGATACGCTCACCGGTCTGCCGAACCGCCGCGGCATCGAAAAAATCCTCCAGAAAAGATGGAGGGAATGGAAGACGGACCATAAACTCTTTACAGTTGCAATCGGAGATCTCGACGACTTCAAACAAATCAATGACAAGTATGGACATGATGCAGGGGACATGGTCCTCTCAACGCTTGCAAAAATGCTTCAGCGCGAAACGCCGGAAACATGTGTTGTGAGCAGGTGGGGCGGAGAGGAGTTTCTCTTTGTAATCTCACTGCCGCAGGAATGTGCCCGGGAAATACTGAACTCTGCCCGCAAAAAGGCTGCAGAGCACGAATTTTCCTATGAAGGAGAAACATTCCATATAACAATAACGATCGGCGTATCCGACACCTGCTCCGACCTTTTGCCGGAGGAGATGATACAGCGTGCTGACAAGAGGCTCTATCACGGAAAGAAAAACGGAAAAAACTGCGTAGTCCGCAACATGATATGGAAAGGCTGATGCATCAGATGCATCAGCCTTGATTTTCTTCTGCAGCGTCCGCAGCATCTCCGGCAGCGCTCGCATCACCGGCATTCTCCGGGTTCTCTCCGCCTGCACTCTCCTGTGTCATTGCTGCTCTGCGTTTTCTCTTTTCTCCATAGTTGAGGAAATACACATATATATCTACAATCGCTGCGTACAGCTCTTCTGGAATCTCTGAGCCAAGATCAAGCTGCGTCAGCACAGTCGCCAGGGAATTGTCTTCGTATACGGGCACGCCGTTTTCTTTTGCAGTCTCCACAATCTTGCGAGCCATGTATCCCATGCCCGATGCAACAATCACCGGGGCAGCCTGGTTATCCTCATCATATGTAAGCGCAACGGCCTTCTGATTGAGTACATCATCAAATGCTGACATTTATCGAATTCTTCCTTTCTCTGATTTTTTCAAACGCTTCTGTCAACGGAATAGGCACATTGCTTTTCCCTATGACAAACTCTTCTGTCTCAAGAGAATGTTCCCGGAATATCTGTCTGATATCGCTCTGTATCGTTCCGCTCTCATCCGTAAGCCTGTCCGGAATGTTGAGCTGCAGCGATACTTTACCGTCGCTGCACAGGAAGAACAGATCAAAAAATCCCACATCCTGAACATCGAATTTGATCAGTCCTTTTACCTTCCGGCTGTCTTCTTCCTGTCCATTCTCCTGCTCTCTTCCAGCATCGGGATCTACCCACATCTCTGAGAACAGCATCCGTCCGTCCACGCAGACTGGAAGAAACATATGAAGCAGAGGCATATATACGCTCTCATTGAGCAGTACCGACCGCATAAGCTGCTGAAATACCTGTCTCGTCTCAATTCCTGCTTCTCCGGATATCCCCTGTCTGATCAGATCTGCCAGCTTCTCCATCGATGTATTGGATGCCGAAGCCTGCTCAAACTCTGTATGGCTGAGCAGCTCGAACAGCCGGCTGGTGTCAAACCCCTGGAAGTATTTCTGAAACGCCTGAAACTCCATAAGCCTGTCAAACGCTTGGGCCACGCCATCCATCTGACCGTTTTCGTAGCGCGCTATAAGACTTGCGATAAACGCCGTCGTATCTCTCAAAATTCCTCTGTCGTGCGTTTTGGATATATAATTGTTCAGGAAAGGAAGTATCTCATTTTTGAGCGTTTCCAGATTCGACGCAGTCTGCTCCGCCGAAGCTCCCTGCTGATATGCCATCTTACTGTTAAGTTCCGAGAGATGGGCACTTTGCTCCGGAAACATCCATTTTGTCATCTTTTGTATATTTCTCTCGATGTCCGAGAGAATATCTCCGCTCTCCGCCATGTCCGTATATCGTTTCAGAAACAACAGGATGCTGTTCTTCAACTCCACAGATCCCGTCTCGCTCATCACTCTGCGAAGAAGATCAAAAAATGCACCTGTGTACCGCACAGCGGACATATTCTGGTTCTTCAGCAGGCTCTGCATCTTTTCCGGACTGATCTCAAGCATGGCAAGGAAACGCCCGATCTCCTGCGCCAGTCCGCTGCTGCCTCCTTGTTGGTTCAGAGCTCCCATGTATTCTCTGAGAAGTTTTGGCAGTTCTTCAGCAAGCACCGGCATGTTCCTGAGCTGCTGGATAAAATTGTCAAAATTTGTCTCGAATTTAAACTGCATGGACGCGCTGTCCTGCTGCTGTGCAGCGGCATCGCTTCTGGCATCAGGACGCACGACTTTCTCTGTATTGACGGGTCCCTGAACATTAACCGGATTCTGCATCTCCGGATTGCCTCTGATATTGTTTGAATTGTCATACCCGCTCATCGGCGTTGTCACTTTTAAGACGTTTGCCATTTTTTCGCCTCCTGGTAATTATTTTTTCCCAAAATCTGTCGAAGTATAGAACGACGGGGATGTCTTTTGAGGATGTCTTTTTAAACTGTGTCCGCACAGGACCCCCATTATATCAGAAAAGGCGGTGCGTAATATGGATAACGGAACGGACAGTTTACTTGACACATATTTGTTTGAAACAAACTCGCTCCTGGAGCGGTTGGATGAACTTCTGATAGACGCTGAACAGAATAAAGACTTCACCGACGACGAAGTCAATGAGATCTTCCGCAGCATGCATACCATCAAAGGTTCCTCTGCCATGCTGGAATTTAATTCGCTGATGGAGATCGCTCATCATATTGAAGACCTGTTTTTCTATATCAGGGAAAACGGTATGTCCACTCTTAATTCCGATCAGAAGAGCGAGTTATTTAATCTGATGTTCAAATCTGTCGACCGGCTTCGTGAAGAAGTAGAAAAAGTCGAAAGTAATGAACCGCTCAGTACTAATATCGACAGTTTTATAGAAGAAATAAACAATTTTCTGGGTAAGATAAGTAATCAGACTCCGTCTTCTCCGGGAACGGATGATAACGCAGAAACAGCCGGCGCTGCTGATGCCAAAGGCAGCCTTCCGGTGTCCGATATTCCTTGGTATCTCCGCGTTTTCTTCGAGGACGGATGCGGCATGGAGAATCTGCGTGCATTTATGCTCCTTGCAACATTGCGGGAAAACGGCTATGATTTCACAGCTTTTCCTGAAAACGTAGAGACTGACAGCAGTACTTCGCAGCAGATCATTGCCAATGGATTCTACATAGGGTTCAAAGATGAAGAGCAGGCGAAAAAAGCAGAAGTCATTGTTGCCGGCAGCAGCAATATCCATTCCTACGAACTGATCGACAATTCCTCGTCAGTGTCTGAGGAGAAAAGCGCAGAGAACAGCGTTAAGGCCGAGAAAGCTGCCGCCCCTGAACAAAAATCTTCCGCCGGAACCCCTCAGCAGACCCATCATGCACCGGTCAAACAGAATCTAATCAGCGTGAATCTGTCAAAGCTGGACAGTCTGATGGCTCTGGTCGGAGAGATCGTCATTACAGAGTCTATGGTAACTTCTTCCCCTGACTTAAAAGGGCTGAAGCTGGATAATTTTATGAAATCTGCAAGGCAGCTCCGCAAGCTTACAGATGATCTGCAGGACATTTCCATGTCTTTGCGTATGGTATCTGTATCCGGTGTCTTCCAGAAGATGAATCGTATCGTAAGAGATATGAAAAAGACGCTGAACAAGGATGTCCGTCTCACAATGGTAGGGGAAGATACCGAGCTGGATAAAAGTATCGTCGACAGCATCAGCGACCCGATCATGCATATTGTCCGCAATTCCATGGATCACGGCATCGAAGAATCAGTCGACGAACGTATTGCGGCGGGTAAAGATCCCCAGGGAGAGATCATTCTTTCTGCTGTTCATACAGGAAATGAAGTAGTCATCTCTATCGAGGATGACGGACGCGGCATAGATCCGCAGGCAGTTCTGGAAAAGGCAAAGAGAAATAATTTCCTTACGAAACCCGAAGAAGAATACTCAAAGAAAGATATTCTTGCTCTCCTCATGGAGCCGGGCTTCTCAACTAATACGGAAGTTACAGAATATTCCGGCCGAGGTGTTGGAATGGATGTCGTCAGAAAAAATATTGAATCTATCGGCGGCATTGTCTCAATGACAAGTGAGAAGGGGGAAGGTTCCTGTACAACGCTCAAGATCCCTCTTACACTGGCTATCGTGGACGGTATGGAGATATCTGTGGGCAATTCTGTGTTTACAGTTCCAATCTCCAATATCCGGCAGTCATTTAAAGTATCTGCCGAGGATATCGTGTTCGATGCATCAGGCAACGAGATCTTCCGATGCATGGATGAGTTTTATCCTGTGGTCCGCCTGTACGAACTGTACGGAATCACGGAAAATGTGCACACAAATATTGAAGACGGCATCCTTATGTGGGTGGAGGCCAACGAGAGGTCATACTGCCTGTTTGTAGACAGTCTGCTCGGTGAGCAGCAGGTCGTAGTGAAACCGCTGCCGGCATACCTGAACAATTTCGGCATCAAAGATTATGGCATCAGCGGCTGTACGATACTGGGTGACGGCAATATCAGTATTATTCTTGATATCGCCAACATCTATTCCACTGTTGTGAATTCATGATACGAGGAGGAAATTACTATGTCAAATGAAAAAGAAGCGCTTACAGCTCAGGAGATTCTTGAACAGACAGAGGAATCTTCCCAGAAGAAAGACCCCTCCTCTCCTATAGACTACCTGACTTTTGTCTCTGACGGGCTGACATACGGCGTTCCGACAGAACAGGTCATAGAGATCATCACTAACCATACGATACGCCCGATTCCGCTTGTTCCGGATTATGTGCAGGGAATCATCAATCTGAGAGGCCAGATCATCCCTATCATCGACATACGGCTTCGTATGGGCAAGCCTTTTGAAGAATATACTTCAACTACGTGCATTATCATCCTGGACATTGGTTCTGATCGTATCGGAATATGTGTAGATGCCGTATCACAGGTACTTGACATTGATCCGACACAGTCCCGTCCGGTACCTCTGGAGAGGAGACAGGATCTTGCTCCTTCCATGGTATCTGCCGAAGACGGAAAGGTCATACTTCTGCTGAAGTGTACTGCTCTCACAGAGCATTAAAGATACCAAAGGAGTTGTATTATCATGCTGAAACTGGCAGACGAGGATTTCAGGCGCCTCGTGACATTTATCAAAAACAACTATGGCATTGATCTGGGCAAGAAAAAGCAGCTGATCGTTGGACGTCTCTCCAATACGCTCAGCGCAATGGGGATCCCCTCATTTAAGGAATATATCGACAGGATCATATCGCAGGAAAACCCTGCTGATATCGAGACAATGCTCAACCGCCTGACAACGAATTATACTTTTTTTATGCGAGAGGAAAGCCATTTTACTTTCTTTACGAAGACAATCCTCCCATACCTGGAACAAGTGAAAAAGGACCGGGTCTTAAGTATCTGGAGCGCCGGCTGTTCCACAGGCGAGGAGCCTTATACGCTGTCGATCCTCCTCAAGGAGTATTTCGGCACGAGGGCCGCTATGTGGGATACCCGTGTTCTGGCTACCGATATATCACAGAATGCTCTGCAGGCTGCTCAGACGGCAGTTTACGACAAGGAGTCGCTGAGCCGTCTTCCGGAGTCCTGGGTGCGCAAATATTTCTGCAAAACGAATGAACCCGGTATTTATACGGTTTCTCCCATTTTGAAGAAAAACGTTATCTTCCGAACCTTCAATCTGATGGATCCCATTCAGTTCCGGTTGAAATTTGATGTTATTTTCTGTCGGAATGTAATGATCTATTTTGATCAGCCGACCAAGTCAGCACTCATACAGCGTTTCTATGATGCGACGGTTCCCGGCGGATATCTTCTGATCGGACATTCCGAATCTCTTGAGAGAAACAGCATGGATTATCACTATGTACAGCCGTCTGTTTACCGAAAACCGCTGAAGAGTTAACTTCAGCCCTGGTCGCAGACGGCAGAAAATATTCATCCGAAGGGAGAACGTGTTATTTCAATGTCAAGTAAAAATCCAGTCAAACTGTTAATTGTAGATGATTCGATGGTTTTCTGCCGCTTTCTGAGCACGCAGCTTACCAAGATCGACCCCAGAATTCAGGTAGTGGGGTACTCCGGAAATGCATATG
The DNA here is from genome assembly GCA_019116885.1 of Candidatus Mediterraneibacter pullistercoris. Lineage (GTDB taxonomy): Bacteria > Bacillota > Clostridia > Lachnospirales > Lachnospiraceae > Mediterraneibacter > Mediterraneibacter pullistercoris. The sequence goes on along the minus strand of DXAU01000019.1, from coordinate 28,010 downwards.
ACGCTTCCCAGAAGATCAAGTCCCTGAAACCTGATGTGATCTCGCTGGATGTGGAAATGCCGGGAATGAACGGACTTGAGTTTCTTCAGAAACTAATACCGGAAAACCCGATTCCCGTGGTTCTGGTATCTTCCCTCAATGTCAATGTGTTCGACGCTCTTTCCTATGGAGCTGTAGATTTTGTAAAAAAGCCGGATATGAGCAGAAACTATACCACAGAAACTTTTGCGAAAAGTCTGGCTTCCAAGATCGTCATGGCTTCCACAGCCTCGGTAAAAGTGCCGAACCATGTCAGACCGCAGGCCGGACCGGCGGTTTCCCACCCGAAATCTGCACCTCAGGTCAGAGGTACATCCAAACCGGTTTCTACGGGCGTACACATTGCGCTTCCCAAACTGTCAGCAGGCCAGCTTAAAATCTCGAATCCATCCTCGCCCAGACTGAAGAACACGGTGATCGCACTGGGCGCTTCTACCGGCGGAACCGAGGCTACGCTGCAGGTTCTCAGGGATCTTCCGAAAGACACTCCGGGAATCGTAGTGACGCAGCATATGCCGGAAGGGTTTACCAAGATGTATGCAGAACGTCTCAACCGCCTTTGCGCGATGAATGTAAAAGAGGCTCAGAGCGGAGATATGGTCTGCCAGGGTCAGGTGCTCATCGCTCCTGGAGGAGACTATCATATGAAAGTGGTGAAAAACGGAATCCATTATTATGTGAACTGTGTTCCCGGCGCAAAAGTAAACGGACACCGCCCTTCTGTAGACGTACTGTTCCACTCTGTGGCTGAGACGGTAAAGCGCGAGGCCGTAGGGATCATCCTCACCGGGATGGGTTCCGACGGGGCAGAGGGACTTCTTGAAATGCGTAAAAATGGTGCCTATACGATCGGTCAGGACCAGGAATCCTGTGTCGTATACGGCATGCCTATGGTGGCTAACCGCATCGGAGCTGTCTCCAGACAGGCTCCATGTTCTAAAATCGCCACTCTTCTGGTCAATTATCTGAATACTTTATAGTACAATATCAGGAGCAGCAATTATGATATATTCCCGCAGGACTAGATTTGTACTGGGGCTGGCTGGAGGCTTCGCTGCAGGCGTCATTTTCGCTTTCGCAGTCTCAGAACTTAACTCAGGCACATATTCTTCTGCTGTTTCTTCTGGCAATTCTGGCAGCAGCGCGGAGGATTCCGGGCAGGCGGCGGACGGACAGTCTGATGCCCGTCTGGTCACTGACAACGCTGCCCTGCTGGGCAGCGCCTCTGATGACTGGTGTCTCGCACTCATCAGCGAATCGAACCCTCTGGATACAGATTATGTCCCGCCTTCACTCACACGCATAGATGATTCCCACTCCGTTGACTCCCGGATTGCAGAAAGTCTTCAGCAGATGCTGGCAGATGGCCGGGCGAAAGGGCTGGATATGTATGTGACATCTGCGTACCGCACGCTCAGCACACAGACGGCACTGTTCAACAACGGTGTCTTGACACGTATGAGAGCAGGAATGACTCCTCTGGAAGCCTATAACAATGCCAAGCAGTCGATCGCGCTTCCTGGAACCAGCGAACACGCTGCCGGGATTGCTGTAGATATCATTGCCTCTCAATACACGGAACTAGATGAGCGTCAGGCGGATACACCCGAACAGCAGTGGCTTATGGCCCACTGCTGGGAATATGGTTTTATCCTCCGCTATCCTCAAGACAGCATATCAGTTACCGGGATCACTTACGAACCATGGCATTATCGCTATGTGGGCAGAAATGCCGCTGAGGAAATTACAAAAAGAGGAATCACGCTGGAAGAATATTTGAATGAGTAATTCGGAACTGCTAATCACCGAATTACCAGAAGGCACATTCCAAAACTATAAACAGTCACTCTCGCAAAAACAGGAGGCTGATTCAATTAAGAACCAGCCTCCTGCTTTTTATGCATATTATTATGATCCATGCAATCTTCTGTGCTCTTCAAACCACTTGAACAGATCCTCATATACCTGTTCCCTGTCCGTCTCATGAAGGATTTCATGCCGGTCGCCTGTATACAGCCGGAGGGATACATCCTGTATCCCTGCTGCCCGGTACTTTTCATAGATCGTACGAACCCCTTTTCCGAAATTCCCTACCGGGTCCTCCGCACCGGAAACGAAGAGTACCGGAAGCCGTTTGGGAATCATAAACACGCTCTCCCGGCGCTGCGTATTGAGCATGCCAAGAAACATATTATAGTATGCGTTCACCGTGAACATAAAGGAGCAGAGAGGATCTGAAGCATAAGATTCAAGCCTCTCGCAGTCACTGGTAATCCAGTCAGCCCTTGTGCGTGCCGGCTTGAATTTTTTATTGTATCCTCCGATCGCCAGGTGATCCACCAGGCGGCTCCGGTAATGCCATCCGCGCACAGCCGCCATAACCCTGCACAGTCTCTTTCCAAAAAGCAGAGCCGCTTTCTTATGGTCGGCGACTGCTCCCATGAGCACGACTCCGTCAAGTCCGTTTCCGTACATCTGAATGTACTGCCTCAGGAGGGACGAGCCCATGCTGTGCCCCAGCATGAAATAGGGGACGTCAGGATATTTCTTTCTTGTGCGCTGGCGGAGCGTATGCATATCCCCCAGCACACACACATTTCCATATTTCTCATTGAAAAATCCATACTCGGATTTTGCCTGCACAGATTTACCATGCCCAAGATGGTCATTTCCCACCACATAATATCCTTTGTCACAAAGAAACCGGGCAAACTCCTCATAACGCCCGACATATTCCACCATTCCATGACAAATCTGAAGGACAGCCTTTACTTCTGTTTCGGGTTTCCATTCAATCGTATGGATTTCTGTGTTTCCATCTTTTGACGGGAAATAAAACTCATCTCTCATAGCTATTCACTACCTGTCATCTAATTTTATATATTCTCGATGCTGAGCAAGCGGTTTATACGCCGGACGTATGATCTTGTCTACATTCTGAAGCTCTTCCATCCTGTGCGCGCTCCAGCCTACGATACGAGCCGCGGCAAAAATAGGAGTGTACAGTGACGGCGGAAGATCCAGCATACTGTAGACAAGGCCGCTGTAGAAGTCTACATTAGCATTTACGCCCTTGTATATATGTCGCTTCTCGCCGATGATCTCCGGTGCCATATGCTCTACTTTTTCATACAATGCATACTCGGCATCGTGTCCTTTCTCATGCGCAAGCTGTTTTACGAACTTCTTGAAGATGTCGGCCCGCGGATCGGAAATCGAATATACTGCATGTCCCATACCATAGATCAGGCCCTTTTTGTCAAATGCTCTCTTCTCAAGAAGATCTTCAAGATAAGCTCTGACCTTATCGTCGTCTGCCCAGTCGTTTACGTTCTTCTTCATGTCCTCGAACATCTGCGTTACTTTGATATTCGCACCGCCGTGTTTCGGGCCTTTCAGGGACGCCATGGCTGCAGCAATCGTAGAGTATGTATCTGTGCCCGAAGAGGTTACGACGTGTGTGGTAAATGTCGAATTGTTTCCGCCGCCGTGATCCATATGGAGCACGAGCGCCATATCGAGAATCTTTGCCTCCAGCTCCGTATACTGCCTGTCTTCACGGAGCATCATCAGGATATTCTCTGCCATGGAGAGCTCCGGCTTCGGCGCGTATATATACAGGTCTTCCCCCTGCTTATAGTTATATGCATGATATCCGTATACCATCAGCATCGGGAACTGGCCGATCAGGTTCAGACACTGGCGCAGAACGTTCGGGATGCTGGTATCGTCCGCTTTCTCGTCATAAGAGTAAAGCTGCAGGATACTCCTGGTGATACTGTTCATCATATCGCGGCTGGGTGCTTTCATGATGACGTCGCGCACGAAATTGGGCGGAAGCATCCGCCTCTCTGCAAGCATATCCTGAAAATCTGCTAATTCTTTTTTCGTGGGAAGTTCACCGAAAAGAAGCAGATATGTCGTCTCTTCAAATCCGGGATGTTTTGCATCCAGGAAGCCTTTTACCAAATCCTTTATATTATAGCCGCGGTAATAAAGATTTCCTTCACATGGAACTGATTTACCGTCGACGATCTTTGATGCGCAGACATCTGAAATATTCGTCAGCCCGGCAAGAACGCCTTTGCCGTTCAGGTCGCGCAGCCCGCGCTTAACCTCATACTTTGTATACAATTCCTTGTCGATCTCATTGTTTGTTTCGCATTTGAGAGCTAATTCTTCAATTTCCGGAGTAATATCGAAAAAAATGCTGTCAATATCCTTTGCCATGTGCGTTCCTCCTTCTCTCTATTCTCTTTTTTCAATGTATGACCTTTTTATTATACTAAAAAAAGAGAATTTATACAATTAACACTCTATTAAAAATTTATGAACAGCACACCTTATTTTGTCTATTTATTTTTCTACTTTCATTTATTTATCAGTTATTTTCTCGCATTGTATATAATATTTGATAATTTCGCGAATTCTTCTAACGTCAATGTTTCCCCTCTCACTCCTGCCCCTTTGCCAAGCTCTGCGATCGCACGTTCGATCTCTTCTTTTGTGAGATCCAGTTCCGGCGAATTCTTCAGCCCGTTTGCAAGGGTCTTTCTCCGCTGGTTAAAGGAGGCGCGTATGAGGCGGAACATGAGCCTTTCATCTTCCACCTGCACAGGCGGCTCACTGTACCGTTCCAGCCGGATTACGGCCGACCCTACCTTCGGGCGGGGCATAAAACAGTTCGGCGGTACGTTTGCCGCCACATATGGCTTCGCATAATACTGGACTGCAAGAGACAGCGCGCCGTAATCCTTTGATCCGGGCCCTGTCTGCATACGGTCAGCCACTTCTTTCTGTACCATGACCGTAATGCTCTTTACCGGCACATGTCCCTCAAAGAGTCCCATGATGATGGGCGTCGTAATATAGTAGGGCAGGTTCGCCACTACCTTGATCGGCTTTCCGCCGTTTTCTTCTTCCGCAAGCCTTGCGATATCTATTTTCAACACGTCCTCGTTAATGACCCTTACATTGTCAAAGCCGTCCAGAGTATCCCCAAGTATCGGGATCAGCGCCCTGTCAATCTCGACCGCTATGACTTTTCCCGCCGCGCATGCGAGATACTGTGTCATCGTTCCGATTCCCGGTCCGATCTCAAGCACGCAGTCATCTTTTCCGATCTCTGCCGCACGGATGATCTTCTCCAGCACGTGTGTGTCGATCAGAAAATTCTGTCCGAATTTCTTCTGAAAGACAAAATGATATTTCTGCAGAATCTGGATTGTGTTCTGCGGATTGCCAAGTGTTGGTTCTTTCATAGCTTTCTCCTTAAGAATTGTTTACAGGCCATACAGTTTCCTGCTGTTCTCCTCCGTCTGCCGTATGACCTCTTCTGCGCTTACTTCTTTGAGCTCTGCAATCTTCTCCGCTATATAAGGGAGATAGAGCGATGAGTTGCGTTTCCCGCGGTAAGGCTCCGGCGCAAGGTAGGGGCAGTCCGTCTCCAGCACAATGGATGTAAGAGGGATCTCCCTGACAACGCTTTTTAGTTTCTTAGCGTTTTTGAAGGTGACTACGCCGCCGATCCCGATATAATATCCCATCTTTACATATTCCTTTGCCAGCTCTGCCGAATAGGAATAGCAATGTATGACAGCTTTCATTCCCGACGCATATTTCTTCATAATTTCCATAGTATCTTCCGCCGCATCCCTGCTGTGGATGATGACGGGCATCTCGGTTTCCCGCGCAAGTTCAAGCTGGCGGACAAACCACTTTTTCTGCATGCCATGGCTCTCATGATCCCAGTAATAGTCCAGTCCGATCTCTCCGACTGCGACAATCTTGTCGAGTTCCAGGAGGCGCTTCATCCTGTCCATATGTTCTTCTGTGAGCGCACCCACCTCATCCGGGTGTACGCCGACGGCTCCCCGGACAAAGGGATACTCTTCCGTCAGTTTTTGTATCTTCTCCCATGACTCGATGGTGGAACTTGCATTTACGATCAGATCGATTCCGCTGTCATGAATTCTTTTTAAAAGTTCTTCTCTGTCTGTGTCAAACTGCTCATCGTCATAGTGAGCGTGGGTGTCAATCATCATTTTTCTCTCCTTATGTCTCTGCAAGGTCTTCCTCTGTCAGGAGTGTGCGTATAAATCCCACAAACTCTTCCCTGCTCCATATCACAGGTACGGGATAGAGCGGATTGCCTTCCTTTTCCGCCCATTCAGCGATCTGTTCTACATCTTCCCGCCGTATCATATCAGGACGCTCCGGAATATCCATCCTGGCTTTCAGCTCTTCGATCCACTGTATGAAAGCCTCTGCTTTCTCGGGGATGCCCGCCTCTTCTTTCGTGAGCCCGCATACGTCGCTTAGTTCGGCAATCCTTTTGTGGGCCGCCGCTCCATATGCTCGCATCACATGCGGAAGCAGGATACCCATGGCTCTGCCGTGGGGTATTCCATAGAGGCTGCTCAGCGGATGTCCCACCGCATGGACATAGCCGACACATCCTCTCGTAAATGCACGTCCAGCGCAGAATGCCGCCTGCTGCATCTTCTGTCTCGCCTCCAGATCAGTCCCGTTCTCATAGACTTTCTGCAGATTATCAAAAATCAGTTTCACGGCCCTGCGCGCCAGTTCTTTCTCCATCCTGCTGTTATACGCATCGTTCGTGTACGCCTCCACCGCATGACAGAGCGCATCCATCCCTGTCTCCGCTGTCGTTCGGGGCGGAAGCCCGACGGTCAGTTCCGGGTCAAGAACAGCAAACTTCGGCATCAGACTCAGATCCATAATGGCAGCCTTATGGTTTGCTGCCGTATCCGTGATCACTGCTGCAATCGTCGTTTCAGAACCGGTTCCCGCAGTGGTAGGCACTGCGAATATAACCGGTGTCGGACGCAGTACTCTGAACATCCCCTGCAGTTCGGGTACTGTCTTCCCCGGCCGGGCGATCCTCGCGCCGATGGCTTTGGCACAGTCCATGGGGGAACCGCCTCCAAAAGCTATCAAACAGTCGCATCTGTTTTCCCGGAAAGCAGACACTCCCGCCTCTACTTCCCTGTTGGTGGGATTGGGCTTTACTCCGTCAAATATCACCCCCGGGATCCCGATGGACTCCATCGTCTCAAGCATCCCATTGAGCAGCCCGCTGCCTCTCACCGTCTTTCCGGTTACGATCAAAGGTTTCTTCAGATTCATTTTCTTAAGGGATAATGGCAGATTCCGGACTGATCCGGGCCCCTGCATGACTTTCGGCGCGGGCCATGGTGTCAGACACATCCCCAGCCTTATAAAGCGCTGGAGAATACGGACGACGCCTTTCTTTATGATCCGGCTGTCTGGCGCTTTTCTCGGCCGGCACCCCTGTTTGCTCTCTTTCATGATATCGCTCCCTGCGTGTTTATCGTCAATTTTATATTCAGGATACGGCGCACGGACTCGTCGATGCGTTCCTCTTTCACGGTTCCGTTCTCCACTGCCCGTAATACGCCCTGGTAAGCACTGTGAAAATCTTCAGGCATGAGCAGCATATCCGCTCCTGCCTGAAGCGCCGCCACTGCCGCCTGATCAGAACTGTACTGTGCTGTGACCGCGCCCATATCAAGGGCATCGGTGATCACCATGCCCTCAAAGCCCATCTCTTCCCTCAGAATATCCGTTATCATCCTCTCTGAAAGTGTGGCCGGCGTATCGTCTCCCGTGACATTCGGGCAGGAGATATGGCTTACCATGATAACTCTGACACCGTTGTCTATCCCATCCTGGAACGGGACAAAGGCGCCGCTTCTTAATTCTTCCAGAGTGTCATCCACATATGCATAGCCCGCATGGGAATCCGCAGCCGTTCCGCCATGGCCGGGGAAGTGTTTGTACATTCCAATGATTCCCTGGTCATTTAGTCCGCTGAGCTCTGCCCGGGCCATATCCGCTACAAGCTGCGGATCAGAGCCAAAGGAACGGTATCTCACCACTTCGTTTTCCGGGTTGGTCAGCACATCCGTATCCGGCGCCGCGTCCATATTAAAGCCAAGATCACTGAGATAAGACCCAATCGTGTTTCCGATATCATATGCCTCCTGCGTGTCTCCTCTGCTTCCAACATCGCTCATATTTCCTATCTGCTCTACTTTGAACGAGGGGTTGCTCCCGACTCTCGCCACCTGTCCGCCCTCTTCATCCACGGAGAGGAAGATTGGGAACCCTGTGCGTTCTTCCGCGTATCGCTGTGTATTGGCAAGCATGGTCTGCGTCTGTTCAGGTGTCTGCAGATTCTTTGCAAAATAGATCACGCCGCCGACCGGATACTCTGAAAGCGCATCTCTCGTCGCATCGCCTGCCTGGGTCGCTGTTCCGACTCCTGTCAGAGCTTCCGGTGTTATCATAAACAACTGGCACACCTTTTCTTCCAGCGTCATAGATGATATGATTTCCTCGATCTGTGCGTCTGTCTGAGCGCCGCCTGTCTGTTCCTCGCTGTCGCCGGAATTATCTCCGTCTGAAGACTTCCCGCTTCTGTCTCCGTCACTCTGACTATCTGAAGACTGTGCGTCCGCCGCCTGATCCGCCTGACTTTGTGCGTTCTGCCCGTCCAGGAACACCCATATCGCGATCGCAAATGAAGCGATGATCACTGCAATAGACGCAATGATGCCCCAGATATATTTTCCGTTTTCATTTTTATGAACATTTCTTTTCTGCCGTCTGCCCATTATCCGACACCTTCTTTACCTGATATTTCTAAATAATCTTATAGATTATAACATACTTTATCGCTATATGCTGTATTTTTACTTATAACTCATAATGAATACTTATAATGAAAGAAACTCTTGTATTTTCTCCAGGATTTGTCTAATCTTATAGTGGAGCAGCTCTCTGTTCATGAGAGATGATAAATTACGAGTAAATGAGGTATGTAAAATGAGACCAATCAAAGAAGGAAAAGTACGCGAGATCTACGACAATGGTGACAGCCTGATCCTGGTTGCCACAGACAGGATCAGTTGTTTTGACGTGATCCTTAAGAACTCGATCACAAAAAAGGGAACTGTCCTTACACAGATGTCTAAATTCTGGTTCGACATGACAAGCGACATCCTGCCAAATCACATGATATCAACAGATGTAAACGATATGCCTGACTTCTTCCGCCAGCCGCAGTTTACCGGAAACAGCATGATGTGCAGGAAACTCAGGATGCTTCCGGTCGAATGTATCGTCCGCGGCTACATCACTGGCAGCGGCTGGGCAAGCTATCAGAAAAACGGCACTGTATGCGGCATCAGGCTTCCAGAAGGGCTGAAAGAATCGGACAAGCTGCCAGAGCCTATCTATACCCCCTCTACAAAGGCCGAGATTGGCGATCACGATGAAAACATCTCCTACGAGCAGAGCATAGAGCTTCTGGAGAAAGAATTTCCGGGAAAAGGCGAAGAATATGCCTTGAAACTGCGTGACTATACGATCGCCCTCTACAAGAAATGCGCGGACTATGCGCTGGGCCGGGGAATCATCATTGCAGATACCAAATTCGAGTTCGGACTGGATGAGAACGGCGATATCGTGATCGGCGATGAGATGCTCACACCGGACAGCTCACGGTTCTGGCCCGCTGACGGATATGAACCGGGACACTCCCAGCCGTCCTTTGATAAACAGTTCGCACGTGACTGGCTGAAAGCCAACCCCGGCAATGACTGGACTCTTCCGGAGGATATCGTACAGAAAACAATCGACAAATACCTGCAGAGCTACGAGATGCTGACTGGAAAAGCGCTGCAGTAACTAACACGGAAGAAACTCGGGGGATTTTTACATGAACAGCAGGAAAAGGGAACATATCCGATACCGTCTCTATGAGATCCTTGAGGTACGCACCGGAATCGATCATACCTCGCGGTTATATGACTTTATATACTTTGTGACGATCGTCGTCAACCTTGCGGCGAGCATCCTGCATACATATGAAACGTACCGTGCAGAGTACGGTGACCTCCTCCTCGCCGTCGAGAATATCACTGTGGGGCTGTTCTGTATTGATTACATACTGCGCTTGTGGACGGCAAAATATATGTATCCCGAATCAACAGAACCGAGAGCTGTCCGGAAATACATCTTCTCCTTTACGGGAATCATCGACATGCTCTCTTTCCTCCCCTACTATCTTCCGGTCTTTTTCCCGGCCGGAGCAGTGGCGTTCCGCATGCTGAGGGTCATGCGGGTGTTCCGTCTTTTCCGCATCAATGCATATTATGATTCGTTCAAACTGATCACAGAGGTTCTGAACAGCAAAAGACAGCAGCTTTTCTCCTCTGTGTTCACGATCCTGATCCTCATGCTGGCTTCCAGCCTGTGCATGTATAGCTTGGAGCACGAGGCTCAGCCGGATGTGTTTACCAATGCGTTCTCAGGCATCTGGTGGGCTACATCTACTCTGCTCACTGTAGGGTATGGCGATATCTACCCAATCACTACTCTGGGGAAGATATTCGGGATCTGTATCGCTTTCCTGGGCGTAGGCATGGTCGCGATCCCCACTGGTATCATTTCTGCCGGTTTTGTCGATCAATATTCACGTATCAAGCGGATGAGCGAGTATGGACAAGAAGAAGACATCCATTTTATCAGGATACATCTCACGGCGAGGGATCCCTGGGTGAACAAGAGTATCGCCCAGCTCCATCTCCCGGAGCGGGTTATCGTAGCTGTCGTCCAACGCAGGCATCGTATCCTTGTCCCACGCGGAAATCTTGTCCTCCATGAGGATGATGTGATGGTACTTGGAGCCGAATCATTCCAGGATAAGGAACATATCCGCTTAAAAGAGATTATCCTTCAGAAGAACAACCCGTGGAACGGACAGCGCATACGCGATCTGGATATCTCGAGACACTCTGTCATCGTACTCGTGAAACGTAAGGAAAAAAGCATGATCCCGAACGGGAATCTGATACTGCGGGAAGGGGATATGGTCATCCTATATTCAGAAATGCGGATAGCAAAAGCAGCAGAAATAGAAATTTGAATCGGGGACGTAGTAAAATCCAGTTTGTCTACGTCCCAAAATTCAGTTTGCTCTGTCCCTAATCGAAAATAGCCCTGTCCCTGTTCATTTAATTTCCACTATTTTATAAAAAGGGACAGGCCTTTCATAGAATGGGGACACCCTGAACTTGAATCGGGGACGTAGTAAAAATCGATTTTACTACGTCCCCGATTCAAACTACGAAAGCTCCAGCTTTCCTGTATACAGCTGATAGTACGTTCCTTTCAGCTTAAGCAGTTCTTCATGCGTTCCCCGCTCTATGATGCGTCCATGCTCAAGCACCATAATGGCATCGCTGTTGCGGATGGTAGAAAGTCTGTGGGCGATAACGAATACTGTACGCCCTTTCATCAGATTATCCATCCCCTGCTGAACGATTCGCTCCGTCCTCGTATCAATGGACGACGTCGCCTCATCAAGAATAAGCACCGGCGGATCTGCAATGGCTGCTCTCGCGATCGCAAGAAGCTGTCTCTGGCCCTGGGAGAGTTCCTCTCCGTCGCCGCTCAGATGTGTGTCATAGCCATTTGGCAGCATACGGATGAATCCGTCCGCATGAGCGAGCTTTGCCGCCTTTACCACTTCCTCATCTGTTGCATCCAGTTTGCCGTACCGGATATTCTCTTTGATCGTTCCGGTAAACAGATGTGTATCCTGAAGCACGATACCAAGCGACCGTCTCAGGTCGGCTTTCTTGATCTTATTGATATTGATATCGTCATAACGGATCTTTCCGTCGTCCACATCATAGAAACGATTGATCAGGTTCGTGATCGTCGTCTTTCCCGCTCCGGTGGAACCGACAAAAGCAAGTTTCTGCCCTGGTTTCGCATAGAGCGTCAAATCATGGAGCACCATATGGTCCGGCGTGTAGCCGAATGTCATGTCATAGAAGCGTACATCGCCCTTAAGTTCCTGGTATGTGATCGTACCGTCCGCCTGATGGGGATGTTTCCACGCCCACAATCCGGTGCGCTCCTTGCACTCTGTGAGGCTTCCATCCGGATTCCTCTTTGCATTGACAAGCGTGACATAACCGTCATCCACTTCCGGCTCCTCATCCATCATACGGAAAATACGCTCTGCTCCGGCAAGCGCCATAATGATAGAGTTAAACTGCTGTGCCACCTGCATAAAAGGCTGTGTGAAACTCTTTGTGAACTGCAGGTAGGATGCCATAACTCCCAGCGTGATGTTTCCTATGCCCGCTACCGAGAGGAATCCGCCGAACACCGCCGTGAGTACGAACTGCAGATTTCCAAGATTGCCGATGATCGGCCCCATCATGCTGGCAAACGTATGGGCACTTGAAGCGCTTGTAAAAAGCCGTTCATTGAGCTCATCGAACTCTTTTTCGGAAATCTTCTCATGGTTAAAGACCTTGATAACTCTCTGACCGTTCATCCGCTCCTCGACGAATCCTGTAATATCTGCAAGGTCGAGCTGCTGGCGGATAAAATATTTGCCGCTGTTTCCCGTCACCACTTTCGAGACAATCAGCATGACAAGAATCATAAGCACTGCCAGCGCTGTCAGGATCGGGCTTAGCAGAAGCATGGAAATAAATGTAACTACAATCGTAAACGCTGACATCAGCACCTGCGGGATAGACTGATTAATCATCTGGCGCAGCGTGTCTGTATCATTCGTATAAAGGCTCATGATTGAACCGTTTGTATTCTGGTCAAAGTAACGGATCGGTAGTTTCTGCATGTGCTCGAACATCTCATCTCTGACACGCTTTAACACACCCTGGCCGATCACCACCATCATACGGCTGTATATAAATGTCGCCGCCACACCGGACAGGAAGATAGTTCCAAGCACTGTCAGCGCCATATACAGTTCCGAATAATCCGGGGCCTGCTGCCCGATCAGAGGGATGATGAAATCATCCAGAAGGAATTTCAGCGACAGAGATACCGAGATCGACGCAATAGAGCTTACCAGGATACAGATCAGTACAACGACGAACTGTACCTTATATGTGCTGACCACATAGCCAAGCAGTCTTTTCGCTGTTTTGATCGTGCCTTTGGTCACGGCCGGACCGCCGCCCGTTCTCTGCTGAACAGTCTGTACATTACTGTTATTGTTCTGACCGCTCATCTTCCGCGCCTCCTTTCACCTGTGATTCATATACTTCTCTGTAGATGTCATTTGTCCTCAGAAGCTCTTCCGATGTACCGATTCCATTGATCTCGCCGTTGTCCATGACGATGATCATATCCGCGTCTTCTACAGAAGAAATCCTCTGTGCGATGATGATCTTCGTCGTATCAGGGATCTCCTCCCGGAATGCCTGCCGGATCAGAGCGTCTGTCCTCGTATCCACTGCACTTGTCGAATCATCAAGTATGAGGATCTTCGGTTTCTTCAGAAGCGCTCTTGCGATACACAATCTCTGCTTCTGACCTCCGGATACATTATTGCCGCCCTCTACGATCATCGTGTCATATTTGTTCGGGAACTCGCTGATGAATCCATCTGCCTGAGCCAGTCTGCAGACTCTCTGCACTTCTTCGTCGCTGGCATTTTCATCGCCCCAGCGGATATTGTCATAGATGCTGCCTGTAAAAAGTACATTTTTCTGAAGTACCATGGACACCTGGTCGCGCAGAGCTTCCAGACCGTATTTCCTCACATCTACACCCCCGACCTTTACACAGCCTTCGGTTACATCATAGAGCCTCGGGATCAATTGTACGAGGGTGGATTTCGCGCTTCCAGTGCCGCCGATAATCCCGACGATCTGGCCGCTCTTGATATGGAGGCTGACGTCTTTCAGAGCAAGATTCCCGCCCTCGCCGGCATAGCTGAAATTCACATGCTCAAAATCGATATCTCCGTTCGCCACCTCTGTGACAGCATCTTCAGCGTCTTCCATCTCTGGAACTTCATCAAGCACCTCTGTAATACGATCGGTAGACGCCTCGGCAATCATAATCATCGTAAATACAAATGTAACCATCATTAGCGACATCAGGATCTGGAGCGCATACACAATGACGCTTGTCAGTTCTCCGGTCTGCATCGTCCCTGTGATAATGCTCTCTCCACCGATCAGCACCATGATGATGACAACCGCGTATACCATAAACTGCATGATCGAAGAATTCCACGCCACAATCTTCTCCGCTTTCGTAAAGAGTCTGAAAACGATCTCAGATACTTTGTCAAACTTCTCCACTTCATGATCGGCACGGACATATGCCTTTACTACCCTCGCCGCATTAACATTTTCCTGAACAGTATTGTTGAGTACATCGTACTGGTCAAACACCTTGACGAAATGCGGATGCGCTTTCTTTGCGATGAAGATCAGCGCTCCGCCAAGAAGCGGAACTGTGATCAGCATTATGACTGCGATCGGCACACTGATCGTCAGCGTCATGATGAGCGACAGCACAATCATGATGGGCGCTCTCGCCAGCAGACGGATCGTAAACATGTAGGCCATCTGCACATTCGTAATATCCGTCGTCATCCTCGTCACGAGACTCGACGTTGAAAAGTGATCGATATTTCCAAATGAAAAATCCTGTATCTTATAAAATATATCATGTCGCAGGTTCTTTGCGTATCCTGAGGATGCGATCGCACCCAGCTGTCCTGCTTTGGCGCCGAATACAAGTGCAAGCATGGCCATGACAATAAGTATAAGTCCTGTCCGGATGATATATCCCATGTCTCCATTCATGATCCCCACGTCGATGATATTTGCCATCAGAAGCGGGATCAGCACTTCCATCAGCACTTCCAGGCAGACCAGCACAGGGGTCAGAAAAGATTCACGCTTATATTCCCTGACAGAACGAAGCAGTTTTCTATTCATGGTATGTTATCTCCTCTCTTCTTTTTTCATCACCTGACAAATTAGCGGACATCTGTTCCAGCACTTCCCGGCACACGGAGAGCTTCTCTTCGGGGATTCCCCTTGCCAGAAGTTCTTCTATATACCGGATATTTTCCAGGATATGCTTTCTTACTCCTTTTGCCTTTTCGGTTGGTTCCAGCTTTTTGAGCCTGGCGTCCTGTTTCACAGGCTTTCTTGTTATGAATCCGTTCTTCTCCAGAATCTGGAGGATCCCGGTGGCTGTGGACCTCCGGATGTGGAACTCTTTCTCCACATCTTTCTGGTAAATATCTCTCTCAAGTGACTGAAACAGTATATAATGCAGCACGAGTCTCTGCATGTTCGTCTTCAGGCTGTCCTCTGCCTCATGCATGCACATCTGCCTCTTCAGCTGATGCGAGAGTGTGTTTATCATCCGCCCCACATCGTGCCCGGGTTCACATGTGTCCTGCCCGTTCTTACCATACATTCCCTGCTGCACTTCCTTTCCGACATGATATAATTTGTTCGGTAACTAACAATAAAGTATATGCGGATATTTTTTTATTGTCAATCCATAAAATCGTCTCTTCCGGCACATACTTTTGTTAAAAATTTACAAAATTTACAAACCACTGTCGAAAAATGGCTCTATTTAACAAATTTCTTTTAAATCATAGAGCGAAAGTGTGGAAATGTACCAAAAAAGTATGTATAATAAAATACAGCAAGTATGAAAGTGAGGGCTTATTATGAAACAAAATAATATGTTAGCTATGATCTTAGCTGGCGGCCGCGGCTCACGGCTGCATGAGCTGACGAAAAAAGTGGCCAAACCGGCTGTTTCATATGGCGGAAAATACCGGATCATTGATTTCCCACTCAGCAACTGTGCAAACAGCGGCATCGATATCGTCGGCGTACTCACGCAGTACGAATCTGTTCTTCTCAACAGCTATGTCGCAGCGGGACGCCGCTGGGGGTTAGATGCGAAGGACAGCGGCGTGTATGTCCTGCCGCCCCGCGAGAAATCAGACGCAGATTTGGATGTATACAGAGGTACTGCCGATGCAATCTCGCAGAATATCGATTTTATCGATGCATATTCGCCGGAATACCTTCTCATTCTTTCCGGCGACCACATCTACAAGATGAATTATGCAAAAATGCTCACTTATCATAAAGAATGTCAGTCTGACGCCACAATTGCCGTCATAGAAGTTCCGATGAAAGAAGCCAGCCGTTTCGGTATCATGAATACGAATGAGACCGGACGTATTATTGAATTTGAAGAAAAGCCGGAGCATCCGAAGAGCAATCTCGCATCAATGGGCATTTATATCTTCAACTGGAAGACGCTTCGGAAAATGCTTCTTGCCGATATGAAAAATCCGGATTCCTCTCACGATTTTGGCAAAGATATCATCCCTACGCTCCTGAAAGAGGGCAAGAATATATTCGCCTATAAATATAAAGGATACTGGAAAGACGTAGGAACGATCGATTCCCTCTGGGAGGCAAATATGGATCTGCTCAGCAAAAACAACGAGCTTGATCTCAATGATCCTACATGGAAGGTCTATACAGAGGACGTAACTGCTCTTCCCCAGTATATCGGTTCAGACGCGGTGATAGACCGGGCGTTTATCACACAGGGCTGCATTGTTGACGGTGAGGTCAGAAATTCGGTTCTTTTCACCAATGCGAAAGTCGCTGCAGGAGCCAAGGTTATTGACAGCGTGCTTATGCCGGGCGCTGAAGTCGCAGAGGGAGCCGTTGTGACGCGTGCTCTTGTGGCCGACGGCGTTAAGATTGGCAAAAATGCACTGGTAGGCAGCGCTGACAGTGAAAACATCGAACTTGTCGCAAAACGTGTAAAGGGGGATGAATAAAATGAACAAGGCATTTGGAATTGTTAATTTTGCCGGCAACCATATCCAGGTAGACGGTCTCCAGGAATACCGTCCTGTAGGAGCGTTTTCTTTCCTCGGCAGATACCGCATCATCGATTTTCCGATTTCCAATATGAGCAACAGCGGGATCGATAATATCCAGGTATACGTGCGCAGGAAACCCCGCTCTCTGACAGAGCATCTCGGCACCGGGCGTCATTATAATATCAACTCCAAGCGCGGCAAACTGAGCATCATGTATGCGGAAGATGGACAGGTAGGAAATATATACAGTACAGACATCGCTGCCTATATGGAAAACCTGGACTGTATCGAACGTATGTCTCAGCCGTATGTAGTCATCGCGCCAAGCTATATGATCTACACAGCTGACTACAGCGAATTTATTGATGCACATGCAGCGTCAGGCGCTGACATTTCCATGATGTACCATGCTGTCGATAACGCAAAAGATGCGTTCCTGAGCTGCGACACGCTCAACATCAATAAGCAGAAAGGCGTCCTCTCCATTGAGCCAAATCGTGGAAATGCCAAGAACAGAAACATTTCCATGGATACATATGTAATGACAAAAGAACTTTTCCTGGATCTGGTAAATAAAGCTCACAAAACATCATCTATGTATACATTTGCTGATATCCTCGACGAGGAGTGTGGGGAGCTCGACATCCGCGCTGTTCCGCACAGGGGCTATTTTGCAGCGATCACGGATTTTAAGAGCTATTATGATGCTAATATGTCTCTGATCAATCTGAAAAATGCCATGAACCTGTTCGATGACGAGTGGCCGGTATATACCCGCACAAACGACTCCTGCCCGACACAGTATTTCGCAGACAGCAAAGTCACTTCCTCCGTTGTATCCAACGGCTGTCTGATAGACGGCGAAATAGAGAACTCCATTATCGGACGTGGATGCATCATCAAACCGGGAGCAGTTGTAAAAAACTGTGTCATATCTGCTGACGTTGTCATCGGGAAAGGCGTTCATGTCGAAAATATGATGGTAGACAAACACGCACGGCTGATCCGTGGAAAGAGAATCATCGCATCTCCTGACAGACCCGGATATATCAAACGCGGCGATATCCTGTAACACTCTTGCGGGAAGCGCCGTTGGCTTCATAAATTCAGGGGGCTGTCCCCATCAGTGATTCAGACATCACAGATGGGGACAGCCCCCTGAAATCTTACTTCCGGTTTTTTCGATAGATGACAGCCAGTCCTTTGAGCAGCAGATTATCATCAAGGATGACCTCCCGCCTGCAGTGCGGTATGATCTTCTTCGCCAGTCCGCCCGTGGCGATCACTGTCACTTCCCCTTCAAGCTCCTCAGAAAGCCGGTCGATGATGCCGTCTATGGCTGCTGCGGAGCTGTACACCGTTCCGCTCTTCATGCAGTCCGCTGTATTTTTCCCGATGATATGCTCCGGTGCCTCCAGACTGATGCCGCCAAGCTGTGAAGCATGTGCAGTCAGCGAATCCAGAGATACTCCGATTCCAGGGTAGATCATACCACCGATATAGTGCCTGTCCTTATCGATCACACAGACTGTATTTGCTGTTCCCATATCGAATATCAGAAGCGGCGCGGGATATTCGGCTATGGCCGCTACAGAATCTACCACCAGGTCGCTTCCGAGCTGGGCCGGGTTATCTATACGGATATTAAGGCCTGTCTTGATTCCTGCTCCGACAACGAGCACTTCCTTTTTCAGGATTTTCTCCACCGCCAGCTTTGCCACTGTCGTGATCTGGGGCACTACAGAAGAAATGATCCCACCCTCGATATCATGGCGTTTAATGTGGTAGATATCAAGCACATTTTTGAGGTCAATAGCATACTCCAGCTCCGTCTTCGTGCGTACTGTGGAGAGACGCTCTACAAAAAGACACTTCTTTCCGTCGATACATCCGATCACAATATTGGTATTCCCAATGTCAATAGCCAAGATCATTTCTAAAGCCCAGCCTTTCTCTTACCTTTTTCTTCAGAAGCACTTTGCCGATACAGAGCGTGAGGATGCCTGCTACGATTGCTTCCGGCACACCGTTGATGCCGATTACCGACAGAATGAACGTATACACTGCCGATGAAGCTACGTCGTTTGCCTGTGCATACGCCTCTCTGAAAAATACAAAAATCAGATTCATGACGAGCAGCGTATTTACCAGCGCTCCAGAGATTCCCGCAAGCACAAGTCCGATGCCGGACACTCCTTTTCTCCTCGTATCTTCACTCACAAATCTGAGCGCAAGCCTGTATACATAATATGGAACGATCCCTATCAGGATGCGGGGAACGAAACAGATGATAATGCTGCCGATGCCGCCGCTGATCTCCCCGACACTGTAAAACGGCGTGAACACGAATGACGTTGCCGTCGGGTTGATCGTATTGTTGATAAAGCTCGTCAGACCGAATACAAATCCCAGCACGCTGCCTTTCTTCGGTCCCATCAGCAGTGAAGCGATAATGACAGGAATATGGATGATCGTTGCCCTGGTGACTCCAAGCGGAATATAGCCCAGAAAGGGGGTAAAGGCCATAATAAATATGATCGCCCCGAATATTGCCACCTGAACCATGCTCATTGTGCTGTATCTGCTTCCTGCGGGTTTCTTCATTGTTGAATTGTTCATATTTTTGCCTCCTTGTTATCATTCCCCTGTGGGGATACAATACGTTTGGCACAGAATTTTTTCTACGCCCCGGCCTCTCTAATCTTCATAATCTCTTCCAGGATTTGTATGGCTGTCTCCTCTTTTGACATTTTTGTGAGTGAGACTTCCGAGTCTTTTGTTATGATTGTAACAACATTTGTGTCACTGCCGAATCCGGCGCCCTCCACTCTCAGGCTGTTTGCGACGATCATATCGGCATGCTTTTTCTCCAGCTTTTTCCTGGAATTTTCCAGCAGATCCTCCGTCTCCATGGCGAATCCGCACAGAAACTGTCCCTGCTGTCTATTTGCGCCAAGATGTGCCAGGATATCGTCTGTACGCTCCAGTTCGACCGTAAGATCGCTCTCCTGCTTCTTCATCTTCTGTCCGCTTACGTGTTTTGGCCGGTAATCTGCCACTGCCGCGGCCTTGATGATGATATCCTGATCCGCTGCCCGTCCGGTCACTTCCCCGAACATCTCTCCGGCAGATCTGACCGGAACGATATCTACAAACTGTGGGGCTTTTAATGACGTCGGTCCGGTCACCAGCGTCACTTCCGCTCCCCGTCTTGCTGCCATCTTCGCGATGGCATATCCCATCTTCCCGGTAGAATGGTTTGTGATATAACGCACCGGATCGAGAGCCTCCTGTGTCGGCCCTGCCGTTACGAGCACTCTGACTCCTTGCATGTCTTTCACATATTCAATCTCCTGCAGAATGTACTCGAGCAGTACGTCCGGTTCCGTCATCTTGCCCGCGCCTGTATCGCCGCATGCCAGATATCCGACTGCCGGACTGACGATCTCGCAGCCATAGCGCCGGAGCGTTTCAAGATTATCCTGCACGACCGGATTTTCAAACATGTTCGTGTTCATCGCCGGAGCGATAATTTTTTTACATTTACATGCCATCACTGTGGTCGTAAGCATATCATCGGCAATGCCGTGTGCGAGCTTCCCGATCACATTGGCGCTGGCGGGAGCGATCATGACCATATCCGCCTGCTTTGCCAGGGACACATGCTCCACACTAAACTCAAAGTTCCGGTCAAATGTATCGATCAGACATTTATTGCCCGTGAGCGTCTCAAAAGTAACCGGACTGATAAAGTTTACAGCGTTACGTGTCATCAGTACATGAACCTGTGCTTCAAGTTTCCTGAGAGCGCTTGCAAGATATGCTGTCTTATAAGCCGCTATGCTCCCCGATACTCCGAGCAGCACCGTCTTTCCTTTCAGCATCGTCTTCCCCCTTTTCTATGATATAGAGAACCGCTCTTATGATTGTGAACATCCCGCACCTGTATCGGGATTGCTCCGGTTCGGGTTCATTATATGGCATGACGCATGAAAAATCAATGTCTGCTCATACTACTTTCCCAGCCTGCCCCGCTTTGATCGCCGAGCGCTTTCTTCCATACCAGATAAGGACTGCGACATATGCCGCTGCAGCGGCAACTCCGATGATATATGCGCCAAGCCACGGGATGTTGAACCCAATCTGCGCATTTGCGATATATGTAATTGTAACAAACGCATACCATGCGCCGGGAATAAGCGGCATCCAGACAAATCTGGCCCTTCCGGTCTCAAACATCCATACTGTGATCCCGATAAACGCAAACAGCGACAGGCTCTGATTCGACCATGCAAAGTATCTCCACAGGACATTGAAGCCGTCCGCGTTGCTCTTTGCAAATATGAGAATCGCTGCAACGAACACGAAAATAACTGCTGCGAGGCCAAGCCTTTTCTTCGTGGACTTCTGATCGATGTGAAGCCCGTCAGCAATTGCCAGACGGAGCGCGCGCAGGGCCGTGTCTCCGGATGTGATAGGAAGCACGATAACTCCAAGAAGAGCGATGATGCCGCCAACCGGACCAAGGATATATTTGCATACAACGCCAATCGTAGCTGTTGCAAGAGATGCGTCAGCCGCCTGCAGCCCAAGGTTGTAAACTCCCATTGCGCCCGCTGCCCATACCATAGCGATAAATCCTTCGATTATCATCATATTGTAAAAGGTCATACGGCCCTGCTTCTCGCTCTTCATTGTTCGGGAAATAATCGCTGTCTGTGTCGAGTGGAATCCGGATAAAATCCCACATGCCACAGTAATGAAAAATATCGGAACAAAATGGTTGACACTGAAATAATCCCCATATGCAACGGCACCTGCATTCCAGTCCTCCCAAATCTCATTGAGAGGGAACCCAAGCGCGAAGATCCCGATAAACACACCTATTGCCGAAAACAGCAGGATTGCTCCAAAGATCGGATAGATACGTCCGATGATCTTGTCAATCGGAAATACTGTGGCGACCAGATAATACACAAAAATCACGCCGTAGATCACCCATGTGGATATGGAATCCACAGCGCCGTCAAATCCGAACACCTGAGTTGCCGCTATATCTCCAGGCGTATAGATAAACACCGCGCCTACCAGGAGCAGAAGCAGGCTGCAGAATATCTGATAGAATGTATATACGCCTTTGTTGCTGTACTTGCGGATCATCTCCGGCATCTGGGTTCCGCCGTCGCGCAGACAAATCATACCCGAGAAATAATCATGCATGGCTCCACCTATAATGTTCCCTATTGGAATCGTAATAAACGCGATCGGTCCAAAAAGAATCCCCTGTATCGGTCCGAGGATGGGGCCTGTTCCCGCAATGTTCAGCAGATTGATCAGGCTGTTTTTCCATCCTTTCATAGGAACATAGTCAATGCCGTCCTCTTTCGTGTACGCCGGCGTCTTTCTGTCGTCAGGTCCAAAGACTTTCTCACAGAACTTTCCGTAAAGCGCAGCCCCTACGAAAAGAATCAAAAGTCCGACAATAAATGTGATCATTTTGAAAATACCTCCTTTTCCTTAATCTTAGGATACTTTAATGTAGTAACTTAGTATAGCAATGAATTAAATGGATGTAAATGATAATTTTATACTTTTTTTATATTTTCTGCCACTTTCTGTCATTTTCAAGTATAATAACCAATAAAGCAGAGTGTTTTATAAGGAGGATCTTGCTATGCTGAAATCATATATTGCTTTTGACGTTGAGACGACAGGATTAAATCCTCTAGAAAACGAGATCATAGAGATCGGCGCTCTCAAAGTCCGCAACGGAAAAGTCGCGGAGCGCTTTATGGAATTTATTAAACCGACCGTTTCTCTTTCTCCCTCGATCACTTCCCTGACCGGAATCACAGACGATATGCTGGCGGAAGCGCGCACACGGTGTCAGGTCATCCCAGACTTCCTTGATTTCTGCGGAAATGATGTGCTGATCGGACATAACGTATCTTTTGACTACAGTTTCATGAAATGCAGTGCCGCTGCAGACGGGCTGATTTTTGAAAAAATGGGAATAGACACTTTAAAGATCGCTCAGAAAGTGCACAGTGACCTGGATTCAAAAAGTCTCGGAAGCCTGTGCAGCTATTATCACATCGACAACCGGTCTGCTCACCGGGCATATCATGACGCGCTCGCCACTGCAAAGCTGTATCAGACTCTGGCTCATTATTTTGAAGAAAAAGAGCCAAAACTCTTTCAGCCGGTACAGCTTACATATAAAATAAAAAAGCCTCAGCCTGCCACGCCAAAACAGATCGCCTTTATAAACAATCTGATCCGCAAAAGACAGGTGAAACTTACATGGAACCCGGACACTCTCACAAGAAGCGAAGCCTCAAAAATAATAGACGAGCTGCTGAAAGGATAGCAGCTCGTCTATTATTTTCCCACTTGATTTTGCGCGCAGGATTCCGTGCTTTACCTGATATGCACACTACTGGCCCTGCTTCTTACCCAGTGCAAAGTAGCGCTTTTTGATAGCATTTCCGAGCATTCCGCCGCCGAACAGGAATACAAAGTAAATCCAGCCGGACAGAGACAGGTTCGCGATAGGGCTGTAAAGGGCACCCACATTACAGCCGTTGGAGAGACGCGTGCCGACTCCCATCAGAAGGCCGCCGATGACATAAATCAGCACTTCCTTTGGAGTGATCTTAAGCCCCTCTTTAAACTGCTTCGCAAACATACCCATCATCAGGCTGGCAATCAGCGAGCCGACGATGATGCAGGTGTTCTGCACGTTCATCGGATTCTCAAAGAACGGCATGGTAAAAGACTCAGCGCCCTGGTGTGTGAAGCCGGTAATCGTCTCAACCGGAACTCCAAAAAGCAGGAGCAGTCTTCCGAACCAGTGTCCGTAAGGCGTGGAAGCACCCCATCCGCCTTTTGTCACGATCATGAGCGTTGCAAACAGAATCGTAATGGCAACAGCGCCCATTTTCAGTGTCCACGGTTTTGCAAATAAACGATACACCGTCGTTTCAGAGAGAACCGGAACAGCAGACTGTTCCTGAAGGACTTCAATTTCTTCTTTGTCCTGCTCGATCTCTGTGTCTACTCCTGTATATGTGCCGGATTTGCGGCGGTGATTCTCATATGCCTTGCCAAGTCCTGCTGCGATGAGGCAGAGGATGCCTGTCAGGATGATGGCGCCAAGGTAACCGTTCATACCGTCAAACTTAAAGAAATCCGGAAGAAATACACCTGTTTCATAGGATGAGCTGTGTACCAGAGTATCAGTGACCCATCCCTGTGTGACCTGGAGCGGGAATCCGATATACACGCCCACACCGAAGAAAAACAGCGTGATGATGGCTCTGGTGGGGCCTGCAACGATATCTGTCAGCACACCGGATGCACAGCACATACAGAACGCCATGCCGACGCCGAACAGAACGCCGCCGACGATCAGTCCCAGATTGATCTGGTTGATCCAGAGTCCATAGTTCTCTGCACCTCCTGTAAAGCAGAGAGCAGCAGTGATAACCGCACTCATAAAGAACATAAAAGTCAGTGTTCTAAGAAGTTTTGTTGAACCGCCATTATAGGCTCTGTTTGCACTTCCTGCAAATCCGAACATGGCGCGGGTGAGGGCATATCCCAATCCCAGACCGACCAGCATACGGTAGAAAAGGCTGCTGCCCTTCAGAAAAACGGCGCCGGCAAGAAGAACGGCAGCCAGTATGACAATGCCAATGATAAATTCTGTTTTATTGATCTTTTTCATTTTCCTTTCATTCCTTTATCTTTCTGTTATTTTGAGCGGTCAGCCCGCTCTTTGCAGGCTGATGCCGCTGTTCATTAGTTAAAATTATAGGCTGTAACAACAGGCTTGCGGTCCTGCTTCACATCATTGAAGTATTCATAGAAGCACAGGCCGAGAAAACTTCCGGAAATATTGTAAATATTGTCAAATCCGTGTCCCTGCAGAGCAAGAAGCGCATTGTAGCTTCTCTGTGAGCTTCTGCAGTGGAGATAGACCGGACGGTCTGTCGGGATTTCATCCATACGCTGTCTGATCTGGCTGAGCGGGACGTTAACCGCTGTCGTGATATGCCCTTGCGCGTATTCATTCTCTTCCCTTACATCGATGATATATGCCCCGGATTCCACCAATTCTCTTACCTGATCAACGCGTACCTGGCGGAACACGCCCTGGAGCAGATTGCATGCGGCCAGACCTGCATGGTTTCCGGCATCCTTTGCCGTTGAAAACGGCGGAGCATAACAGAGCTCAAGATCCCGGAGATCATCCACTGTACCGCCGAACTTGATCAGTGTTGCGACAATATCGATCCTTTTTGCCGCATCTCCTTTTGAGATCGCCTGAGCCCCCAGTACCTTTCCTGTCGGAACTTCATAGATCAGTTTGTAGTGGAGCGGACAGCTTCCCGGCATAAGTCCGACCCTGTCCTGGGGGATCACATATACAATATCATAGCTGATCCCTTCTTTTTCACACTGTGCGGCTGTCAGTCCCGTGCTTGCCGCATTATAGTCGAACACCTTGATACAGCTGGAGCCAATGAATCCAGTGTTGCGCACCGGGAGTCCATAGATATGATCCGCTGCGGCCCTTGCCTGTTTCTGTGCAGGGCCTGCAAGCGGAAGCATCGTCGGCTTGTGCGTCAGTGCATGAAATACCTCGATGACATCACCGACGGCATAAATATCAGGATCACTTGTCCGGTAGTTAGGATCCACTTTGATTGCCCCGCGGCTGTTTAATTCAAGGCCGGCGTCCTTCGCCAGGCAGGAATCCGGCGTCACACCGACAGCCATGACGACAGCCTCGCTTTCAACAACCTTTCCTGATTCCAGAGCCAGATCAGATCCCCGGAATTCTACTGCTTTGTCGCCCAAGATCAGGTCAATTCCTTTGTCCATCATCTCTTTGTGGAGGATCTGGACCATGTCATAATCATATGTCCGCAGGATCTGAGGCATTGCCTCGACGAGAGATACCTTGTATCCTGCCTCTGTCAGGTTTTCAGCCACTTCGACGCCAATGAATCCGCCGCCGACTACCGAGACTTTCTTGACATCCTTTTCTTTCAGGAAAGAATACAGCTTTGCAATATCAACAACATTTTTAACGACAAAAATATTTGCGTTCTCAATGCCTTTTACATTTGGGATGATCGCATTTGCACCAGGGGAGAGGATCAGCTTATCATAGCTTTCCTCATATTCCTGCCCGTTCAGAAGATTTTTTACCCTGACTTTCTTTCCGGCTCTGTCAATGGAAAGCACTTCATTGGAGACGCGCGCCTCAATATTATACTGGCTCGCAAACTGCTCCGGACTCATCAATACGAGCTCATCGTTGGCACTTACCTGTTCGCTCAGACGATAAGGCAGACAGCAGTTTGAAAATGATACGTGAGGTCCTTTTTCAAACATAACGATCTCTGCTTGTTCGTCCAGCCGTCTCAGGCGGGCTGCCGTACTTGCTCCGCCTGCCACTCCTCCAACAACTACATATTTCATTTCTTTTCCTCCTTTGGATTATATTAATAAAGCAGAATATCAGGATCTGCTCTGCTTTCTTTTGTCAGCCAGAGACATACGGATAAAGAAATATGCCCCCACAGCAATCCAGACGCTGAGGAAGATCAGCGCCGGTGTGCTCAGCGCTGCCGGGCTGGATGGGACGATAAGCAGGAGCATGAACAGAAAAGCGAGCGCAGCTCCAATGCTCCCAATGACCCGGTCAGATTTACTTTTGGCGATCCGGCAGGTATTCAGGCATACATAAAAATAAGTTACCGCCGCACCAAACGAACACATATCTACGATCCAGGTAACCACTTCTCTGCCGAAGAAGCAGGCAAAGATACTGATCGCTGAGACAGCGAGGATCGCATTTCTCAGGATCCCGCGTTCCGTGATCCTTCCAACCTGGCGCGGCAGGATATTCTGCCTTCCCATAGAGCAGATCAGTTTTGTCGAACAGATCATGAATCCGTTGATCCCGCCGGACACAGCGCTTCCAAGCGCTATAACGAGCATGAGGAATCCAATAAGTCCCAGATGTTCGAGCACCCCGCTTCCCAGAGCCCAGTCCAGAGATTTCGCCTCCTCGGGTCCATAGGCAAGCGCCGTGGTAAAATTCAGAAGTATATAGCATCCCATCCCGATCAGAAGTGAAGTCACTGCCATCAGAGACGCCTTATGTCTGCTGATATCCATATCCTTTACAAGCTGGGGTATCGCGTCAAATCCTATAAACAGAAACGGCGTGATCGCCACAACCTGAAGAATCTGTCCAAGATCAAAGCGGTTGTTGTCAATATAGTTTTCACGGAACATCTCCATATCAGCCTGAAATAACATGGCAGCAAACACTGCCAGGACACAGATGACAAGAGCTGCAACAATAATAAACTGAGCCTTGCCTGACTGCTTGATTCCTTTCAGGTTCAGCGCCATGAAAAAGAGAATAATCAGGACTGAAACCAGAGCCTCGCCCAGATAGATCGGATCTCCGGCAATGGTATAGAGATATCCGACGTTTAAGACGCCCGGGAAAAGCTTATCTATTACAAGCGGAAAAGCCGTTGCATTCAGAGGTACAAGACTTAAGTAGGCGAGAAACAAAAACCATCCGACAATAAAAGCATTTTTTCTGCCCATAAAGATCAATATATAAGAAAATTCTCCGCCCTCATCAATATCCTGCTGGAGCATGTACCAGTAGCTCCTCTCGATGACAATAATCGCCATTGTCCCGCAAAACAGACCTATCGAAGTATTAATCACACCGGAATTATAGAGGAACTGGCTGCCCGGGAGCATGAAAGAACCCCATCCTATAATCGCACCAAGAAGAATGGCGAAGACCTCGCCGGCCCCAAGTTTTTTCTGCATAGTTAAGCCTCCATTGTGTTAAAATCATATAGAATCGGCCCGTATGTCCTGCACGGCAGAAGATGCAGTGACTATTGTTTTCATTATAATCCAATACTATATCTCGTGTCAATGAAGCTTTTCTATACAATATGTGCGAAATGTAGGATTGCAGTACATGTTTGACAAACCTACATATTTCATTGTGGGTGAATTTGGGGTATGTAGGATTACAATACATGTGTTACAACTGAATAATTAAAAAGACGGAAATACAGTTTCTGTGTTATATTTTTAGCGACCAAACCAAAACACAACAAGAAAGGATGTATTTCCGCATGGCTAGTATAAC
>DXAU01000018.1 GCA_019116885.1 Candidatus Mediterraneibacter pullistercoris | reverse complement strand
GTTGTCTCTCCCTTCATCGGAGCGATACCCACAATGTTGTCCTTCCAACAGTTCTCAGGCACGGAATTCCACGGGATCACGACCTCATTTTCTCCCGCGCTGTAACTTCCCGAGCCTTTATCCTCCGCCGTGTAGATGCCAACGATCTCATATTCCTGTTCATTGAACACCTTGTAAAGCTCTCCCTGAGCATTCAGTATATTAAAGAGTACAGGCCCCTGTGAGCCAAGGATAGACGCGTCGCCAACCGAGGATGAATAATCCGCATAATAGAGAGGCAGATTGAGTTTTTCTCCTACTCCCACACCAAGACGCATCGCAAGAAATTCCGGAACCAGACAGACTTTCGCTCCCTGCCTGTACTCTTCCTCTGTGATATCCCTCCCCTCTGTTATCTGTGCCTCCCCGTTGTAAAAATGCATGAGCAGGCTGGTCCCGTCTGTAGGCTGAACAGGAATCGTCCGCATTTTCAGGTCTTGGAATGAGGCAAGTTTCAGCCACCGCTTCCCCCGCTCTGTCTCATAAAACCCGCCTGTCACCTCGTCATAATATCGTTCTTTTTCATTGACCGGGTCATAAACCTGCTCATTTTCCAAAGTATACTGAGTAGACGTTATTCCCGGGGCAAGCCAGTATTCCAGAACCTCCTCACCCTCTTTCACTGCCGGACCATGGGCAAATGTGCTCATCTGGATCTGCATCACGTAAGTCTTCCCCGCCTCCAGTACATCCGGCTCAGGATCCTGATGGTCACAGAGATAAAATAACTCTCCCTCCTCCATCGTTCCATCTATTGTCCGTACAACGCGCATGAGCAGCGAAGGATACATCTCTCCCGTCTCAACTGGAGTCGCCTCTACCGTCCCCATATCGGGGCTGCCGATCCCGTCATAAAGATTTTCTATATATGCTCCGAAAAAAGGACGCTGCCGGGGCTTCAGGATATAATCCGCGCCCTCGAAATCAAGTACATCTTCATCGAGCCATTCTCCGTAGTATCCGCCGCTGTAATATTCATAGTCCTCCGCTTCGGGATCCCAGTATGATGCCGTAGTGGTTCCTTCATATTTTTGCTCTGCTGTACCGATCGTCGTATATTTTTCATCAAAATTCTGAAGATCATCGCTGCCCATATACCAGAAAGAACCGCCCAGAGCAAGGAAGAAAGCGCACATACCGATGAGAAGGAAGAAAAGCACGCTCTTTAACGGACTTCTTGCCGTTTGTTTTATGCTGTAATAAACTATCATCCTCCAACACCTCACTGTCCTGCTGAGTCTGCTATCCTGACAGCGCGATTTGATGACGCCTGCATCCGGCCGTCTTTCATAACAAGACGCACGTCCGCACGGTCCGCGATCTGCCTGCTGTGTGTCACCATGACAACCGTAAAGTCTCTGTCATGGGCAAGGGAAATGAGAAGTTCCACGATCTTTTCCTCATTCTCCGTATCAAGGTTTCCTGTAGGCTCATCGGCAAGGAGGATCTTTCCGCCGGATGCCATTGCCCGGGCAACAGCCGTCCTCTGCTGTTCCCCGCCGCTCATCATTCGCGGATATTTTCCAAACTTCTTCTCATCGATCCCCACTTCTTTTAAATACTCCGCCGCCTGCATTTTTGCCTGTTTGCGCGTTATACCCTGTATCTCCAGCGGATACATGACATTTTCCAGAGCGGTGAGCAGAGGGAAGAGATGAAAAGCCTGATAGATCACCGCTACCTTTTCCCTGCGGTATGCATCCCTGTCGATCCGGCTTAAATCCTCTCCGTCTACTGTTATCCTGCCGCTCCCGGGGACGTCAAGCCCTGCAAGAAGCGACAGAAAAGTACTCTTTCCGCTCCCGGACTCCCCGGTGATCACATACAGTTTCCCTGACTCAAAGGTACAAGTCACTTCTTTTACTGCCTCCACTGTCTGATATTTATTCTGATAAGAATAGCTCACTGCTTCTGCTTTGATCCGTTCCATATCTTCCTCTCAATCTCTGTGTGACAACACAGCCGCAATACTGAATCTTCCAAACCTCCACATGGCGGCCGCAGCCCCCAGCATGTAAAACACCAGATACGATCCCCACACAAGAAACGCATCACCCGCATCCACCGCTCCTGCGGCCACTCCCGCCCCGGCTCCGGCTAAGGCTCCTGCCGCCGCAGGCAGGATATGTTCCGCATAGAGCAGCAGGCTGCAGAAACGGCTTCCAGTGCCCAGGGCACGCATGACCGCATACTCTTCTCTCCTGTTCTGGAACAGCAGGCTGGGAATGATATATCCTGCTGCCGCCACGATCAGGAAGATGAAAGGCAGAAAGCTCTCAAGAAGCGTCAGGCTCCTTCCCGCACTCTCCATGGAACGGATAAACACGGAATCCGTCAGCTTCACACCGATCCCCACATAAGAATTGGGAGAACCGTAAATAATCTCTTTGAGCCCGGCGCCGGACAGCTCTTTCTTCGCTTCATTGAGCATCATCGGATCGGTCACTTCAAAAGAAAGCGCTGATGCAAAATATACTTTGTCATTTTTCTCATATATGCCTTTGACCACATCAAGCGGGAGCAGAACCTCCGGGTTCCCGCCGTCTCTTCCCGCCATCTCCTTATAAATTCCTACAATGAGGAATGTCTCAGGCTGCAGTTCTTCTCTCGTCAGAATCACACCTGCAAGCCCCTGAGAATATCTTGCCAGATCGAACCCGGCTGTATCTCCGATTGACAGCCCTGATTCTTCGGCAAATGTCTCACTCACAAGGCAGGCTCCGCCGCTCTCCTGGAAAGATTCCCAGTCCATTCCATCTTCCCATGTGATGTCTTCGCCCTGCATCCCATCCAGACACTCCATCCGGTTGACTCCTGTAAGGGATATTTTCTCCGTCTCTCCCGCATCTTCCCCGTCCGGCTCTCCGCTGTCTACATCTCCACTGTCCGTATCGTCTACAGCGATGCTTCCGGTGAGTTCTGCGCTCTCGGCGATACTGACGATCAGGGAAGACTCATACAGAGCGTCCAGTATCTGATGGCTAATAAACAGCCCGTGGTTCATCTCTCCGCATCCGTTCCATATTTCTCCGGATATGGTGAAGTCCTCCGGCATCTCTTTAAGCTGTCGCCGGGTTCCCGTCATGTTCCCTAGATAAAATGCCAGGATCATCACGGTCAGCATGCTGAGTATCAGATTTAAGATACTCTTCCTCCCATATCTGCGGATATTCGTCGCCACAATGTGAATACCCCTGAGAGCTCTTCTGCGCTTTTCCGGCATCTGCCCGCTTCTATGATCCGACTCTTTTTTCTCACATATGATCTTTATTGCCGGCTTTTCATCATCCTTTCTCTTCTCCAGCACCCGGACCGCCGTATACGTCTCTGTTCCCAGCATAAATTCGGGATACTTTCCCTTTTTCTGCATATGGAACTTCTGTCCGTGATCGTCCGCATATTTTCTCAGTGCTTTTTCAAAGGCAGCCGCAGTGTTGACCGCGGACTCTGTATAAAAAGAAAATTTCCGTTCCTGCTCCTCATGGACGATCTGTTTATAATCGTCCACAAACCGGGCGAAAAGGCCTCCGTTTCTCTCCATCAGCTCCATACGGCTGAGATATCCGTCCACATCCGGCTGGTCGTCTTTCTCCCGTCCGATGCTCGCACATACCTCGATCGCTGCATTCAGCTGCTTCTGTTGAGTCTGAAGAACTTGTTTCTGACGCTTCACCGCTTCCCTAAGCGGCACTTTTTCGTTTATAATATCCTCAATATCTTTCAACGGCATATCAAGCATACGAAGCATCCTGATCAGTTTCAGCCTCCGGACATCCTCCTCTGAATAGTCCCGGTAAGCGTTACTGTCGTCCCGGGCAGGTTCCAGAAGTCCCATCCGTTCATAATAGCGGATATTCTGCCGCGACATCCCGGTCAGTTCCTCTACCTGTTTCGTATTCAAGCCCGCACCTCCTTTTCTGCTTCCTCATATGTAGGTATCTTAAAGTATATAACTAGTGTACAGTCAAGGATTTTCCACATATTATTTAAAACTTTTCTGTTATATATTGACATTTATGTCATAATCATGTATTATTAATATAACAATAATAATTATTATTATTAAAAGGAGATGTTATATTATGGAATTAAAAGGATCACAAACAGAAAAAAATTTACTTGAAGCTTTCAGCGGTGAATCTATGGCAAGGAACAAATACCTTTTCTATGCAGAGAAAGCAGGACAGGAAAATCATCCTGAAATCAAAGAGCTTTTTGAACGTATGGCGAAGAATGAAGGCGTTCACGGAAAACTTCTCTTCCAGAAACTGCACAATGGCATCGGAAGCAGTAATATGAACCTGAAAGATGCGATGGAAGGGGAGTATAATGAATGGACCTCTATGTACCCGTCTTTTGCAAAGACCGCCCGGGAAGAAGGCTTCGACGATATCGCCACACTGTTTGAAAATATCAGCAAGATCGAAAAAGAGCACGAAGGACAGTTTCTCACTGCCCTGAGCGATCTTATCAAAGGAAAACAGCCTTCTTCTGAAGATCCGAAGCAGCAAAAAGCATCTCTCGTGGACGGATACCGCTGCATGTTCTGCGGAGCTACCTACGAAAAGCGTCCGGATGTCTGTAATGTCTGCGGCGCGATTGGATCGTTTGAGCCCGCCAAGATTCAGAAACAGCAGTAGGTTCCAGGCACAGATAGGAGAAAGCGTGCCGCACATTGTCAGAAATGTGCGGCACGCTTTTTTGCAATAGTCGCTCCTAACCAACAAACTTACTCCAGTATCCCTGTATGAACAGGAAGATAACGATAAGCGGCACAATAAATGTCACATAGAGTCTTACCCATTTCGGGAATTTCGGTCCTTCTCCCGTATTCGCCTCCGCCAGGAAGTTCTTCCAGCCCCAGCCGTAGCGCGTCGTACAGAAGAGTACATAGATCAGACTGCCTAACGGCAGAAGATTATTGCTTACAATAAAGTCTTCCAGATCGAGGATCGCCGTCCCCTCTCCGAACGGCGCAAACCCACTCAGTACATTATAACCGAGCACACACGGCATGGAGAGGAGAAAGATTGCCACAAGATTGACCGCTACCGCCTTTCCCCTGGAACACCCGGTCAGATCCATCGCAAAGGCAATGATGTTCTCAAACACGGCAATGATCGTGGACGCCGATGCAAAAAACATACAGAGGAAAAAGATTGCTCCCCACAGCCTGCCGCCTGCCATGGAATTAAAAATATTCGGCAGGGTAATAAAGATCAGGTTCGGCCCGCTGTCCGGATTCACGCCAAAAGCAAAACTTGCCGGGAAAATGATAAGTCCTGATATCAGAGCGACGCTCGTATCAAGAATTGTGATCGCCACTGCCTCTCCCGCAAGCCTTCTCTTTTTATCAATATAGCTCCCGAAGATCGCCATCGCGCCGATGCCAAGACTCAGAGTAAAGAAAGACTGATTCATTGCTGCGGAGACTACTTCAAGGATTCCCGCCTGTTTCATCTTATTGAAGTCAGGCAGCAGATAGAATTCAAGTCCTGCTCCGGCGCCGGGCAGCATGATCGAACGGATTGCGAGTATGATCAGAAGGACGAGAAGCATCACCATCATGATCTTGGTAATCCCCTCAACGCCTTTTTGAAGCCCCATGTTTACGATGCCGAAACACATGATAACAACGAGCGCCATGCACACTGTCATGAGTACCGGCTGTCCCATGAGTTCGCCGAATTCCCCCTCGATCTGCGCCGCGTCCATTCCTGCAAAACTTCCTGCCGCCATCTTAAACAGGTAGATCAGGAGCCAGCCTCCGATCGTCGTATAAAACATCATAAGCAGATAATTACCTGCGATCCCAAACCACTTGTACCAATGCCATTTTGTTCCCAAAGGCTCCAGCCTGTCAAATGCCTTTGCAATACTGCATCCTGCCCCGCGCCCTACAGAGAACTCCATAATCATAATCGGAAGTCCCAGCAGGACAAGGCAGAGCAGATAGATGAGCACAAACGCCGCACCGCCATATTGTCCTGTAATATAAGGGAAACGCCATACATTTCCAAGCCCGATCGCGCATCCTGCAGATATCAGGATGAACCCGATGCGGGAACCAAATTTTTCTCTTTTCATTGTCACTTTCCTCTCTTCACTTCAACCAGCTCATACGCTCTGCTGCCCAGACCGATCTCTTCCGCATGGGCGAGGCAGGTCTCCCATTCACTCTCGGGCGTTGTATTCGTAAAATGGTCATGATGATCGCAGAATCCTTCCTCATGGATATGTTCATCCAGAATACTCCCCCGCATCGGCTGCTGTGCATTGCACGCATCCGCGCACGCCTGATCCAATGCCACCGGATCAAAGCTTGCGAACATTCCGATATCCGGAAGGATCGGAACATCATTCTCCGGGTGACAGTCACAGTACGGCGACACATCGATGACAAGGCTGATATGAAAAGCCGGTCTTCCGGCCACAACCGCCTTTGTGTATTCTGCCATCTTGAGATTCAGATCTTTTACAGCAGACGGGTTCTCATTATAGATGGCATCAAAGTTGCACGCTCCAAGACACCGCCCGCAGCCCACACATTTCTCATGGTCGATCGATGCTTTCTTCTCCGCAAATGAGATCGCTTCATGCGCACAGTTTGCTGAACAGGCGCGGCAGCCCACACAGGCTGACTGGTCCACCGAGGGTTTCCCGCTGTTATGCTGCTCCATCTTGCCCGCGCGGCTTGCACATCCCATACCGATATTCTTGAAGCATCCGCCGAATCCTGTCAGCTCATGTCCCTTGAAATGAGTCAGGCTGATAAACACATCCGCATCCATGACAGCTCTTCCGATCTTCGCCTCTTTGACCAGCTCTCCTCCCTCTACCGGCACGCTGACGTCATCTGTTCCCTTGAGTCCGTCGCCAATGATGATGTGACATCCTGTAGAGAGCAGGTTAAATCCATTCTCATATGCGGAGCTCAGATGTTCCAGCGCATCTTTCCGTCTTCCCACGTACAGCGTATTGCTGTCTGTCAGAAATGGACGCCCGCCCAGTTCTTTCACTACATCCGCAACTGCCTTTGCGTAATTCGGCCTCAAAAAAGACAGATTTCCCGGTTCCCCGAAATGAATTTTTATTGCCGTCATTTTTTTCTTAAAATCGATTTCACCAATACCAGCCTTAAGGATCAGCTCTTTCAGCTTATCCGGCAGATTCGTTCCTGGCAGGGCACGCATATCTGTAAAATACACTTTAGATTTTTTCATAGTCCGAGTCCTCCTCATTTTCCTTCACTTGTAGTAATATCGCACAGATGATTCTTCCGGTCTGCCTGCTTTGCCACGCGAAATGTCGTAGCCGTTACTGCTGCAGCCAGATTTCCAAGTTCGTCTTTCACATCGATCCGGTAATAACCAGTTGTCTTTCCGTTCTTTACACATGATGCTTCAGCGATCAGTCTTTTTCCTTTTGCCGCTGTCAGATACGTTATCTCAGAGTTTAAAGAAACACTTCCCATTTTCTGCCAGTTGCTTGCTACTGCCAGAGCAAAATCTGCAAGTGTAAAGTAAACCCCGCCCATAACTGCCCCCATTGCATTGCGGTGCCGTTCTCCAATCTCAAGACTGCATTTCGCATAGTGATCGTCCACTTCTTCGATAACCGCACCGTTTTCTGTGGCAAAGCGGTCGTTTCTGAACAGTTCTATCGTCTCTTTCGATGGCTTCATATGATTATCCTCCTCACATTTCACTACCACTGAAAGTACCAAAAGGCACATTCCGGGATTGTAAACAGTCATCCTCGCAAAAGGCGCAATCCCTTGGAATCTCTGGGATTGCGCCTTTGCTTTAATAAAGCCGGAAATCAGACTTGAACTGACGACCCCTTCATTACGAGTGAAGTGCTCTACCGACTGAGCTATTCCGGCATAAGATCCGTATCATAACGAACCTTGAATATTATATCTCTTTTCAAACTAAATTTCAACTGTTTTTTTGTCTGTTTTGACATCTTCTTCTGTTTTCAAATTTACTGTGAGCTGGTTATACGGAATTTCTATCTGTTCCGCATCAAAGGTAGTCTTTATCTGCTCCAGGAGCCTCCATCTGACAGCCCAGTATTCCTCTGTCTTCACCCATGCACGCAGCCCTATCATAACAGCGCTCTCGGCAAGGGCAGCCACAAACACTTTAATCTCCTCATCCTGGATTACGCACGGGTCATTTGTAAGCATATCTTCAATCAGGCTCTTTGCCTTTTTCAGATCTGAATCGTAAGCGATCCCGACCTTTAGGTCAAGCTGACGCTCCGGCCTGGCTGTCACATTTGTCAGGCTGTTGTTCGTCAGGATACTGTTTGGCACAACTACAGTCTGATTATCCACTGTCGCCAGCTTCGTATAGAATATCTGGATCTCTTTCACAGTCCCCTCGATATTCTCCTGTGTCACGATGATATAGTCCCCAACTGCAAAGGGCTTGAGCAGCAGAATCAGAATCCCGCCGGCAAAATTCGAGAGACTTCCCTGGAGAGCCAGGCCAACCGCCACACCGGCAGAAGCAATCAGCGCCGCAATGGAAGATGACTCGATGCCAAAATTCGTCGCAATAATAAAAATCAGGAGCGCATACAGACCGAATTTCAGCATGGAATCTATAAACTGTGCGACTCCCGCATCTGCATGTGTACGATCAAAAGATCTTCTGACAAGTTTCCGTATCCACCGGATGATCCGTCCGCCGACAAAGAAAGCCACAAGGGCGAG
The DNA here is from genome assembly GCA_019116885.1 of Candidatus Mediterraneibacter pullistercoris. Taxonomy (GTDB): domain Bacteria; phylum Bacillota; class Clostridia; order Lachnospirales; family Lachnospiraceae; genus Mediterraneibacter; species Mediterraneibacter pullistercoris. Next base: position 79,631 of record DXAU01000018.1, on the reverse strand, counting down.
GAGGACATCTATTCCGAACGCTATGATGTTTGGAATATGATCCTCAAAAAACTGAACGAACTGATTCACCTCCTTTGCGGCATCGTTTGTAGCCTGCGCCGCGGAGTCTATCACATCCTCGATCGATTCATCTGTAACATTGGTCGTTCCTGTGAGTGATGCAAAGGCAAATCTGCCTGTCTGCACGATATTCCATATCATATCAAGCTGCCTCCCGTCTCCTGAACTTTAGATTTTAAGCTGCTTTCCCCGGGACTCATCTCAGCGCAAGAAATGCGCACAGATTCCCTCTTTTGTCGCCTGATGCTCTGTGTGAATAGAGTATTCTGCTGTTGCAGTGCGTACACACATTCGTCACGGCTATATTATCTTTTCTAATCCCGGCTTCAAGAAAAATGAGTTCATTCGCTCTCCACAGATCAAGCTGGTATTTTCCGTCCGGTTTCTCATAAAAGAGCTCCGGCCAGGATGATTCCTGAAAGTTCTCCTTGAATCTTTCGATTACATCCGAGCTCACCTCGTAACAGTCCATGCAAACGGACGGACCTACAGCCGCCAGAATATCCGCAGGATCTGAGCCGAATTTCCCAGCCATGACTTCCACTGTTTTTTTTCCGATCTTTCCGACCGTGCCCCGCCATCCCGAATGGGACAGTCCGATAACCTTCCTCACCGGATCAAGAAAATAAAGGGGCACGCAGTCCGCATAGGATGTCACGAGACAGATTCCCGGAACGTCTGTAACAAGCCCATCCACATCTGTATAATCCCGTTCTCTTACGATCCCTTTCCCCCGGTCCTTTTCTGTAACAATGCGCACATTTGTCGTATGCGTCTGTCTGCTGAGCACCATATCCTCACAACAGACGCCCAGGGAGCCGGCAATACGCCGAAAGTTCTCCATTACCGCCTCTTTTTTATCTCCCCGGTCAAAGCTTAAATTTAAAGAGGTAAACTCTCCTTCGCTGACTCCGCCGAGCCGCGTGGAAAAACCATGCCTCACCAGCCCTGTTTTCTCAAACATCGGGTAAATGAGAAGCGGCGGTTCTGTCTCTGTTTCATCAAATATATGTCTCTTATCGTTATAGATCAGTCCAAGACTCATGTGTTCACCTCGTCTGCCACTATGCGTTTTATCCCGTGAACGCATTTTTAATATATGTCACTTCTGCCTGTTTCATCCCGTCTTTTCCCCTGATCCCGATTACGTCAAAACGGCAGGGAATATCTCCAAGGCAGCGTTCTGACAGATAATGCACAGCACAGCGGAAGATCACTTTCTGCTTGCGTGCATCTACTGCTTCAAGCGGATGTCCTTTCTGGTCATCCGAACGGTACTTCACTTCGCAGAATACCACACATCCGTTATCTTTTGCAATAATATCTATCTCCCCGGCTCTGCATCTGTAGTTGTATTCCAGTATTTCATATCCAAGCTGCTCCAGATATTTCCCCGCCGCCTGTTCATAATATGCTCCGGTCTGTCTTTTATTTTTCTTGTTCTGTGTTCCCGTCATAGACTATATCTCAGTATCCATAAAATTTTTAATAAATGTCCTCCGGTGGATCGGCGTCGGTCCCAGCTTTCGTATGGCTGCGATATGTTCTTTTGAGCCGTATCCTTTGTGCTGTGCGAATCCATATCCCGGAAGAACGCCGTCATACTGCACCATCAGCCGGTCTCTCGTCACCTTGGCAATAATACTTGCCGCAGCGATGGACACGCTTTTGGCGTCTCCTTTTATGATAGGTACCTGGAGAACAGAGAGCTCCGGTATGGTGACTGCGTCGTTTAAAAGTACATCCGGCTGCACCCCGAGTTTTGCGACTGCTTCCCGCATTGCCTCATAGGTTGCGTTAAGAATGTTGATCTCGTCGATCTGAGCCGGAGATGCCATGCCTACTCCCACCGCGACAGCTTTCTCCATAATCTCGCTGTAAAGCTGTTCTCTTTTTGCAGGAGACAGCTTTTTAGAATCATTGAGGAAAAGTATCTCACAGTCTGCCGGAAGGATCACGGCCCCTGCCACAACGGGGCCTGCCAGAGGTCCTCTGCCTGCCTCATCGATCCCGCAGATGAAACGGCAGTCACTGTACTGCTCCTCATACTTTCTCATCTCTGCCAGGCGCCTGCGCTCTGCTGCCAGAGCTTCGTCTTTCTTCTGATATCTGCTTATCAGCGCCCGGACGCCTGCACGGCTGTCTCCACCATATATCCTGTACAATTCTTCCCGTCCGGAATCTCCCGCCTGTTTAAATTCTTCCTTTATCTGTGCAATGCTTTTACTCATGCCTGATCACTCCAAAATCACTGAGCGGCCATATCCTTACCCAGGCCCGGCCCAGAAGTTCATCCCGGTGTATGACTCCTACATTGGAATTACGGCTGTCCTGGCTGTTGTTCCTGTTATCGCCCATGACAAAGTACTCATCCTCTCCAAGGGTAACCGGTTCTGCTGCGATACCCGGATTTTCTATGGCAGCATTTCCATAATGTTCGTTCAGAGGCTGTCCGTCAATATATACCATGCCGTCCGTGATCTGGACTGTCTCTCCCGGCAGTCCGATGATCCGCTTGATATAATATGTATTTTTCTCATAGCGGTAGGGAAAAACAACAATATCATACCGTTTCGGATCCCGGAATCTATACGATATTTTATCCACAATGAGCTGATCGCCGTCAGAGAGAGTCGTCTCCATCGATTCTCCACTCACCTGTGTTCTCTGTCCCACGAACGTAAGGACAAGATATGATGCTGTCACAGCAATGATAATAACTATAATCCAGCCCAAAAGCTCTCTTATGATACTTTTCATTTATCTCTGCCTTTCATATCTCAAATTTCATCTCAGACTTCCCCCGCGTCCGGCGTTTCAAGTGTAATCCTGCCCAGCCGGCCGCCGCGGAAGTCGTCAAGCAGAATAGCCGCTGCTTTTTCTGTGTCCAGCTCGTTCCCTCTCACCAGGCAGTGCCGGTTGACTGCGATCTCTTCTAAACGCTGATACCCGTCCCCGCTTTCCTGTATCCCGTACTTTCCGGCGAGCACTCCAGGATATGATTCCTCCAGAAACTTTACAAGCTCTGCCGCCAGTTCTTCTGTCTGCAGTATCTCATCTTTAATAGAACCTATAAAGGCCAGTTTAAGTCCTGCCTGCTGATCCTCAAACTTTGGCCAGAGTATTCCCGGTGTATCAAGAAGCTCCACATTTTTGTTCAGCCTGATCCACTGCTTTCCTTTTGTCACTCCCGGCCGGTTGCCTGTCTTTGTGCAGGCTTTGCCCGCAAGAGCATTGATAAATGTGGATTTGCCTACGTTGGGGATGCCTGCTACCATTGCGCGCACCGGACGGTTCATAATCCCTCTCCGCCTGTCGCGCTCTGTCTTTTCCCTGCACGCTTCCTGGATAACGGACTGAATCGATTTGATACCGCCGCCTTTTTTTGAATTCACCTTTACAGCAGAACACCCCTTGGCTCTGAAATATTCCACCCATACGTCATTTGACCGTTCATCTGCAAGATCCGCCTTGTTCAGCACGATGAGACGGGCTTTTCCCCTGCCCAGTTCATCAATGTCTGGATTCCTGCTCGAGAGCGGAGCCCTCGCGTCCACAAGCTCGATGATAAGATCGATCAGTTTTATATTTTCCTGCATCATGCGCCGGGCTTTTGTCATATGTCCCGGATACCACTGAAAATGCATCTTTTTCCTCCTCAGATAAATCCAAAATCTTCCCCCGGACTTACGATGAACCACGCCTGTCCGTAGATATCTTCCTGTTTGACATTCCCGATGCTTGGCAGCCTGCTGTCATCGCTCGCCGCGTGATTATCCCCCATGACAAAGTATTCATCTTCTCCGAGCTCAACAGGCTGCGCCGCCTCTCCTGCATACTCGATATCCGAGACATAGATATCCTCTGTCAGTTCTTCCCCGCCTATCAGTATGCTGCCATCCACAATCTGAACGGTTTCTCCCGGCAGTCCGACGATGCGCTTGACAAGATAATGCCCGTTCTCATTCTGGCGGAAAGCAATAATGTCTCCTCTGGCCGGAGCTTTTATCCTGTAGATGAGTCTGTTTATGAGCAGAACGTCTCCATTCCGGAGCGCAGGCGACATAGAGTCCCCTGCTGTGCTCACTCTCTGCCCGAACGCCGCCACGAGAAAGACTGCTAACAGGCAGGCGAGCAGGATCTCCACAAACAACATGCCGGCGCCTTTGATGCCGGCTCCGTTTCTGCGCACCTTTTCCTGAGCAAAATACAGCGAGGCTTTCGCGTCTTCAAAATGAAGTCCTCTGCGTGCCGCTCTTCTTTTCGCTCTGCGCGGTTTCTTCTTGTTTCCGCTGCTTTTTCTTCTCTTTCTGCGAAAATCCAAATCCTGCATACACCCTCCAGATCAGCTCCTGATATTTAAAAAGGGACAATCTACAGTTCTGTAATTGTCCCTCTCATGGTTACTATTTTACTAATTCTTTTACCTTAGCAGCCTTTCCGACACGCTTTCTCAGGTAGGTGAGTTTCGCTCTTCTTACTTTACCTCTGCGGACAACCTCAACCTTTTCAACATGCGGAGAGTGAAGCGGCCATGTCTTCTCAACACCGATTCCGTTTGATGTCTTTCTGACTGTGAAAGTCTCTCTGGCTCCGCCTCCCTGTCTCTTCAGGACTGTCCCCTCGAATACCTGGATTCTCTCACGGTTTCCCTCTTTGATCTTAGCGTGCACTCTTACAGTATCGCCAACGCTGAACTCCGGTGCGCTCTCTTTCAACTGCTCTGCTTCGATCTTCTTAATGATTTCGTTCATTTTGTGTGACCTCCTTAATATTTGACGTTCTTAACACTTCAGCGTGCCAGAGGACCATCGCTCTTCTTTTCACAACTGTTGTAGTTTACCATATTTCTGCTGGATTTTCAAGTACTATTTCCATCATTTTTCTGTCTTCCCGTTTGGTTCCATTCCCGGATCCACTTCTCCTCTTCTTCGGTAAGTTCGCATTTTTCCAGCAGATCCGGACGGCGCTCATACGTACGGATGACCGACTGCTCTCTGCGCCATTTCTCGATATTGGCGTGATGGCCTGACAGGAGCACACGCGGAACCTTTTTGCCGTGCCACTCTTCCGGTCTTGAATACTGAGGATATTCCAGAAGGTTGTCCTGGAACGACTCAAATTCTGCGGAGACATCATTGTGGAGCACTCCGGGCACAAGTCTGGAGATGGCGTCCACCATTACCATTGCCGGCAGTTCTCCGCCTGTGAGCACATAATCTCCGATAGAGATATAGTCGGTCACTATCTCCTCAAGGACGCGCTCGTCGATTCCTTCATAATGACCACACAGCAGGATCAGATCTTCTTCCCCGGCCAGCTCTTCTGCCATCTTCTGATCGAAAACTTTTCCCTGAGGGGACAGATAGACTGTCCGGAACTGTTTTGCCGGCTGGCTGTTCTGTTCCGTATGATCTGACCCTCTCTTTTCTCCGGCGTTACCCGACATACTCTCACCTGCTCTGCGCGAACGGATCTTCTCCGACACAGCCTTGTGGGACAGATAGACCGGCTCCGCCTGCATGAGCATCCCGGCTCCGCCGCCGTAGGGATAATCGTCCACGCTCTGATGCTTGTTAAATGCATAATCCCGGATATTCACCGCTTCGATGGACAATAAGCCAGCGTTGACAGCCCGCCCTATGATGCTTGTATTCAGCCCGTTCATCACCATCTCGGGAAATAAAGTAAGTATATGAAAGTTCATCGTCTGCCTCTCCCTGTTTCCACATTTATATCAGTCCGTCGAGGAGACGGATCGTCATTACCTGCCCCGCCACATCAACATCGAGGATACAGTCATGTATCGCGGGGATGAGCACTTCCCCATGCTTATCCGAGTCAATGATATAGACCTCGTTTGCCCCGGTTTCCATAACGTCTCTCAGGACGCCGAATCTGCCGTCTTCAGTAAACACTTCCATGCCGATCAGGTCAGCGATGTAATATTCATCTTTCCCGAGCCTGACTGCCTCTTCTCTGGGCACAAGAAGACTGCTCCCCTTATATCTCTCTATATCATTTATATTGTCAATGCCTTTAAACTTGAGGATCACGAACTGTTTGAAAAACTTTATGGACTGGATTTCCAGTTCAAGACGCTCTTTCCCCGTGTCCATGAGCACTTTTTTGAGTTTTTTAAAACGTGTGGGATCGTCTGTGGTAGGGAATACCTTGACTTCGCCCCGTATCCCGTGCGTAGAAGAGATTACTCCCACCTGGAGAAACTGTTCCATTCCTTCTCCTTCCTTTCTTATTTTTATTCTTTTCCCACATCTTTTGAATAATAGGAAAAAGAAAGGGGCAGACTCTCCAGACCGGAAGACTGTCCCTCTTTCTGTTCCGATATCTTCTATACGATATCGACGACAACTCTCTTGTCTTCTTTTGCCGCTGCCGCTTTTACTACGGAACGGATCGCTTTTGCAATACGGCCCTGTTTGCCGATCACTTTTCCCATGTCGCCGTCTGCGACATGAAGCTCAAGCACTGTGGTGCGGCCTTCTTCTTTCTCATTTACCGAAACTTCTTCCGGATGGTCCACCAGCGCTTTCGCGATAACTTCAACCAATTCTTTCATCGTACTCGCACCTCCGCGAAAAGACCTTATTTCTCAATACCTGCTGCCTTGAAGATCTTTCCTACAACCTCAGTCGGCTGCGCGCCGTTATTCAGCCACTTCTTAGCTGCCTCTTCATCAACTTTGATCGCACTCGGATCGCAGTTCGGATCGTAAGTTCCGATTTCCTCGATGAATCTTCCGTCTCTCGGGGACCTTGAATCAGCTACTACGATTCTATAAAAAGGAGCTTTCTTCTGTCCCATTCTTCTTAATCTGATCTTTACTGCCATTTCTTTCACCTCTTGTTTATTTTTCTTGTTGTTTTGTTACTTCTGCCGTCAGCCCCGCCGCTTATGCAGCCGGCCGCCTCCGGCATGATCTATGTGTTAAAAGGGAAGTTTAAACCTGCCCCTTTTGCCACCTTTTCCACCCATCATTCCGGGAAGCTTCTTCATCATCTTCCTGGACTCGTTGAACTGTTTTACCATGCGGTTGACTTCCGCGATATCGACTCCGGCGCCGCGTGCGATGCGGTGCTTTCTCGACGGGTTGAGAAGATCCGGATTGCTCCTCTCCTCCGGAGTCATGGAGTGGATCATCGCCTCCATCCGCGCCATCCGTTTCTCATTTTCCTCGGAGTCAAGATCCGGCATCTTGCCGCCTTTCCCCCCAAGTCCGCCAAGCCCCGGCATCATACTCATGATACTGGAGAGGCCGCCCATCTTGCGCATCTGCTCCATACTGTCCAGATAATCGTCAAAGTCAAACTGGGCTTTCTTCATCTTGTCAGCCATCTTCATGGCTTTCTCTTCATCGAGCTCGGCTCCCGCTTTCTCAATCAGTGTGAGAACATCGCCCATGCCAAGGATCCGGGAGGCCATCCTGTCCGGATAGAACTGTTCCAGATCAGAGAGTTTCTCTCCCATGCCGACATAGAGAATCGGCCTGCCTGTCACTGCTTTGATGGAGAGAGCGGCTCCGCCTCTCGTATCACCGTCCAGCTTAGTAACGATGACGCCGTCTATTCCGATCTTATCATTAAAAGTTCCGGCCACATTCACTGCGTCCTGTCCTGTCATGGCATCCACGACAAGGATCGTCTGATGTACTTCCACAGCCTTTTTGATCTCTTCAAGCTCCGCCATCATGTCCTCATCGATATGAAGACGTCCGGCCGTATCGAGGATCACGATATTGTTTCCGTTCTTCAGCGCATGCTGCACAGCCGCTTTCGCGATATCCGCCGGACGGTTCTTATCTCCCATGGAAAACACTTCCACGCCCTGCTTCTCTCCGTTGATCTGAAGCTGCTTGATGGCCGCCGGGCGGTAGACGTCACAGGCCACAAGGAGCGGTTTCTTGCCTTTTAACTTAAATTTCCCCGCCAGCTTTGCAGTTGTCGTCGTCTTACCTGCACCCTGAAGACCCGCCATCATAATGACCGTCATTGCGCTTCCAGGCTGAAGCCTGATCTCTGTCGTCTCAGAACCCATGAGTTTGATGAGTTCTTCATTTACAATCTTAATGACCATCTGGCCGGGGTTCAGACCGTTCATCACGTCCTGGCCCACCGCACGCTCCTGCACGTCTTTAATAAAGCCCTTTACAACTTTGAAATTGACGTCCGCTTCCAGAAGAGCCATCTTGACTTCTCTTAAAGCCGCTTTCACGTCATCTTCCGTGAGGCGTCCCTTGCTGCGCAGGTTCTTGAATACATTCTGTAGTTTCTCGGTTAAGCTGTCAAATGCCATTTACATTTCCTCTATAATTCTTCAATAATCGCATCCGAGATCTTCCGGATACGCTTCACGATATCCTCCGGGTTCTTCTTCTCCCGCTCCCATTCCGCAAGAACCTTATCGATCTGTCCGACCTTTTCCTTCACAGAGAGAAATCTCTCCACCAGATGCAGCTTCGCTTCATATCCCTCCAGCGCTCTCTGGCACCGGCGGATCAGGTCATGCACCCCTTGGCGGCTGATGCCCGCGCTCTCCGCGATCTCGCTCAGGGAAAGATCTTCAAGGATAAACTGCTCGTAGACCTCCTTCTGGTGCGTGGTGAGAAGTTCACCGTAAAAATCATACAATAAAGCCTGTTCTAAAATTTTGTTCATCACAGTCACCTTTGCTATCATACACGAAAGGCAGATTACTGTCAAGGTTTTTTTCTTGACAGCTTAATCAGGGACAGGGTGAATCTGGATTGGGGACGTAGTCAATTTGAATTTCACTACGTCCCCAATCCAGATTCACCCTGTCCCTTTTCAGGCTTCCAGCAACCGTTCTACATTCAGAAGCCCCCACCCCGCGTCTGTTCCGGGAGTTTTTACACATGATTCCCGCAGTTTGAGCTTCACTTCTACATTTGTCATATCCGGGTATTTGGACAGCAGGCAGGCAATTGCTCCGGACACGACCGGCGTTGCCATAGAGGTTCCCGTCTTCATTATATACGGATGCTCTCCCGGACGTCCGTACGCCGCATTGCAGCTTATAATTCCTGTGCCCGGAGCAAACACATCCGGCTTCACGACGCAGGCCCCGGTAGGTCCGCGCCCGGAATAATTCACATTGTTTTTCCGCCGGGATGCAGATCCCATCTCCGTATCCGGCACTCCTACCGTGATGACTTTCCGGCTGTTGCCCGGAACAGCGACCGTTCCTTCGCCTGGGCCGTAATTCCCCGCGGACACAACAACGACGATCCCATGATCCCACATCTCCTCAACCGCTTCCAGAAACAACTGTTTCTGATTCCAGTCAAGTTCAGGCTGGGTTCCTACCGAGATATTTACGATGCGCACGCGAAACCGAACCTGGTTCTCCAGAATCCATCCAATTCCCCTCAGCACATTTTCAACTTTTCCGTTCCCTTCCCGGTCCAGCACTTTCCCGATCAGAAGACTTGTATCCGGCGCCATGCCTGCATAGATCCCGCCGGATACTCTCCCGTTTCCCGCAAGTATGCCTGCGACATGCGTGCCATGGCCGCTGTCATCGCGGCATACGGACGAACCGCCCGTAAAATCCCTGAATTCAACAATGCGCTCCCTCAGATCAGGATGTCTGGCGATACCGGTATCAAGTATCGCTGTGCATACACCTTTCCCTGTACATTTCCGCTTCCTCGTATCCTCGCACCAATACCCGACTGATTGTTTAACCCATTTCATAATGTCTCATGAATCGTTTCCTTTTTAATCAGAATATTCACAGATCATCTGCTCCGTACCTGAAGCACACTTTTTCCTCATCTGCATAATATAGAACTGTAAATAATAACCCAATGGAGGATTTAACATGAGTGATTTAACTGCTACAAACTGTGGATGTGGATGCGACAACGGTAACGGAATGTCTTCTTGTCTCTGGATCATCCTTCTGCTTTGCTGCTGCGGCGGATGCGGCGGAAACGGATTTGGCGGAAATGGGAATGACAGCTGCCTGTGGATCATCCTGCTTCTCTTCTGCTGCGGCGGATGCGGCGGAAACGGATTTGGCGGAAACGGATGCGGCTGCTAATCCTGCAGACAGAGCATATGATGAACCTTAAATTTGCAGCGCCTGCCCTCACCATGGGGCAGGCGCTCATCTTTTGCTTTATGCTGTTATCTGATTCTCCCCTGGGAAGATGGATGTTCCGGTCTGTTTTTCTCTCTGTACTCATGGTTCGCTTCTTTTTTCTCTTCGACGTATCCATTATTTTTTATACGGTTCTTTAACATACACTCCTCATCGATTTCGTAAACCGCATTTCCATCAATGATCAATTTCCTTGTCAATGTCTGTTCCTTCCTTTCTCTTTGTTTCATATTATTTTATGAATCCCCGACTGTCTTGACAAAACAAACATGCCGGGGCACAGCTCTTTTCACCTACAAAGCCTTTCCACAATTCATATTTCTATTCACAGCGTCATATATATTTACAACGCTGGATGCAGGAGACCTTTGGAATGGATAGAGAGACGCCCGGATTAATGACGCCTTTCGACGAACTTGTTACAACACCGGAACTCCAGATCATAAAACTGCTCATTCCCTATGCCCCTGTATCACAACGGCAGACGCTGGCAGGCATGATCAAGTTTTTGGAACTAAGGGAAACGCTTCATCTCTTCCGCAGTCAGAACGCCGGCCTGAAAGCTCAGATGATCTCAGAGGACGAACCTGTCTCTCCTCTGGATATACTGAACAGTTTCCGGCCGTATCTGAGACCCAGAGAGGCCTCTATGCTGGATATGATCATAAACATAAGAGAGATGATGTCTGTTATGGAAATGATGCAGACCGCACAGGGGGATCCGGAAAAGAACGGCACGTCTTTTGACCCGATGGAACTGCTATCCGGCATGCTCCCGCCCGAACAGCAGGAGATGTTCCGGATGTACAGCGATATGTTCTCACATCCGCCTGACAGTGAAAAGAAAGGAGATGAAAACGATGGACAACGAATGGATGAACAATCCGGCAATGAAGAATATAGATCCGGCGAAACTGGAGCTGATCCGGATGGCAGCTGAACGCACCGCCGGGAAATCCGGCCGTGATCTCGCACCAGTCATGCTTGCGCTGATCACAAGTGCGAATAAACAGGGAATCCGCTTCTCACCCGATGAGATGAGCCTGATTCTGGAAATATTGAAAAAGGGAAAAAGCAAAGAAGAGCAGGAACAGATTGACCGGACGGTAAGGATGACAAGTTCTATATTTCAGAAACACCAGAAATAATACTCACCGGAAGTGCCAAAAGGCACATTCCGGGATTGTAAGCGGCCGCCAAGGTCTCGGGCAGGCCCGGACTTTGGCTCATCGCAGACGCAAAAGTAAGAGCCGGTCTTCAGGCAGGGTGAGGGAACAGCTTCAGGATATGCTTCCCCACCCTCCGGATCCGGCTCTCAGAACCCTTCTTCTTTTCTCCTTGTCCTCATTTCCCGTCTTTTCTTCCCGGCCTCCCATTCCGCTCTCTCCGCCTCAGTTTCAAGTTTCAGATGAGGCACAGGCATCGGCCTGTCATTCTCATCCAGTGCGACCATGGTAAAATATGCGCGGTTAATCAGATGGCGCATGCCGTTTTCCAGATGCTCCACATAGGTGTCCAGCCTGACTTCTAACGAAGTCGTACCAACATATGTGACTTTTCCGATGATAACGACCATCTCTCCATTATATGCTCCGTGAATAAAACGCAGGTTGTCAACGGAAGCAGTGATCACATTAGACCGGGTGTGCCGCATGGCAACCATCCCTGCCGCCTCGTCAAGCCACTGCATGAGCATGCCGCCAAACAGTCTCCCTGCTGAATTCAGATGATTCGGCCGCACAAGGCGGACGATCTCCACCTGCGACTCAGACACTTTTCTTTCTTCTATCATAACTATATCTCCAATCTATGTGTGATGCCGCCTGCACCTGTCTTTTGGCAGTCCGGTCTTCCCCCTATTGTAACAACTGGCGCTTCCAAAAACAACCCCGCGTCTTTTCTTAAGCTGCGCCCTCTGCGGTGCAGACCTGCTGCAATATACATACATCCCTGCCGGGATATGCAGCACATGCTTGCCAAGGGCCGACACATCATTTACAATATTCTCGACAACATTTCATTTCAAATTCAGATATAAGAGGAACAATATAGCGAGGCAGACATGACAAATATCAGACTCACACTACAATACGACGGAACGCGTTATCTCGGATGGCAGAGGCCGGAAAAAGACGGCCTCTGCAGAACCGTCTCATACAGATTATCCTCCGTGCTGGAAAGGCTGACCGGAAGCTCTGTCACGCTCTGTTCAGGCGCCAGAACTGATCCCGGAGTACACGCTCTGCACCAGACAGTCAGTTTTGTTACCGGGGCTTCCCCTGATACGGAAACACTCCTCCGGGACCTGAACCGTTATCTCCCTGCGGATATCCGTATCCTGTGCTGTGAGACTGCGCCGGAACGCTTCCGGGCTGATCTAAATGTCCTCTCACGCACATACAGTTTCCGGAGCTGCACAGCCCCTGTCTATGACATCTTCACGTCCGCATATACCGCACATGTCTTTCCCGCTCCGGATATCGACGCCATGAAAACTGCTGCCGGGCTCCTGACGGGAGTCCATGATTTCCGTTTCTTCTCAGGTGCGCGGAAGAAAAAAGGAACCGTAAAAGAACTCAAGGATATTTCTTTCCATAGAACTGCCGGCTCTGATCTTCTCACAATCTCGGTCACTGCCAGCGATTTTCTCTATCGGATGCCTGCTCTGCTCATCGGAACCCTTCTTGAAATCGGACAGGGAAAATCATCTCCTGAGAGAATCACACGTATTCTCCACGGAACAGAAAAAGCAGGCTCCCCCTGTGATGCAAAGGGACTCCTGCTTAGTTCCATACAATACCGCCCGGAATCTTCAGACCGGATGGATGGTCAATACCCGGGAGCATCCTCTACAGAAACAGACCTGCAGCATGATATGCAATAAAACTCACGATCCACGCAACCGCAAGCTGGAAGAGAACGATGCCGAATGTAAGCTTCGTACTTCCCACCTCTCTGCGGATCGTGGCGATCGTCGCCGTACACGGCACATACAGAAGACAGAAGACCATAAGGGAATAGGCATTCGCCGCGCCGAATCCCATCGCGCCAAGGGTTGCCACAAAGCTGTCCATCCCGTGAGAGGTCGTGATGTTCTGTATGCCAAAAAGTACACTGCAGCTTGACACCACCACTTCTTTTGCCGCGATTCCCGAGATGAGCGCCACCACGATCTGCCAGTATCCAAGCCCCAGCGGCCGGAAAAACGGAACAGCAGCCTTACCTATGATGGAGCCAAAACTGTCCGCAATGTCTGTCACATATCCTGAAGGCCCGAAATTTAAGAGAACCCACATAATGACAGACGCAAGGAAGATCACTGTCCCTGCCTTCGTCAGATAATCTTTTACTTTCTCCCACACATATACCGCAATTGTCCGCAGATTCGGCGCCTTATATTCCGGAAGTTCGATCAGCAGTGCATGTTCCGCTCTGCTGCCGTCCAGCTTTGAGATGATGTAAGCTGTCAGGATCGCGATCACGATACCCAGCAGATACATGGAGTAACATACGATCATTGCATTTTTTTCAAAAAACATGGAAGAGAACAGCACATAGATCGGAAGCCTCGCACTGCACGACATAAACGGAGTCACGAGAATCGTCTTTAATCTGTCTTTCCTGTTTTCAAGCGCACGGGATGCCATAACCGCGGGCACAGAGCATCCAAAGCCCAGCAGCATCGGCAGAAATGCTCTTCCCGAAAGGCCCAGACGGCTCATAATATCGTCCATAACGAACGCTACTCTGGCCATATACCCGCTGTCTTCAAGAAAGGCAAGCGCCAGAAACAAGATAAATATATTCGGCAGGAAAGTAAGAATGCCGCCCACCCCGGAAATGATGCCGTCCACAATAAGGGAATTAATCATAGGAGACGTCCCCGCCGTTTCAAGTCCTGTGCTCACCGCTCCAGTCAGCAGCTCCAGTCCTGTCTCAAAATATCCTTTCAGCCAGTCACCCACCGTAAATGTCAGAAAAAACACAAGCGCCATAATCAGGAGAAAGATCGGGAGTCCGAGCTTCTTCCCCGTCATATATCTGTCGATACGCTCTGTCATTTCTGCTTTCTCATTTTTATTTACGAGCGTCTCTTCAATGACTTCTTCAATAAAATCATATTTCTCATTAATGATATCTTTTTCATAACTCCGGTCAGCAATGCCGTTCAAGTCTACAGGATACTGTTTCATGACCGACTCGTCCTGCTCAAGCGTCTTGATCGCATGCCACCGCATATTGTCCATATCCGGATACTTCTCGTGGAACTGCTCCATGACTGCATCGATCTTGTCTTCGATCTCATCATCGTACACCATGGCATACTCACTATGATGGTCATGCCTGTGTTCTGTCTTGTCGGGATGATGATGGATGAATGGTCCGGGCAGAACATATTCTTTATGATGAGCCACCGCATGCATCAGTATTCCAAGGCCGCTGCGCTTTCTTGCCGATACAGGGATTGCCGGGATGCCGAGCATCTCCGGAAGACGGTGCAGATCGATCTCCATCCCACGCTCTTCAACAATATCCATCATATTGAGAGCCAGTACGACCGGTTTGCCCAGCTCAATAAGCTGGAGCGTAAGATACAGATTTCTCTCCAGGCTGGAAGCATCCACTACATCTACGATTACATCCACCTCGTCACTCATGATACACTCGCGTGACACTTTCTCTTCCATTGTATAAGAAGTCAGGCTGTAGATGCCAGGCAGGTCGATCAGCTTAAATTCCTGGCCTTTGTATACGGTACGTCCTTCTTTTTTCTCCACGGTCACACCCGGCCAGTTCGCCACTTTCAGGTTTGCCCCGGTGTAGGCATTGAACAGAGTTGTTTTTCCGCAGTTCGGATTGCCGATAAATCCTACTTTGATCGCTTTGCCGTTCATGCTGCCGCCTCCCTGACAATAATATTGTCGGCGATACGTCTGCCCAGAGCGAACCTGGTTCCCCGGAACTTTACTGTCATCGCTCCTTTTTTATCATTGTTCAGCACAGTGATCTGAGATCCTTCCGTCAGGCCAAGCGCTTCAAGGCGGCGCTCAAGATCAAGCTCTGTCTGTATCTTTTCGACCACATATATGTGCCCATTTTTTCCCTCTTTCAGTCTCATAGATTCCTCATCTTTCGCATCTTCTATTGATAATTTTTCTCAACACTTATTATATATGGTGCAGCCTTATAAGTCAAACGATTGTGTCACATCCTGCGTACGGTTTCTCCGGCAGCAAATTGTCAACTATTTTTATATTTTAGTTGACAATTTGCCGCAGATTCTTTATACTTCTGTAAAAAAGTGTCGGAAAGGATCACATGTCATGAAAAATCATATATCAGCAACTGAAAGCAGACATAAAACGCGGCTGCTGTCCGCTGCCGGACTGATGACGGCCGCCCTGTGCATCACCGCGCCGTTTTCCATTCCTCTCCCCTTTAGTCCTGTACCTCTTACCCTTGCCAATCTGGTTATTTTTATCTCTGTGTATACCCTTGGAACAAAGATCGGCACGCTGAGCGTCCTTCTCTATCTCGCTCTTGGCGCCGCAGGACTTCCGGTTTTCTCCGGTTTCGGCGGCGGACTGGGAAAGCTTGCAGGACCTACAGGCGGTTATCTCGCCGGATTCCTGTTCCTGTCCCTGATCCAGGGATATGTAACCGAACACTGGCCTGGGAAACGCACCTGTGCTGTTACTGGCATGTTCCTTGGCATGTGCGTATGCTATGCTTTTGGCACAGCCTGGCTCTCATGGCAGACAGGGCAGCCTTTCACCGCTTCTCTGGCAATAGGCGTCCTTCCCTATCTGCCCGGAGATGCGCTGAAGATCGCAGCCGCTGCGATAACAGGGCCCAGACTCAGGGCAGCAGTAAGACAGTGCTCTTGAATGTCTCCACACAAAAGCATCCTTACTTATAGACGATCATCTATAAGTAAGGATGCTTTTTTAATGATCTGTGATTATGATTACTCAGCCTGGAGCACTTCATATGCTCCGTCTTTTACAACTACGACTGTAGGCTCTTTAGACGGTTCGCCGTCCTCGCCCCATGAGATCTGCTTTCCGGTAAGTCCGTCGATCGTGATCTCTGTCATAGATTTCTTCATTGCATCGCTGATATCTGACACACTCATATCAGGTGAGATATCTGCCTGCTCGGCAGCCTCTTTGAGTACATACATACAGTCATAAGCATCTGCCGCGAACTGGATCGGTGTATCGCCGAACTCAGCTTCATAGTTGGCAACGAATGTCTGGGTAGCCTCATCCTCGGCGTTCGGTGTGAACGGTGTCAGGAACATAAGTCCTTCGGCAAGACTCCCGTCAAATCCTTCGACATCAAGAAGTCCGTCCATACCGTCTACTCCGAACCACTCCGGAGCAAATCCCACTCTGTCAGCCTGAGCCAGGATCAGTGAAGCCTGCTGATAGTAAATCGGAAGGAATACAAGATCTGCTCCTGAATCCTTTGCTTTCTGTATCTGTACAGAGAAATCTGTATTGCTGTCCGCTGTGAACGCCTCTGCCGCTACAATCTCAAGCCCTCTGGCCTCTGCCTCTGACACAAAGCTCTGATAGATTCCTGTAGAATATGTGTCTGAACTATCATAAATAATCGCTATCTTTGATGCAAGGGCGTTGTCAGCGATATAATCTGCGGAAACCGTCCCCTGGCTCGGATCAGAAAAACACATGCGGAATGCATTGTCATACTGAATCGCCTCAACAGTTGTTGCAGACGGTGTGAACTGGAACATATTATCTGCATGAGTCTCCTCTACAACAGCGACGCATGGTGTAGACGTAACTGTACCCACGAGCATCTGCATCCCCCAGTCTTTCAGCGTATTGTATGCGTTGACTGATTTCTCGGAATCAGACTGATCATCCTCAAACTGGTACTCGATCTGATACCCGTTAATACCGCCGTCTGCATTAATCTCGTCAACCGCAAGCTGGATACCGTTCTGGACGGCCGTGCCGTAGATCGCATTGTTTCCTGTTGTAGGTCCGATACCGCCGATCTTAAACGTAGTCGCATCAGGATTTCCCTCGCTGCTTCCGCCGCCCCCGCAGGCAGCTAATGAAAATACCATCGCTGATGCAAGCATAAGACTCGCTGCTTTTTTTAACACTTTCATAATAATTCCTCCTTGTTAAAATGCTAGTGATTTAATGGTAAACTCGTCAAAGGCATTTGTCAAGAAGAAAAACCGATTACACTCTATTTTATTCTTTCGTGTCGAAAAAAAGAAGTCTGTTCTCCTCCAGATCCAGCTTATACATATCCACAGAGCGCACCCTGCTGTCGTCATATGTCTTGTAATAATAGGTCCCTGTTCTTGTATTCACACAGCAGGAATACGTCGTGATGTCATAGGTTCCGCGTTCTGTCATCACCATTCCCCGTACCATCGCCACGTTGTCCAGTATATGAAAGAACTGGGAGACACTGGCGTCCTCTGCTTCAGGAGCTGCAGAATTCCACTTCAGGAAAGCCGCTCTCACAAAACGGGAAGCCGAGGACGCGTCGCCCGGGAGACCTAAAGCTCCCATTCCCCGGGAATAAGGTTTGAGCTCCAGACTGTCCGAAAAGCGGTTCTGCGGCGCCTGCGCCGTTAGATTCAGATAATTGTCCATGTTCATTCTGTGGTATTCAAAAGTCGGATTGTTCGTCAGTACTCCGAAAGGATTTTCGTGGATCTTCAGACCGCCCCTGACCGCTTCAAGGACAATGCATCTGTCACAGTCGGCGAGCATCCAGTGGAGCGGCGCCGGAGGCATCTGCTCCGAAAAGGCGCTATCGATGATCTTCATCTCAGCCAGGCATCTTTGCGCTTCCGCTACAGAAGCGTATCTCCCGAGAATCCACGCAATCACTTCAAACGAAGCAGGTTCCGCACCCTCTCCGTCTGGCTGCTGGTAAAAAGAGTATCCGGGGAAATTAAGTCCTGCCATCGACAGCCCTTTCTCATTGACAGCTTCCGCGTACAGAGGGAACCTTTCATCAGCCGACGCCATGCCGATCATCGCATAATGCCGTTCATCGCGTCCGCCCATGCGAAAGTCCAGTGGAAAATTTCTCGGTGTGACAGTAACTTTCTCACCGAAAGAACTGTCAAGATCAAGATTACGGCCGAAATAGAAATCACCGTTTTTATAAGTGATGCAGGTACACATCTCACACCTCGCACATAACGTCTTATGATACTATCGTTCCCCGCTGCAGAACCGGCTATACTCCTTCTTTCGGAAAATTCATCTCGATCTTCGTTCCCCGTCCCGGCACGCTGTCCACACTAACCTTTGCCCCATGGAGAAGCGCCCCATGTTTCACTATGGACAGGCCAAGCCCCGTGCCGCCGCGCTCTTTTGAATGGCTCTTATCGACTCTATAGAACCGCTCAAAAATTCTCTCATGATGTTCCCGGGGGATTCCGATGCCGGTATCTGACACAGTCACTTTCGGGCCTTCCAGAGTATTGCCTACCCACACAGATACTATGCCGTTCTCGTTATTATATTTCACAGCATTTTCGCACACATTATAGATCATCTCATCGAGGATCTGGCAGATGCCAAAATATTTCACCGACTCACCACTCATTTCCATATGGACATTTTTCTGGGCTGTCTGGGGAGCGAGGCGGCTTAAGATCTCCCTGGTTAATTCATAAAGATCTACTTCTTCTTTCTCCAGTTCTACTGATTCTTCGTCCAGCTTGGACAGCTTGATGATATCCTCAACAAGAGTGATAAGGCGCCGTGCTTCTTTATAGATGCGGTCAGAAAATACGGGAATATCTTCCGCACGAACCATGCCGTTCTTCATGATCTCTGCATAGCCTGAAATGGATGTCAGCGGAGTCTTTAGTTCATGTGAGACGTTCGCCGAGAACTCCTTGCGCATGTTTGACACTGCTTCTTTTTCCTTGTTCTGTCGTTCCATCGCCTCAAGAAATGGAGTCAGTTCTTCGTATGTCTCATTCTCAAGAGGATGCACCAGATCCAGTTCGTAGATCGGTTTTACAAGCCGTTTCGTCTGCCATTTGGCAAGGAAATATGCCAGGATGAGCATGACTGCGGCTGCTCCGGCCATCACAGGCAGATTGCCGAGCGCCGTCCTGACCAGGCCGTCCATTGATTTGGATGCCCTGAGGACTGTTCCGTCATCGAGCAGAAGCGCATAATAATACATCTCCTGCCCCACGGTATCCGACATCCGGACATCTTCCCCCTCACCGGTCCGGAGAGCCTCCTGTATCTCTTTTCTGCCGCTGTGATTTTCAATCGTGCTGCTGTCTCTCCTTGTATCATAGAGGACGTCTCCGTTGGGGTCGATCTGTGTGACACGCGTGGTCCAGTCAACACCGTCCATCTCCTCTAGATACTCGGCTCCGGATATATTGACCGCAGCCCGTATATATTCTGCCTCCTGCCTGACTTCTGACTCAAGCATGGACAGATTTGTATTGTACGTAATCAATGTTAATATAATATAAGAAAGAAGCAGGGTGACGGTCAGCACCATCACCATACTTCTCTGTATCCTCTTTCTCATGCAGCCCCTCCGACACGGTATCCGACTCCGCGCACCGTCTGGATAATCTCGCCTTTTTCTCCCAGTTTCTGCCTCAATGTCCTGATGTGTACATCAACCGTCCGAGTCTCTCCGTCGAAGTCATAGCCCCATATTTCCGTAAGGAGCTGATCTCTTGTCAGGACGATACCCTGGTTGCGCATCAGCTTCTCCAGAAGTTCAAATTCTTTGAGGGTAAGCGATATCTCCTTGCCGTCCACTGTGACTTCGTGTTTCTTGACATCAATATGAACTCCGGAATTCTCCATATCCATCCTGTCTTCCACCCTGCCGCTGCGCCGGAGCACTGCTTTGATGCGGGAGACAAGTTCCATCATTCCGAAAGGTTTTGTCACATAGTCGTCTGCTCCGGAATCCAGGCCCATAACCTTGTCATACTCTGAACCTTTTGCAGTCACCATGATCACCGGGATTCCTTTTGTCTTCGACGAGGATTTCAGCTTTTTCAACAATTCCAGACCGTCATCTCCGGGAAGCATGATATCAAGCAAAATAAGCTCCGGCGTGTCAAACGCCAGAGCCTCCATAAAAGCAGAACCGTCTGCGAAACCTCTGGCTTTAAGCCCGGTCGTCTCCAATGTATATATCACAAGTTCACGGATGTTGTCGTCGTCTTCCACGCAATATATCATTTCTTTCAGTTCTCCTTCATCTATACTTACTGGTTGGTAATCGTGTGTAATGATCAGACATTGTGCATAACCGCACTGTCTTTGTGTACGCCTGTGATGGAAAACTCCACCCACTCGGCGATATTAGTTGCATGATCCCCGATACGCTCGAGGTATTTTGTTACCATGATAAGATCGAATATCCTCTTGCCGTTCTCACCTTTCTCTTCTTTGATAAAATCAATCATCTCATCGCGGACCTGCTCAAAATACTGGTCAATTTCATCGTCAGCCTCCATGACGCTCTGCGCGAGTTCAAGGTCTCTGTTCACGTAGGCTCTCACACTGTCCCGCACCATCTTACTGACCTCTGACGCCATCGTTCCGATCACATGAATCTCATCCGTAGCCGCAACGCCTTTGGAAGAAATGATGATTTCGGCAATATCAGACGTCTGGTCTCCAATTCGCTCCATATCCGTTATCATCTTAAGCGCCGCCGAAATCCTTCTCAAGTCTTTGGCTACAGGCTGCTGCTGCAGAAGCAGCTTTAAACACAATCTTTCAATATCTTTTTCAATCTGATCGATTTCCTCATCCTCTTTGATAATGATCTTCGCCTGCTCGATGCTGCCATCTTTAAGCGCCTGAGTTGCTTTTGCGATAGCAGTCTCACAGAGTCCGCCCATATGTGTAAGCTGCTCGTCAAGGAAACACAGCTGTTCATCAAACTTATTACGCATATTTTAACCAAACCTCCCTGTGATATAATCTTCCGTTCTCTTATCAGCCGGTATCGAGAACAATTTCTCCGTATCATTGTACTCCACAACTTCGCCAAGCAGGAAGAAAGCCGTATTGTCAGACACACGGACCGCCTGCTGCATGTTATGTGTTACCATAACTATAGTATAATCTTTTTTCAGTTCCATCGCAAGATCCTCAATCTTGGAAGTAGAGATCGGGTCAAGCGCAGATGTAGGCTCATCCATAAGGAGTACTTCCGGTTCTACTGCAAGCGCTCTGGCAATGCAGAGCCGCTGCTGCTGTCCGCCCGACATTCCCAGCGCACTTGTCTTCAGCCGGTCTTTACACTCATCCCAGATCGCCGCGTTGCGCAGAGATCTTTCAACAATATCATCCAGTTTAGCCTTGGAGCGTATTCCGTGTGTCCTTGGGCCAAACGCGATATTGTCATAAATGCTCATCGGAAACGGATTCGGTTTCTGGAATACCATTCCAACACGTTTCCTTAACATATTTACATCCATACCCCTGAAAATGTTCTCGCCGTCCAGAAGGATCTCGCCGTCAATGCGGCATCCTTCAACGAGGTCATTCATACGGTTGATAGATTTCAGCAGAGTAGACTTACCGCAGCCGGACGGCCCGATAAAAGCAGTGATCTTGTTTGCTTCGATTTCAAGATTTACACCTTTGAGCGCTTTGAAATCTCCGTAATGTAAATCAAGATTCTTAATACTTATCTTTGACATTTCTTATCCCTTTCTTCATCGGGGACGTAGTAAAACCCGGTTTGACTACGTCCCCGTTCACACTTTTTTCACATTTATCTCTATGCTTTCGTAAGTTTTCTTGCAATCACACTCGATAATGCATTGATACCCACTACAAGGACAAGCAGGATGACTGCCGTAGCATATGCCTGATCCATATAAAGTCCTTCGCTTGAAAGAACATACATATGAAGCGCCAGCGTACGCCCCGAACCCATAACACTGTCTGGTATCTGAGCCACGGTTCCCGATGTGTACATCAGAGCTGCCGTCTCGCCGACAATTCTCCCGATAGCGAGGATCACGCCTGCCAGGACGCCCGGGATCGCAGACGGAAGAACAATGCGGAACACGGTACGAAGTTTTCCTGCGCCAAGCCCGAAACTTCCTTCACGATAAGAATCCGGAACTGCTTTTAATGCTTCTTCTGTAGTTCTCATGATCAGCGGAAGGATCATGATCGCTATGGTGAAAGCACCCGCCAGCAAGGAAAATCCCCAGTCAAGAGCATTGACGAAAAACAACATTCCGAAAAGTCCGTACACGATAGAAGGTATACCGGAAAGGGTCTCTGTCGTAAGCCGTATGACTTCTATAAACTTGTTTCCCCTCTTCGCATATTCTACGAGAAAGATAGCGGAGAAGATCCCGAAAGGAACTGCGATCAGCAGGGATAACAGCGTCATAACAATCGTATTGATAAATGCAGGTACTACAGACGCATTTTCCGAGCTGTATTCAAGCGAGAAAAGCGACGGTGTGATATGCGGCAAGCCGTTGATAAGGATATAGGCGATCAGGAAGATCAGCACGGCAAATGTAATCACCGCCGCCAGCATCACAAGCAGCATCACAATAAATGATCCCGGATGTTTCAGATAAGTCTTCAGTTTATCACTGATTGTTGTCTTATTACTCACGATCAGCCCCCCTCTTCAATAATGCCACACTGAAATTGATTATGAGGATAAATACAAAGAGCACGACTCCTGTAGCGATCAGCGCCTCCCGGTGAAGTCCGGTCGCATATCCCATCTCGATTACGATATTTCCGGTCAGAGTACGGATACCATCCAGAAGGCTCCCCGTAAGACGCGCCTGATTCCCGACAATCATAATAACTGCCATGGTTTCTCCGATGGCGCGGCCGATTCCCAGCACGATCCCCGCGATAACGCCTGACTTTGCGGCAGGGATGATAACGCGGAAAATACTCCTCTCCTTTGTCGCTCCCAAGGCAAGCGATCCCTCATAATAGTGGGACGGCACCGCACGTATAGCACTCTCTGTCGTTCCGATAATCGTCGGCAGAATCATCATGCCCAGGATCATGGAAGCCGTCAGGATACTGTTTCCATTACCTGGATTATCCACTATCCTCGCTTTATACAGCATAGTTCCAAACTCGCGTATCAGAGGCACCACAACGACCAGCCCGAAGAATCCGTAGATGACTGAAGGGATTCCGGCAAGAAGTTCTGTCGCCGCTTTCAGAGGTTTGTATATCCGCTTCGGACAGTACATTGCCATAAATACAGATGTCAGGATGCCGATCGGCACTCCGAAAATGATCGCTCCTGCAGTCACATACAGGCTTCCTACGATCATGGGAAGGATTCCGAACTGTTCGCTGTTGGGCCGCCAGACCTCTCCTGTGATAAACTTGATAAATCCAATTTCTCTCATTGCAGGGATTCCATTCGCAAACAAAAAAATGCAAATAAGAGCTACCGCCAGCACGGATGCACATGCCGCTATGAAAAACACTCCCTGCATGAATTTTTCAGTCCATGCTTTTGATTTCATTATTTCCTCCTAATGAGCCGGGAAGACATGCTCATATCTGCCCGGCTCATAAATTTCCATCAGTTCCTATTAAGTCCGTACTGCTTAAATTCCATCCCATGTTGTCACATCGCCAAGGTAGATACTCTTGACCTGATCTGCTGAAAGATCATCTGTCGGGTTGTTCTGGTTCACGATCACCGCGATACCGTCTGTCGCAATCACTGTACCTTCCAGCTCAGCAGATTCTTCTTCTTTCAGTTCTCTTGACGCCATACCGATGTCATAGCTTCCCTCGATTGTCGACGTCATTCCTGTTGTGGAATCCGAAGTCTGAAGTTCGATTTTAGCGTTTGGGTTTACCGTATTATAAGCCTCTATCAGCTTCTCCATCAACGGAGATACAGAAGAGGAACCGCCGACCACACAACTTCCTTCCGGAGCGTCGCCTGCGTAAGCTTCTACCTCAGATACCGGGATATACCCCTCGTCAGCCACGACCTGCTGTCCTTCTGTACTCATAATAAACGCCATGAAATCCGCAGCAACTGCATTGTCAAGATTCGGGCTTACGGCTACGTTGAACGGTCTGGATACTGTATAGGAACCATTCTCGATATTCTCTGCTGTAGCCTCTGCTCCATCAATCTTTACAGCTTTTACAAGCGACTCGTCAAGAGATCCAAGGGAGATATATCCGATCGCATATTCGTTCTCAGATACAGTTGTCATCATAACAGATGTGCTGTTTGTAACCTGTGCATCGAGTGTTGTCATATCATTATCTTCTTCGTCTACAACACCGAACAGTTCTGTGAAAGCGCCTCTTGTACCAGATCCCTCCTCACGGGATACAACTGTGATCGCATTAGCTGCGTCCCACTCTGAACCGGAATCCCCTGCCGCAGACGCTTCACCTGCTCCGCCGCCGCATCCTGTAGCTGCGACTGCCATCATGCTCACGACCGATAAAACTGCTATAAACTTTTTCATTTTCATAGTTCATGATCTCCTTTTTCAATCTTGAATTTCAATTATTGTATGTACCGCGCTTCTTCGCGCTGCCGGCGGAGTGTTTACTTCATCCGTCAACGATATTCATAATAAAAGAGCAATGTAAAATGTAAAATCAAGTCTGTGTTAAATCTATGTAAAGTCAAAAAAATCCCGGATTTGCGGTCTTTTCCGCAAATCCGGGCCACATTTCCCATCTTATTCCACTGTCACTGATTTTGCCAGATTCCTTGGTTTATCCACATCAAGACCTTTCGCAACACTCACATAATAGCCCATGAGCTGCAGCGGCACAATTGCCAGACTTGTCGTAAAGTATGGCTCTGTCTTTGGAACGTAGACTGAGAAATCTGCCGTATCTTCTATATTATAGTTGCCGTATGTCGTCAGCCCCATGAGATACGCGCCGCGGCTCTTAACCTCTGTCATATTGCTCAGCGTTTTCTCAAAAAGCTGGTTCTGCGTCAGCACGCCAATCACGAGGATACCGTTTTCCACAAGGCTGATCGGTCCATGTTTCAGCTCACCTGCCGCATAAGCCTCCGAGTGTATATAGCTGATTTCTTTCATCTTCAGGCTCCCCTCAAGACTGATCGCATAGTCGAGTCCCCGGCCGATAAAGAAAATATCCTTTGCATTTGCATATTTGCTGGCAAACCACTGAAGTCTCTCTTTGTCATCCAGTGTCTTCTGGATCTTATCCGGGAGAGCCGCCATCTCAGTGAGAAGTCCCGCATAGCGCTCTTCGTCTATCCTTCCTTTCACCTTTGCCGCCTGGATGGCAATCAGATACATGGCGATAAGCTGTGTGCTGTACGCCTTGGTTGTTGCCACAGAGATCTCCGGCCCGGCATATGTGTAGAGGATATAGTCACTCTCCCTGGCAATGCTGGAACCTACCACATTTACAATACCGAGCACCGGAACTCCCCTCTCCTCTGCGAGTCGCAGAGCCGCCAGACTGTCCGCAGTCTCGCCTGACTGGGAAACGACGATAATAAGAGATTTCGGCACAATGATTGGATTACGGTAACGAAATTCTGATGCAAGATCCACTTCTACGGGAATCCCCGCCAGATCCTCCAGCACATATTTTCCCGCCATACCGACATGATAGGCAGAACCACAGGCAACGATATATATCCTCTCCAAATCTTTGAGAGACTCATCGGTAAGCCCCACTTCTGAAAAATCTATCGCATTGTCTTTCACATATGCGCCGATCATATCCTGAACCGCTTTGGGCTGTTCATGGATCTCCTTTAGCATGAAATGCTCGTATCCGCCTTTTTCCGCAGATTCAGCATCCCATTTGATCTCGACCATCTCTTTTTCTATCTCTTCACGGTCGATATTATAGAAGTGTATCTCGTCTTGGGAAAGCTCTGCTATCTCAAGATTTCCGATATAGTATACATTTCTCGTCTTATCCAGTATCGCCGGAACATCTGAGGCGATCAGACAGCCGGTACCGCTCTTCCCAATGATGAGAGGACTGTCCTTGCGGGCCGCGTACAATTTTCCGGGACAGTCATGGAACATCACTCCGAAAGCATAGGACCCTCTGATTCGCAGCATCGCTCTGGCCATGGCCTCCAGCGGCGTCCCTGTCTTCTTATAGTAATAGTCGACCAGTTTTACTGCTATCTCTGTGTCCGTCTGTGAATAAAATGTATATCCTGATCTCAGCAGTTTATCCTTAATCTCCTGATGGTTCTCAATGATACCATTATGTACAAGTACCACCGACCGATCGTCCGTACAGTGGGGATGGGCGTTGTTTTCAGACGGTTCTCCGTGAGTTGCCCACCGGGTATGTCCGATCCCGCAGGTGCCGCTCACACTTCTTCCATTATCTGTTTTCTCCGCAAGAATCTTGAGCCGTCCTTTTGCCTTGATGATTGAAATATCATCAGGCCTGTCGCTGCGCACGGCGATTCCGGCAGAATCATATCCTCTGTACTCAAGTTTCGACAGTCCGTTCAGAAGAATAGGGGCTGCCTGCTCCTCCCCTACAAATCCTACAATCCCACACATATTTATGCTCCTCCTTTGCTGCATTTCATGTGGTCTATCATATCATCTGCAGATGAAGCCTGTCAACCGACAGGGCAGACTGTCTCCCCCTTGGCTGACAGGCCATTTCTTATTTCTTCATTTTCGGTTCAAAGATAAACGATGCGATGTAGGCAAATACAAGGGCCGCGGATATCCCTACTGCACTTGCCTTAAATCCGCCCATGAATATCCCGATAAATCCGTATTCGTCAACTGCCTCTTTCACCCCCTGCCAGAGCAGATTGCCAAATCCCAGGAGCGGAACGCTTGCACCCGAACCCGCAAACTCCTGAAACGGTTTGTATATTCCGCAGAAGCCAAGCAGTGCCCCCGAGCATACGAGGAGCACCATGATGCGTCCCGGCATCAGTTTCGTCCGGTCGAGCAGTATCTGCACAAGCGCGCAGATCAGCCCGCCAACTGTAAATGCTGTAATATATTCCATTGTTTGTCCTCTCTTTCTCCTTATACTCTGATGTTCTAAAAGTGTTCCAGAATAATCCCATGCGCGATTCCAGGAACGCTCGCGCCCTCATTAAAGCTCACTGTAGAGAGCAGTGCTCCTGTCGGAACAAACAGCACCCTTTTCCACTCACCTTTTTCAATCTTGGGGAGGATGAAAGACGCCAGGGTGACGGCCGCACATCCGCAGCCGCTCCCTCCTGCGTGAGTATCCTGTCTTTCCCGGTCATATATAGTCATACCACAGTCAAGGTGTTTCTTTCTGATATCATACCCTTTCCCTCTTACAAGGTCGAACAGAATCGACTGCCCCACGTTCCCCAGATCTCCGGTAATAATACGGTCGTAATCCTCCTCATTCCAGCCCATGTCCTCAAAATTCTGTACGATAGTGTCCATCGCGGCGGGAGCCATGCACGCCCCCATATTCTGTGAGTCTTTAAGGCCGTAATCCACGATCTTTCCTACAGTTACCCCTGTGATCCTCACATGAGAGAGTGTGGAGGTATCCACATCTGTCTCCGCTGGTTCTGATGAATACGGATCTTCTGCCGGACTTTCTTCCTCTGCGGCGCGCACAAGAAAAGCTCCGCTTCCTGTCACGGTCCAGTGTGCCGAGAGCGGACGCTGGTTTGCATAACCAAGCGGAAATCGAAACTCTTTCTCCGCACTCCCGAAATGACTTGATGTCACCGCCAGCATATATCTCCCATACCCTGCCGCAGCACTCATTCCTGCCAGGGCCAGCGCTTCACCTGATGTCGAACACGCTCCGTACAGACCAAACATCGGGATCTGCAGAGCCTCCACCCCCATTGACGTTGCAATTCCCTGTCTGAGGAGATCTCCGCCGAACAGATAACGTATTTCTTCTGCTTTTATATGGCTCTTTCCAAGCGCAAGCACACACGCTTCTTTCTGCATGGTACTTTCCGCTTCCTCCCATGTCTGGGCTCCGAAAAGGTCATCCTCATTGGTCATATCAAACAGTTTTCCGAGCGGGCCTTCGGCCTCCTTGCTTCCCACAACAGATGCGGCGCTCACGATATAAGGCGGATTCTCGAATATCAGGCTCTGTTTTCCTCTTGTGATCTGTCCATCTGTGAAATGTTCCATACTAATATCCTCATTTCTTTGCTGTATGCCGCCGGAGCAGACTTCAGCCGCTGCGGCTTCCATCCGGCATCTGACTGCGGCTTTGAGAAATATTATCTGCATCTCTTCCAGAAATATGTATCATTCTTAGGGGTATATTTACAGAAAAAATAAAGATACTAACAGAAACTGTCAAAAGGAGACACTGATATGGATAAAATACAGCGTTTAAAACATGAAAAAGAATATGAACAGTATGTAAAGCAGAAGACACCTCGGCACAACGTATGGCTGAATATGGTCAAAGCCTTTCTTCTAGGAGGCACTATCTGCTGTCTGGGTCAGGTTATCTTCCACTACTGTGAAATCCAGGGTCTTCCCACAGATGAATGTGGGAGCTGGACTTCAATGATACTGGTTCTCTTAAGTGTTCTTCTGACCGGCACCGGCATCTATCCCCGGCTGGCGAAATGGGGCGGCGCCGGCGCACTCGTCCCCATTACAGGATTTGCCAACTCAGTCGCAGCTCCCGCCGTGGAGTATAAGAAAGAAGGTCAGGTCTTCGGCATTGGCTGCAAGATATTTACGATAGCCGGACCGGTCATACTTTATGGTATATTCACAAGCTGGATCCTCGGTCTTATATACTGGATATGGACTCTGGTGAAGTAAGTTCTTCCACGCCCTCACTCTGTCTCTTGCGGATCTGCTTCCCTCTGCCGTCCATAGAGCCTGGTTACTCTTTGAATCTCTTTTACGGTCTGTTTGTCGAACTGCCCTTTCTTCATCCGCCACACCCAGTTTCCGCCAAGTGTGGATGGGATGTTGATGCGGGCTTCGCTGCCGAGATTCAAGTAATCCTGCAGCGGGATCACGCACAGATCCGCAACGCTGCTCATCGCCATGGCGATAAAGTCTTCTGCCAGCGAATCTTCGTCAAGTCTTTCTTTGCACATATATTCTTTGGCGAAGTCTCTTGCTTCTTTCCCCACCTCATGATACCAGCCTCTTGTCGTATCATTATCGTGCGTACCGGTGTAGACCACACAGTTGGCCGGATAGGTGTGGGGCAGATAATTGGACGACTCCCGCGCGTCGAACGCGAACTGGAGCACTTTCATACCTGGAAATCCGCTGTCTTTCAGCAGTTTCAGAACGCTCGGCGTAAGGAAACCAAGATCTTCTGCAATGATCGCCGGCCTGCCAAGCTTCGTCTCGATCGCGCGGAACAGATCCATTCCCGGTCCCGGCATCCATTTTCCGTTCACGGCGGTATCTTCACCGTACGGGATCGAGTAATACTCGTCAAATCCGCGGAAATGATCGATGCGCACGACATCATAAAGTTTGAAGCAGTATTCGATCCTCTTGATCCACCACTCATATCCTGTCTTTTTATGATACTCCCAGTCATAGAGCGGATTGCCCCAGAGCTGCCCCGTAGCGGAAAACGCGTCCGGCGGACATCCTGCCACTCCGGTCGGTTCGTTATTGTCATCGAACTGGAACATTTCCGGCGCTGCCCATGTATCCGCGCTGTCAAATGCCACATAGATCGGGATATCGCCGATGATCTGAATTCCGTTCTCGTTTGCATAGGCATGGAGTTTCTTCCACTGCTTGTCAAATTCATACTGCTGGAATTTGTAAAAACCGATCTCCTCTGCAAGTTCTTCTCTCGCAGCGTCAAGAGCTGCCTCTTCCCTGTTCTTGAGCGGAGCATCCCATTCACTCCAGCTCACTCCGCCGTGATTATCTTTCACAGCCATATACAGACTGTAGTCATCCAGCCAGAAAGCCTGTTCTGTGACGAATGTCTCATAGTCCCCACTTCTCTCGCCGCCATTTTCACAGAAACGGTCATACGCTTTTTTCAGCGCCTTGAATCTGGAATTGTAGATTTTCTCATAGTCGATGCAGTCTGTCTGAGCGCCGAAATCGTACGCTTTGCACTCTTTTTTCGTCAGAAGTCCTTCTCTGATGAGAGTCTTTAAGTCAATGAAATAAGGATTTCCCGCGAACGTGGAGAAAGACTGGTACGGGGAGTCCCCGTAACCAGTCGGTCCAAGCGGAAGTATCTGCCAGAAGCTCTGGCCCGCCTCCTTTAGCATATCCACGAATTTATAGGCTTCCTTAGAGAAACACCCGATCCCGTACTTTGACGGAAGGGAAAATACCGGTAATAAGATTCCGCTTGCTCTTTTCATTTTTTCCTCCTTATAAATGCCAGATATCCCTGTTGTACTCTTCGATCGTACGGTCAGATGAGAAGAATCCTGCTTTCGCGATGTTGACCAGAATCATCTTCGCCCATGCTTTTCTGTCAGCATATGCAGCGAGGGCTTTCTCTTTTGTCTCTTTGTAAGAGTCAAAATCCAGAAGAGTCATGAACCAGTCTTTATTAATCAGTTCATTTTTCAGGCGTGTCAGGTTCTCCTCGCATCCCACTTTGAGCATCTCCTTGCCTGTGATGAAGTCGACCGCATCCTTGATTGCCTCGTTATTTTCATAGTAATCTTTTGAAACATAATCAGCTTTTGCATAATGTTCGATCACTTCGTCACTGGACGCGCCGAATACAAAGATATTGTCGTCGCCCACAGCTTCGTGTATCTCTACATTTGCTCCGTCCTCGGTTCCGAGAGTCACAGCGCCGTTGAGCATGAATTTCATGTTTCCTGTGCCGCTCGCCTCTTTGGAAGCAAGGGATATCTGCTCGGAGATATCGCAGGCAGGGATCAGTTTTCCCGCCTTTGTCACATTGTAGTTCTCTACCATGACGACTCTTAAATATTTGTTTACCTCAGGATCATTGTTGATAATCTCCTGCAGACAGAGGATCAGATGAATGATATCCTTTGCAATCACGTAAGCCGGAGCTGCCTTCGCGCCGAAGATCGCTGTCACCGGAGCCGCCGGGATCTTTCCAGCCTTGATCTCCAGATATTTGTCAATGATGTACAGTGCATTGAGCTGCTGGCGTTTGTACTCATGGAGACGCTTTATCTGAATATCAAAAATTGTATCCGGGCTCACTTCCAAACCCTGAGTCTCGTGCAGGTAAGCGCAGAGGTCTTCTTTGTTTTTATGTTTGATCTCAAGCAGCTTGTCGAGCACTTTGTCGTCATCTTTGTATGCCAGAAGTTTCTCAAGTTCTGCTGCGTTCTTCTTGTATCCCTCTCCGATCGTCTCATCAAGCAGAGCTGTCAGACGCGGATTGCAGTGGATAAGCCAGCGGCGGAATGTGATCCCGTTCGTCTTGTTGTTGAACTTCTCCGGATAAATCTTATAGAAGTTATTCAGCTCGGAATTCTTGAGTATCTCTGTGTGAAGCGCCGCAACGCCGTTTACACTGAATCCGTAGTGGATATCGATGTGTGCCATATGCACCGTATCATTGCGGTCGATGATGGCAACGCTCTCATCCTCGTATTTTCTTCTTACTTTGTCATCCAGCACCTCGATGATCGGCATAAGCTGCGGCACAACTTTCTTCAGATAGTGAACCGGCCATTTCTCCAGCGCCTCGGCAAGGATCGTGTGGTTCGTATATGCACATGTTCTGGACACAACATCAATGGCGTCATCCATATCCATGCCTCTCTCCACGAGCAGACGGATCATCTCCGGAATTACCATGGTCGGATGTGTATCGTTGATCTGGATCACTGCGTAGTCCGGCAGGTCATACAGATTGCATCCTTTTGCCGTGCACTCATCAAGGATGAGCTGAGCCCCCGCACTTACCATAAGGTACTGCTGATAGATGCGGAGCAGCCTTCCCTGTTCGTCACTGTCATCCGGATAGAGGAACAGCGTCAGATTCTTCTCGATATCATTTTTATCGAAATCAATTCCGTCTTCCACGATAGACTCATCAACAGAGTCAATATCGAAGAGATGAAGTTTATTTGTCTTATTATTGTAGCCTGTCACCTCAATGTCATACATTCTCGCATTGACATTAAGCCCTTTGAACTGTACCGGATATACTGTATCCGTTTTCTTAAGCCATGACTTCTCCTCGATCCACGGGTTCGGAGTTTCTTTCTGTAAATGATCTTCAAACTCCTGCTTGAACAGACCAAGATGGTAGTTCAGCCCGATTCCGTCACCTGCCAGTCCGAGCGTGGCAATAGAATCAAGGAAACATGCAGCAAGACGTCCGAGTCCGCCGTTTCCGAGCGACGGCTCCGGCTCGGCCTCCTCGATCTGGCAGATATCTTTACCGTTCTTCTCGAGCATCTCTTTTACTTCCTGATAGATGCCTAAGTTTATCATATTGTTGGAGAGCAGCTTTCCGATCAGGAACTCTGCTGAAATGTAGTAAAGTTTCTTCTTGCTGTCTGTGCGCTCTTTCTCTGCTGCCATCTCCTGTACGGCCGCGAGCAGCCCGTCATAGATCTCTTTGTTGGAAGCCTCTGCAACCGGCTTTCCAAGGTACGCTTCTACCTTTTCCTGAATGTTCATGATAGTAGTTCTCCTTTCAGAAAAAATCCATATGTCTGATCTTAAATACAGTTTACACTGTCACCTTATGATTCGCATTATAGTACTAATCCCACTGAATTTCTTGCAATATACTTTCGTTTTATTGTACAATACTATCATAACAGTTCAGCCATCTGATGTCAGAAGGCGGATTTATGCTTGCATAAGAATCCGGCGGCTGACAGGCTGATGTGATGAGCGCAGAATCCATTCAGAAAGGGAACAAAAATGAACCTGAACGAATACCAGAATTATCACGAGACAAAAACGCATACGGACGAACAGTTCCCCTACAACACCTATCTCTGCTCCATCCCGGGAGACTTTCCCCAAGTTCCGCTCCACTGGCATGCCGAGCTGGAACTGATCGTCATTAAAAAAGGCCGGGGCATCGTCTCTGCGGATCTGGAGAAGCGTTCTGTCACATCAGGAGATATCGTCCTCATCCGTCCCGGACAGCTCCACTCCATCGAGCAGGAACATGGATATTCAATGGAGTATGAAAACATCATCATGAAGCCTGAACTGCTCATTTCCGGCAGCAATGATCTGTGTGCTGTCCGTTTCATCTGTCCTTTCATGAACGGGGATATTCCTTCCGAGACGTTCCTCACTCCAGCTCTGCCCTGCTATAAAGACGTCTCTGAATGTATCCGCCGGATCGATCTGCTCTGCGACGCAAGGACCGAGGGATATCAGCTCGCGGTAAAGGGGCTTCTTTTCCAGTTCTTCTATCTGCTCATTTCCCACCGGCAGAAAAAAGAGACCACGCCTGTATCACAGACGAAGTCTCTTGAAAAAATGAAGACCATACTGAAATATGTGGAAGAGAACTACGCGGAGCGCCTCACTATCGATGACATGGCCGCCCTTACCTACTACAGTAAATCCCATTTCATGAAATTCTTCAAGCGGCACATGGGAACCGGATTTATCGATTATCTTAACGATTACCGTCTGACCATGGCAGAACGGCTATTGAGGACTTCGGGCAGTTCCGTCCTTGAAATCGCAGAGCAGAGCGGCTTTGACAACCTGTCATATTTCAACCGCATCTTTAAACGGAAATATGGGATGTCACCAGGAAAATGGCGCGCACAGTAGCAAGAATTCTATTTCCCAAATCCACAGTTCGGGTATGTACATACTTTACAGTTCAGACACAATCCGCCCTCACCCAGCACGCTGAAATCGTCCGCACTCAGATGTTCACCGGCAGCGATCCGCGGCAGCACAAGGTCAAAAATGGTTCGTTTCGAGTACATCACGCATCCGGGCAGTCCCAGAATCGGGATGTCTCCGCCGCGGATTGCACCCACACCGCCGGATGCTCCATCCCTGTCCGGGCGTTTCCTGTAAGCCAGCATAAACATAGCTCCGGGCAGAACAGGAGCTCCATAAGTAATCACTTCGTCTGACGCATTGCGGATCGCAAGCGGCGTACGGTCATCCGGGTCCACGCTCATGCCGCCTGTACAGACAACCATGTCTGCACCCTTTGCAATCCAGTCATTGATAGCTCCTGTGGTCATCTCTGCATCGTCATCACACAGGATATGTCCCATCACTTCCACACCGCACTCTTCTAATTTGTCTTTTACCACAGGGGTGAATTTGTCTTCAATGCGCCCGTGGCAGACTTCGCTTCCTGTAGCGATAATCCCTGCTTTCATCTGGCGGAACGGAAGTATGCAGAAAACAGGTTCGTCACCGCATATTTCTTTTACACGCTCCATTTTCTCCTCTTCTATCACAAGAGGAACCACTCGCATCCCTACGATCTTGTCGCCCTTATTCACCGGGAAATCCCCATGTCTGGAGGCAAGGACAATCTGTCCCATGGCATTGACTGCATTGAGCTTCTTTCGGTCGATCTTCAGCAGCCCGTCCTTTTCCGCCGTCAGTTCGATCTTACCCTCTTTTACCTCTGACGCTTTCATATATTCACCCTGGCACACCTGGCGGAGCACTTCGGCCGCTTCATTCTCATGGAGCATACCTTCCTGCTTCTCCCATACATACAGATGCTCTTTCCCGACAGAGAGCAGGACCGGGATATCTTCTTCTGTCACCACATGTCCTTTTCGGAATACTGCATCTTTCACCACGCCTGGGATGATCTGCGTAATGTCATGGCAGAGTACGCTGCCGACTGCATCCTCTGTCCTGATAAGTTTCATGTTCTTCCCCTCCTGTTTCTATTCTAATTCATCCAGTTCTTTCATCCATACTGCCGCGCACGCGTCGCTCGGCATACGCCAGTCTCCCCGCGGAGAGAGCGCTACCGTACCGATCTTCGGTCCGTCCGGCAGGCAGGAGCGCTTGAACTGCTGAGAGAAAAATCTCCTGCAGAACGTCTTCAGCCATTTCAGAATCGTCTCCCTGTCATAATCTCCGTTAAACACCAGCTCTGCCAGCCTGAAAACTTTCGCCGGCTCATATCCGAAACGGATCATATAATATAAGAAGAAATCATGCAGTTCATAAGGCCCTACAAGATCTTCTGTCTTCTGTGCAATGTCTCCGTCCTTTGGCGGAAGCAGTTCCGGGCTCACCGGCGTATCGAGGACATCATAAAGAA
The DNA here is from genome assembly GCA_019116885.1 of Candidatus Mediterraneibacter pullistercoris. Classification (GTDB taxonomy): domain Bacteria; phylum Bacillota; class Clostridia; order Lachnospirales; family Lachnospiraceae; genus Mediterraneibacter; species Mediterraneibacter pullistercoris. The sequence goes on along the minus strand of DXAU01000018.1, from coordinate 44,211 downwards.
CCCTGCGCAGTTCCCCGTCAGACGTCTCATCCGCCGCATATCTGACAAGATGGCGGACCAGCGTCTTTGGCACAGACGCATTGACTCCGTACATAGACATGTGGTCGCCGTTATAGGTTGCCCAGCCGAGCGCCAGCTCTGACATATCGCCCGTACCAATGACCATCCCCCCCGACCGGTTAGCAATATCCATGAGTACCTGTGTCCGCTCCCTTGCCTGGGAATTTTCATAAGTCACATCATGGTTTTCCGGGTCCTGTCCGATATCCCGGAAATGGACATTCACCGCATCTGCGATCGGCACCTCTTTTAGTGTGGCTCCCGTCTTTCTCGTCATCTCACATGCATTATTATATGTCCGGTCCGTTGTTCCAAAACAGGGCATCGTCACCGCGATGATGTCTTTCTTATCACGCCCGAGCATGTCAAACGCCCGTGCTGTCACAAGAAGCGCAAGTGTAGAATCCAGACCACCTGAAATACCCACTACAGCAGTCCTGGAATTTGTATGTGCCAGACGCTTCTTGAGTCCCATCGCCTGGATCGTCAGAATCTCCTCGCATCTCTGCGCTCTCACGTTTTCATCTGATGGCACGAATGGATTCTTCGGGAATCTTCTTGTAAGCGCTGTCTCTTCTCTGCTGATATGAAAGGGAATCTGGATGAGCGTCTGAACAGCTGCTGCCTGAAACGTCGTATTCTTCCGTCTCTCGTTTACAATCCTCTGAATATCCAGTTCTGAATAAATGATCTCATTGTGATACCGGTCTGCCTGCTTTAAAACTGCGCCGTTTTCCGCGATGATATTGTGTCCGCCAAAGACCACATCGGTAGTGGATTCCCCCTCTCCCGCGTTCGCATAGATATATCCTGCGATCAGGCGCGCTGACTGCCCGGCGATCAGTTCTCTGCGGTAAGTATCTTTCCCGATCGTTTCGTCGCTGGCAGAACAGTTCACGATCACAGTCGCCCCCTCAATAGCCGCTCCGATGCTCGGCGGAACCGGAGACCATACATCCTCGCAGATCTCCGCAGATACGACCAGGTCTTCCATCTGGTCCGCTTTAAACAAAAGCTGCGGGCCAAAAGGCACTTTCTGCCCGTTAAACTGAATATATCCCGCTGTATCCGGGCCCGGTGTAAACTGCCGCATCTCATAGAATTCTGCGTAATTTGGAAGAAATGTCTTTGTCGTAAGCCCGATGATCTTTCCCTGATTCATTGCCGCCGCCACATTGTACAGCTTGCCGCCGACAGACAGAGGCGCACCGGCAAATGCCAGGATATCCTTGTCCTTTGTGTGATCTGCAATCTTTATCAGAGCATCTTTCGCCGCTTTTAAAAGAACATCCTGAGTAAACAGATCTCCGCATGTATATCCGGTCACACATAATTCCGGAAACACGATGATCTTCGCTTTCTGTCTGCAGGCTTCGCTGATCGCTTCACATATTTTCTCTGTGTTGAACTCTGCATCTGCCACCCGGATATCCGGCGTGGCTGCGGCAACTTTTACAAATCCGTGTTTCATTTTATACGCCTTTCCTTTCAATTGGGGACGGAGTTATGCCCGTTTTGCTTTTTTGAGCAATTCTTTCAGTTCGTCCACCGTATAGTGATATGCCGTATTGCAGAAATGACATTTCACCTCAATATCCTTTCCATCGTCAATCATCGACTGTATCTCTTTCTTTCCGACACTGATGATCGCTTTCTCGATTCTCTCCTTAGAACAGTTACAGTAAAATTTCACAGGCATCGTGTCCGTGATCTCCAGGTCAAGCCCGTCCAGCACATGAGAGAGCATCTCTTCGGGTGTATGCCCGTTATCCAGCATAGTGGTCACAGGCCGGAGGTTCTGGATATTCTGCTCCAGCCTGTCCAGCACCTTATCTTCAATAAATGGCATTACCTGTACAATAAACCCTCCCGCGCAGCGCACTGTATTGTCATGCTCCATAAGAACGCCCAGTCCCACAGAAGACGGGACCTGCTCCGACGTGGCGAAATAATACGTCAGATCTTCTGCAATCTCGCCAGTCTGTAAAATCGTCTGTCCGGAATATGGCTCTTTGAGCCCCATGTCTTTGATGACGGTCAGCACGCCCTGCCCCAGAGCTCCGCCCACATCCAGCTTGCGGTTCTTGGGCGGCAGCATCACCTGAGGATCAAATACATATCCCTTTACGTTCCCCTGGCTGTCTGCCGTTACAGTCAGACCCTGGATCGGCCCTGAACACTTGATCTGGATCGTCAGCATGTCTGTCGGGTTCTTCATCATGCTTCCCATGAGCGCTCCCCCGGTCAGCAGCCTGCCGAGCGCTGCCGTGGCCACCGGGCTTGTTTCGTGACGCCGCCTTGCCTCTTCTGTCAGTTCTGTTGTAACTGCGGCAAATGCACGAATCTGTGCGTCAGCCGCAGAAGCTCTTACAATATAGTCTTTCATTTTTCCTCCTTAAACATTCTGCTGTCTTTTCCCTTGCCGGACTCCCTTGCGATCACACAGATTCTCCCACTCGTATCCTGTGGATTTCCTTTAGTATCCGCATCATACGCCGCCTCAAATATGAGGCCTGCGCTTATAAGGATTCTTTTTATCTCTTCCAGGGTATAACCTCTCTGGTAATGTGTCTCCTTGTATTTCCGATATAACATCTCTGTCTCACCCAGGCAGCCATCATCACGGCTGCTCTGTTCCCGGATGAACAGCGTAAGATCATACTCATTGATCTGCTCTTCTTCATAATAATAATTATCCCATATAAAACTGCACTCGCCGCGGTCTTCAGCTATCGTGCAGTCTCCCATGACTTTCCGGTATTTATAATCCGTATTAAAGTCAAAGAGAAATATGCCGCCCGGATCGAGATAATTATTGACAAGCCGGAATACTAATTCCAGGTCTTCCTGATCTGTAATATAGTTCACCGAATCACAAACACTCACCACTGCCCGGACCGTGCCGTACAGCTCCAACTCTCTCATGTCCTGCTGGAGATACAGAATATCATGTCCGGATCTGATACGCTTTTCCACGGCCAGCTCCAGCATCTCTCCCGAACTGTCCACACCAATCATATCGAAACCGTATCCTGCCAATATCTCCGTCATCGTTCCCGTTCCGCAGCCAAGATCCAGTATGATTCCATCTTTCAAGCCATATTCACACAGTGTGCGGTATATATGTTTCCCCCACTCCTTATAGGGTACGTTATCCATAAAAGTATCATACACCGCCGCAAAACTCGTATATGCTTCCAAAACAGATTCCTCCCATGCCTAAAAGTGTAACATACTTTTCAGAAATTGGCACTAATGAATTCCATGCTATTATCATTATAGCCGCTTATATATTGCTGCATTTTTCCATTCAGAACCTTTTCGACAAAATCCAAATTTTCTTCTTCCCTTTAGCATGGTCAAGTGATATAATAGTCAAGACTGCGTTAAGAAGTCGTTAAAATACAGAAAGGAATGAATGAACATGGACAACAAAAATGAGTTCAAACCGTATATTCCTGCGGACAAAATCGTCCCGGAATTTACGGTAACTTCTGTTCTCATCGGTATTATCCTTGCAGTTGTATTCGGCGCAGCGAACGCTTACCTGGGTCTTCTCGTTGGTATGACCATCTCCGCATCTATTCCCGCGGCGGTCATTTCCATGGGAATCATCCGTGTGATCCTCCGCAGGGACTCCATTCTTGAGAACAACCTTGTACAGACAATCGGTTCTGCCGGCGAATCACTTGCCGCAGGAGCGATCTTCACCCTGCCCGCACTCTTTCTCTGGGCTGAGGAGGGAAAAATCGAATTCCCAAGCATTATGATGATCTTCCTCATCGCACTGTTCGGCGGTATCCTTGGCGTCTGCTTTATGGTGCCGCTTCGTCAGGCTCTCATCGTGGAGGAGCACGGAACGCTGCCGTTCCCTGAAGGAACTGCATGTGCAGAGGTCCTGCTCGCAGGTGAAGAAGGCGGATCAAAAGCCGGCACAGTCTTCACAGGACTTGGTATTGCCGCTTTTTACAAACTGATCGCAGACGGACTGAAACTGTTCCCGAGCGAGATCGGATATGCTTTCAAAGGCTATGCAGGATCACAGATCGGCATCCAGGTGCTTCCGTCGCTTGCCGGCGTCGGCTTTATCTGCGGTCCTAAGATCTCAAGCTACATGCTGGCCGGCGGCACTTTAAGCTGGTTCGTCCTTATGCCTGCGATCGCACTGTTCGGCGGGGAGGCCACGATCTATCCCGGAACCATGCCGATCAATGAAATGCTCGCCCAGCCAAGCGGCATATCTGATCTGTGGAACAACTATATCAAATACATCGGCGCCGGAGCCGTTGCAGCCGGCGGACTGATCAGCCTCATCAAGACATTCCCGCTGATTGTGCGTACATTCAAGCAGGCTATGTCAAGCATGAGCAAAAAACACACAGATAACTCTCTGCGTACGCAGCAGGATCTTCCGATGCCGGTACTGCTTGTACTGATCATCGCTATCGTGATCCTGATCTGGCTTGTTCCGACATTCCCGGTCAACCCGGTTGGCGCTCTCATCATCGTGATCTTCGGATTCTTCTTTGCATCCGTATCCTCACGTATGGTAGGTCTGATCGGTTCTTCCAACAACCCGGTATCCGGTATGGCCATTGCAACGCTCATCATCGCAACACTTCTCCTGAAAGCGACAGGGACAGACGGAACGACCGGCATGGTCGGCGCCATCGCTATCGGCGGCATCATCTGTATCGTTGCAGCAATAGCAGGAGATACGTCACAGGATCTTAAGACTGGTTTCATCGTAGGCGCTACGCCGAAGAAGCAGCAGCTCGGTGAGATGATCGGTGTTGTCGTAGCGGCAGCAGCGATCGGCGGCGTTCTCTATCTGCTGAATGAGGCATGGGGTTACGGAAGTGAACAGATCCCTGCGGCACAGGCAACCATGATGAAGATGCTCGTCGAAGGTATCATGGATGCAAATCTTCCGTGGGCTCTGATACTCATCGGAGTTTTTGTAGCTGTTGTTATCGAGATCCTCAAAATACCGGTTATGCCTTTTGCAGTCGGCATGTACCTGCCGTTCAGCCTGAGTGCAGGTATCATGGCAGGCGGTATTGTCCGCTTTATCGTGGACAAGGTTAAGGGTACAGACGAGGAGAAGAAAGAACGCGCAGACAAAGGCGTCCTCTTTACATCCGGTCTGATCGCCGGCGAGGGTATCATGGGCATCGTCCTGGCTATCCTGGCTGTTGCAGGTGTGGATCAAGTAATCCAGCTCAAGTTCAGCCTGCCGCAGTGGGCCAGCCTTGTCATCTTTATCCTTCTCCTGTTCTTCCTCTACACACGCTGCATGAAGAAAGAGAAAAAATAAGATATCACCACAAAAGATGCAGCCTGCCTCTTGCAGGCTGTTTCTTTCTGTGTTATGTTATGGTTCAGCAGCAAGGTTTTCCTGCCACGCCTGTATCCGGCGGCAGGGACCATAATGGCTGACAGATTTCACAGAAGAGAGGAATCTCTGTAATTATGAAGAAAAAGAACGATAAAAACTATCTGGACTATATTCCTGTAAAAAACCCGGAGGTAGAATACGAAACAGATGAAAACGGCAGAGTCACTGTCTTCATCGAGTGGAAAGGCTTCTATCACAGGATCGCGCAGAAATTTTTTCACCGTCCGCGCGTAAGTGATATCAGGCTGGATGGCTACGGAAGTTTCGTGTGGCTCGCCATCGACGATATGAAAGACGTACATCAGCTCTCAGAGGAACTTGACGGCAAATTTCCAAAAATGGAAAAGCCGCTCGCAAGGCTTATAAAATTCCTTGAGATTCTGCATGACAATCATCTTATATTCTGGAAAGGAGAGGAAAGAAAATAATGCTCAAATACATTCCATACGTGCTCCTTTTCGCCCTTGCCACCATGATCATCTACGGGTGGGGCATGTGGCGCTCGATGCGCCAGCAGCAGGATCTCTCCAACATGCTCAGCGCAAAAGGCATTTCCAGGGTGAAGAAAGCGCTGAAGAAGAACGGCGCCATGACAGCTCTGGAACTGGAACCATTCATAAAAGACCTGACCGCAAAGCAGCCGTTCGGCAGAGAACAGATCGCAGTGACCGATCCCGGGAAATTCCTTGGCTCGATCCTGCCATATATGATAAAGCAGAAAATGATCTCCGAGACACAGGAAAGCGGAAAAGCTGTCTATCAGTTACGCAAATAACTGACAGGCAGCTTTTTTACTTTTCTTTACGGCATCCGCGCCGTATGGGCGCCATCGATCTTATGAATGATAATACAGTTCAACAGGATCTATGGGATCAAACGGATGCTCTTCTTCCATTTTTTTATTACGTCCGCGGCGTTTCATGAGTTCTCCGCTCTTGTTATATACCCAAAAAGAATAGACGAGCAGCTTGTTGATCTTCCCAATTTTCTCTTTCGTTGTCTTCTCGTAGAGCGTGCCTCCTGCTTTGAGCGCAGTCTTCTTGTGAATCAGGGAGATGAGTTCCGTCTCACATGTCACCGGTTCCGGCAGGATTGTATATCCGCGTCCCACACAGTCCGGCTTATGGGAATCGCTTCCGCCGGTGGTGACTTTTCCGTACTTTTTCGCCAGCTTTTCCGCACCGGCATTGGACTCCTCTGATTCGCAGCTATTGAATGTCTCAATGAAATCAAACCTCTTTATAATCTCCGGGGACTGATAGTACCGCCTTGCGTTGGTAAAACTCATATATTTTTCTCCGCATGGATGAGCAGGTCCTAACACTCCGCCGTTTCTGTGCACCAGGTCGATCAGCAGCGCAAGCGGCATTCCCCGCATTTCCAGAAGCCTCATCTTCACGCCCTCGGGCATGATAACGATAATGTGTCCGGCATCACGCGTGTCGTACTCTATTCCCTTGAGCACTACAAAATCCGTATGCTTCTTTCCTCTTATATGCTCTTTCCAGTACCGGTATCCGTTATAAGTATCATGATCCGTGATCACCATACCCTGAAATCCGTGGTTTTTAAGTATCGTTATATACTCGTCCAGACTCACTTTACTGTCAATCGAACCTTCTTTTACGTGGCAGTGCATATCAATCTTCATGCAAAAGCCCCCTTTTCCTGTTGTTTCTCATTATGCTTACCTGATAATATTTCTTATTTCTGAATTAATTATACATCATCCGGGCACTTAATGACAACATGGAGACACGGACTTTTCACTTTAGCGGTAAATCTTTGTAACTAAAGCAAGCATCGCGCCAAGACAGCCGAACCATGCCGCCGCATACACGATCGTCGGCACCTCTGTCTGTGCAAAGCAGAATAAAACGGCAAGTACGGACAGGACCACTACCCCTGCAAGCGCTGTGAACGCACTTAAAACTGATTTTCTGATATACATGTAAAACACACCTTTCTCTTAAAGATTCTCCTGTAACTTGCTACAGATATATCCTATCAGATCATGTGTGTCATAAAACGGACTTTACTTTCTGTTTTTCATCTTATTTTTCATCTGATGGCTCTTGATCCTCTGTCTCTGTTCCTTTCGTCTCTTCCGCCGTGTCTTCCTCTGCTGTCCGGCTTTCCGGCATACTCTCAAGTTCTTCCATCATAGCGCGGGCGCGCTCTACTTCGTTGGCAGTCGATCTCTCTCCACGGATCTCTTCCGCTTTCTTAAGGCTCTTTTTCTTCTGGCGCTTTGATTCCAGCAGCAGCTGTACCAGCAGCCCGATGATTCCGGTCACAATGCACAGGGCGATATGGATCAGCCTGCCTTCAACAGGCAGTAAATAATAGACCGCGGTTCCGGCTGCCGCCGCCCCGTATACTGCGGTCACAAATATCGTCAGTACAGCCGCAAAGCGGACTGCCAGGATCGCTGCTGCGATGCCCGCCGCCAGACAGATCACGGCAAATATCCAGTCCTGCGGATTGATGACGGCAGCACAGAAGCTGCTCACTGCCGTAAACACTGCCAGAAAAATCCCCGCCCGGTAAAGTACAGCCCCAAGCACCGCCAACAAGATTCCACAGACAAGCCCTGCGATCCATATGACGCTGTCATCACCGCCAGCGAGCGCCGCCGTTCCCGCTCCCACTGCGGTTCCCAGCACAAGACCTGCCAGAGCCGCCCAGAAACGGATGATCTTAAAGCCGAACAGACACAGTAAAAGCCCCAGCGCTGCGGTCACCGTCAGGGCGGTGATCTCCGTCTGTGTCAGGATGTGGCCTTCCTGTCCGATTTCCCTGACTGTATTCTTCAAATCAAAACTGCGTACTGCATTAAAAATATCATTTCCATTCATCATACTCCACCTGTACCCCTTATCTTTCTCCTTATTCTGCGTCTTTATACATGTCTTCCAGATCCCCCAGCAGTCTCCTGTATTCATCGACTACAGACTGCGGCGAAAGGATCTGCGCGTCTCTCCCCAGACCAGTCATCCAGCCAAAGAACTGTTCGCTGACCGCGACCTGGACACGGGCTGTAAAATGCGTCTCCCCATCCGGACGCAGAGAAACGTCTTTCCCAAAGCGGTCAATCACAACTCCCACAAATCTGTTATGGAACCGAAGACGCACTGTCTCTTCATTTCCGCCGAACATGCTGAAAGTCCTCTTCGTATACTGTGCCAGATCGAATCTAGAGAACTCCTCTCTTCCGGCCCTCTTCTGCCCTTCCAGCTCAATATGCAGCATCTTGTCCACGCGGAAATGTTTGATAATTCCCGCCTCCATATCATATCCGATCAGATAATAATTCTCATTGTCCCAGGTCAGGGCCCACGGACTCACGCAGTATCTCTCACCGTCTTTTTTCAGACGAATCTCTTTCGAGACTGTCCACTCAAAATATCGGAACACAATCTGCTCATCTCTGCCAATAGCGGCGTGCAGTTTGTCCACATTATAGTAGATACTCTCGTTCATCGCCTTAATACGGTCCGCCACTACCACCTGGCGCTGAAGGCTTCGGGCCTCATATCTGCTGGCAAGCTTCGCAATCTTGCGGATCAGGCTGTCTGATTTCTTCTGCGTGATAAATCGCGAAGACTGTACCGCATCCACGAGCAGCTTCAGCTCCGGGAGTTCAAACTCCCTCTGTGCGAGATAATATCCCTCCGGCTGTTCTTTCCGGTAAGCAATATCAAGCCCAAAGCTCTTGAGCGTTTCTATATCGTTATACAGAGTCTTTCGCTCTGCACGGATGCCAATGTCAGAAAGTTTCTCTTCCAGGCATCTGCGCGAGAGCGGATGCTCCTCGTCTGTCTGTTCCAGGAACAATTCCATCAGATATAATATTTTTGCTTTCTGGTTGCTGCTCTTTGCCATCCGTCTTCCCGCCTTGTATATACGCATCCTGCATCTGTCCGTATCCGATATCAGTTCTCCCGTTTATTCTATCAGTGTTCGCATTTCCTGACAAGATACAGTCTTGCTGTTTACACAAAGAAAGTGGATGCCAACCAATTGATTTGATCAACATCCACTTTCATACTGATATTTCTATCATTTGTTTTTACCTCTTTCTTTTTCTATCTTTCTGATTGATAGATCAGCTTATGTTCCCGGTGGTCCGTACCTCCTTTACTTAGATTCCTGTTGAACCCGGGTTCCTCGATGACCTTCCTTCTGATATAGATTTTACTTCTCTCATAACTTTCTCGTCATTATGATCTTTCTCTATATCTGATCACCCATTTCCCGGTAACGAATTCAACCGGTTTTACAAAACTTTCAATAAGTTTTATTTCTTGATATTATAATAACTCTTTATTATCTATATGTCAATCTTTTTTTAGAATTTTATTGCATTTCTTTATAATTATCTGTTAATTTATCTTCCTTTACAGTTGACTTCTATACCTGCTGTCATTAAAATAAAATGGAACTGTCAAATTCAATGAATATAAAGGAGTCTTAATGATGGAAAAATTAAAAATACCGGAAGGCTACTCGTCTCCCCTCACGATCCGTGAGACAGAAGTCGCCATCAAGGAAGTCAAAGATCATTTTGAACGGGCGCTCGCCAAATCCCTCCACCTTACACGTGTCTCCGCGCCTCTGTTTGTCCGCCCGGAGACAGGGATGAACGACAACCTGAACGGAGTTGAGCGTCCTGTATCTTTCGGAATAAAGGAACAAGATGACGCCGAAGCCGAAATCGTACACTCTCTTGCAAAATGGAAACGTTATGCCCTGAAAAACTACGGTTTCCACTCCGGAGAAGGGCTATACACAGATATGAGCGCCATCCGCCGTGACGAGGACACAGACAATATCCATTCCCTCTATGTGGATCAGTGGGACTGGGAGAAGATCATCTCCAAAGAAGAACGTAATATGGAAACCCTGGAATACACAGTCCGTAAAGTGTATAGTGCTCTGAAAGACACAGAAGATTATATATCGAGAAGATACAATTACATTGAGCCTCTCCTGCCAGACGATATCTTCTTTATCACATCCCAGGAACTTGAAGACATGTTCCCCGAGTGCACTCCCAAGGAAAGGGAAACCCGTATTGCAAAGGCAAAAGGAGCCGTGTTCATCTCCCAGATCGGCAAAGTGCTTGCTTCAGGCGAAAAGCACGACGGCCGCGCTCCTGACTATGACGACTGGGAATTAAACGGAGATATTATCGTCTACTATCCCGTTCTTGACATGGGACTGGAACTCTCCTCCATGGGAATCCGTGTAGACGAGGACTCACTGAAGAGCCAGTTAAGAACTGCCGGCTGCGAAGAGCGTGCAGAACTTCCATTTCAGAAGTCTCTGCTGAACAGAGAACTTCCTTACACTGTAGGAGGCGGCATCGGCCAGTCACGTATCTGCATGTACTATCTGCGCAAGGCTCACATCGGAGAGGTACAATCTTCTCTGTGGCCGGACAGCGTCATGCAGGAAGCGCGCGCGCACGGCATCAGTCTGCTGTAAGAAAGTCCGGAATCACATCCGGGCTGATAAGACTGGTAAGCCGCGGCCGCATTATTCATGGGAAGTCCGCCTGATAAGCAGTTCATGCATGATGATCATAAGTACCAGAAGTGCAAAGATGTAAAGAGGGAACAATGCAACGCTGACATGTTCTGCAATCATTCCAAATACCGGCGGCATAAGACATGTCCCTACATATGCACTTGCCATCTGCACACCGATAACAGCCTGGGAACGCTCCGCTCCAAAACGCGCCGGTGTGGAATGTATAATACACGGATAGACCGGCGCGCACCCAAGTCCTATGAGGATCAGACCTGCAAGAGTGACTTCCTGCGGTCCCGGCAGAATCATGACAATGACTCCCGCCGCTATGATTCCCTGCCCCAGGCGTATCATCTGCGTGTCGCTCAGTTTCATAGCGATAAAACCATTGATGGCACGCCCAACTGTGATGCCAATAAAAAACATGCCTGCAAAGCGGGCGGCTGTCCCGGCCGGAACATTCTTATACAGGGTCAGATAACTGCTCGCCCACAGACCGGCAGTCTGTTCAATCGCACAGTAGCAGAAAAAACAGAGCATAACTTCTTTCGCTCCGCAGATGCGCAGGATCTCAGGAAGTGTAAGAGCCTTGTTCCGGACGGCTTCTTCTGCCCTGTTCCCCTTTCCCTTCCACAACGGAAGGCTGAGGATCAGTATCCCTGTCAGTAGCATCTGGAGCACTGAGATGTAAAGATATCCTGAATTCCAGCCTTTTTCCCCTGCAAGAGCGTATCCCATGATATAAGGGCCGATAGCAGCGCCCACTCCCCACATGCAGTGGAGCCAGCTCATATGCTGGCTCTTGTAATGGAGTGCAACATAATTGTTGAGCGATGCATCCACACTTCCGGCTCCCAGTCCATAAGGAACAGCCCACAGACACAGCATCCAGAAAGAATGTGTAAAGGAGAAGCCGAGCAGTGCGGCGGCAGTCACCGCTACACTGATGGCCGTAACTTTTCCTGTTCCGAGCTTTCGCGTCAGACGGTCGCTCTGCAGACTGGATATGATCGTTCCAAGCGCAATGATCATAGAAACAATACCAGCGCAGGAGACCGGCACATGAAACTCTGTATACATGGTCGGCCATGCGGAGCCCAGAAGGGCGTCCGGCAGGCCGAGACTGATAAATGCCAGATAGATAATCAAAAGCAGTAAATGTGTCATGTCAAATCTTTCTCCTGTATATAAACGTCATTCTGCGATCCAGTCAGATGCACAGCACGACAGCTTCGCAGCTCTCAAGAGTAATACATCCTGTGCTCGCTGCCTGCTCTTCTCTTTCTTTCTCCCTGCCTGTGTTGGACAAGAGCGCTTTTATTCCGGTTCTCTCTGAATCCGGAGCTCCCAGTTCCAGCGTGCAGGGTTCTGTTCCATAGTTTGCCGCCACAAGGATGTCCTGTCTGCGTCTGTCTGTCCCGTCTTCCCATATTCTGTGATATGCAAAGATTCCATCCTTATCTTCATACGCCGGGACGAATTCCCCGTATGTAAATGTCTCTTTATATTCATCAGATTTCTTAAGAGCGGTGAGTGCTTTATAGTAGGAGAGCACAGAGTCCGGCCTGCTCTCCTGTTCTGCCACATTGATCTCCGTATAGTTTGGATTGAGGGCAAGCCAGGGGGCCGATTCGGTGAACCCGGCTCCTTTTCCGCCGTCCCACTGCATAGGAGTCCTGCCATTATCTCTGCTGTTCTCATAACAGATCTCCAGAGCCTGTATCGTGCTGCAGCCTGCTCTCAGGGCTTCTTGATACTGATCCTTCGTACTGATATCGTCGTATTCAGAGATATCATTTCTCCGGCAGTTGGTCATGCCGATCTCCTGTCCCTGATAGATAAAGGGAATTCCACGCAGAAGAAGCGACGTTGTCGCAAGCATCTTTTTCCCAGCTTCATTTTGGGCATGTTCCGGGAGAAAACGGCTCGCTCCTCTTGGTTCATCGTGATTCTCTATGATATTTGACAGGAATCCTTTGCCCTGTGCTTTTTTCTGAGCGTCAAATATCGTGTCGCGCCATTCTTTAAAAGACAGCTTTCTGGCATTGTACCAGCCCTTTTCGCCCTGCAGCAGCGTATGGGCGCTGAAATCAAACATTGTAGAAAAATGTCCGTTGTCTCCGATAAATTCTGAGAGTTCGTCCTCTTTCATATTAAATACTTCTGCCACTGTAAACGCGTCATATTTTTCAAACGTGCTGCGTTTTATATCTTCAAAATATTCCCCGACGCCTTCGACTTCTTCAACCATCTTCACGCAGGATACAAGGCCGTCCGGTCCGTCCGGCTCAAATGATGGGAAATCCAGATCCTTTTTGATATTGATGATTGCGTCGATGCGAAAGCCTGCCAGCCCTTTGTCGAGCCACCAGTTTATCATCTTATAGATCTCTTCTCTGAGCTCAGGATTTTCCCAGTTCAGATCCGGCTGCTCTTTGGCAAACATGTGGAGATAATACAGATCAGTTCCAGGCACCGGCTCCCAGGCGCTTCCGCCAAAGTAAGAGCGGTAATTACTCGGTTCTTTCCCGTCTTTTCCTTTTACAAAATGAAAATATTCTGCGTATTTTCCATATGGATCTGCCAATGCTTTCTGGAACCATTCGTGCCTGTCAGAGCAGTGGTTCACCACCAGATCCATCAGGACATACATCCCCCGCTTTTTCGTCTCTTCCAGAAGTTCATCGAATTCTTCCATCGTACCGAACTCCCTGGCAATCTTATAATAATCCGATATATCATATCCCTGATCCACAAAGGGAGACTGATAGATGGGCGACAGCCAGATGATGTCAATTCCCAGTTCTTTCAGATAGTCAAGTTTTGAGATGATTCCCCGAAGGTCTCCGATCCCGTCGCCGTTCGTATCCAGAAAACTTTTAGGATAGATCTGATAAGCTATTTTGTCATGCCACCATTTTTTCTTCATATGCATTGCACTCCTTGCGTTTTTTGTATGATGCTGTTATTATAGGCATATAGAACTAAAAATTCTTGCACAATCATTTGAATTAATAACACAATCCTGCTGTTTTGTCTCGGTACAAGGCAGACCGTGTGCTTCTGGCATCAGCCGGAAAGAAAGGAGATCTTATGAACCCCACAACGGATCTTTCACCGGAAAATAAAGAGCAGGCCCAGCACGGAGAACGCATGTTTCCGCTGAAAAGATATATCACAACGCTGTCGGATCTCTATCCCGCAGTCAATGCACACTGGCATGATGAGGCAGAGCTTACACTGATTACAGAAGGCTCCTGCTCTTATCATATCCATCTGGATACCCATGACGCCTGTGAAGGAGATATTCTGTTCATTCCACCGGCAGAGCTTCATTCCATTAATGTCAGGCCGGGCGAAAAAATGTGTTCCCGGACATATGTTTTTCACATGGATTTTCTGGGTACAAGTTCCACCGACATCTGTACGCTCCGCTATCTGACACCGATCAGGCGTCACACACTCCTTCTGCCCTGTATCATCAAAAAGGACCACCCCACATATCCGCAGATGGCAGAGCTGTTTTCCCAGGCCGACAAGGTCTATGAAGAAATGCCGCAGGGGTATGAAATGATACTGAAAGCGCTCCTGCTCTGCGCAATTTCTGCTCTTCTTCCGTATCGGGAGGTGGAAAACACGCGTCCCCAGCTTGAAGATGAACACACAGCAAAGTTAAAGCTCGTCCTTGAATACATTGGGGAACATTACCCGGAAGAGCTGTCTGTCCCACAGCTCTCAAAACTGTGCTTTTTCAGCGAATACCATTTCATGAGATTTTTCAAAAAATACACCGGAATATCCTGTCTTGAATATATCAAGAATCTGAGACTGGAAAAAGCCGCCTCGCGTTTAGCACAGGGCGGACAGTCTGTGCTGGACGTCTCGATGTCATGCGGGTTCTCCAATTTGTCTTATTTCTACCGGGAATTTAAGAAAAAGTATGGCATGACGCCTAAGAAATTTATACAGGAAGCTCCTTCGCTTCCTTTCCTGCCGGAACAGAATTCAATACTCAAACCGCCCTCCACCTGTTATAATAAACAGGAATACTAAGCAAAGGAAGTTGTAATTATGTCTGTAGAAATCGTAAGAAACTATTTTAAAGAAAATGGCATCGACAAAAAAATTCTGGAATTTCCAGTATCCAGCGCCACTGTAGAGCTGGCAGCCCAGGCAGTCGGCACAGAACCGGAGCGTATCGCCAAGACGCTTTCTTTCTACACAAAAGAGAAAGATGCTGTCATCCTCATCGTGACTGCCGGAGACCGGAAGATCGACAACGGCAAATTCAAACAGTTCTTCGGTATGAAGGCTAAGATGCTCGCCCCGGAAGATGTGGAGCCTCTGACCGGATATGCCATCGGCGGAGTATGCCCGTTCGCAAACCCGGACAGCGCCACTGTATATCTGGATGTTTCTCTGAAAAGATTCGAGACTGTATTTCCTGCCGCAGGAAGCGGAAACTCCGCTGTGGAAATGACCTGCGAAGAGCTGGAACAGTGTTCAAAGGCAGAAGAATGGATCGACGTATGTAAATGACAGCAAATAATCAAGGAGGTCATGCGAATGGCAAAATATGTTATGGCGCTGGACGCGGGGACGACCAGCAACCGATGTATCCTCTTCAATGAAAAGGGGGAGATGTGCAGTACTGCACAGAGAGAATTCACACAGTATTTCCCTCAGCCCGGCTGGGTAGAGCACGATGCGGATGAAATCTGGGCGAGCCAGCTTGGGGTAGCGGTAGAAGCGATGAACATGATCGGTGCTTCTGCCGGAGATATCGCCGCTGTCGGCATCACGAATCAGCGCGAGACTGCTATCGTGTGGGACAAGAGAACAGGAGAACCTGTCTGTCACGCGATCGTATGGCAGTGCCGCAGGACGTCCGAATACTGTGATTCTCTAAAAGCCAGAGGTCTGACCGGAAAGTTCAGGGAGAAGACCGGACTTGTCATCGACGCTTATTTTTCCGGAACAAAAGTCAAATGGATTCTCGACAATATCCCGGGAGCAAGAGCGCGCGCAGAAAAGGGCGAGCTGCTCTTTGGCACTGTGGAGACCTGGCTCATCTGGAAAATGACAAAGGGGAAAGTCCATGTGACGGATTATTCCAACGCCTCGCGTACTATGCTCTTTAACATCCGGACTCTCGAGTGGGACGATGAGATTCTCGCTGAACTTAATATCCCCAAATGTATGCTGCCAGAGGTAAAGCCGTCAAGCTGTATTTACGGTGAGACAGATCCTTCTTTCTTCGGAGGATCCATCCCCATCGCAGGGGCTGCCGGGGACCAGCAGTCCGCGCTTTTCGGGCAGACATGCTTTGATGCCGGAGAGGCAAAGAATACTTATGGCACCGGCTGTTTTCTGCTCATGAACACAGGGGAAAAGCCTGTATTCTCAGAAAACGGACTCGTCACCACCATTGCCTGGGGGCTGGACGGAAAAGTGACTTACGCCCTTGAAGGTTCCATCTTTGTTGCAGGAGCTGCCATTCAGTGGCTTCGGGACGAAATGCGGCTCATTGACTCAGCGGAAGATTCTGAATATATGGCAACAAAAGTAAGCGATACGAACGGGTGCTATGTTGTGCCTGCATTTACGGGCCTGGGCGCTCCCTACTGGGATCAGTATGCACGGGGAACGATCGTGGGGATTACCCGGGGCGTGAACAAATATCATATCATCCGCGCCACCCTGGAATCTCTGGCATACCAGGTCAATGACGTTCTGGCCGCCATGAAAGCCGACTCCGGCATCGATCTGGCGGCGCTCAAAGTGGATGGCGGAGCCAGCGCTAATAATTTCCTGATGCAGACGCAGGCAGATATCATCAATGCTCCTGTCAATCGTCCGGTATGTGTCGAGACGACTGCAATGGGCGCCGCATACCTTGCAGGGCTTGCCGTAGGATACTGGAAGAATAAGGCCGACGTGATCCGGAACTGGTCCATTGACCGCACATTTACACCTTCTATCAGTGATGCAGACAGACAGAAGCGCATCGGGGGCTGGAAGAAAGCCGTCCGGTATGCATATGGCTGGGCAAAGGAAGAACAGAAAGGGAAGATTTTGTAATGTATGATGTTATCATAATCGGGGCCGGCGTGTCCGGGGCTGCTGCGGCAAGAGAACTGTCCCGCTGGCATCTGAAAATCTGCGTGCTCGAGCGGGAAGAAGACGTCTGCTGCGGCACTTCCAAAGCCAACAGCGGGATCGTCCATGCGGGCTTCGACGCACCGCCCGGAACACTCATGGCAAAACTGAATGTACGCGGCAGCGAGCTGATGGGGAAACTCTCCGAAGAACTGGACTTCCCGTTCCGGAGGACCGGTTCCCTTGTTGTATGCCGGGATATTCGGGATATTCCCCGCCTGGAGGAACTGAAAACAAGAGGAGAGACAAACGGAGTGAAGGGTCTGCGCATCCTTTCCCGGTCAGAACTTGCCGCCATGGAGCCTAATATCAGTGATGACGCAGCCGCAGCTCTCTATGCTCCGTCTGCCGGGATTGTATGTCCTTTCGGACTCAATATTGGTCTTGCTGAAAATGCAGCGGCAAATGGTGTGGAATTTCGTTTTAACACCCGGGTCTCCGGGATTCAAAAGATCAGCGGCGGCTGGCAGATTTCTACAGACAACGGAGAATATCAGGCCAGGATCGTGGTCAATGCAGCGGGCGTTTATGCTGACTGGATCCACAATATGGTGAGCAGACGGAAACTGCGCATCACGCCCCGAAAGGGCGAGTACTGCCTCCTCGACCGCTCCGCCGGCGGACATGTGACTCACACAATATTCACTCTGCCTGGCAAATTCGGCAAAGGTGTCCTTGTCACTCCCACTGTCCACGGGAACCTCCTCATCGGCCCGACAGCTGCTGATATTTCCGACAAAGACGGCACAGACACGACTGCAGAAGGACTCTCTAAAGTAATGAAGAAAGCCCGTCTAAATGTCAGGGATATCCCTGCGGATAAGGTCATCACTTCTTTTGCCGGCCTGAGAGCCCATGAAGACGGACATGAATTTATCATTGGCGAACCGGAAGATGCAGAGGGCTTCATCGACTGCGCCGGGATCGAATCTCCCGGTCTTACGAGTTCTCCTGCCATCGGAGAAATGATATCTGACCTGGTCTGTAAGAAGCTCTCCCCTGCGCGCAGAACAGATTTTATCGCAGAGAGAAAAGGGTTCTTCTCTCCCGCATCTCTTGGCCCCCGGGAGCGCAGCGAACTGATCCGGAAAGAGCCTTCCTACGGAAATATCATCTGCCGCTGCGAGATGATATCAGAAGGTGAGATCATCGATGCCATCCAGCGTCCTCTCGGCGCCAGATCGCTGGATGGGGTCAAACGCCGGGTGAGAGCCGGAATGGGACGCTGCCAGTCCGGATTCTGTATGCCCAGGGTGATGGAGATCCTGGCGCGGGAACTGGACTGTCCTGTATCTGAGATAACAAAATCCGGCGGGACATCACATATCATCCGAGGCACAGTAAAAGATTCGTTTAAGGGAGATACAGAATCATGAGTTCTTACGATATCGTTATCATCGGAGGCGGCCCCGCCGGTCTTGCGGCCGCAGCCGGAGCAAGAGAACAGGGAATTGAAAGCATCCTCATCCTGGAACGGGACAAGGAACTTGGAGGGATATTGAACCAGTGTATCCACAACGGTTTTGGCCTGCACACTTTTAAGGAAGAGCTGACAGGTCCGGAATATGCCGCCCGTTTTGTCAGTCGCATACACGAACTTAAGATAGAATATAAGCTGGACACCATGGTCGTGGAGATCCGTCCGGACAGAGATGCAGAGTCTGCCTGCTCTGTAAAAAAAGTCACTGCCGTAAACCATACAGACGGCATGTTCGTGATCGATGCGAAAGCTGTCATCCTGGCAATGGGATGCAGAGAACGCCCCCGCGGAGCTCTCAACATCCCCGGTTTCCGCCCGTCCGGCATCTTCTCAGCCGGCACCGCCCAACGGCTTGTGAATATAGACGGCCGTCTTCCCGGACGCGAGGTCGTGATCCTTGGTTCCGGTGATATCGGTCTTATTATGGCCCGCAGGATGACCCTTGAGGGCGCAAAAGTAAAAGTTGTCGCTGAACTTATGCCTTATTCCGGCGGACTGAAGCGAAACATTGTACAGTGCCTGGACGATTACAACATTCCTCTGAAGCTCAGCCATACGGTCATTGATATCAGAGGGAAGAAACGTCTCGAAGGAGTCACCATCGCCCGGGTGGACGAACGCGGCAAACCTGTACCCGGGACAGAAGAATATTACTCCTGCGATACACTGCTGCTCTCTGTCGGGCTCATTCCTGAGAATGAGCTGTCTGATAAAATGGGAATACGCCTCGATCCGGTCACGCGTGGTCCGGTCGTAAACGAAAGTCTGGAGACAAGCCAGGAAGGAGTATTTGCCTGCGGCAATGTCCTCCATGTGCATGATCTCGTGGATTATGTCTCAGAAGAAGCGGCCGCAGCGGGAATCCGGGCAGCCCTCTATGTCCGGAGAGCAGGAGACAGATCTCCGGGTATGTCCTGCCCTGACAGTAAGGATAACACGCAAAGCCAGTCCCCCAAAGAGACAGCTGATCTCCCTCTTACAGTCTGCCCTTCAGACGGAGTACGCTACACAGTTCCTGCTCTCATACGTCCTTCGCGGATGCCTGATGAACTGACTTTCCGTTTCCGTGTTGACGCCATCTACCGGGGCTGTTCTGTAAATATGTATCTTGATGACAAAAGGATACGGCGCAAGACAAAACTTATTATGACGCCGGGTGAGATGGAAGAGATAAAGCTGTTCAAAAAAGATCTGGCCGGACACCCTGATGCACAAAGGATCATCTTAAGAATTGAAAGAGCAGACAAGGAGGTCTCTGATGGAAAACACAACTGACAACAGCCCCGGAAATCATGTGCGGTTCTCAAACGAAACGGCCTCCCGGACCGGACATGTCTCACAGACACTGATATGCATACGCTGTCCTCTTGGCTGCCGGATCACAGTGGACCTGTCCGGAAAAGATATCAAATCGATCACCGGAAATACATGCAAAAGGGGTGAAGATTATGCCCGCCGGGAGATGACAGCTCCTGCGCGCACCGTCACTACCACAGTAAGAGTATCCGGCGGCAGCAGCCCCATGGTTCCTGTCAAGACAAAAACTGATATCCCAAAAGATAAAATCTTCGACTGTATCCGGTGTCTGAAAGATATCTGCGTCAGTGCACCTGTACACATCGGCGATGTCATTCTGACTGATGCTGCCGGTACCGGAGTGGATATCGTGGCCACAAAAGAGATCCCCCGCATGTGATATGTTCTCACATGTAAGGGATCTCTTTTTGCCCGGTCCCATATGACCGCTATGCCAGAAACCGGCGGAATATCTCCCTGTAGCGGTCAGCATAGATGCTTCCCTTTCTCCAGATAAAGTTAAATTCATGGGAGAGGTGAAAGTCTTTCAGCGGAATCTTTTTCAGAGTCCCCTCTCTTAGTTCCTCTCTTACTGCAGTCTCATATAAAAATGTAATGCCGCATCCGGCTTTTGTCAGCTCTTTGATCGTCTGCAGGCTTCCCACTTCCATGATCCTGTCAAAATCGTGGATGCTCAGATTCTGTGCGTCCAGACAGCGTTCAAGCACTTCCCTGGTGCCTGATCCCGATTCCCGGAGGAGAAGACGTTCACGAAAGAGATCCTCAAGATATCTGGAGTTCTCCAAAGCCGGAGCGCACGATCCGCACACCGCAATGTATTCCTCATCTGAATATTTCTGATGGTCATATTCGCTTTTCTGAAAGAATCCCTCTACAAGTGCAAAATCTATCCTGCCTTCATCGAGATTCCTCAGCAGTTCCTGGGTGTTGCCCACAATCATACGGATCCGGGCATCCGGATACCGGCCCACATATTTCCCAAGTATCTTTCCCATGAGCACATCTCCGACAGTCCTCGTCGCCCCAAAGCAGATTTCTTCTGCCTCTTCCGTCTTCTGCATCTCGGACTGCATGGAAAGCTCATCATGCATCATCGTAAGAGAGGCATTACGCAGTATCTCTCCCGCTCCGGTGAGTTTGAGTTTCTTTCCCTCATATCTGAAAAGCTTCGTATTATAATGCTTCTCCAGAAAACGGATATGCTGGGATACCGCGGGCTGCGTGATATTAAGTTTTTCTGAAGCTCTTGTGAAATTCATAAATTGACATACGGTCAGAAATGTCTCCATTCTGAAATCAAGCATGACCTCACTCCCCTTGTCATTGGCTGCATGATACATCCGCACTGCGTAAAAGAAACGCGGGCGGAGATTCTCAGAAGAAACTCCGCCCTTATTTATACAGAACTACTCCCTGTCATTTATCATAACATATTTTTATGATAAAATAAATAATAATAATTTTATTTTATTATTTTTTTATGATATTATCTATAAGAAAACCAGATGCTGGAAAAATACGGTCCTGATTCCGCCTTTATCCGGTAAATATTCATCAGAAAAAAGGAGATTACTACTATGAACTTCTTCAAAAAAAATGCAGCCGGACTGCTTCTCTGTCTTGCCATCGCCGTCCCTTCGTGGTTCCTCGGGCAGGCAGTCCCTGTCATCGGAGGACCGGTCTTCGCCATCCTCATCGGGATGGTCATTACGCTCGTTCTCACGAAAAAAGAACCTTTTACAGCAGGCATCAACTATACTTCAAAGAAAGTTCTTCAGGCAGCGGTTGTATTTCTTGGGTTTGGTATGAATCTGACCGAAATACTTGCAAAGGGAAAACAGTCTCTTCCGATCATCCTCTCCACGATCGCAGCTTCCCTTATAATCGCTTTCATCCTGTATAAGGCGCTGAAACTCCATACAAACAACGCAATCCTCGTAGGAGTAGGGTCCTCGATCTGCGGTGGGAGCGCTATTGCCGCTACAGCTCCGGTTATCAACGCATCCGACGAAGAAGTCGCGCAGTCGATCTCTGTCATATTTCTGTTCAATGTGCTGGCAGCTCTCATCTTCCCTACCCTTGGATCAATGCTCGGACTAAGCAACGAGGGCTTCGGCCTTTTCGCGGGCACGGCTATCAATGATACCTCTTCCGTCACCGCGGCCGCGACTGCCTGGGACGGCATCCATAGCAGCAACACGCTTGAATCTGCGGCCATCGTAAAAATGACAAGGACACTCGCAATCATCCCGATCACTCTTATTCTTGCCATCTGGCGCAGCAGAAAAGAGAAACAGACTGAGAGCTCTTCTTTCAGCCTGAAAAAGTCCTTTCCGTTCTTTGTGCTGTTTTTCGTACTGGCATCTGTCGTAACCACAGTGTTCCAGCTGCCCTCTGATGTGACGGCACCGCTCAAGGAACTGAGTAAATTCCTCATTGTTATGGCCATGGCCGCTATCGGGCTGAACACGAATATCGTAAAACTGATAAAGACAGGCGGAAAGCCTATCTTCACAGGGTTCTGCTGCTGGCTCGGAATATCAGCGGTGAGCCTTGCCATGCAGCATGTGCTTGGGATATGGTAATCAGAACATCCCAAAATCCAAAAGATACAGAAAAAAATTGCGTTGGGATTCTCGAAACAATACGAGTTTCCCAACGCAATTTTTATTTCAGAAAGCCATACAGCCTACATCTGGGACAGAAGTTTATCAATGCTGACAAGCTTCACACTCAGCACGAAGATATCTGCCGCTACTGAGAGTTCTTCCGGTGTCGGATAGGACGGCGCAATACGGATATTGCTGTCATGCGGATCTTTGCCATACGGATAGGTAGCGCCCGCTCCCGTCATGACCAGTCCCGCTTCTTTCGCTTTTGCTACAATCTCTTTTGCACAGCCTTCCATCGAATCAAAGGAAATAAAGTATCCGCCCAGAGGCTTAATCCAGGAACCGATCTCCAGGCCGCCCAGTTCCCGCTCAAGCACGTCGATGACTGCTTCAAATTTGGGACGCATAATATCTGCATGCTTCTTCATGTGCTGTACGATGCCGTGTACATCTCCAAAGAAGCGCACATGGCGAAGCTGGTTTACTTTATCGTGTCCGATCGTCTGGATCGTCATCATGCTGCGGATCTCATTTAAATTCGCCTCAGATGCAGCCAGAGCCGCGATGCCGGAGCCCGGGAAGCTGATCTTGGATGTGGAAGAAAACTTATATACCATGTCCTGGCGTCCTGCCTTCTTACACTCAGACAGAATCTCGATCAGGTAGTCCTGCTTATCCTCATACAGGTGATGCACACAGTATGCGTTATCCCAGTAAATACGGAAGTCCTCAGCCGCCGGATTCAGATTAGCGAAACGGTATACCGTCTCATCAGAATATGTAATGCCCTGTGGGTTGGAATACTTCGGCACACACCAGATTCCCTTGACGGCAGGATCTTCATTTACATATTTCTCTACCAGATCCATATCCGGCCCTGTCGGAGTCATAGGAATGTTTATCATCTCGATGCCGAAGTGTTCCGTAATGAGGAAATGTCTGTCGTATCCCGGCACCGGACATAAAAATTTCACCTTGTCGAGTTTGCACCACGGAGTGCTGCCAAGCACGCCATGCGTCATAGCGCGTGCGACTGTATCGTACATCACGTTCAAACTTGAATTCCCGAAGATAATCACGTTGTCTCTCGGCACTTCCATCATATCAGCAAGAAGCTGCTTTGCTTCTGCAATACCGTCCAGGCCGCCATAATTTCTGCAGTCGACACCGTCGGCACATGTCAGGTCAACACCGCTGTGCAATACATCCATCATTCCCATGGACAGATTGAGCTGTTCCACGGACGGCTTGCCGCGGGACATGTCAAGTTTAAGGCCCTTAGCCTTTACCTCTTCATAACGGGCTTCCAGCCCACTTTTCAGTTCCAATAGCTCTTCTCTGCTTAAATCTTTGTACGCAGTCATAGCAGGACTCCTCCACTCTTTCTCTGATTTTTTATCACTGAATGTTATTGTAGCTGATTTATGACAGTCCGTCAATGATTTCTTGCATTTTCATCGAAAAAACAGCGAATTTTTCCACTTATTCATTTTATTAATGAAATATAATGGTTCTTATCATTCATTTTTCTGTCTCTGCAAAAGATTACCCCATTTCCCCGGATCCTCATCCTTCTCTACGGCTTATAATCTTCAGATCAATGCGCTGGCGGTCAAAGGTCAGAGAGATGTAATGAACCGCCTCGTTTATGATATATCCCTGAGGAACCCCTGTCTCTCTTATGATATAATCCCCACAGGGAATCTCACTGAATGAGAAGGCGCCGTTCTGATCCGCCTCTGATATCAGGATGCTGTTCTCCCCGGTAAACTCTTCTGTCTCCACCCTGAACAGACCGATCTGCGCCCCTGCAGCAGGACAGTTATGATGGTCTGCTGCAATTCCATGGAGCGAACCCCGTATCATCTCACTCACGAGAGGCGCTCCGTCATTTATATACAAATGGACGCTTCCGCTCTCCTGATCCTGATAAGTGAACTCCACCGGATATATAACGTTGGAACGTCTGTAGCGGCTGTTCGCCCTCAATTCTTTCACATAGTATTTTCCAAAGGGGAGATCCCCGCCAAAGCATATCTCTCCGTCCGCCCCGCAGAACGCCGCTTCGACAAGTCCATCCTCCGGTATGACAGAACCGTCCGGCATGGCGATGTCCGACGCTGCGAAGAGTCCGAATGAGAAATCTTTTATTTCTCCGTTACTGCCCACTCCGAATATAGAGTCTTCGTTCAATATTTTCTTCACGTGGATGAAGCATTTCTGCCTTTCTCCACCAAATTCAAGTTCTGTCTGTGTGATCTCACAGCCGCTTTCATCGTAAGTCAGTTCAAAAATTTCCGGTTTCTCACAGAGCACCAATCCGAAAGGCGCTTTCTTCTCTCTCACCTCATATCTACCCAGATAGAGTTCACTGCTCAGAGCGCTGCCGTCTTCTGATGTGACGATTGTCTCTGCCGTATCTCCCTTTCGCATCCGCAGTGTTCCGTCCGGCGTCACGATATCCTCAGCCGCTATGATGTCATAAGCCGCGCCGGCGCCGCTTGCCTCTTTAAAATAGGGTCTATATACATATCCCGTCCCGGCAGAGACCCCAATGCGGTCTGCGGTTTTGTTCTTTTCCCTATGTATCCCGCCTGACAGCGGTCCTTGCTTTTTCAGATGGAGTCTCCCTTTCTGGGGTTTGTTCTTCATCTCCACTTCTACCAGAGTGATTCCATTCTGTATGACAGTATTTTTCTCCGCTACGTCAAAGGACTCTTCTCCTGTATTCTTCGCATAGCCATAAGGTGCTTTTTCTTCGCTTATCCTGTATACGCCATACTGCAGACGTCCCGGAGTGATAAAGTAACCTTTCTCATTGGGAGTAAACGAGGCAAGCCGCTCTGGTTCAGGATAGGTGACAGCCGCAGTATAAGGCGTATCTTCCGCGTCTGTTATCCGGAAAGCCCCGTCTGAAAGCGGTATTACGCATCCCGTCTCAGCATCCTTTCTGACTGCTTTGACAAAATACTCCTGCATGGCGCTGTACACGGGAATCATATGTGTCTTTCCCGTATGACCGAGTTCTACTTCGATATCCTTTGTCCACTGTACGTCTTCGCGGCCCTTTACCTGATGCACAACATAAATTCCTTCTGAAAGAGATCTGGATCTCGCGCACCCCTCTTCGTCGCAGACGACAGTATCACGATCCGATGGCTGTGCCATCTCATAGCTTCCCGCATCTTTCCTGTAGATCTGAAATTGTGCTCCTTTCTCAGGCATCCCGCCACTCCCATCCGTCCGGATGATCTGCCTGAATAACACAATGCTCTCCGCCTCTTTCTTCTTTTTTCTTCTCTTTCCAAATATCATCCCCAACACTCCTATCTTCCCTGCATTTTCATTCATGCATGATCGTCTCTCTCTGCTTTCCACTGAATCAGCG
This sequence comes from Candidatus Mediterraneibacter pullistercoris, assembly GCA_019116885.1. Lineage (GTDB taxonomy): Bacteria > Bacillota > Clostridia > Lachnospirales > Lachnospiraceae > Mediterraneibacter > Mediterraneibacter pullistercoris. Next base: position 18,262 of record DXAU01000018.1, on the reverse strand, counting down.
GACAACGCATCATCCGAGCGCATAATACTCCTCATATTATAAAATCCACGTTCTCGATTTGCAACATGTTTATGTCCCGGCAGAGTTTTTCTGCCCTTTCCGGCCGCCAGGGATTCCGTCAGGCCCGGATTTTGGCTCATCACTCATAAAAACACAGCGTCCCGGCAACATCCGGCCGGAACGCTGTGTTTTGTCAATGCTGCTTTTTCTTTTTTCTTGTTTTTGATCTTTTACCGGATTTCTTCTGGTTGCCAGCGCCGGCCGTCTGATCCGCTGGATCAGGCACAGCCTCCTTAGTGCTCTGAACACTCTTTACTGCTCCGGAAGTACCGGCCATTACAGCAGTCCTGTCGGCTCGTACTTTCATAACATACCAGAGAGCCCCTGTAATGCAGACGGATGTATAGGTTCCGCATGCAATACCCACCATAAGCGGCGATGCAAATTCTTTGATGGAGCTTACTCCCAGCACGTAGAGCACCACAACCATAATAAATGTCGTAAGGTTCGTATAAATACTTCTTGTCAGCGTCTGCGTGATGCATTTGTTGACCAGACCTTTGAGATCTTCATTTCTTCCTTCTTTAAGTTCCTCGCGGATACGGTCAAAGATGACGATGGTCGCATTGATAGAGTATCCCACAATGGTCAGCATGCACGCGATAAATGTATTGCCCACAGACACTCTGGCGATCACATAGAATGACAGCACGACGAGCACGTCGTGTACAAGCGCGAGGACCGAACTTGTCGCAAACCTGATATCCTTAAACCGGAACCAGATGTAGATCAGCATACAGACCGTAGCAATGATAACTGCAATAACCGCATCTGCGCGCATCTCCGAACTAACGGTAGAACTGATATTCTCTGTGGTAATATTGGCAGCGCTGACGCCATAGTTGTCTGCCATGTACTGTGCAAACTCTTCTCTCTCTGAAAGATCAAGAGTCTGTGTCTTAAATACGACCTGTGTACTGTCCTGCACTGTCTGAACCTGGATATTGAAGTCTCCTGTGATGTCCTCAAGATCTGGGATCATCTGGCTGTCGATCTCATCCAGAGTATACTCCTGGTCAAATGTGACGTTCGTAGCGGTGCCGCCCACAAAATCAAGGCTGTAGTTCATCGCCCCGATCCCCCGGGCATGATTCATACCCATGCCGGCGAATCCGCTCAGGCACATAATGATCGAAATGATAAAGAACACTCTCCGTTTTCCGAGAAAGTCGATCGGCGCGCGCTTCTTCAGCTTCTTCGCATACAATTTCTCATTTCGTATTCCTATGGCATAGAAAGAGTAGATAATCAGCCGTGTAATGACAAGGGCCGTGAACATGGATACTATGATGCCAAGCGCCAGCGTCTGCGCGAATCCTCTTACCGTTCCGCTTCCTCTCAGCCACAGTACGCCGGCTGCGATAAGTGTTGTAACATTTCCATCTATGATCGCTGACATAGCCTTGTGAAATCCTGCTTTCAACGCCGCATGCACACTCTTTCCGTCTGTCAGTTCTTCCTTTACACGGGCGAATATAATGACGTTCGCATCCACCGCCATACCGATGCCAAGAATGATACCCGCGATACCGGGCAGCGTCAGCGTAATATCAAATGCATTTAACAGAACCAGAATCAATCCTGTGTAAATCAGCAGCGCAAGGCTTGATGCAAAGCCCGGGAGCCGGTATACAAAACACATAAAAAGGCACACGATGATAAGTCCGATCACGCCTGCCAGCAGGCTGGTGCTGACTGCTTCCTGACCAAGCTGCGCTCCCACGACCTCAGAACTGATCTCTTTTAACTCCACATTAAGACCGCCGATACGAATCGTGGATGCGATATTGTCTGCTTCTTCATATGACATATTTCCCTGAATGGATGCCTGGCCGTTCTCTATCGCCTCATCCACTCTCGGAACGCTGATAAGATCGCCGTCATAATAGATTGCGATCGTGTCGTTGTTGTTGGCAACCGCCTCCTCTGTCGCAGCAGCGAAAGCTTCTGTGCCCTCATCGGTGAGGTTCAGCTCCACCCCGTATTCTGTTCCGCCTGTAGCGGAGTCTGACATAGCGCCGGCCGCTGCATTTTCCACCTCTGTGCCTGTAAGCACAATGGAGCCGTCTTCCTGCAGTTCCTCGATGGTCTTATTAAGCTCATAGCCTGTCCCTTCCTCGTTGAGGGAATAGTTCTCATTCCCGTCGCTGTCCAGATGTCTGATGAAATACAGCGAACCGGGCTGGCCAAGCTCACTGAGGATCTGATTGGCATCCTGTACTCCGGGGATCTCTATTCCAACCCTGTTGTCACCCACCTGGTATGCCTGCGCTTCGGTGCTGTACTCCTCCACACGTCTCTGGAGTTTGTAGACTGTATCGTCCATGTCCTCCTGAGAGGGCGTCTCTCCCACAGCTTCATAGGTAATGCTCACACCGCCCTCAAGATCAAGGCCGAGATTGATATTCCTTGCCGCTCCCATGCCCTTGGAGTTCAGCCCGTAGACAGTCGTCACTCCCAGAAATATTATGACAGCAGCTATTGCGATAAGGCTTATGATGCCTCTGCTCTTTTTCATGACTCTATATTCCTTTCTTCCGCGTGTCTTCTTCCCTGATCTGGTTTTGATCAGCTCATACACTGTCAGCCTGAGCGGCTTTTATCATAATCGCACACTCCACTCTCTTCCTCTCCATCTCACAGCTTACCTCGTATGTGTCATTGATCGTATGATGGAATTTATATGAATTTGCCATACAGCCGCCGCTGCAGTAAAATCTGGCAAAACACTTTTTGCAGTCCGCCTTTGAGTAGACACTGCACCCACGGAACTCATCTGCAATCTCAGGTCTTGTGATGCCCTCATCCACATTTCCCATGAGAAATTCCTCCTGCCCCACAAACTGATGGCATGGATACAGGTCCCCCCATGGGGTCACAGCGAGATATTCCGTTCCCGAGCCGCACCCTGACAGACGCTTGGAAACGCAGGGACCGCCTTCCAGATCGATCATAAAATGGAAGAACGTAAAGCCTCTCCCTTCCCGTTCCCGGTCCACCATGATCTTCGCCAGTCTGTCATACTCTTTAAAAATCACAGGCAGATCTTCCTTTCGGATGGCGTAGGGATCTGTGTCATCTCCTACCACCGGTTCGATCGATATCTGCTCAAAGCCCAGTTCTGCAAAGTGCATCACATCATCCGCAAAGTCCAGGTTGTTCCGCGTAAATGTCCCGCGTATGTAATATTTCTGCTGGTTTCTGCTCTCTGCCAGCTTCTGGAACTTCGGAACAATCAGATCGTAGCTCCCTTTTCCGTTTCGGAACGGACGCATCTTATCATTGACCTCTTTTCTTCCGTCAAGGCTTAAGACGACATTGTCCATCTCACGGTTAACAAACTCCTGCACCTCATCGTTGAGGAGAACTCCGTTCGTCGTAAGGGTAAAACGGAAATGTTTGTCATGAATCTTCTCCTGCTCTCTCCCGTAAGCCACCAGATCTTTTACGACCTGCCAGTTCATCAGAGGCTCCCCGCCGAAAAAATCCACTTCCAGGTTCCGGCGTTTCCCGGAATTCTCGATCAGAAAATCGAGCGCTTTCTTTCCCACTTCCAGAGACATGAGCGCACGTCTTCCGTGGTATTCCCCCTCTTCTGCAAAGCAGTATCTGCATGCGAGGTTACAATCGTGGGCGATGTGGAGGCACAGCGCTTTTACGACTGTCTTTCTCTGTTTTACTTCATCTATATAATCTTCATATATATCCTGGGTGAACAGCCTTCCCTCCTCTGTCAGAGTTATCACTGCACTGAGAATATCCGCAATATCTTCTTCACTGCAGCGGCCCCCGGCTGCTGCCTTCACATATGCGGCAGTCTCCGGCGCTCTGAGCGTCTCCGGAGTATGGGCGCTGTTCTGTCTCTCGAGCGCGCCAATCACATCGTATGCTGCCTGATCTACCACATGGACTGCACCGCTGTTCACATCAAGGACAATATTATATCCATTGTTCTGATACAGATGTATCACAAGAATACCTCTCTTTCATTTTCTTACAATACGGAGTCCGCCCGCCGCCTGTCCAGAGCAGGCAACACGCATAAGGCAGCGGCTTTTTAAGACCGCTGCCTTCCCCCGTTGTTCTTTTGTTGCTGCAACTGTTTACTTTCTGTTCTCGCAGGTCTGGTTTCCTACTGTACAAGACGTCTTACAGGCAGACTGACAGGATGTCTGGCACTCTCCGCATCCGCCTTTTTTCACTGTATGATTTAAAGTCTGTGTATTTAATGTTTTAATGTGTTCCATATTCGCTCCTCCTACCCTTTCTGCTATCTTATGCTCGTAACATTATAGCACAGGATAAGAGCTTTTTAAAGTATTTTTTTACGATACCATGCCGCCAAGCATGCCTCCGCCCGCACAAAGCAGGAAAGTGGTGATAAGCTGCGGCACATCTGACTGCAAGGAGTGATAGATTCCCGCTGATATCAGCAGAAGCAGCAGGAAATAGATCACTCCTGCGAGAAGTCCCCATAGAAACTTTCTGTGTCCTGAGAGCTTTCCCATCACAAATCCGCCTGAAAATGTCGATATCATATAGATGAGAATGATCCCTGCATTAACATTCTCCTCGCTCAATCCTGCTTTGTAGAGCAGCAGGGTCAGGACAAGGAGCAATATCCCTGTCACGATATAGGCACACAGAAGTGCTTTGAGCATATCCGCCGCTCTCTGTCTGATGTCCTGTCCGCCGCCTGCCTTTTTCTCCATCATCTTCCCCCGTTTCCGCATATGATATGCCAGTCTTTGTCCTACTGGTATATCATATGCGCATACGGAAACATTTATGACTTCAGCTCATCTGTCTTCCGAGAAAGTCCGCAGCGCTTCCTGCTACTCTCTTCTCAACCTCGCCGAATTTTTTCTTCTGGTCTTTGTTCAGGAGCACTACAGATCCTATTACATCCCCTTCGCTTATGATCGGGCATATCGCTTCGTCATGGAAATCTTTCATATCAGGGATGACTTTGACATAGGAGGGATCTTCGCTTCCAGCCAGGATCTGCTCCCTGTCTTTTAACAGCCTGTCCAGCTCTCTCCCGATAAACTGATCCTGCAGATCTTTCCTGCCGCTCCCGGATGCGGCCACTACCTGGTCTGTATCGGTAATGCACACCGTGCACCCCAAAGTCTGTGAGAGGCTCTCCGCGTACAGCTTCGCTAAAGTTCCAAGCTCCCCGATGGGAGAATACTTCTTGAGTATGATCTCTCCCTCCCGGTCCGTAAAGATCTCCAGAGGATCTCCCTCGCGGATTCGGAGCGTCCTTCTTATCTCTTTTGGGATGACGACGCGCCCCAGGTCATCGATCCGTCTTACTATTCCTGTCGCTTTCATATAAAAATTCCTCCGTTTTACAAATAACTGCATGAAGACACTTTTTCTGTCAGTAAATGTAGTATCTGTAAAACAGAGGAATTTATTCATCTGCTCTTATTGTTCCATCTCGCTGTACTGCTCTGCGATATTGAGCGCATGATCCCCCATCCTTTCAAAATCTGTCAGGACTTCAGAGAACACGATGCCGCTCTGAGGCTTGCATTTTCCTTTCTTGAGCCGCTGCATCTGCTTCTTGAAATACTTGTCCCTCATATCATCTGTCTGCTGTTCCAAAACGACAGCCTGGGCAAGCACTTTCTCTGCGTCTTTCGGATCGACATCCCGGATATTATCAAGAAAAGACAGGCACTGCTTCTTCATTTCCTCAAGTTCTCCAAGCACATTATCAGAGAACTTCAGCTCCCACTTCTTCATATCATCTGCATATTCTGCAATATTGGTTGCATGGTCTCCGATGCGCTCAAGGTTACTTATGATTGCATAGTAGCTGTTGATCTTGCGGGAATCAGCAGCGTTCATCTCGCCTGACATCAGGGAGACGATGTATTCCGAGATTCCTTTGTTCAGATAGTCGATATACTCTTCCCTCTCTTCGACTTTCTTTCTCGACTTATCATCATACTTGATGAGGGTATTAAAGGCATCTGAAATATTCTTTGATACCATGTCGAGCATCCTGTCAACTTCTTCTTTTACCTGTGTGACGGCGATAGCGCTGTTGCCGACCGCATAAGAAGAATCAAAAGGTCTGATATATTTGAGCCGGAGTTCTTCGTCGTCCTCTTTTTTGCTGTCCGGCAGTATCTTTTCTGCCGCTTTTGCCATATAACTTCCGAACGGCAGCAATATCAGAGTTGTCACGATATTGAATATGGTATGCGCATTTGCAATCTGTGCCACCGGATCTCCCGGGGTAATGGATTCCACCAGGGATACGTACGGTGTGACCATACAGATAATCGTAAAGATCGTCGTACCGATAATGTTGAACATCAGGTGTATGACCGTCGTACGCCTCGCATTCACTTTTGTTCCGATGGATGCAAGTACCGCTGTAATACATGTTCCGATGTTCTGTCCGAACAGCACATAGACCGCGCTTGACAGAGGGATCATTCCTGTTGCCGCAAGAGCCTGCAGAATTCCCACCGATGCCGAGGATGACTGGATAACTGCTGTGAAGACAGCTCCCACGAGGATGCCAAGCAGCGGGTTGCTGAACTGTGTCATCAGATTTATAAATGCCTCGGATTCCTGAAGCGGTTCCATAGCCGCTCCCATCATATCCATTCCCATGAAGAGAATACCCAAACCTGCAATGATACCGCTGATGTGATGTACTTTTTCGCTCTTAGAGAACATAATCGCCCCGACTCCCACAATCGCGAAAAGCGGAGCTATAGCCCCAATATCAAGGGCGATAAGCTGGCCTGTAATGGTCGTTCCGATATTGGCGCCCATAATGATCCATACCGCCTGCCGTAATGTCATAAGACCTGAATTTACAAATCCCACAACCATGACCGTCGTAGCAGACGACGACTGGATAACCGCCGTGATCCCCGCACCGACCAGAACGCCCTTTATACGGTTGGAGGTCAGCTTCTCCAGGATCGCCTTCATCTTATTTCCTGCCGCCGCCTCAAGTCCTGAACTCATCATCTGCATTCCGTACAGAAATAAAGCGAGACCGCCAAACAGGGAAAGTATATCTGTGATTCCCATTCCTTTTTCTCCTTTGCAAAAAATGTGTATTTGCACACTAGCTTAAACTTACCATGCCGCTTTATTATGTGTCAACGGCATTTTACATATTCCTAATATTAGTTTTACTTATAATTTACTGTTCTTTTACACTTCTGCTTCTAAAACCTATTATTGAAAACACAGCTTTGTTCTGCTAATATTTAATAAGGTAAAGGAGTGAAGGGAACTATGAGTTTGAAGATACCGATCGAGACCTCCGCCCGGCATATCCATATCACTCAGAATGATTTTGAGAAACTGTTTGGCAAAGGCGCAAAACCCACATTTTCCAAGGAACTAAGCCAGCCCGGACAGTATGCGTGCAAGGAGCGTCTCTCCATCATTGGTCCCAAGGGCAGATTCGAGAAGGTCGTCATCCTGGGGCCGTGCCGCGAGGAGACCCAGGTAGAGATTTCTGTGACTGACACCCGGAGACTTGGCATAAAGAGCGTTATCCGCCAGTCCGGGGATCTTGACGGCACGCCGGGATGCACTCTCGCAGGGCCGAAAGGAACGATAGAGCTCAGGCGCGGCGTCATCGTTGCAAAACGCCATATCCATATGAATCCTGTAGATGCGCTCCGCGCACATGTAAAGGATAACGATATCGTGTTCGTCATCACGACAAGCTATGAACGGTCGCTGATATTCTCCGATGTTGTGGTGCGCGTCAGCCCTTCATATACCCTCGCCATGCATGTGGATACGGACGAGGCGAACGCGTTCGCCAATGAAGACAATCCCACAGGAGTGATTCTGAAACTATTCAACGGTCACACTTACAGTCTCCAGACATGGGCGGAGGAGCTTCAGGCAGGCATAGACCGGTAATATTTCCCCATATGTCGTCAGACTGATTCATAATAAGAAAGAAAACGGAGTTAATAAGACATGTTTATCCTCATTTTCGAGCAGCTCGTAAAGATGTTCTTTATTCTGCTGCTTGCATTTTTATGCTATCGTATTGGACTTGTAAACCAGGAAGGAAACAAGAGTATCTCAAATCTTCTTCTCATGATTGTTAATCCAGTTCTCATCATCACCGTGTACCAGACTGAATATGATCCTGGACTTGTGCAGGGACTCCTCCTGTCATTCCTGGCCGCAGCGCTCACTCATGTTCTCGGCATCGTCGTATCAACCGTCTTTATCCGGTCAGGAAGCGGGGCAGACTACAGTATCGAAAGATTCAGCGCCATGTACTCTAACTGTGGGTTTATCGGCATACCGCTTATAGGAAGCGTGCTCGGCGACACCGGAGTCTTTTATCTCTCGGCGTATATGACAATGTTCAATCTGTTCACCTGGACTCACGGCGTCATACTCATGGAGAAGAAGTGCTCGCTGAAAAACCTGGTTCACGGGCTTCTCTCTCCCATGTTTATCGCGACTCTGGCCGCGATTGCGCTCTTTTTTCTGCGCATCGAAATCCCCTCTGTACTGCTGGATTCCATGGATTACATAGCAGACATGAATACGCCGCTCGCAATGATGGTGGCAGGATTTTCCGTTGCTCAGGCAGACATTTTGAAAATGTGCAGAAACTTAAGACTGTATTATGTATCAACTGTAAAACTTGTTCTTTTCCCGTTGTGTACCATCCCTTTATTACTGGTCCTCCGTCTTCCTCAGGAAGTGTCCATGACCATACTGATCGCGGCGGCGTGTCCCACGGCGACGACCGGAACCATGATGGCGATCAGATACCGGCAGAATTATACCTACGCCGCCGAAATATTCGCTCTCTCGACTGTTCTTTCTGTGGCCACAATGCCGGTTGTAGTCCTCATCGCTGAACAAATACTTTAAAAAGTGTGGATTTATTCCACACTTTTTAATGATTCTACCATATTAATCTTCTTCAGCTTAAAATACATAGCCCCATTCACCAGCAGAGAGAACAAACAGGTCAGGAGAAATCCGTACACGAAACTGCTCAAATCTATATTCCGCCCAAACATTATGGACTCGATCTCCACGGTCACGATTATGAACTGGTGAAGGATCTTCCCAAGTATAATTCCAAAAAGCGCTCCCAGAAATGTCAGAACAATATTTTCTCTATACACATACATAGATATCTCATTGTTATAAAAACCGAGCACCTTAAGCGTGGCAAGTTCCCTCTGCCGTTCTGTTATGTTGATATTATTCAGGTTGTAGAGGACAACGAAAGCCAGCATGCCTGCTGATATGATGAGAACGATAATCACCGTATCCAGTGCACCGAGCATATTATCCACCTGCTCTCTGAGATCAGTCGTATAACTGATGCTCAAAGCTCCCGGCAGCGCCAGCGCTTCCTCTCCTATGCGTTCTGCTTCTTCTGTAATCCGGTCAGCCGTCTTGTAAAAGATACAGTTATAATCAGGTGTGCTGCCGTATACTTTTTGGTAAACTTCCGGAGTCATGTACAGATAATGCCCCATGTAGTTCTCACACACAGCGCTTATCTTCACTTTGACGTCCCCTCTGTTCTCATCTCTGATTGTAACGGTATCCCCGGCTTCCACCTTAAGTTCTTTTGCCATTTTTTCTGTGAGAACTGCCCCGGAATCATCCAGCGTATATCTCTCGTTCGTCACGCGGTCCTGAAGCACTACAAATTCTGAAAATTCTTCTGTATCTCTTGGTACGTCCAAATATACATCATGCCACTCTTCACCGTTTCCGGCTGTAACCTGCGTGAGAAGTCCCTCGGTGGATCCTGCCATAGCGCTGTCCTTTCCAAGCTGCGCTATAATATTCTCCTTTTCTTCCGCTGATGCTCCGTCATCCAGGATAATATTCCCGTCATAAAGCTGTATCTCACCATACTGAATATCCACGATGGCAAAGATAGAATCTTTAAGTCCGAATCCCACCAGCATAAGCGCCATACAGCCTCCTATTCCGAAAATCGTCATAAAGAGACGTTTCTTATACCGAACCAGATTGCGGATACTCGCTTTCCAGGAAAAATTCAGCCGTTTCCATAAAAATCCCACCCGCTCCAGAAGAACTCTCTGGCCCTGTTTGGGTGCCGGAGGGCGCATGAGTTCTGCAGCCTGTTCTCTCAGTTCTTTGTAACATGCGAGGAATGTGGCGATCAGAGTGCTCGCCAGAGCGGCGCCTGCCGCTCCCAGGCCATACTGGAGATTATAGGGGAGCATAATATTGCTCATATGCTGATACATGATTCCGTATGCATTAAGAATAATCCACGGAAATACTTTCTCTCCGAACAAGATTCCCACAACAGTGCCTGAAACAGTAGCAAAGAGCGCATATCCCAGATATTTTCCTGCGATAGACCGGCGTTCATAACCAAGCGCCTTAAGCGTCCCGATCAGCGTCCGCTGCTCCTCGACCATGCGCGTCATGGTTGTCAGGCTGATAAGGGCTGCTACCAGGAAGAATATCACAGGAAATACTTCGCCGATAGCGCGCATCCTGTCCGCGTTTTCTCCATATCCGGTATGATCCGGCAGATTGTTCCTGTCGTATATATGCCATTCCGGCATCTCCAGATCCGCAAGCTCTGCCTCAGCGTCCGACAGCTCCTGCTGCGCGTCTGCGATCTGCTGCTCTCCGTCTGCAATCTCAGCCTCTGCTTCTGCCTCGCCTTCATAATACGATTCCCAGCCATCATCTATCTGGCTCTGAGCTTCACTGAGCTGTGCTTCTGCATCTGCAATCTCCTGCTCTCCTGAGGCGATCTGCTCCCAGCCTTCGTTGAGCCGGGCCTGACCGGATTCCAGTTCTTCCCTGGCAGCTTCGATCTGTGCCTGCGCCCTGGCAACAGCGGCTTCCCCGTTCTGTATCTCTGTATACAGGGAATCAATGGCAGCCACCGTCGCGTCGTCTGCCTGTCCGCTTGCAGCAAGGCTGTTGTACTGTTCCTTTACCTGGTTGAGCTGTTCAATCTGTTTGTTGAGAGCTTCAATATTTGTATTTAATTTTTCTGTGTTCTGGTCTATCTGAGACTGGCTGTCAGTCAGCTCCTGCCGAGAAGACTCCAGCTGCTGCCGAGAAAACTCCAGTTCCTGTCTGCCGCTGTCCACTTCCGCCTGGGCATCCGCAAGTTCCTGTCTCGCATCTGAGAGTTCTGTTTCCGCCTGTTCTTTCCCCTCTTCCAGCTCATTCCGGGCGTCCGAGAGTTTCTGCTTCGCCTCATCGATCTGGCCGTTCGCCTCGTCCATAATCTCGTCGTAACGCGCCTGCTGCCGTTCTTCTTTTATCGACTCTACATTATCCATAACTTCCTGGATACGGGCATCATATTTGTCTGTAAAAGCCGTCAGCTCCTCCGCGCCATCCACCCGGATGCAGATCTCTGTGTACACATCCATGGAAAAGCTCTGTTTGGGAACTACAGCAAAGGCTGACACAGTTCCGTTCCCGATCGTCGTGCTTCCCCTCTGGAATGAGATATACTCCGGACTGCTGACCGCTCCCACAATAGTGAACGTGTCTGTTGTAAGCGTATCCGTGATATCATCATCGCTGCCGCTGGAAAATGTAATCTCATCTCCGATCTTAAGACTGCTCTCAGCCAGATAGTCCACATCCAGGGCACATTCGTTCTCATTCTCAGGGAGTTTTCCATCTTCCAACTGCACATAGTTCATAGTGGACAGCATGGACATGACATGAACCGCGATCTGATTATCCCCTTCTGAACAGAGCACATCCACAGAATATCCGCCCTCGGCGCTTTCCACTCCGTCCACGTCTGTTATGGCTGTAAGGTCATCATCCGTAAGCCCCATTGTACTGATAACCTCAAGATCCATCAGATCCCTGTCATCAAAGTAGGCGTCCCCCGAATAGCGCATATCCGGTTCTGAAGACCGGATTCCGGAAAAGAAAGCGCATCCGATCGCCACGATGAAAAAAATGGACAGAAAGCGCCCGAGACTCCTCCGTATTTCCATAAAAAAGTCTTTCCACAGCGCTTTCTTCTTCATCAGTCCTACCTACCATTCTATTTCATCAATCGATATGGGGTTCTCGTTTATCTCCATACTGGAGACTCTGCCGTTCTTAATATGTATCAGACGGTCCGCCATCGGCGCGAGCGCCTGGTTATGCGTGATCACAATAACAGTCATGCCCCTCTCTCTGCACATGTTCTGAAGCAGTTTCAAAATCGCCTTTCCCGTATTATAATCAAGCGCGCCCGTAGGCTCGTCACAGAGCAGGAGCTTCGGATTCTTCGCCAGCGCTCTGGCGATAGATACTCTCTGCTGCTCTCCTCCTGAGAGCTGGGCGGGAAAATTGTTCAGCCTGTCCCCGAGTCCGACTTCTTCGAGCACTTCTTTCGCATCCAGAGGATCCCGGCATATCTGAAGCGCCAGCTCCACGTTCTCAAGCGCTGTCAGATTCGGAACCAGATTATAGAACTGAAAGACAAACCCGATATCCTCACGCCGGTACTCTGTAAGCTGCCTGGAATTATACGAAGTCACGTCGTCCCCATCCACAATGAGTTTTCCATCCGTCGCCGTGTCCATACCCCCAAGGATGTTAAGGACAGTCGTCTTTCCGGCCCCGCTTGGTCCCACGATAACAACAAGTTCCCCTTTATCCACTGAAAAATTGATCTCATCTGCCGCTCGGATCTCTATCTCGCCCATTTTATATACTTTCGTGATATCCTGAAGCCTGACAAACTCTTTCATATGTACCGCTCCCTTATGACCATTCTCTGGCACAACCCGCCTGAACCTTCTGGTTTCAGAGAGCTGCACTTGTCTTCCCGGTGTAGACAAAGCGGATACGACAATCTGTATCCGCTCTATATCTGTCTTTTATTAAATTATAGCATGATTGATGTGGATTTTGAGAAATTTCTTGATAATTTCAGATTAATTTCATACTTTTTTACTATCTATATTCAACTTTGCTGAAAACCGAAACAGGATCAGCCCAATCAAGAACATAACAGACAGAGCGCTGACTCCGATGTTAATACTGCCCGTGAGCTGGCTTAGAAATGACACAAGCGCTGTCCCAATGACAGAAGCGCCTTTTCCGCAGATATCGTATATGCCGAAAAACTCTCCCGACTTCTCTGCGGGTATGATCTTCGCAAAGTAAGATCTGGATAGAGCCTGTATCGTCCCTTGGAACATCCCCACCATTACAGCCAGGAGCCAGAAATCAAACTCACTATCCAGCCAGTACGCATATACTGCAATGAAGAAATATGCCGCGATGCACACTGTGATGATAGTCTCTGGCCTGATCCGTTTAACAATCCTGCTGAAAATAAGCACACAGGGAAACGCGACGATCTGTGTGACAAGCAGGGCAAGGAGAAGCGCATTTGTATCAAGTCCCAGTGCCTGCCCGTATGCCGTCGCCATATCAATCACTGTGTAAACTCCGTCGATATAAAAGAAGAACGCCAGAAGAAAGATCAGAATATGTTTCTCTTTTGCCAGTTCCAGAAATGTACGTCCAAGTCTTTTAAAACTGTCCCTGATGATGTGCCCGTTATCTTCTGAATAATATTTCTGCCTGTATGACAGCAGAAGCGGTACAGAAGAACAGAACCACCATACTGCTGTGATGATAAACCCAATAAGCAGCGCTGTCTGTGTTCCAAGCCCCAGGACTCCGGACCCCATATACAGACCCAGACAGGCAAGAAACGGTATGCAGCTTCCGATATACCCCCATGCATATCCATGTGAGGAAACCGAGTCCATCCTCTCAGGCTCCGTAACGTCAGTAAGCATGGCGTCGTAGAAGATCAGACTCGCAGAATACCCTGTCTTTGCCAGGACGAAAACTCCGAGAAACCATATCCACGAAGAGAGGAAGCCCAGCACGATGCATCCGAACACTCCCACACTCATAGCGGCCGTAAATATGATCTTCTTAAAGTTCTTCGTATCTGCAACAGCGCCAAGCGTAGGCCCCAGAACGGCCACAATCAGCGTGCAGACCGAAGTCGCATACCCCCAGTACGCCAGATAATCAACATCGGAGATCCCGGCGCTCTCCGCAAGTGAATTGAAATAGATGGGAAAAATTGTGGAAACCAGCAGAGTAAACGCTGAATTTCCGACGTCATAGAGCACCCATTTCTTTTCCAGTGAGGTCAATTTAAATTTCATACCTTTCTCCTCTCAGCTCTCATTTCTCTTTTATATCCTTATCTGTCATACGTCTGGAGACACAGATCCTGCCACTTATCACCTGCGCCAAACGTGCGGTGGAAGCGCTCTGGCAGCTCTTTCCCCTCGAACATCACTTTCTGGTACTGGATAATAAGTCCGGCCGCAAGCGGCACTGCTCCGGCATAGAGGCGTTTTAAGATCTGGCAGTATTCCCTGCATGCCGGATCCGGCTCCAGACTCATGACCATGCCGTGCTTCTCCTTATAATGCCCTGCCAGTTTCATACAGCCAAAGATCAGGTTCCTCTTTGCCTGTCCCGGCGCCAGAAGCAGCTTGTGGCAGAATATCATCGACTTCATCGACTTCTCCACTAGTTCCGGCGTCAGATCATCGAAAAACGGCGCTATCACAGCAGCGTTTTTCTGGTTCGGATGTATATGTCCGGTAGCCAGGTAACGTACCGGATTAATGTAATCTTCCTTTAAAAGAAGACGGTCAAACTCCATCTCGATCTGAGAATGGCTGATCCCGCTCGTCTGGATCATTTTCTCAATGTAAGGGTGGCACTCACTGTCAAGCGCGAAATGGCAGATAAATCCATAGATATACGCTCTTGCCGCCGCAGGGTCTTCTGATTTCTCTATCACTTCAGCAGCATGCCGGAAGAACTCATCGGACATCTTGTCATGCAGTGCATATCCCTGGGAGTTCACGGGATTTTTCATCAGTGCTTTATAATAAAAAAGAAGATCCGGGCCATGCAGTCCGACATCAAAAAGCTCTCTGTTATTCTCAACAGCGCTCTGGAGCGGACGCGGAAGAGCGCTTATGACCTCTTTTCCAAATTTATAATGTGCGTATGTTGTAGGCATATGATTTCCTCTTTTCTGTTGCGTTTTGACGTAGCAGCACTTCCGGACTCCTGTCTGGCATTTGCCGGAAACTGCATGTCTGGCTATACGTTACATATTATCACACATTCTCTCCAAAAATCTATACATGTGCATATTTTGAAATGTTAAATTTTCTTAACTTTTTTAATTGACTTTTCATCCGTCTGGCACTATTATAGTACGTAGGCGTTACTATGCAGCCAAAGCAGGCCGCATAATTTAAAACCAGGGGTTGTACTGGTTTCGACAGGGATCCTGAAGATGGAGAAGCTATCCGCAGGCTGATGCGTCAAATCGCACACTTAAAATTAAACGCTAACGATAATTACGAATTAGCTGCAGCCTAATTGCTGCATACCGCTCCTGATGCACCCACACATCTGGAATCCGGTATCAAACATGTGGGAAACGATGCCGGCAAAGCTTTGAGCCGGCAGGCGTATCATGAAGCTACCGAACCTGCAAGGATGTCCGCTTCCGTGCAGCAGAGGGAATCTGAAAGAACGGACTATGATAGTAGAAGTACATGGGATGGGTTTTTGGACGCGGGTTCGATTCCCGCCAGCTCCACTCAATTCAAAGATGGAAACATAGCTCAGCTGGGAGAGCGCTCGCCTGACTAGCGGGAGGTCATGGGTTCGAGCCCCGTTGTTTCCACTCATATCAGCGGACAGATATAGACTCTGTATGCCGGAACATGCCATACGGGAGATAGATCACAGATCTATCTCCCGTATGATGCATTGTCCCTTATTTAACTGTTTCACTTCGTACAAAACGCTGTCCGCCAGTTTATACAGCTCCTGAAAGGATCTTGAAGCCCGGCTGTAGATACCGCCGATCGATATGGATGACCGGCTGTCCGGATATCTTTTATCCGCTTCTTCACAGCACTTCCGGATAATCTCCTCCACCTTTTTCTTGATCGCGTATACGTCAGTACACGGATATGCAAGCACTGCAAACTCATCTCCGCCTACCCGGAGAACAACATCTCTCTCCCAAAATGAATTTTTGAGCATCTGGGCAACATAGCGGAGCATGTTATCGCCCTCGCCATGTCCGTAAAGGTCATTGACCCTCTTAAAATTATCCAGATCCATCATAAAGAATACATACGGCATCGTAGTCTGCATCTTCTGGCTGATAAGAGCCTCCCCGCCTTTTCTGTTATATACTCCGGTAAGGAAGTCCGTTGCAGATTCTTCTTTAAGTTTCATCCTATTCTGCACATCATTGGAAACATCAATCAGGACGCTTATAACCGCAATACGCCCGTCATCCGCCACAACCTTTCTTCCTATGTCGTATACCCAGAAATAACTTTCGTCTTTCTTCATAACACGGTACTCGATGGCATATTCCCGTCCCTCTTCCATCCTTTTCAGTACCTGTTTCCGCACTCTGTCCACATCTTCCTTGTGGATAGAATTGAGCATCATACCGTCTATCCTCTCCACAAACTCCTCATATGTGTATCCCATCATGTCCAGTAAAGTGTCATTCACTACATAGAGCGGAAATCCTTCTTCCATATAACCGCCGATAATTCCTCCCGGCATTATGCCGCACAGAATATCCAAAAGCTCTTTCTGGGCAAATCTATTGAGTTTCTCCGCCTGTTCAGACATAAAGCGTAGAGGGAAGAATTCCCCACTTTCATGGGAACTGCTCGCCTCTGACATGTGAAGCGACTCAGCTAAATATCTTCCGTTTACTTTCCTGAAGCTTGCAGTCAGCCGTGTCTTATAAAAAATCGGTTCTTCAAATTCCCGGGAAACCGCTGTCTCCATCCTGCTGAAGCATTGCCACACATCCGATCCTGTCTGTTTCTCATGATAGTCCAGTATCCTGAACTGAATTGATTCCGGAATCACCTCTTTCTCCATCCTTAGGAGCCTCTCAAACTGTTCTTTATTTACTGCGGCTTCGCCGTCTCCCGTTCCCAGACTATATATATCATCTGCAACAAACGAAAGTGTTTTCTCCACATTTCTCTCAGACAGATATGCCTCAAAAAAAGCGTTAAGCACGGGATATATGAAACCTCCTGCCGCATCCTCTGCCAGTACCCTTTTTTCCATCTTTCCTCTCCCTTCTGCGGATATCAACAGATATCTTCATTCCCCTGCTCCGAATGTGATTACCATTTATTATATTATAAATGTATTGCCTATTATGTTCAACAGTTTCCCATCTGCGGCCTGCCGCCGGTTTACTGATATTTTTCTTCTTCGCTTTCTGGTGCAGAGCAGCATATTTCGTCCTTTGTAGTACATTTTAATTATAGTTATTTTAACGACTATAGTCAATAAAACAACTACATACTATTCTGTAAAAAGACAGGAGGTAAGGCATGATTGACTATAGTCCGTTCTGGAAAACATTAAAGCAATCAACAGAATCCACATATACTTTGATTAACCGTCATCATATCTCCAGTTCAACGATAGACAAATTGAGGAAAAACAAACCCGTTAATACAACAACAATTAATGATCTCTGCCGAATTTTAAACTGTGACGTACAAGAGATCTGTCATTATGTTCCAAGTAATGATGATCAGCCTCTGTAGCGCAAATTCTAAAAATTTTGTTTATTCTTCCAGCTCATTCTTATAATCATGTCTTTGGCTGCGTCTACTCGGTGCGCAGCGCAGTCACCGGATCACTCTTCGCCGCTTTCCTGGACGGTATGAGGCCGCCGATCAGAGTCAGGAATACACTCAGCAGAATCAGAATTACTGCTGGAACTGCAGGAAGAAACGCGCTGACATCGTTTGTTCCTGCCAGATAATGTATCAGGGCATTGGCTGGTATCAGAAGCACAAGCGTGATCAAAATTCCCAAAGCGCCTGCGCAGAATCCGATGATAAATGTTTCTGCATTGAACACCTGGGAAATATTCCCTTTTGAGGCGCCGATCGCACGCAATATTCCGATCTCCTTTTTCCTTTCAAGCACACTGATATATGTTATAACTCCAATCATAATGGATGAGACAACAAGTGAGATCGCAACAAACGCAATCAGTACATAGCTGATAATATCGATGATCTCTGTCACAGATGACATCAGGGTTCCAACCACGTCTGTGTAGGTGATGACCTGCTCC
>DXAU01000017.1 GCA_019116885.1 Candidatus Mediterraneibacter pullistercoris | reverse complement strand
AAACGGGTAAACCAGAGTACAATAAATGGGAAAGGTCGGAGCAATATGCTACTAAAAAGAACAGAAAACACACTTGTGTAAGCCGTTAAGCCCAGTGTTTTCAAGGGCTGGAGAGGACGGGCTACATTTTAATATCCTAACTGGTGGGGAGATATGCCGATGCCGGTCTATACATTTTTGGAAGAATACGACTTTTCAGACAAGACGATCATACCGTTTACTGTACATGGCGGAAGTGGACTGTCTGATACAGTCGATACGATCAGGGAACTTCAGCCTGATGCGGAGGTAAGCGGCGACGGTCTAAGCGTTTCACGAAATGAAGTTGCAGATGCAGAGGACGAGATCAGTTCGTGGGCGTCAGGACTCGGATTATAAAATAATATTAAAAGTATATTGTAACGAAAGAAAAGGAGGAGAAAGATGAAATATCGAAGACTTGGAAGCACGGGGTTAGAGGTCAGCGAGATCGGACTTGGATGCGAAGGATTTTCCGGGGATGAATATCGCAATACAAAAAGACTTCTGGACGAGGCCGAGAGGCAGGGAGTGAATTATTTTGATCTCTATGCGTCGGATCCGGCAGTGCGGGCCAGCGTAGGTGAGGCTCTGGATGGAAGGAGAGAGAAATTCATCATACAGTCTCATATCTGCTCTGTGTGGAAGAATGGACAGTATAAGCGGACCCGTAATATCGATGAAGTGAAAGAGGGGATGAGAGAGATGCTTTCTCTTCTGAAAACAGACTACATCGATGTGGGAATGATCCACTACGTGGACTCTCTGGAAGACTGGAGAGAAATCGCAGACGGCCCTGTGCTGGCATATGCAAAGGAGTTAAAAGAAAAAGGCGTGATCCGGCATATTGGACTGAGCAGCCATAATCCCCAGGCGGCTCTTGAAGCGGTAAAGAGCGGCAGTATCGAGGTGCTTATGTTCAGTGTGAATCCATGCTATGATCTGCAGCCGGCAAGCGAGGATGTGGAGGAACTGTGGGCAGAAAAGAATTACGAGAAGCATCTCGTCAATATGGACCCTGAACGGCAGGAACTTTACGAAGTCTGTCAGAGGATGGGTGTGGGAATCACAGTCATGAAAGCCTTCGGCGGCGGAGATCTGCTCGATGAGAACTTATCCCCTGCCGGAAAGGCTCTGACTGTGAATCAGTGCCTGCACTATGCTCTCACAAGACCGGCAGCAGTGACAGTTCTTGCCGGAGCTCATTCGGTCGAACAGTTCCGCATCAGCCTTGCCTACGAAAATGCAGCGGAAGAAGAGAGGGACTATGCGGCCGCTCTTGCATCATTCCCGAATATCAGCTGGAAAGGGCATTGTATGTACTGCAGCCACTGTGCGCCATGCCCGAAGAAGATCGATGTGGCGTCTGTGACAAAATTTCTGAATCTGTCAAAAGCGCAGGGCGGTGTGCCGGAGACAGTGAGGGAGCACTATGAACTTCTCTCTCATCATGCCGGAGAGTGCGTCCGGTGCGGAGCGTGCGAGACGAGATGTCCATTTCAGGTGGAGATCATGGAAAATATGAGACAGGCGGCGGAGATCTTCGGGAAATAACGCCAGCCTGTGTTGTGCGTACTTGCAAGTGCAGGGGGTCTTACATTATAATCGATCTGTACACAGCAGAAAGCGGATGTGCTCCGGAATGGCGCGGAGTGCCGGATAACAGAACGAGGTAAGATTTATGACATTGACTCAATTGAACTATCTGATTACGATTGCAGAGACAAAGTCTCTCAATAAAGCTGCGGAACGTCTTTATGTCTCCCAGCCGTCTCTGAGCAGTGCCGTGCAGGAACTGGAAAAGGAACTTGGAATCACTCTGCTTAACCGGAGCGGGAGAGGCGTTACCCTGACAAATGACGGGGCGGAGTTCCTGCTGTATGCCAAACAACTGTATGGGCAGTATGAGAGCATACTGGAAAAGTACAGAGACGGCGGATCGTACAGAAAGAAGTTCGGCGTGTCCACACAGCACTATTCTTTTGCAGTGAAAGCGTTCGTGGACATGGCAAAGGAATTTGACATGTCAAAGTATGAGTTTGCCATCCGGGAGACAAAGACGGAAGAAATCATCCGGGATGTCAGCACCATGAAGAGCGAAGTGGGAGTCCTCTATCTCTGTGATTTCAACCGGAAATGCATGGAGAAGCTGCTAAGATCGGCGGGGCTTATATTTCATCATCTGACAGACTGCCAGGCGTATGTATATCTGTGGAAACGTCATCCGCTTGCCGCCAGACCATCCATCAGTTTCAAGGAGCTGGAGGATTATCCCTGCCTGTCTTTTGAACAGGGGGACAACAGCTCGTTTTATTTTGCGGAAGAGATCCTTGCGACAAACGAGTATTCCCGAGTGATAAAGGCGAATGACAGGGCGACAATGCTCAATCTGATGGTAGGGCTTAACGGATATACGCTCTGCTCAGGAATTATCTGTGAGGAACTCAACGGAAATGAGTTTACAGCGGTTCCTTTCCGCGATGATGAAGAGAACAGAAACAGCACGATGGAGATCGGCTATATTGTGAGGAGAAACACAATGCTCAGCAGAATGGGAGAGCTGTATGTCAGAGAACTGAAACGCTGTCTTGATCTTGAACAGTCCTGAAGCACAGGCTGTATGATGCGAATTGTAAAAATGAAAGATGATAAAAGCAGATGCGAATATCCCGGCGTCTTTTGCAGACGCTGGGATATCTGCGTTAATATAAAACCGTATTAATGAAATATCCGGTGGTATTTGTGTATAAAGTATAAAAAAACTGTGAAATACAGGAGATGACCTTGACTAAATTATGCATTAATACTAATATATCTGTTAGTTTCTTAACTAAATTAAATTGGACGGAGGGCCGGTATGAATTGTGAACTAAAAGACATCCCGTCTCTGGGACTGATGGGAATTGTGCTGCATAAGGTCATGCAGAGGGCAAAAGAGATGTATAAAGAGTTTGACCTGAACGGGAGCCAGGCGAGCATCCTGTTTACTCTGCACCGCCGGGACGCCATGTCCCAGAAGGAACTGGCATCCCATCTGAATGTGACTCCGCCCTCGATCACATCATCGATCCAGAAGATGGAGAAAGACGGATATCTGACGAGGCATCCGGATGAGGCGGATCAGAGAGTGCTGCGTCTTACACTGACAGAGAAAGGCAGAACATGCGTCTCCAAAGTCGTGACTGTGGCATCTCAGATGGAGGGGCTGATGTTCCGTGAGATGAATCCCGAGGAGAAGCTGCTTTTCCGGCGGCTGCTGATACAGATCTATGAGAATCTGGAACTGGAACAATCGACAGAAAGGACAGACAGACTATGAAAAATTTATTCAAATATGCGGCAGAACACTGGAAGTCTCTGCTGCTTATCATTGCCGTACTGTTTATTCAGGCATACTGTGACCTGTCGCTGCCGGCCTATACATCGGATATTGTCAATGTAGGCATACAGCAGGGCGGGATCGAAGATACGATACCGGAAGCGGTTTCTGCAGAAGAGATGGAGCGGCTGCTCCTCTTTGTGCCCGCCGGAGATCAGGAGACGGTACTTAACGCCTATGAAGAAGAGAATGATGCTTATGATACGGCGGCTTATATCCTGAAAGATGATATCTCCGAGACAGAGACAGAAGAACTCGGGGATATCCTTGCCTGTCCGATGATGCTGACGGCGGGATTTGAGTCGGGGAGCGAGATGACACAGCAGATTGAGGAGCAGATGAAGTCCTCACTGCCGCAGCAGATGATATCAGATGAAATGGATATGTTTGATATCATGCAGATGCTCCCCGCGGATCAGAAAGACACCATGATCCAGGAGATGGAAAATCAGATGTCAGATATGCCTGAAACGATCCTGGAGCAGGCTGCAGTCAGCTATGTGGGAAGTGCGTATGAGAACCTGGGTATGGACATGGACAGGATACAGATTCATTATCTTGTCACAACAGGCGGAAAGATGGCGGGTCTTGCCTTTCTTGGAATGGCTGCCAGCATACTCGTCGGGTTTATGGCCTCCCGCGTGGGCGCTGCCACAGGACGGGATTTAAGGAGCAGGGTGTTCCACAAGGTAGTGGGATTTTCCAACAATGAGTTCGATCATTTTTCCACGGCTTCCCTGATTACGAGAAGTACGAATGATATCCAGCAGATCCAGCTTATTATTGTCATGCTTTTAAGGATCGTGCTGTATGCGCCGATCCTTGCAATCGGCGGCATCTTCCAGGTGTTTCAGACAAATGTGTCTATGTCCTGGATCATCGCTCTGGCAGTCGTGCTGATCTCCCTTGTCATCCTCGTGCTCTTCCTGGCTGCAATGCCAAAATTCAGGATACTGCAGTCTCTGGTAGACCGGGTGAACCTGGTCATGAGAGAGATACTTACCGGGCTTTCCGTCATCCGCGCGTTTAGTACGCAGAAACATGAGGAGGAACGTTTTGATGATGCAAACAGAGCGCTTACAAGAACGAACCTGTTTGTAAACCGGGCCATGACGTTCATGATGCCTGTCATGATGCTGGTCATGAACGGCATCTCGGTACTCATCATGTGGACGGGAGCTCACGGCATCGACAACGGGCAGATGCAGGTCGGCGATATGATGGCGTTTATCCAGTATACGATGCAGATCATCATGGGCTTCCTGCTGCTGTGCATGCTTTCTATCATGCTGCCAAGAGCAGCGGTTGCGGCAGACCGTGTACAGGAAGTGCTTGACAGTAAGACCGTGATCCATGATCCCGAACAGCCGGAAGAGTTTGATTCCGGAGAAAAAGGGGTGCTTTGCTTCGAGCATGTCTCGTTCCGGTATCCGGGAGCGGATGAGAATGTACTCCATGACATTACTTTTACGGCAAAACCGGGGGAGACTACGGCGATCATCGGAAGCACCGGGAGCGGAAAGTCCACTCTGGTCAATCTGATCCCGCGTTTCTATGATGTGACAGAAGGGAGCATCACCCTGGCCGGAGTGGATATCCGGCAGGTATCCCAGCATGAACTCAGGGAAAAACTGGGGTATGTTCCCCAGAAAGGTGTCCTGTTTTCAGGTAATATAGCGTCCAATATCATGTTCGGAAATCCGGATGGAGATAAGGAAGAGATGATCGAGGCGGCCGGCATCGCACAGGCGGAGGAGTTCATCAGTCAGAAGCCGGACAGCTATGAAAGTCCGATCTCCCAGGGCGGATCAAATGTATCAGGAGGCCAGAAGCAGCGGCTTTCCATTGCCAGGGCGATCGCAAAACATCCGGAAGTAGTTATCTTTGACGACAGTTTTTCGGCTCTTGATTTTAAGACCGACGTGGCGCTTAGAAAAGCATTGAAGAAGAGAACGAAGGAGAGCACTGTGCTGATCGTGGCGCAGCGTATCAGCACGATCATGGATTCAGAACAGATCATCGTCCTTGACCAGGGACGGATCGCGGGAATCGGGACACATAAAGAACTGCTCGAAAACTGTGAAGTATACCAGCAGATCGCGGCTTCCCAGCTCTCCGAATCAGAACTCAAAGCAGGAAAAGCATCAGACGACGGAAAGGAGGTGCCTGTCAATGCATAGAGGGATGCGGGGCAATGCAGCCGGCGAGAAAGCAAAAGATTTTAAGGGCACAATCAAAAAGCTGATCAAATATATGAGCGCTTTTAAAGTGCATATGATATTTGTTGCAGTCTTTGCGATCTGCGGAACTGTTTTTAATATTGCAGGACCGAAGATACTCGGAAAAGCAACGACTGAGATATTCAATGGTCTGGTGAGCAAGGTATCCGGGGGAAACGGCATGGATTTCGGCAAGATCGGGCAGATCCTGCTGGTGACACTGGGACTTTATGTGATAAGCGCTCTGTGTTCATTCATCCAGGGCATTATCATGACAGGAGTTTCACAGAAGACGACGTACCGCCTGAGGAAAGAGATATCCGAGAAGATCAACCGTATGCCGATGAATTATTTTGATACAAAACCGGTAGGAGAAGTCCTCTCCCGTGTTACGAATGATGTGGATACACTTGGACAGAGCCTGAACCAGAGCGCAACGCAGATGATCACATCTGTGACAACGATCATCGGTGTGCTCATCATGATGCTCTCCATCAGCCCGCTCATGACACTTGTGGCTATTCTGATCCTGCCTGTATCAATCCTTCTGATCTCATTTGTCATGAAACATTCCCAGAGATATTTCCGCGGACAGCAAAAATACCTTGGAGATGTCAACGGCCAGGTCGAAGAGATCTACAGCGGACATAATATCATCAAGGCATTTAACAAAGAAGAAGACGTTATCAGAGAATTTAATGATACAAATGGAAAACTCTATGACTCCGCATGGAAATCACAGTTCTTCTCCGGGATGATGATGCCGGTCATGCAGTTTATCGGCAATCTAGGATATGTAGGAGTGGCTATCCTTGGCGGCTTCCTGGCGATCCGCAATGCGATCGAGGTCGGAGACATCCAGTCTTTTATCCAGTATGTAAGAAACTTTACCCAGCCGATCCAGCAGGTAGCTCAGGTGACAAATATGCTTCAGCTCACTGCCGCAGCTTCCGAGCGTGTCTTTGAATTCCTCGAAGAAGAAGAGGAAGACCAGACGGTTCCGGAACCGGTATCTACGGAGGGATTACAGGGAAATGTAGAATTCGACCACGTACATTTTGGCTACAGTCCGGATAAGATTATCATCAACGATTTCTCTGCCAGGGTAAAAGAGGGACAGAAGATTGCCATTGTCGGGCCGACAGGAGCCGGAAAGACGACCATGATCAAGCTGCTCATGCGCTTTTACGATGTGAACGGCGGAGCGATCAAGATTGACGGACACGACGTCAGAGACTTTAATCGAAATGAACTCAGAGAGATGTTCGGTATGGTGCTTCAGGACACGTGGCTCTTCCACGGTTCCATCATGGAGAACATCAGGTACGGAAGACTGGACGCCACAGACGAAGAAGTGATACAGGCGGCCAGGGCAGCCCATGTACACCGATTTGTACAGACACTGCCGGGGGGCTATAGTATGGAACTCAACGAAGAGGCGAGCAATGTCTCCCAGGGACAGAAACAGCTCCTTACAATCGCCCGTGCGATCCTGGCAGACCCGAAGATCCTGATTCTTGATGAGGCGACGAGTTCTGTGGACACAAGGACAGAAGTACTCATTCAGAAAGCAATGGATAACCTGATGAAAGGACGTACCAGCTTTATCATTGCTCACAGACTGTCTACGATCCGGGACGCGGATATGATCCTTGTCATGAAAGACGGCGACATCGTAGAACAGGGAACCCACACCGAACTCCTCGCCCAAAACGGCTTCTATGCCGAACTATATAATTCACAGTTTGAATCGACGGATCAGACGTGTGCCTGAGATAAAAGCGCCGTCCTGCGGCGCCGCTCATAAGACAATATCAGAAATGTTTCGGGAAACGGCGTAGCCTGCGTGCCATGCCGTTTCTCCTTTTTGCACTTCCGGTGCTTCATTGCATCTTGTATGGCGGCACGGGAAGTTAAGAAATTGAGGATGGCATCTCCCCCAAAAGTATGTTAGAATACATGCAAAGCATTATATCAGACATCTGAGATTCTGGATCTGGGTCATTTCTGAAAAGGTCATTGTGGAACCGGAACTGCCGCCCAAGGCGGCGCGGTGAAAAGAAATCTCAATGCTTTTATTCCCATTCAGACAGCTGAGAGATTTGAAAGACACAGAGATAGTCATGGAATCTCCTGCATACATTTTAGAGAGGTTTCATATGACGCATTGTATGAAACAGAAAGGACAGCCGCCATGGGATTTACGCATTTTGATGAAAACGGCAAAGCAGTCATGGTCGATGTGACAGCAAAACCCGAGACAGTGAGAGAAGCTGCCGCAACCGGGAAGATCGTCGTAAACCGTGAAGCGTTTCAGGCAATCAAGGCGGGAACCGTCGGGAAAGGAGATGTGCTCGGCGTGGCTGCCACAGCCGGGATCATGGGAGCGAAACGGACGTCAGACCTGATTCCCATGTGCCACATCCTTCCGATCACGAACTGCAAGATCAATTTTGATATGGACGTTGATGAATGTGCCATCTACTGTACCTGTACGGTAAAAGTGACCGGGAAGACCGGGGTGGAGATGGAGGCTCTGACCGGTGTAAGCGTGGCGCTCCTTACGATCTATGATATGTGCAAGTCCATAGATAAGACGATGGAGATCGGGGAGATATACCTTGTGAAGAAGACAGGCGGGAAGAGCGGAAATGTCTGCAATGACCGGCATACCCGCAGAGCAGAGCCTGCCCGGGAGACTCAGGACAGCACAAAGAAAGAACTGAATATACTTTAGGGAAAGCGGACTGGTGGCGGGTCCGTTTTCTGGTGATATGGAAACGTGGGAGAAACGGAGAGGAGAACATGGAAGGGTACAGATGGAAAGCCGCTGTCGTGACACTGAGCGACAAAGGTTATAAAGGGGAGCGAGAGGACAGGAGCGGCCCTCTGATCTGTGAGATGCTCACTGAGGCAGGATATGACATACACGAGACAGTACTGCTGCCGGATGAAAGAGAAGAAATAGAAAAATCTCTGCGCAGGCTATGTGATATAGACAGAGTGGACAT
Organism: Candidatus Mediterraneibacter pullistercoris; assembly: GCA_019116885.1. Lineage (GTDB taxonomy): Bacteria > Bacillota > Clostridia > Lachnospirales > Lachnospiraceae > Mediterraneibacter > Mediterraneibacter pullistercoris. The sequence goes on along the minus strand of DXAU01000017.1, from coordinate 164,944 downwards.
TATTTTTACGACCGGCGGGACGGGTTTCGCGCCGAGAGACTGCGCTCCGGAGGCGGCGATGTCTGTTGCAGAGAGAAATGCTCCGGGCATTGCAGAGGCCATGAGGCTTGCGTCGCTTAAGATAACGCCGCGCGCAATGCTCAGCCGCGGTGTCTCAGTCATCAGGGGGCAGACTCTGATTGTCAATCTTCCAGGCAGTCCGAAAGCGGCAAGAGAGAACCTGGAGGCAGTGCTCCCCTCTCTGGATCATGGGCTGGCGATTCTGACCGGACGTGACGGGGAGTGTGCAAGATGAGAGATCAGTTTGGCAGAACGATCGAATATATGCGCGTCTCAGTAACGGACAGATGCAATCTTCGATGCGTTTACTGCATGCCTGCAGAAGGAGTGCCCTGCGTCAGCCACGAGGAAATTCTTTCCTATGATGAGATCACCAAGATATGCCGGATCGGGGCGGATCTGGGGATCAGCCGGATCAAATTGACCGGCGGAGAGCCGCTTGTGCGCCGCGGCCTGCCGGAACTCCTTGGAATGATAAACGGGATCAAGGGCATAGAACAGGTCACACTGACAACGAATGGAATACTCTTAAAAGAAAAAATGAGCGAATTAGCCGCTAACGGTCTGGCGTCAGTGAACATCAGCATCGACACTTTAGATGAAGGGCGCTATGAAAAGATCACCAGAGGCGGCAGGCTTAGAGAGGCTCTGGCAGGCATGGAAGCAGCCCTGTCCTGTCCTTCTGTTCAGGTCAGGGTGAATTGTGTGCCGATGCGGGAGATTCCGGCATCCGATTACATAAGAATCGCCCGTCTTGCAGAGGATCGAAACATCGACGTACGTTTTATAGAGATGATGCCTGTCGGCCATGGAAAGGCGTTCGCCGCAGTGAGCGGTGGGGAGATAACTGACATGTTAAGGCAGGAGTTTGGAGAGGTGTCTGAATGTACGGGAAGAACCGGAAACGGCCCGGCAGTCTATGTACGCTTTCCAGGCTTTAAGGGGCGGATTGGTTTTATTGACGCCATTTCCCATCAGTTCTGCGGTACGTGCAACAGAGTGCGGCTGACATCGGAAGGATTTTTAAAACCATGCCTTCAGTATGGCGAAGGAACGGATCTTAAGAGACTTGTAAGATCCGGTGCGCCGGATGAAACGGTCAGAAGTGAGATGCAGAGAGTGATCTACAGGAAACCGGCATGCCATCATTTTACTGACGGCATTTATGATAATGAAAGAAAGAGTGGCAGGGAAGAAGATGATACACGGGACAAAGACGGCGAAGAGATGTTGGAGACAAGGGATATGTCCCAGATCGGAGGATAAGCGGAATCATGGGAATCGTGATCGCAGTCTGCACCAGCCCTGAGAAAGGGACGCAGAAAACGAATGTGAAAGAAGCACTGTTCATAGAGGATTTCGGCATCCAGGGAGATGCACATGCGGGAAAATGGCACCGCCAGGTGAGCCTTTTGTCCTATGACAGGATCGAAGAGTTCCGTGCAAGGGGCGCAGAGGTTGAAGACGGTGCTTTCGGAGAAAATCTTGTGGTCAGCGGGATCGACTTCAGATCACTGCCTGTAGGCACAAGACTCAGATGCGGCGGCGTAGTGCTTGAGATGACGCAGATCGGCAAGGAATGCCATCACGGCTGCCAGATATTTCAGAAGATGGGAGAGTGCATCATGCCCCGGGAGGGCGTATTTGCGAGAGTGATCCGGGGCGGGAAAATACGTGTCGGAGATGAGATGCAGGTGACAGGCCATGAATAGAAAAAAACTGATTTCGATATTATTTATGATACTTTTACTTCTGCTTTCCGGGTGTGCCGGTCAGACTGAGGAGACTTCGGCTGACGGAGGAGAAGACATCCATATGACGGAGGATGGGGAATACTTTACATTTAAAGATGTGGAAGGCAACAGCTACGAGGCCCCGCTTCTGACAGATGTGCCGGAGTGTACATATGATTTTACCTGTCTTCAGACGGATGAGACGACAGGATATAAGAGTTTCGCAGATGAAGAGAACGGCGTGACCGCTCGTTTCGGAATCGATGTCTCAGAGTTCCAGGGCGAGGATATCGACTGGAAACAGGTGAAAGACAGCGGTGTTGAGTTTGTCATCATCCGGCTTGGATACCGTGCCTATGGCGAGAGCGGAGCGCTGGTCCTGGATGCGATGTATGAGAAGAACATCAAAGGAGCTCTCAAGGAGGGGCTTGATGTGGGAGTGTATTTTTTCTCGCAGGCCATCAGTGCGGCAGAAGCTGTCGAAGAGGCCGAATTTGTCCTGGAGAATCTGGAGCCTTATGATATCACCGGTCCTGTGGTCTATGATACTGAGGAGATCAAATGGGATACAGCACGCACAGAAGTCAATACGAAGCAGGAATTTACGAATTTCTGCAAGGTATTCTGCGATACTGTAGAACATGCCGGATATGATTCTATGATATACTCTAATATGAAATGGATGGCGTTTACTCTTGACCGGGAACAGCTCAAAGAGTACGACTTCTGGTACGCGGACTATTACGACATACCCCAGTGTCCTTATGACTATGAGATCTGGCAGTACAGTGAGTCCGGCACAGTACCCGGCATCAATGCAAATGTAGATCTGAACCTCTGGTTCCAGAAAGAAGAGAAACAGGACTAAAAACAGAGCAAAGGAGAACCGACGATGAAATGGAATAAATTCCGGTTAAAAACAACCACAGAGGCCGAGGATATCATTATCAGTATGCTGATGGACCTCGGTATACAGGGGGTGGAGGTGGAGGATAAAGTTCCGCTTACACAGAGCGACAAGGAGCAGATGTTCGTGGATATTCTGCCTGAGACCGGGACGGATGACGGAGTGGCGTACCTGAGTTTCTACCTGGAGCCGGAGGACGACAAGGAAAAGATCCTTGAAGATATCCGCCGGGAGTTAAAGGAGACGTCTGCCTTTGTGGATGTGGGAGAATGTCTCATTGAAGAGTCGGAGACAGAGGATGTGGACTGGGTGAACAACTGGAAGCAGTACTTCCATCAGTTCTGTGTGGATGATATCCTCATCATCCCGTCCTGGGAAGAGGTAAAGCCGGAAGATATGGACAAGATGGTGATCCACATTGATCCGGGAACCGCTTTCGGTACAGGGATGCATGAGACAACGCAGCTGTGTATCCGGCAGATAAGAAAATATGTGACAGAGAAGACAAGGATTCTGGACGTGGGATGCGGCAGCGGAATCCTTGGCATGATTGCGCTGAAATTCGGAGCTGCATTTTCCGTGGGGACAGATCTCGACCCCTGCGCCATTGAAGCCACGCATGAGAATATGGAAGTAAACGGCATACCGAAAGACCGGTATGAAGTGATGACAGGAAATATCATTGACGACAAAACGGTACAGGATCGGGCAGGATATGGCTGTTATGATATTGTTGTGGCAAACATCCTCGCGGATGTCCTTGTCGAACTTACCCCGGTCATCAAAGACCAGTTGAAAGAGGGCGGCATCTATATCACGAGCGGCATTATTGATGACAAAGAACAGACCGTAGTGGATGCGGTGAAGGCGGCAGGGATGACGATACTTGATGTGACATACCAGGGAGAATGGGTGTGCGTCACAGCAAGAAAGTAAGACAGGCCGGGAACAGATCATAAAGACCAGACAGGAGAGAAAAAGATGCAGCAGTTTTTTGCAGATCCTTCGCAGATCAGTGAGGGCCGGATCTATCTGAAAGGCCCGGACGTCAATCATATCAGGAATGTCCTGCGCATGAAGCCTGGAGAGGATGTCCGGGTCAGTGACGGGGGCGGCAGGACATATCTGTGCTGTATCCATGCATATGAAGAGGGCGCCGCTGCCCTCGATATTCTCAGGGAACTGGATGCAGATACAGAACTTCCATCAAAGATCTGGCTCTTTCAGGGACTCCCGAAAGGGGACAAGATGGATCTGATTGTACAGAAAGCAGTTGAACTTGGGGTATACAAAGTGATACCGTTCGCCGCGAAGCGCTCGATCGTAAAGCTGGATGAAAGGAAAGCCGGAAAGAGGCAGGAGCGCTGGCAGATGATTGCAAAAGGAGCTGCCGAGCAGTCCGGGCGCAGCAGGATACCGGAAGTAGAACGGCCGGTGAGTTATTCCGAAGCGGTACGGGCAGCAGGAGAGCTGGATGTGGTTCTGATTCCTTACGAATTAGAGGAAGGGATGGAGCGGACTGCACAGATCATCGGTAATATCAGAGCCGGGCAGTCCATCGGAGTCTTTATCGGTCCCGAGGGAGGATTTGAAGAAGAGGAAGTGGAACAGGCAAAGACAGCGGGCGCAGTTCCTGTCACGCTTGGAAAGCGCATCCTCCGTACAGAGACGGCGGGATTGACAACACTTTCAATCCTCATGTATCATCTGGAGAGCAGTATTCATAATTTATAAGTAAGAAAGAGTAAAGGAAAGAAAGCGATGGAAGTATATCTGGACAATTCCGCTACGACCATGTGTTATCCCGAAGTAGGGGAGGTTGTATATAAAGTGATGTGCCAGGATTACGGCAATCCGTCTTCCATGCACAGAAAAGGCGTGCAGGCGGAGCACTATATCCGGGAGTCGAAAGAGAAGATCGCAAAGCTGCTTAAAGTCAGTCCAAAAGAAATATTTTTCACATCCGGCGGGACAGAGAGTGATAATCTGGCTCTGATCGGCTGCGCCAGAGCCAATAAGAGGAACGGAAATCATCTCATTACGTCCTCCATAGAGCATCCGGCGATCTTAAATACGATGCGCTATCTTGAAGAGGAAGAAGGATTCAGGGTGACTTATCTTCCGGTAGACGCGAAAGGAAAGGTAAAGCTGGAAGCCTTAAAAGATGCCCTCTGCCCGGAGACAATCCTTGTGTCCATCATGTATGTGAATAATGAAGTGGGCACAGTGCAGCCGGTGCAGGAAGCGGCGAGCATCGTCAAGCAGTATAAGCCATCCATACTGTTTCACACAGACGCAGTTCAGGGATTTGGAAAATACCGAATTTATCCCAAAAGAGCAGATATCGATCTGCTCACAGCGAGCGGACACAAGATCCATGGCCCAAAGGGGATTGGATTTCTCTATATCGGCAGCCAGGTGAAGATCAGACCCATCGTCTTTGGCGGTGAACAGCAGAAGAATATCCGGTCCGGTACGGAGAATGTGCCGGGGATCGCAGGGCTGGGGCTGGCTTCTGAGATGATCTACCGGGATATGGAGATGAAGAGCGCGCTCATGCGGGAGCTGAAAAGCCGTTTTATCGAAGGTGTGTCAAAGATCGAAGACACGACAGTTCACGGGTTTACAGATGAGGGGAGTGCGCCTCACATTATCAGCGTTGGCGTGGCAGGCATACGCAGCGAAGTACTCCTCCATGCGCTCGAGGACAAAGGCATCTATGTGTCGTCAGGTTCAGCCTGCTCCTCGAATCATCCGGCGGTGAGCGGTGTGCTCAAGGGAATTGGGGCTGCGAGGGAATACCTGGATGCAACGCTTAGGTTCAGCATGTCCGAATTTACGACAAAAGAAGAAATTGACTACACGCTGGAAACACTATATAATTGTATACCGATGCTTAGAAGATACACACGGCACTGATGTGCGATGCCATGCGGCATAAGGAAAACAAAGGAGAGAAATATGAAATTCCATTCATTTTTGATCAAGTACGGCGAGATCGGGATAAAAGGAAAAAACCGTTACATGTTTGAAGACGCTCTTGTGCGTCAGATCAGATTTGCTCTGAAAGATGCGGACGGTGAGTTCCTCGTTCATAAATGCCACGGCAGGGTCTATGTGGACTGTGAAGACGGATACGATTATGAGGAAGCGGTGGAGAGTCTCCAGAAAGTATTCGGCATCGTCGGCATCTGTCCCGTCGTGAGAAGACCGGTCGGGGAGATCGAAGAGCTGAAAAAGGACGTAGTCGCTTATGTGGGGCAGATGTATCCTGAGGGAGACCGGACATTTAAAGTAGCGGCGAGGCGCGCCAACAAACGCTATCCGATGAATTCCATGGAGATAAACTGTGAGCTGGGCGAGGCAGTTCTTGATGCATATCCGGAGATGAAAGTAGACGTCCATCACCCGGATGTCAGGCTGAATGTGGAGATCCGTGAGGAAGTCTATATCTACTCAGAGATCATCCCCGGACCGGGCGGCATGCCGGTTGGGACAAACGGCAGCGCGATGCTGCTTCTGTCCGGCGGCATTGACAGTCCGGTAGCCGGATATATGATAGCAAAGCGGGGAGTCGAGATCGAGGCAGTGTATTTCCATGCTCCGCCATATACGAGCGAGAGAGCGAAAGAAAAAGTCATAGATCTGGCAAAGCTCGTGTCAGCTTACGCAGGTCCTGTAAAACTCCATATCGTGAACTTTACGGACATCCAGCTCTATATCTATGAGAAATGCCCGCACGATGAACTGACGATCATTATGCGCAGATATATGATGCGGATTGCGGAACATTTTGCAAAGAAAGACGGCTGTCTCGGACTTGTCACAGGCGAGAGCATTGGCCAGGTGGCGAGCCAGACGATGCAGAGCCTGGCGGCCACAAATGCTGTGTGCACGATGCCGGTCTACCGTCCTCTGATCGGATTTGACAAGAAAGAGATTGTAGAGATATCGGAAAAGATAGATACCTATGAGACTTCTATTCTGCCTTATGAGGACTGCTGCACGATATTTGTGGCGAAACATCCGGTGACAAAGCCGAATGTTGAGCGGATCGCAAAGTCGGAAATGAATCTTGAAGAGAAGATCGATGAGCTGATGCAGGCTGCGATTCATACGGCGGAAGTGCTTACGGTATCATACGGAAAATAAACGGATAAAGGGGCAAAGAAAAGCTGCCTCGAAGCCGAGACAGCTTTTTATGTACCGTGCTGTTATTTGATAATGTAAGAATCCAGAGCTGCGAGGATATCGTCTACATTGCCGTCAGCGTGGATGTTGAGGTCAATCGGTTTGGAAAGATCCAGACTGAAGATTCCCATGATTGATTTGGCATCTATAACATATCTTCCGGATACTAAATCGAAGTCATTGTCATACTTTGTGATCTCGTTTACAAAAGATTTTACTTTGTCGATCGAGTTTAATGAAATCTGTACGGTTTTCATTTTAAAGGTCCCTCCTTGAATCATACAATAAAGTAAGGCTTGCGGCCTCATGTATATTCTACGAGATGCACTGGGAAAAGTCAAGAAACAAGAGGAAAAAAGAGGTAAATTTGTTATGAAGAAAGCGGCGCTCCACAACCTGGGCTGTAAGGTAAATGCATACGAGACAGAAGCCATGCAGGAGATGCTGGAAAATGCCGGATATGAGATTGTTCCTTTCGCGGAAGGCGCTGATGTCTATATCATAAATACGTGTACAGTGACAAATATCGCTGACCGAAAGTCCCGCCAGATGCTTCGCAGGGCGCGGAAGATGAATCCGGATGCGGTCGTGGTGGCTGCGGGATGCTATGTGCAGGCTAAGGACGGGCAGGAAAACGATTCCTGCATTGATATTGTGCTGGGGAATAACCACAAAAAGGATCTGATCAGGATTCTGGAAGAGTACCGCTCTGATACCGCCGTTCTTTCACGGGAAGAGCGCCGCAGAGTGACAGAGATAGAGGACATCAACCGGACGCATGAATATGAAGAACTCAGTCTTACAAAGCCGGGCGATCACACAAGAGCCTGCATCAAAGTTCAGGACGGCTGCAACCAGTTCTGTACGTACTGCATCATTCCGTACGCAAGAGGCCGGGTACGCAGCCGGGACATGGATGATGTGGTCAGGGAAGTGAAAGAACTTGCGGCCAATGGATATAAGGAAATCGTACTTACCGGAATTCATCTGAGTTCTTACGGAATTGATCATGATGGAAAGCGGCATCTTCTGGATCTTATCTGTGCCGTACACGAGACAGACGGCATTATGAGGATACGTCTTGGATCTCTGGAGCCTGGAATCATTACAGAAGATTTTGCCCGGAAACTGAGCACACTGCCGAAAATATGCCCGCATTTTCATCTTTCGCTTCAGAGCGGATGTGACGCTACGCTGGCACGGATGAACAGGAGATATACGAGCGCAGAATATTATGAGAAATGCTGTATTCTGAGAAGACATTTTGATGCTCCTGCGCTTACGACGGATATCATCGTCGGTTTTCCCGGGGAGACAGAGGAGGAATTTGCGGAATCCATGTCGTTTGTTGATAAAGTAGATTTTTATGAAACCCATGTCTTCAAATATTCAAAACGCGAAGGAACGAAAGCTGCCCGTATGGACGGACAGATCGATGAACAGACAAAGGCTGCAAGGAGTGCGGCTATGATAGAGATGGGAAAGCGGAAACAGAAAAAATATGAACAGAGTTTCATAGGAAAAACAGTAGAAGTACTCGTGGAAGAAGAAACAGAGATCGGCGGAAAGCTGGTTCAGACAGGGCATACGAGAGAGTATATGAAAATTGCACTACAATCAAATGAAAATCTCAAAAATAGTATCATAAAAGTGCAAATTGAAAATGATTCACAAATTATACGTTGAATTTTCGGGGGGATTGTATTAAAATTGTAAATAGGGACTTTGTGATTTTATCCGAAAACACAGAGCAGCGCTCAACAGCGTATGCCATATGATATCCAGAACAGACAGAAAAAAGGAGGAACATACGATGAGTGACCTTAGCAATACACAATTCTTTCAGGTCGAGCCGGGACCACAGATCTCAGCAAAAGACATCCTTGAAATTGTGTTCAAGGCGCTGAAAGAGAAAGGATACAACCCGGTAAACCAGATCGTAGGATATATTATGTCAGGTGATCCTACTTACATTACCAGCTATAACGGGGCGAGGAGCCTTGTGATGAAAGTGGAGCGGGACGAACTTGTGGAAGAACTGTTAAAAGCGTATATCGAACACAATTCCTGGGAATAATCAGTCATGAGAATCATGGGGCTGGATTACGGAACTAAGACCGTAGGAGTGGCGATCAGCGATCCGCTTGGACTGACTGCCCAGGCGATTGAGACGATCGAGCGGAAAGAAGAAAATAAACTGAGACGTACCTGTGCCCGGATCGAGACACTGATCGGGGAATACGAGGTGGGGAAGATCGTGCTTGGTTTTCCGAAACACATGAACAATGACATAGGGGAGCGTGCGGAGAAGTCTCTGGAGTTTAAAGATATGCTTCACAGACGGACAGGGATCGAGATCGTCATGTGGGACGAACGGCTGACTACTGTCGAGGCAGAGCGCACATTGAAAGAGAGTGGAGTAAGAAGAGAGAACCGCAAGAAGCATATTGATCAGATAGCAGCAGTATTTATCCTGCAGGGTTATCTGGATCTTATACATATGAAACAGGATGGGGAGCATTAAAGCGGAGCCGGATTCACATATCGATTGATAAGGGGCGTTTTTTATGGAGAAAATCAGATTTGCTTTTGCAGATGAAAACGGTGAAGATGAATTTTTCGTACTCGAAGAGACGATGATAAATGGAAATACATACATACTCGTCACGGATTCTGAAGAGGATGATGCAGAGTGTCTGATATTACGGGAGAGTGCAGAACCGGGACAGGATGAGAGTGTGTACGAGATCGTTACTGACGAGACGGAACTGCTGGCGGTATCTAAAGTGTTCGAGGAACTGCTGGAAGACGTAAATATAGAAATGTAAGGTCCTTACGGACTTTTACAATAGATCTACTTTACTGCGGGGAGACGAAAGAACGCGGATGGAACAGAAAAACACGGAAGAGCTGCTCAAAGAGAAGCTCAGGAAAAAAGGATTAAAGGTCACGCACCAGAGAATCCTGGTCCTGTCGGTACTTGAGCAGAACGATGGCAGGCATATGACGGCGGAGGATGTCTATGAGCTGGTATCTGCGGATTATCCTGATATAGGGCTGGCTACGGTTTACCGTACACTGCAGCTTTTGTGGGATATGCAGCTTGTGGACAGACTTAATCTGGATGACGGCTGTGTAAGATACGAGATCGGACACCTTCTAAAAGGCGATACAAGGCACAACCATCACCATCTCATATGCAGGGCATGCAATAAAGTGATTCCTTTCGGTGACGATCTGCTCGATGATCTTGAGCATCATATCGAGGATGCCACTGGATTCCATGTCCTGGATCATGAACTGAAGTTCTATGGCCTGTGCAGAGAATGTATGACAAAACAGAACTGACTGTTTTAAGCAGCCTGAACAACTGCTGTTCTTTTTGTGCCCGGAAGTAATGTGATACATAAAATTCATGGAGGTGTTTATCACTTGAAAAAAGAGAAAAAAGGAAAATTGCGTATCATACCGCTGGGCGGACTGGAACAGATCGGTATGAATATCACTGCCTTCGAGTATGAAGACAGTATTGTTGTAGTAGACTGCGGACTGGCTTTCCCTGAGGATGACATGCTCGGGATTGACCTTGTGATCCCGGATGTAACTTATTTAAAAGACAATGCAGCGAAACTCAAAGGATTTGTGATTACCCATGGTCATGAGGATCATATCGGGGCTCTGCCTTACGTACTGAAAGATATTAATCTGCCGATCTATACGACGAAGCTCACGATGGGCATTATCGAGAACAAACTAAAGGAGCACAATCTCCTGCGGAGTACGAGACGCAAAGTCGTACAGCATGGACAGTCCATCAACCTGGGAAAATTCAGGATCGAATTCATTAAGACAAACCACAGTATCCAGGACGCTTCCGCGCTCGCCATTTATTCCCCGGCCGGCGTCGTTGTGCACACTGGAGACTTCAAGGTCGACTATACGCCGGTGTTCGGTGATGCTATTGATCTTCAGCGGTTTGCGGAGATCGGAAGGAAAGGAGTGCTCGCTCTGATGTCCGACAGTACAAACGCAGAGCGCCGCGGATTCACTCAGTCGGAGAAGACTGTGGGCATCACATTCGACCATATTTTTGCAGAACATCAGAATACAAGGCTTATCATCGCAACATTTGCGTCCAATGTGGACCGGGTGCAGCAGATCATCAATTCAGCCTATAAATACGGGAGAAAAGTAGTTGTCGAGGGGCGCAGCATGGTGAACATTATCTCCACAGCCTCTGAGCTGGGGTATCTGAATGTGCCGGATAATACTCTGATCGAGATCGACGAGATGCGGAACTATCCGCCTGAGAAGATGGTGCTCATCACGACCGGAAGCCAGGGAGAGTCCATGGCGGCGCTGTCGAGGATGGCAGCGGACGTTCACCGGAAAGTGACGATCCAGCCCAATGACACGATTATCTTCAGCTCCAATCCGATCCCGGGAAATGAGAAATCGGTATCCAGAGTGATCAATGAACTCTCGGCAAAGGGCGCCGAAGTTATTTTCCAGGATACGCATGTGTCAGGACATGCCTGTCAGGAAGAACTGAAACTGATCTATTCCCTTCTGAAACCCAAATATGCGATTCCGGTGCATGGAGAATACCGTCATCTGAAAGCGAACGCCGAGGTGGCGCGGTCACTGGGCATCCCGAAGGAGAATGTGTTTATCATCCAGTCAGGAGATGTGCTTGAACTGGATGAGGAATCGGCAAAGGTTGTGGATAAAGTACACACAGGGGCTGTTCTCGTGGACGGACTCGGTGTGGGCGATGTTGGAAATATTGTACTGCGTGACAGACAGCATCTTGCTGAAGACGGTATTATAATCGTAGTCCTGACGCTGGAGCGGAGAACAAACCGTCTCCTTGCAGGTCCGGATATTGTCTCCCGTGGATTCGTCTATGTCAGAGAGTCAGAACAGCTCATGGACGATGCGAGAAAGTCCGTCGCTGAAGCGCTTGATAAATGTCTGGGAGGACGGCATACAGACTGGAACAAGATCAAACTTGTGATCCGCGATGCCATGAACGACTATATCTGGAAAAAGACAAAGAGAAGACCTATGGTGATCCCGATCATCATGGATGTGGATTTATAGAAATGGATATCACAAAAACGGTGCACAGGGAAGTCCCTGTGCATCTGTGCTGAATACAGGTGTGTTGAAATATGATAGTAGATGAACGTATTGTAACATTTATCAATTCGCTGGACACAAAGAACAGCACGCTTCTTGAGGAGATAGAGAGCGGGGCGCGGGCGGCGGACGTACCGGTCATACGGCGCGAGATGCAGAGCTTGTTAAAAGTGCTCATCATGCTGAAAAAGCCGGAACGCATCCTGGAAGTCGGGACGGCCGTGGGTTTCTCAGCCCTTCTTATGAGTGAATACGCGCCGGAAACGTGTACCATCACTACGATAGAGAACTATGCAAAGCGCATCCCGGAAGCAAGAGAGAACTTCCGCCGTGCAGGCAGAGCGGACCGGATTACGCTGATAGAAGGAGATGCCGCCGAAGTGCTCAAAGGACTGGAAGGACCTTTTGATTTTATATTCATGGATGCGGCAAAAGGACAGTACATCCACTATTTTCCGGAGATCATGCGCCTGCTCGAGGCGGACGGATGTCTGGTCTCTGACAATGTAATGCAGGACGGAGATGTGATCGAATCAAGATTTGCGGTGGAGCGCCGCAACCGTACGATCCATGCAAGGATGAGAGAATATCTCTACGAATTGAAACATGATACGCGGCTTGTAACTTCCATACTCCCTCTGGGAGACGGAGCGGCAGTCAGTGTGAAACGGCGGCCGGCAGAAACAGGAGCTGCAGAAAGACAGATACACAGAAAGGAAGAGGATCATGAAGAGACATCCTGAATTGCTGATTCCGGCGAGCAGTCTTGAGGTGCTGAAGACTGCGGTCGTATTCGGGGCGGACGCCGTGTATATCGGCGGCGAGGCTTTTGGTCTGAGGGCAAAGGCCAAGAACTTCTCCATGGAGGATATGAGAGAGGGGATCTCATTTGCCCACGGACATGGCGTGAGAGTATATGTGACGGCGAACATCCTGGCCCACAATGAAGATCTGCCGGGAGTGCGGGAATATTTCAGGGAATTGAAAGAGATCAGGCCGGATGCACTTATTATCGCAGATCCTGGTGTCTTTGACATTGCAAAGGAGATCTGCCCTGAGATAGACAGGCATATAAGCACCCAGGCAAATAATACTAATTACGGAACTTATAACTTCTGGCACCGTCAGGGAGCAAGCCGTGTGGTATCTGCCCGGGAGATGTCTCTGGAGGAGATCAGAGAACTGCGGGGACATATTCCGGCGGATCTGGAGATTGAGACATTTATTCACGGGGCAATGTGCATCTCTTACTCCGGAAGATGTCTCCTGAGCAGCTATTTTACCGGACGCGACGCAAACCGCGGAGCCTGTACCCACCCCTGCCGTTGGAAGTACGCGGTGGTTGAGGAGACAAGGCCAGGCGAATATATGCCGGTCTATGAAAATGAGAGAGGAACTTATATCTTTAATTCCAAAGACCTGTGCATGATCGAACATATTCCGGAGCTGATCGATGCGGGCATAGACAGCTTCAAGATAGAGGGCAGGATGAAAACTGCTCTGTACGTGGCCACGGTGGCGCGCACTTACCGCAGAGCGATCGACGATTACCAGAAAGATCCGGCGCTGTACCAGAAAAATATGCCATGGTATCTTGACCAGATCTCGAATTGTACGTACCGGCAGTTCACTACAGGGTTTTTCTTTGGGAAACCAGATGAAAACACGCAGATATATGACAGCAATACTTATAATAAAGAGTATACGTATCTCGGCATCGTAGAGGAAACAAAGGAAGGTCTGTGCAGACTGACTCAGAAAAATAAATTTTCCGTCGGCGAGACGATTGAGATCATGAAGCCGGACGGGAGGAATGTGGAAGTGGTGGTCAGGCGAATCCTCGGTGAAGAGGGAGAAGAGCAGGAGAGCGCGCCGCACTCCAGACAGATACTCCAGGTGGAGCTGAGCGAGACGCCGGACCAATATGATATTCTCAGAAGAAGCGAATAAGGTGTCAAGAGAGTTGGAAGAGAAAGGGATCTGTAAGGATTCCTTTTTCTTTGTGCAATTTATTCTGCCAGTTCAGAGAGAGGACATACATGATATCCCATATCTTCCCATTTTGTCAGCAGTTCGTCCAGTATCTGCGCGTTGGTGGCTGAAGTACTGTGAAGCAGCACCACGGCTCCGGGATGAATCCTGCCAAGAAGTTTGTCGAAAGCCTCTTCTTTGGTGGGCTGGTTATCTTCATACCAGTCCACATAGGCAAGGCTCCAAAAGAAAGTTTTATACCCAAGGTCTTTTGCCATCCGGAGGTTTGTTTCGTTATATTTCCCCTGCGGCGGTCTGTAATATTTCGTCATTTCCTGGCCTGTCACATCAAGGAACGCATCTTCTACAGCCGTGATTTCCTTTTTGAATGAATCCATATCAGATATCTGAGACATGTCGGGGTGATGCCATGTATGATTGCCGACAGTGTGCCCGTCCTCCACCATTCTCAGGATCAGCTCCGGTTCGGATTCAATATATGTGCCTACTACGAAAAAGGTGGCCGGCGCATTATGCTTTTTCAGCACGTCCAATATCGGTTCTGTGTTTCCGTTTTCATATCCTGCATCAAAGGTGAGATAGAGGACTTTTTCCTCTGTGTCCTGTGCATAGTATGCATCGTACCGGGCCAGTTCGTCTATATTGGCATTGCCTGCCGGAGTCCGTCCCTCTTCCTGGAAACTCAGACCCCAGTTTCCTTCTGCGGATGCAGGGACGGATCTGTTCTGCAGATCGTCATGAAGACTCATCCGGGCGTCTGTGCCTGAGCGGAGGTGGTCTGACAGACGGGCGGTTCCAGCTCCCAGAGCGTATGCGGCCAGAAATAAGAGGAGAAAGGCGGCCGGCCTTTTCATAAGCCGTATGCAGTGGAAGACTGTGTGAAATGATCTGGAAAGAAGGTGTTTCATAGATATCCTCTGAATAAAATATGGTTTCTTGTAAGTATATGAAAGTAAGAAGTAAAAAATGTTATCGTGAAATTGCATAAAAATGAAAAGTGATTGCTTCCCAAAAAAGAAAAGGTGATCGGCGGACTGCTCACGACAGGCCGTACGCTGTCAGAGCAGCTCGGTTACCATTAAGGAGGAAATACAGATATGAAAAGACTGTGCGGTATAAATCCACCGGTAATCACTATTTTTGATGAGAATTATAAAGTTGATATCGAAGCCAGCAAAAGACAGGCGGATTTCCTGATCGAAAAAGGTGTGGACGGACTCGCATACCTTGGAACTTCAGGTGAGTTCAGCACAATGACCGTGCAGGAGAAAAAAGATTTTATCCGGGAGATGACGCAGTATGTGGCAGGACGTGTCAATGTGATCGTCGGCGTCGGAGATACCTGTCTGGAAAATACGATGGAACTGCTGGCCTTTGTGGAGCGCATCGGAGTGGACGGGGTGCTGCTGATCAACCCGTATTTCAGTGTTTACAGTACAGATATGGTAGAGGCGTATTTTAAATACGTGGCATCTCATACGAGACTGCCTATCATCATCTATAATTTCCCTGATCTGACCGGATACTGCTTTAATGCGGATGTAGTCTGCGACCTGGTAAAAGCAAATCCGAACATCGTGGGAATCAAAGACACAATCTCAGATTTCAATCATCTGCTTTCAATGCAGAAAGTCAAGGAAATCAACCCGGAGTTTTCCGTATTCTGCGCCTACGAGAATCAGGCGATGGGGCTCCTTGCGTGCGGAGTGGACGGATTCATCAACGCTACGGCGAATTTTGCGCCAGAGTATACAGTCAATACATATCAGGCTGCAAAGTGCGGAGACTTCAATAAAGCGGCGGAGTGGTTTAAAAAGATGGTAGAAGCGATGGATATCTACACATACAGCACTCCTCTGTTTCTTGCATGCAAACAGGCGATGTATTACCGCGTCCTTGAACAGGACGGACACGAGAGACTCCCGGGCATGCCGCTCGACGCAGAAATGAAAGCGAAAGTGTACAACAAGATGCGCGAACTTGGACTGATCGGGTGAGAGGATGGCGTAAGATATGATCTTAGATAAACTTGAAAATTTCCGATATTACCAGAGGTGTATTCCTGAGATATGGGATGCAGTACGCTTTGTCGAAAAAGTAAAAAAGGAAAGGCTCCCTGAGGGAAGATACCCTGTGGGAAAAGGATTTGCCTTTGTCCAGGAGGGAAAGACCAGACCGTTTGGAGAGGCGGATTTTGAGATACATAGAGAATATTTTGACATGCAGATACTCCTGGAAGGGGAAGAGATGTGGGAGTATGCGGATGCGTCTGAACTGGAAGAAAAATCCCCCTACGACAGCAAGACCGATATCCAGTGGCTTACTGGAGAGGGGCAGAAACTGTCGATAAAGCCGGGGATGTTCTGCATTGTTTATCCTACGGACGCTCATAAGCCATGCTGTCATGACGGGCAGCCGACCGCTTACAGAAAGGTTGTTGTGAAGATCAGGATCGATAAGCTGTTATACGGGGTGTCTGACAGACAGGTCCCATGGCAAAAGAGATAGGACAATGGATGTAAAGATTGACGAGATTGTTGAACAGGTCATAAAAGAAGTAAAGATAAACGGTGCCGGATATCCGCCAGTAAGAAGCGCTGTTCCGGAAAAAGGGAAAGCCGCTTTCCTTACAGAGACAGAAACGTATGAGATAAAGGAAGCCGATGTGCCAGAACCGGGGGAAAGAGAGATCCTCGTGCGTATGGAAGGCTGTATCGTATCAGAATCGGATGCACAGGAGTTCCTGAAAGACATTCCGGGATATCAGTGCCCCGCCATCGGAGAAGAGGGAACGGGAATCGTTGTGAAGACCGGAACCACAGAAGTAAAAGACGTTCACGGCAGGATCATAAAAGAAGGGGATCTTGTGACAGCTCTGGGATCTGTGAATATCAGGAAACCGGGATATGGAGACCGGAAAAAAGGGCCGCAGTCCTGCGGATGGTATTCATCCTATGTGATCCTCAGAGAGGACATGAAGATCCTCCAGATGAACGATCTTGATCTGGATTCCAGGATGCTGTACCGCAGGGCATGTGAAGCTTATGCTTCTGTAGAGCGTATCTGTAAACTGTATAAACCTGAGAAATATGCAAAGATCGCGGTCGCAGGATGCCAGACGACGGGTCTTCTTATGATCGCGGCATTGAAATGTGCAGGATTTTCTGATATCATAGCAATAGATGAGGATGAAGAACGTCTTGCGCTGGCCCTGAGACTCGGAGCCAGACATAAGGCGGTCTTTACCTGTAAAAGCGGTATGCAGGGCATGGTCGAAAAGGCAAAATCATGTTTTGGCGGCGAACTTGCCGATATTGCGCTGCAGTGTGTTGAACTGCCGGGTGGAAACAGCATAGTCAGGAGGTTCGTCAGAGCAGGAGGGAACATTGCTGATCTGACAAAACATGTCAGGACACATCTCACGAAAGAGGCGTATGGCCAGGGAGAGAAAATGCTCAAGCTGGCACAGACAGCGGAGATTCCTCTGTATCGTCTGATCACCCACCGGTTCCATCTTGAAGAGATCAACGAAGCTAACTGGACGGTGCTCAGCGGCAGAGGGCATGTGTGCGCAGTTCTGAACCGCTGAGGATGAATGAGACAGACAGGAGGAAATTATGGCGGAACAGTATGCCGGAATGGCGATAGGAGTATTTGAGCTGGAGAGCGAATGTATCTGTTTTGTCGCTCTCGATGCGGCTGCAAAGGCGGCGGATGTAAAGATTCAGGCAGTGGAGAGGAACAGGCTGGGCGCCGGAGCCTGCGTTAAGATGCGCGGTACGGTGTCAAATGTGAAAGCGGCTATGGAAGCTGCACTCGACGCGGCAGCCGGACGGACCAAAATCGTATCCCACACTGTGATTGCATCTCCGGCAGAGGATACGGAGACAGCGATTGCCATGACGATCGGGAAATGATCACAGACGAGAGGAAAGGACAGGTACGGATATGATATATGGAGCTTATGGACTTGTAGAAGTCGTGGGAGAGGCGAACGGTATTCTGGTGACGGACCGCATGCTCAAGACTGCCGATGTGGAATATGTCACGCAGGACACAAAGTGCGGCGGACATGCACTGATCTTTGTCGGCGGAGATGTTGCCGCGGTGAAAGCTGCTGTGGACAGCGTGAAAGAAGATCCGCCGTGCAGGGTGATCGAGACAGCTGTGATATCGAACCCGTCGCAGGAGATGATCGATATTGTCGAGATGTTCCGGAGCAGGAAAAAATAATACAAAGGAAAGCAATACAGCGGAAAGATATACAGGGCTGTGCGATCAGAGAACCTGCAGTGCGGGTGTCTGAGGCGCGGCCCTTTTTCTGTGCCTGACAGTCTTTGGATATGGTGGACATTTCCGGGAAAGGATAGTAGAATGTTACGTGAAATTCAGATGATGAAATGGAGAGAACTATGGAAAGAGCAGTATTATTTTTTGATATTGACGGCACATTGCTAAGTGAGAAGACCGGAAAAATCCCAGAGAGCGCCGTAAAAGCGCTCCATATGGCAAAAAAGGCCGGCCATCAGCTTTTTATCAATACAGGGCGGACGATCTGCAGCGTACCAGCAGAGATCAGAAAGATGCCTTTTGACGGTTTTCTGTGCGGATGCGGAACGCATCTGTTCTGGCATGAGGAGGAACTTTTTGCGAGATCACTACCGGGAGAACGGGGCAGAGAGATCCTCGATAAGATGTTTGAGTGCAATCTTGGCGGGATCGCAGAAGGGCCGGAGGACGTCTACTTCCCGAGCCGTATCTCAAGATTTGATAAACTGGAATCTTCAAGGAGATATTTCCGGGAGAAAGGCATGGGAATAGAATGTCCGCTTGAGAGAGACGGATTTATCTATGACAAGCTGTTCATCTACGCGGATGAAAAGAGCGACCTGAACACCTTTCTTGAATTTATCAGTCAGGATATGGAGGCTATGCATCGGGGCGGAGGCGCCTATGAAGTAGTGCAGAAAGGGTATTCCAAGGCGACAGCGTGCAGATTTATGCTGAACAGGCTGAATCTGCCGGATGAATGTGCCTATGTGTTCGGAGACAGCAGCAATGACCTGCCTATGTTTGAGTTTGCGGTGCATGCTGTGGCAATGGGAGAGCATGATCCTGTGCTTGATGCGCATACAGAGTTTGTGACAAGAGCTGTGGAAGAAGACGGAATCGCTCATGCCATGGAACATTATGGGCTGATATGAGAGGGGAAAGAGAAGATGAAGATTTTTGTATACAGTTACAGAGAGTTTGATGAAGCAGAGTATTTTCAGAAGTTTTCCAGGGAATACGGCGTGGAGATTGGCTTTACTTCCGAGGAACCGACAATGGAGAATGTGCATCTTGCAGAAGGGTGCGAGTACCTGAGCATCATTACGACGAAGGTTGATGCCAGGCTTATGGAACAGTTTCATAAGCTCGGTGTAAAGATGATCTCTACCCGGACGATCGGATATGACCATGTGGACATTGCGGCGGCAGAGCGTATGGGTATGCATGTGAGCAATGTATCTTATTCACCGGAGTGTGTGGCTGATTATACGATTATGCTCATTCTCATGTCGATACGCAGAATGAAAAGGATCATGCAGAGGGAGGAGTTAAATGATTTCTCTCTGCCGGGCCTGCAGGGGAGAGAGCTGCCGAACTTTACAGTGGGAGTGCTGGGGACAGGACGGATAGGGCGCGCGGTCATCCGGAATCTGTCGGGATTCGGCTGCAGGATCTATGCGTATGACAGATATGAAGATGATTCTGTAAAGCAGTATGCCATGTATGCCGACCTCGAGACGATCTACCGGGAATGTGATCTTATCACTCTGCACATGCCGCTTCTTGATGATAATTTCCATATGATAGACAGCAGCGCTCTCTCAAAGATGAAAGATGGCGTTGTCATCATCAATACGGCAAGGGGCGGGCTGATCGATACAAAAGCGCTCATCGAAGGGGTCGAGTCGGGAAAGATCAGCGCGGCCGGGCTGGATGTTATCGAAGATGAGTTCGGTATGTATTATCACGACCGGAAATCTGACGTGCTGAGCAAACGGGATCTGTATATCCTAAGAGGATTTCCGAATGTGATCGTCACTCCGCACATGGCGTTTTACACAGACCAGGCGGTGAGTGATATGGTAAAAAATTCTATCTTGAGCTGTATCTATCATGCAGCAGGGAAAGAAGATCCCTGGGCGATTGTCTGAACATTTGATACAGCACGTATCAGGAGTGTCTTTACATTTGTAGTGACATGCATTATAATATATTACAAAAATATTAAATAAATTAAGAGGATATTACATGATATGTACAAAGAACCTGGTAAAGACATTTGATACAGCCCGTGCAGTGGACGGCATTTCGCTTGACATTCCGGAGGGAATTATGTTCGGGCTTCTCGGAACAAATGGTGCGGGGAAGACAACGCTGCTTCGCCTGATGGCCGGGATACTGGATCCGGATTCCGGGGACATACTTGTGGATGGAGAAGAACTGAGCGCAGCGGCAGAGAAGATCTTTTATCTGCCTGATGATCCGTATTATTTTCCAAATGCTACAATGGAGCAGATGGCAGAATTCTATAAGAGCCAGTATCCGGATATGGATACTGGAGAAGCTGAATATATGGCGGAATCGCTGAACCTGGATGTGAGGCAGCCGCTGCGGACGTTCTCCAAAGGGATGAAGCGTCAGGCTTTCCTGATTCTCGCGCTCTGTGCGGGAACAAAATATCTGCTGTGCGACGAAGTGTTTGACGGGCTTGATCCGATCGCTTCAGATGTAATGAAGAATCTTTTCCGCCAGGAGATGAAAGAGCGCAGATTTACAGTGGTCGTAGCGTCGCACAAGCTGCAGGAGCTGGAAGATGTCTGCGGAAATATTGCCATCCTCCACAAAGGCGGCCTTGTGACTGCCGGAGATATGCGCGTTCAGGCGAAAGATATGTGCAAATTCCAGTGTGCGTTCCGGTTCGGTGACAGTGGAAGTGCAAAAGACGCGCAGACTGTCAGCAAAGAGATGAAGATCATCGCAGACCGGATAGAGAAAGATCTTGACATCGTGCGCAGCACAGCCGAGGGCAGCTTTATCACGCTGGTCGCACGTGGGGATAAAGACAAGATCAGGGAAAAACTTCTGGATGAGGGACCGGCAGTGCTAAATGAGGTTCCGATGAGTTTAGAGGAGATATTTATTGCCGAGCTGGAGGTGAAAGGATATGACATCCGCAAAGTGCTTCATTAGCTGGTGTAAAGAGGCGGGCAGAGGGCATCTCGTGTCAGCTCTCGGATGGGGAGTGTTCATCCTCTATGGAGTCCTTGCCGTCACACGATTAAGTTTTGACACGGACAATACTTTTTTTGGAATCGGCGGTCCAGTCCTGGAACTGAGGTGGATCTGCATGGGGCTTGGGCTTATCGTGGCTTTTATTGAGTTTTTTTATCTCTTCCAGCGCAGGAAACAGGACTTTTATTACAGTCTCCCGGTCAGCAGAGGACAGATCTTCTGGAGCAGATATGTGCACGGGCTTTTTCATGTGCTTGTGCCGCTGGCATTTGTCATGACAGTGTGCGGGCTCTGCCAGATAACTTTTGATCCGCAGTTCGGACCATATGCGGCAGGCTATACTCTGAAAAGCATATTTGTCTATGGTCTCTCCTTTCTGATCTTCTACCATATCGGGATGCTTTGCGCAGCAGTCTGTGGAAATCTTATATCTGACCTGGTTGTCTGTGCGGCCCTGACCGTCTATTTTCCGGTGCTGACAGGGAATGTATTTCTCACACTTTCAAGGAGTTATTTTGTTACATATTATAAGAGTCCTCTCCTTGAGCTGCTGTACACTGTCCTGTCACCGGAGCGGCTTACTGCAGATCTGACGGGGATGAGCGTGTTTGAAAAGCCGTTCGTGCTCTCTTTTCGTCCTCCGGCGTCTTCTGTGGCGGCATCAGTCCTGTGGGTTGCTGTTCTCTTTCTGCTGTCAGCTCTTGCACAGCGGAAGAGGAAGACAGAAAGGACGGGCAGGATATTTGCTATTGCAGCAGGGGAGAGGACGGTGCAGATATCCGCGTCTTTTCTTGCCGGATTATGGGTGTTTGGTTTCCTGTCAGATCTTCTTGGGACTCAGTCCGGGAACGCATCCGGCATACTTCTCTGCGCATCCGGCGGAGTGGCTGCGGTGCTGCTGGTACACTGTCTGCTGGAGTATCTGGTGAAAGATTCCGGCGGAAAGCTCTTCAGAAGAAAATGGCAGCTTACCCTGTCTGCCGGGGCGGTGCTCGCAGCCGGCCTGGCCTTTCCGGCAGGGGCGTCCGCCTATGATTCCCGTTTTCCGGAAGATGCTCAGAGTGTCGGGATAAGCGTCGACGGGATTGGAATGGATTACTGGACGTATACTGAGACTGCGGGAAACAGAGAAGCATATGAAACACTGGCGCAGATGGATCAGTACTGTTTAGAGGATGAAGGGCGTGCTGCCGCGCTGAGCTGGCTCAAAGAGATTATCCGGAGCGGCGCCGCACAGGAAGATATGGCAGACAGCGGCCCATATACTTATGCAAAAGTGTGTTATCATATGGCAGATGGCAGCACTTATTACCGCGCATATCCGCTGAACAGGGAACAGGCCGGGATGTTCGCTTCCGTGTATGATACAGACGAATACAAGCAGAAGGCTTATCCGGCGGTAAATCTTGAAAATGTGTCTGAGGACCGTTTTTCCTGGGAGGACGGTGTGAAAGGAATCGCGCTTCAGATCACAGGGGATCAGAAAGAAGCGCTTATTGCCGCATACAGAGACGACGTCCGGGAACTTCAGATGGAACAGCTTGGCGGTGAGCTTCCCTGCGGATATACGAGGATAAAGTCCTCAGAAGACGGAAGCTCCACAGATATGTTTGTCTATCCGTTCTTTGAACGCACATGCAGTCTTCTTGAAGAATACGGAATCGATACAGCGAAGAGTCTGGCTGATTATGAGGTGGATTCTATACAGGTGATGGAAAAACATCCTGTGTCCGGCGGCGGTCTGGTGTCCGGCGGCACGCATATGTCGTACTATGATCAGCCGGAGGAAGTGGCGGAGATTAAAGAACTGATGGTTCCTGAGGAACTTGACGTCCAGCCTCTTCTGTATCCTCTGGACCACTCATCGGATATCGATGTTTCGGTAATGGATGAGGAGACAAACTCTGTGATCCACGTGGGCTGTGCAAAGTACAGAGACAGCGTGGGAGAATGACCTGAAACCTCATTTTTGCGGACAGACGACAGGGTTCTTCCTTTTTCTTGGTTCTACAGTGGTATACTGTGGCAAACTTATGAAAAAGGAGGAGTAAGATGACTAAGAAGAAAAAGATCATCCTTATCACATTGATACTTGCTGCCGCTATTGCAGCAGGAGGCTTAACCGGCGGGTATCTGTACATTAACAGGTTTGACGCCGGGGAGTATGTTCAGGCGGTGCTGGATACGTCTTATAAAAATGAGACGGATAAATATGTGGAGATCACCGGGACATCCAGGGAGGAAGCAGAGAAAATATTTGAGGATAATCTGGATGCTACAATGGCAGGTTTTGAGAGCTCGGATATGCCGGAGGAACTACAGCCTGAATACAGGGAACTGTTTGGGGAGATTGCAGGAAAAGTCAGCTATACGATCGGCGAGCCAGAGAAGCAGGAAGACGGTACGTACACCGTGCCTGTCATCGTCAAGCCGATCACGCTTTTTACTGATACATACGAGACATTTCAGACACGTGCCCAGGAGTATGCACAGACGGTTACAGACAGTGTGATGGATGGCGGAGAAATGCCTTCGGATGAGGAGATGCAGAGCGAAATCTATCAGATATATTATGAGGTGCTCAAAGAACGTGTGGACTCCGGGATGCTCTACGGCGGGGCAAGAAATGCGAAGCTCCACGTCACGAAAGAAGGCAGCCGGGAATTTGCCATCGACCAGGAAGATATGGATAAACTGGATTCCATGCTGATCGAGAGCGTGGATACAGGAACTGAGGAAGAGCAGGCACAGACGGATGAGTCCGAAGACCCGGGAGAGGAGACAGATTCCGCAGAAGAGGGAAGCAGCCAGTAAATGGGAAAGAACCAGTTTCCCATATAAGGTGAAGAAGCAGGATGGAAATTCATTTATATAAAAGAAGTATAAACAATTCTAAAATAAGTGATAAAGTCACTGACAAATATGGATTCTTCTGCTAAAATGCAAGCGTAACATCAACAGATTATGTTTTGCTGATTCATTAACAGGAGGAAACGGATCATGTCATTAGGATATTATTATAGATTAATAAACAGTGGTATCGGAAAGAAAATGAAAGAAGTGATAAACGGTTTGATTCCCGGGCTGATTCCGGAACCAGTGCCGGTAAGAGTACCGGCAAGACAGCCGGACAGACAGGGACGAGACAGGCGCAGAGGATAAGCGCCGGATCATAAAGACAGAGGATAAGGCGGCCGTGATGGATACAGAGCATCAGCGGCCGCCTTTTTGCACTTCTGGTGATTATGTTATAATATATAAGAAAAAGAAAAGCAGCAGGCAAGAGAGATTCGGACTGTGCAGAATAAGAACATCGGGGAGGAAATATGAAATGAACAGAAAACGGCGGCACATATCTGTATGGCTGTCCCTGGCCTTTGCGGTCTTGCTGACAGCATGCGGAGATTTGAATACAGGGGATGACAGCACCGGGAATGGGAGCGCCAGATCCGGTTCATACATCGATACGACGGACAGAAGTCCGTCTGTCCAGACTGCAGATACGGTCGCGGATGTCCCGGAGTACAGCGGGGAGCCCTATGTGGAGATCAGCGGCAATCAGCCTGAATTTGAGGAGTATGAATTGACAACTGCCGCATATGAAGAATACAGTGAACTGGATGAACTTGGGCGATGCGGAGAGGCGGCAGCCTGTGTGGGA
Organism: Candidatus Mediterraneibacter pullistercoris; assembly: GCA_019116885.1. GTDB lineage: Bacteria > Bacillota > Clostridia > Lachnospirales > Lachnospiraceae > Mediterraneibacter > Mediterraneibacter pullistercoris. Next base: position 139,974 of record DXAU01000017.1, on the reverse strand, counting down.
GAAGAGACGATGCCCACCGAGGAGCGGGAGAGCATCAGCGAAGTGAAGCCGACAGGGTGGGTGAATGAGAAGTATGACAGTGTTGACGGCGGATACGTCTACAACCGCTGCCATCTGATCGGGTTCCAGCTTACTGGTGAGAACGACAATGAGGAGAATCTTATCACAGGCACACGTTATATGAATACGGAGGGGATGCTTCCGTTCGAGGACATGATTGCCGACTATGTTCATGAGACAGACAATCATGTTATGTACCGGGTGACCCCTGTCTTCGAGGGAGAGAATCTGGTGGCTTCCGGAGTGCAGATGGAGGCAGAGTCAGTGGAAGATGGAGGAGAGGGAATCTGTTTTAATGTCTATGTATATAATGTGCAGCCGCAGATTACGATTAACTATGCAACAGGAGAAAACTGGGAAAGCGCAGACAGCGATACCGCCCAGTCAGTGGAAGCTGACGGGATGGAGCAGACAGAAAATGTGGACGCAAAGGAGCAGACCTATATCCTTAATGTCAATACAAAAAAGTTTCATGATCCTGACTGCTCCGGGGCAGAGAATATCAAAGAAAAAAATAAAAAAGAATTTACAGGCACCCGGGATGATCTGATTGATTCGGGATATGAACCCTGTGGAAAATGCAGACCGTGACAGGCGCGAAGAGGAATATACAATGAAGGCTTAAAATGCAAAAAAATCTTGACAAATACGATACGTCACAGTATACTAAACAAGTGGCTTGTGAGAAACAGGCCGCAATACAGGGGATTGGTCAAATGGTATGATAGGGGTCTCCAAAACCTTTGGTGGGAGTTCGATTCTCTCATCCCCTGCTTAAAAAACGCTGGAAAACCTTGGTTTTACTGGGATTTCGGCGTTTTTTATTTTTTAAAAATCAAAAGGTAATCATAGGAGTAATCAATATGACTGTAAGGAGAAACAAATATGATGAAAAGAAAATATATATTATTGACACTGGCGATAGTTATTATTGGAATTACTTCTGTAGCCTGTGGCAAAAATGCAGAAAATAACTCCGCAGAAATAAGCGGCGTTCAGAACGAGAAAACGGATACTGCAAAAGAATCCGAAGAAAATGTGCTGGAAGACGAACCTCAAAATGAATCACCGGACAGTCAGGCGGAACAGCCAGAAGAGCCGGAACAGCAGAGTCCGGTGATTGAATTGTCAAATACATATCGTACAAAGTTCTCGACAGTCCATGCTGTTACATACCCTGATTTTACATTTGACTATCCGGATAGCTGGACGATAACAAAGGAAGAGGTTACACAGACCGGGGAAACTGTTACTTTATCAAACAGCAATGGAGCAACTATAACTTTTTCTCATATAGGCGGTGTTCCGGAGGGGCAGTTAGGCGGCGGATCTTCTGATACAATGACACGTGTAGAAGTTTCAAAAGCAGGAGATTCCCAATTTATTCCGGGATATGTACAGGCCGCGGATCATTCGGATCTGGGGACTTTTATGGTTGCAAAGTTAAAGGCTACAGGGCAGTTAGATATGCAGACAGATTCTGATTTTCAGGATGTGGATGGGGCAGTAGCATATGCGGTAGTGCCGGAATCATGGACAGGTATAAGGGATGATGTGCGTGGAGCATATGCTGGAGAATTTGCTTTCTGGTACAGTTCGTATATCTCATTCATAGCAGAGTCGCCGACCGGACAATTCACAGGCGACGAAGAAAGAGAGATTATAGAGATTCTTTCCAGTTTCCGGACAGAATATTAAATCAGCAACATTCTGAACCTGTTCTGGTTATTGCAGATATACTTTAAAAAATATGAGAATAGTGATAAAATGGCTGAGTACGTTTGGAAGTTTCGGATGTTTGATCTGGAATGGAGACCACAGTTAGAGAAAGAGAAATTAAAGGAGGATGAATATGTCTGATTATGTGATCACAACAGATTCTAATTCTGACGTACTGCCAGAATTTATTAAAGAGAACAGCCTTACGATTATTCCTCAGTACTATTCGTTTGGGGATACGGTATATGGAGACGAGCTGAATATGCCGCCCCATGAATTTTATGAGACGATGAGAAAAGGCGAGCTGCCGAAATCGCAGGCGAATAATCCCGCAGTGATCAGGGAAAGGTTCGAGAAAATATTAAAAGACGGAAAGAATATTTTTCATATCGCATTTTCCAGTGCTCTGAGCGGAAGCTGCAACAATGTCATTATGACGGCAAACGAACTTCTCGAGGAATATCCGGAGAGAAAGATCACGGTGTTTGATTCACTTAATGCATCGCTCGGCGAAGGCGTGTCTGTGTACCGTGCGGTGGAACTCTGGAAAAAGGGAAAGAGCATGGAGGAAGTCTGTGACATTCTGACGGAAGAGCGGGAGCATGTAAATGTATCATTTACTGTAAATGACCTGTATCATCTGCAGCGCGGCGGCCGTGTGTCGAAGACGACGGCGGTTGTTGGAAGCCTTGTTAATATCAAACCGATTCTGACAGTGACCTCTGCCGGAGAACTGAAATCAGACGGGACTGTGAGAGGGCGCAAGAAATCTCTTAAGACACTGGTATCAAGGATGGAAGCCTCGCTTGATCTGGATGCATACGGAAAGGACAGGATGGTTGCGGTTCTCCATGGAGACTGTTATGACGAGGCAGCAGCTGTGGCAGACATGGTAAAAGAACTGGGATTTACAAATGTTGTGATCAATGATGTGAGCCCGAGTATCGGAACCCACGCAGGTCCGGGAGTTGTAGGACTTGTCAATTACGGGAAAAAGCGGAAATAGGCATAAAAAATTGTGAACGGGGACGTAGTAAAACCTGGTTTTACTACGTCCCCGTTCACAGATTTTTCACAATTTACAGAAGACCAAATTCAGTCATTGCCTTTCTCAGCGTTTCTTTGTGAGCATCTTCCATCTCTGTCAGCGGCGCTCTTAAAGGACCTACATTTTTGCCCATCATGTTCATTGCCGCCTTTACCGGAATTGGGTTGACCTCGCAGAAAAGGGCGCTGATGAGCGGAATTGCGTCAAGCTGCATCTTAGCGCTGCCGGCTGTGTCGCCAGACAGGTATTTATAGACCATGTCGTGTACATAAGCCGGGGCTACGTTTGACAGTACGGAGATTACGCCGATCCCGCCAAGGGAGAGAAGCGGAACGACCTGATCGTCATTTCCGGAGTACAGATCGATATCACCATCACACAGATGCATGATCTCTGCAACTGTTCCGATATTTCCGGAAGCCTCTTTCACGCCGACAATGTTATCAACATTTTTCACAAGCGTGGCAAGAGTCTGCGGCTGGATAGAACATCCGGTGCGGCTTGGCACATTGTAGAGAATCGCCGGGATCTGGACTTCATTACAGATCTGCGTGTAATGTGCGATCAGTCCATTCTGTGTTGCCTTGTTGTAATATGGCGTCACGAGAAGAAGTCCGTCAGCCCCGTCGTTCTCTGCCTCTTTGGAGAGCTGGACTGCTGTCCGGGTACTGTTGGACCCCGTTCCTGCTATAACGGGGATTCTGTGATTCACTCTCTCGACTGTGAAACGGATCGCTTCGCTGTGCTCAGCTTCAGTCATAGTTGCGGACTCGCCTGTGGTACCGCAGATAATGATCGAGTCTGTACCGCCGGCGATCTGCTCCTCGATGAGTTCATCAAGTTTATCGTAATCGATTTCAAGATTTCCTTTCATCGGAGTAACAAGCGCTACGCCTGCACCTTTAAAAATTGCCATTTTCATTTCCTCCTTTTAATGATATAGTATGTCTGCTGTATCAGATGTGCCATACAATAAAAGAAACGGCAAGATGCGCCGTTCCGAAATATACTCTGTCGTATATCAGATAGCTCCCCATCCTGCGATGACAGTCATGCCGCTGTTTACGACATGCCCAAGAACAAGGCTTCAGGGATACCTTATTCTTTCGGCATCTTTCCCTTTCTGATGATTTCTTCTGTTCCTGATACATCCGCCATCATACTCATGAAAAATGCGACCTCTATCCTGCGTTCCATTATTCAATGAAATCATAACATCCGGTTGTCCGGCTGTCAACTCTTTTCATTCTTATGGAGGAGTCTGGCGCTGCGCATGCGGAAGGATAAGAGTATGCGGATTCGGCTTTGCACCAATTTGAGTTTTTGCTTGTTTTCCGGCTGCACTTGATATAAGATATACTAGAAAAAAGCAGATACATGTCAGAAAATCCATGAATATGCGGTCCGTTTTGTCAGGCCGGAGAAGGGATAGGACAAACAGGGAGGGAACTGATGTGATTACGATCGGTAACTATGTAAAACCCAAGACGCTGGAAGAGGCATACGAGCTGAATCAGGCGCGCAGCAGCCGGGTGATGGGCGGCATGATGTGGATGCGTCTTGGAAACGCCCGCGTTAAGACACTCATCGATCTGTCAGATCTGGGTCTTGATCAGATCGAGGATGAAGGAAATGTAATAAAGATCGGCGCGATGTGCACATTGCGGCAGATCGAGCAGTGTCAGGCGCTAAAAGACCTCTACGGAGACGGGATTGCAGAGAGTGTCCGGCATATTGTGGGAGTCCAGTTTCGCAATCAGGCGACGATTGGAGGGAGTATCTATGGCAGATTCGGTTTCTCTGATGTACTGACGGCTTTTCTTGCTCTGGATACATTCGTGGAGCTCTATGAAGGCGGCACGATCCGGCTGTCGGAGTTTGTAAGGCGCAGGCGGGACAAAGACATTCTTCTTTCCGTCATCGTCAGGAAAAGCAAGAGAAAGTTCCGCTATGAATCGATCCGTCAGACCAAAACGGATTTTCCTGTGATCGCCTGTTCCGTGGTGACCGGGATAGTGCATGGGCAGGAAACCTGGTATTTTTCAGTCGGAGCGCGGCCGATGAAAGCGGCTCTTCTTGAGAAGAAGTGGGAGATTCCGCCGGATGCTTCGGAGGAGACGATTGCAGAATATGCAAAACAGGCAGCATCAGAATTTACATATGGGTCAAATATGCGCGGAAGTGCCGGTTACCGGAAGCATCTGGCAGAAGTGCTCATCCGTCGCGAAATGATGTCGATCCTGGCGGAGGGCAGATAGATGGAAATACAGTTTATATTAAATAAGAAACAGGTGACTGCAGAAGTCGGACCGGATGCAGTGCTGCTCGGCGTGCTGAGAGGTCTTGGATGCAAGAGCGTCAAATGCGGATGCGAGACGACAAACTGCGGCTTGTGTACGGTATGGATCGACGGAAAGTCGAGGCTGTCCTGCTCCGTACTGGCGGCAGGGATAAGCGGACACGAGATCACTACACTGGAAGGTGTGGAAGAGGAGGCCGCGGAATTCGGCAGATTTCTGGCGGATGAGGGCGGCGAGCAGTGCGGCTTCTGCTCGCCCGGATTCATTATGAATGTACTGGCAATGAAACGGGAACTGGCAGATCCGGACCTGGATGAGATCAAAGAATACCTTGCGGGTAATCTGTGCCGCTGCACCGGATATATGAGCCAGCTCCGCGCGATACAGAAATATATGGCAGCGCAGAAGGAAAAAGAAGAAAAGGAGGCGCGGGCATGATGAAGACCGGAGAAAATGGATCAAAACGGGACGTCCCGGATATGCGTGTCGTAAGTCAGGCTGTGCCAAAGGTGGATTCGGAAGCGCTGGTTACAGGCAAAGCAGTCTACACAAACGACCTTGCACCGTCTGACTGTCTCATTGTCAAGATCATAAGAAGCCCTCATGCCCACGCGCTGATAAAAGACATCAATACGGCAAGGGCAGAGGCTGTGCCTGGAATCGAATGTATTCTCACTTACAAGGACTGTCCGGACAAACGATTTACAATGGCCGGACAGACTTATCCTGAGCCAAGCCCCTACGATCGTCTGATTCTGGATCAGAGGATGCGTTTTGTGGGAGATGCCGCTGCAATTGTTGCGGGAACTTCCGAGGAAGCAGTCAAAAAAGCAATGGGCCTTGTCAAGATCCGGTATGAAGTTTTAGAACCAGTGCTTGATTTCAGGAGCGCAAAGGATAATCCCATCCTTGTGCATCCGGAAAGCAGCTGGAAGAGTCTCTGTCCGGTGGGGGCTGATAATAAGCGGAATCTGTGCGCTCATGGAGAGTGTGGGGAAGGGGATGTTGAGGAGGTTCTGGCATCATGCGATCATGTGATTGACAGAGTCTATCATACGAAAGCAAACCAGCAGGCTATGATGGAGACGTTCCGCACGTATACCAGCCTTGACGCATACGGAAGGCTCAATGTCGTGTCTTCGACACAGGTTCCCTTCCATGTCCGCCGCATCCTTGCCAATGCGCTGGATGTCCCAAAGAGTAAGATCCGTGTGGTCAAACCCCGTATCGGCGGCGGGTTTGGGGCAAAGCAGACTTCGGTATCCGAAGTGTATCCGGCTCTTGTTACATGGAAGACCGGAAAGCCTGCCAAGATCATATATACGAGAGAGGAGTCTCTGACCGCATCTTCGCCGCGCCACGAGATGGAGATGCATGTCCGCCTTGGAGCAGACAAAGAGGGACGTATCAGGGCGATCGATCTCTACACGCTGTCAAATACCGGGGCATTTGGAGAACATGGACCGACGACAGTCGGTCTCTCTGGACACAAATCGATCCCTCTTTATGGGAAGACCGAGGCGTTTCGTTTTGCCTATGATGTCGTATATACGAATGTCATGTCTTCCGGCGCATACAGAGGATACGGTGCGACGCAGGGGATATTTGCAGTGGAATCGGCGGTCAATGAACTGGCTCAGGAGCTTGGCATGGATCCTGCTGTTTTAAGAGAAAAGAACCTTGTACGCGAGGGACAGGCCATGCCGGCGTATTACGGCGAGACGGCTAAGAGCTGTGCGCTTGACCGGTGTCTGGCACGGGCGAAAGAGATGATCGGATGGGACGAGAAATATCCATGCCGCGATATGGGGAACGGAAAAGTCCGCGGAGTGGGCGTAGCTCTGGCGATGCAGGGATCTGGCATCTCAGGCGTTGATACAGGATCTGTTGCTATAAAAGTCAACGACGACGGATTCTACAGTCTGATGATCGGTGCGACTGACATGGGAACCGGGTGCGATACGATCCTTTCCCAGATGGCAGCGGAGTGTCTGGACTGTGATATAGAAGATATCATTGTGCATGGAGTTGATACAGATGTCTCACCTTATGACTGCGGTTCCTATGCTTCCAGTACGACTTACGTGACAGGTATGGCTGTAGTGCGGACATGTGAGGCGCTCCGGGAGAAGATCTGTGAGAAAGGAGCAGAATATCTTGGGTGTTCTGTGGATGATGTGGAATTTAATGGCGCGGAAGTGACGGATATGAAGACCGGGAAATCCATCACGAGGAAAGAGATCGGAAACCGCGTGATGTGTTCTAACAATGAGGCGCTTTCGGCAAGCGAGGCGTTTTCATCTCCGACATCACCGCCGCCGTTTATGGCAGGTATAGCAGAGGTGGAAATAGACAGAGAGACAGGCGTAGTTGAGATGGTTGATTATGCGGCAGTTGTGGACTGCGGGACTGTAGTAAATCCGAGTCTGGCCAGGGTACAGACTGAGGGCGGCATTGCCCAGGGTATCGGAATGGCGCTGTTTGAGGATGTCGTGTACAATCAGAAAGGAAAGAATTACAGCAATTCTTTCATGCAGTACAAGATACCAAGCCGTCTTGATGTGGGAACGATCCGGGTGGAATTTGAGAGCAGCTATGAGCCGACAGGTCCTTTTGGCGCGAAATCCATCGGAGAGATCGTCATCAATACACCCTCACCGGCAATCTCAAATGCGATACAGAACGCGGTAGGAGTGATCATAAGAGAACTTCCGATGACCGCAGAAAAAGTTTACAGAGGGATGCAGGAACTGAAAGAGAAATAGTTCTGCATAAACATGCCGCACGGCTGTCAAACGACGGACGTGCGGCGTATTTTTTGGATGTTCATGGAAAATAATAAGGTATACGTACACCTGGCTGAAGTGTCACCGGCCGTTTTCCACAAAGAATGAGATATCTGTCGGATACACATAACTCTCACCAATCTCTTTTAGAAGAACAATATTCAAATGTCCGTTCAGATTCTTTTTGTCCAGAGCTATGGCTTCGAGCAGAACTTCTGATGTGAGCCCGCAGGAAACCGGAAGCCCGTATATCTCAAGAGCTCTTCGGATCTTATCCGCGCATCCTGGAAGAGTGAGGCCCTTTTTTTCAGCAATCCTGCTGATCTGGTACATGCCGATTCCTACAGCTTCACCGTGACTTTCACGCTCGTAGTTATAATACTGCTCGATTGTATGCGCAAGCGTATGGCCAAAGTTTAGGAGCATACGTTCACCAGTGTCAAACTGATCTGCTTCCACGACGCGGCGCTTGATATCCACGCAGCGCGTGATGATTCCGGGCAGCTCAGGTTTCAGAGAATCAAAAGAGTTGTGGGAGCAGAGCTTCTCGAAGAGGTCTGCGTCCTTGATACAGCCGTATTTGATGACTTCCCCCATGCCGTCTTTTATGAAATGCTCCGGGAGAGTGTCAAGCACATCCGGATCTATGAGAACCATTTTCGGCTGGAAGAAGGCACCTACCAGGTTCTTCCCCTGGGGGAGATCAACCGCCACCTTGCCGCCCACAGAAGAATCCACCTGTGCAAGCAGAGATGTTGGGATCTGCACCAGCCTGATGCCGCGCAGATAGCTTGCGGCCGCAAATCCTGCCAGATCCCCGATCACTCCGCCGCCGAGAGCGATGACGAGATCGCTCCTTGTGAGTTTTGCGTCGAGCAGGGCTTTGTATATTGTTGGAAGGGACTGAAAATTCTTTGTTGGTTCGCCATGTGGAAGAACGAGAGTATGGCACTCGTAATCCCTCAGGGAGTCCAGCACTTTTTGTCCGAACAGCGGGAATACATTGTCGTCTGAGATGAGCATGATCTTCTGGCCCTGGAAGATCCGGGAAATGTATTCTCCGGATTTTGCCAGCAGTCCGCCCGCAATGTGGACAGGATATGAGTTTTTGCCCAGATTTACTGTTATCTTCATAATATCTTTCCTACAACTTCCGCGATCTGTTTTACCTGTTTGATCAGTTCATCATATTTTTCCGGTTTCAGTGACTGTGCGCCATCACACAGCGCACACTCAGGATTGTTGTGGACTTCGACCATAAGCCCGTCTGCTCCGGCCGCCACGGCAGCCTTTGCCATCGGTTCTACGAGCCACCATTTTCCGCCGGCATGGCTTGGATCTACGACTACCGGGAGGTGAGTTTTCTTGCGGAGCACAGGGATACTCTGAAGATCAAGAGTATTCCGTGTAAATGTCTCAAATGTGCGGATGCCTCTTTCGCAGAGGATGACATTCTCATTTCCGGAAGCCATGATATATTCTGCGGACATGATCCACTCTTCATAGGTTGCGTTCAGTCCCCGCTTTAAGAGGACCGGACGGTCGATCTGGCCGAGCTGTTTGAGAAGATCGAAGTTCTGCATGTTGCGGGCTCCGATCTGGATCAGATCCACTTTCTCATTAAAGATATCCAGGTACTGCGGCGACATCAGTTCTGTGACTATGGGAAGTCCCGTCTCTTCTTTGACTGCACACAGAATATCGAGCCCCTCCAGACCAAGTCCCTGGAAAGAATAAGGGCTGGTACGTGGTTTGAATGCTCCGCCTCTCAGGAGATTTGCGCCGGATGCTTTTGCAGCTCTGGCAATCTCAAGCACCTGTTCAAAGGACTCTACAGAGCATGGCCCGGCGATCAGCCCGAGATGACCGCCGCCGATCTTTACCCCGGAGACATCGATAACAGAGTCCTCCGGATGAAATGCACGGTTGGCCAGTTTATACGGCTCCTGTACGTGCATGACTTTGTCGACGGAGCTGTCAACTTCAAAAAGCCGGGGATCGATAAGGGTGGTGTCCCCGATACATCCGATGATGGTCATCTCGGCACCACGCACGATGTGGGTATCAAGCCCCCTGTTTTTTACCAGATTTTCAACCCGGGATATATTTTCCTCTGAGGTATGTGGTTTTAATACAATGATCATTCTTGCTTTTCCTCCAGTTTCATTTATAATAGAAAGGTGTTTTGATAACAGATATCATCTGACAACGGTAACTTCGCACTGTAAAATTTTAGTTGTTTAAAGCGCGAAACCAATAGTATCATAAATCATAGAAACTGGAATGTCAATAATTTTCCGAGACAGAAAGGAAAGAAACATTATGAAGATCATAAGACAGATCGGGATCATTTTTGCCGTCTGCTGGCTGGGCGTTCTTGTGGAGAAGATCCTGCCGTTTGCATTTCCTGCCGGCATTATCGGGATGATCCTCTTGTTTCTCTGCCTGCTTACAGGTATTTTAAAGATTGAACATATCCAGGAGAAGGCGGATTTTCTGCTGGAAAACATGGCCTTTTTCTTTGTGCCCGCAGGGGTGAGTATCATTGATTATACGGATGTGCTTAAAGACGCATGGATAAAGATTGTGGTGATCTGCATCATCTCAACAGTGGCCACTTTTCTGGTGACAGCGTGGAGCGTAAGGCTGACCGTCCGGTGGATGGAAAGGAGGAAAAATAATGAGTGAGGTGTTTTCGTCTCCGTATTTTGGAGTGGCGCTTAGTGTAATCGCTTTTGGAATCGGGGTCGGACTGCATCAGAAATTCAAGACTCCGTTCTGTAATCCTCTGGTCATAGCAATCGTTCTAGTATGCGCAGTTCTGCTCATATTCAGGATTCCTTATGAATCCTACAATGAAGGCGGAGAGATCATCAACATGTTTCTTGCGCCGGCCACGGCATGTCTGGCGGTTGCAGTGTATACAAAACTCCGGATACTGAAACAGTACTGGCTTCCGGTACTTGTGGGGTGTGCGGCCGGTTCTGCCGCATCTATGGTGTGTGTGTATCTGCTGTGCCGGCTGTTTGGACTGGACGAGGGACTTACCGTATCTCTCCTGCCGAAATCTGTGACCACACCGATCGCTGTCAGCATTGCGGAGCCGGCGGGCGGGATGATTCCGGTTACGGTTGCGGCAGTAATATTTACAGGAATACTGGGCAGTATCCTGGCGCCTTTTCTTATCCGCATCTTTCATGTGTCAGACCCGGTTGCGGCAGGTCTTGCCATCGGAGCTTCAAGCCATGCGGTTGGAACATCCAAGGCAATCGAAATGGGGGAGATAGAAGGCGCAATGAGCGGGCTTGCCATAGGGATCTGCGGGATCATGACAGTGCTTTTTTCTATGTTTGCCGTACAGTAGAAAGAAAGATCATGACAGTGCGTCCGGGATGCCGGATATGTACATGACAAATTGGAAAACTTATGTTATACTTCATTTTAGCAGAGAAATCAAAGGAGCTTGTTTATATGAAAAGAGTATTGCTCAAGCTGAGCGGGGAAGCCCTCGCAGGTGAAAAAAAGACAGGATTTGACGAAGCGACATGTATCGGAGTTGCCGAACAGGTGAAGAAGCTGGTGGATGACGGGATTCAAGTGGCTATCGTGACAGGAGGCGGTAATTTCTGGCGGGGACGCACAAGCGAGACGATTGACAGGACGAAAGCGGATCAGATCGGCATGCTTGCCACAGTGATGAACTGTATTTACGTGTCTGATATTTTCAGATATGCGGGAATGAAGACCGAAGTGTTCACTCCGTTTGTGTGCGGTTCCTTTACTTCCCTGTTCTCAAAGGATGCAGCGGTGGAAGCTCTTGAAAAAGGAAAAGTGATCTTTTTTGCAGGCGGGACAGGACACCCGTACTTTTCTACGGATACAGGGGCGGTATTAAGAGCCGTTGAGATTGAGGCGGATGCTATGCTCCTTGCGAAAGCGATCGACGGTATCTATGACAGCGATCCGAAAGTGAATCCGGCGGCAGTCAAGTACGATGAAGTCTCCATCCAGGAAGTGATCGACAAGAAACTTGCGGCAGTAGACCTGACAGCGTCGATCCTCTGTCTTGAAAATAAGATGCCGATGCTCGTGTTTGGACTCAATGAAGAAAACAGTATTGTGGAGACGATGAGCGGGAACTTTACCGGAACAAAAGTAACAGTGTAGGAGGATTTCACAATGAATGAAAAAGTAGCTGTATATGACACAAAAATGACAAAAACAATCAACAATCTTGACAGTGAGCTTGCAACGATCCGTGCGGGACGTGCCAATCCCCATGTACTGGACAAGCTGTCTGTGGATTACTACGGAGCGCCTACACCGATCCAGCAGGTGGCGAACGTATCCGTTCCGGAGGCGAGAATGATCCAGATCCAGCCATGGGAGAAGAGTATGCTCAAAGAGATTGAAAAAGCGATCCTCACCTCCGACATCGGGATTAATCCGACCAACGATGGTTCCACTATCCGTCTCGTGTTCCCGGAACTTACCGAAGAGCGGAGAAAAGAACTGGCAAAAGATGTGAAGAAAAAAGGCGAGACAGCGAAAGTAGCCGTCCGAAATATCCGGCGTGACGGAAACGTGGCGTTTAAGAAACTGAAAGGAACTGAAATCTCTGAAGATGGAATCAAGGACCTTGAGGATGAGCTTCAGAAGCTCACAGACAAATACATTGCAAAGATTGATAAGATGATCGAGACAAAATCAAAAGAGATCATGACAGTATAAGGTTACACTTACATTAAAAGGGGGCTTTAAAGTTTAAGCCCCCTTTCCAGTGTATATAATAGCAGAGTGAGAGGAAGAGAAGATGAAGGTACCGCAGCATATTGCGATCATACTGGACGGAAACGGAAGATGGGCGAAATCCAAAGGCATGCCGCGCAATTACGGACATGCCCAGGGAAGCAAGAACGTGGAGCGCATCTGCGAAGAAGCATGGCGCATGGGAGTGAAGTATCTGACAGTCTATGCGTTCTCCACGGAGAACTGGAACCGTCCGGACGGAGAGGTGGCTGCGCTCATGAAGCTGCTCCGCAATTATATGAAGACCTGCTTAAAGACTGCTGAAAAAAACGACATGAAGATCCGGGTCATCGGCGATATCGATCCGTTGGACAATGATATCAAGAGCAGGATTCGGGAGCTCGAGGCGGCGACAGTGAACAATGGCGGTCTTAATTTTACGATTGCGCTCAATTATGGCAGCAGGGACGAGATCACCAGGGCTGCGAAAAAAATGGCTCAGGACTGCGCGGAAGGCAGGCTTAAGCCGGATGAGATCAGTGAATCGGTGTTTGAATCCTATCTTGACACGCACGGAGTCCCAGATCCAGATCTGATGATCCGCACGAGCGGTGAGCAGAGGCTGTCCAACTATATGCTCTGGCAGCTCGCATACGCGGAGTTCTATTTTACAGATGTTCCGTGGCCCGATTTCACAAAAGAGGAACTGGTAAAAGCGATAGAGGAATACAATCACAGGCATAGAAGATTCGGCGGAGTAGAGGAGGCATGAGTTTATGTTCAGAACACGTCTGTTAAGTGGAATACTGCTGATGGTCATTGCCCTGGCGACACTGATTACAGGAGGGGAACTCCTGTTCGGTGTCCTGCTCCTGATCAGTCTGATCGGGATGTACGAGCTTTACAGGGTATTTTCCATTGAGAAGAAAGCGCCGGGGATCGTGGGATATGCTTTCGCGGTAATTTACTATGCCCTCATCTATTTTGAGCCATGGATTTCAAATGAAGAACTGTCCTGGCAGACGATGCTTTTCATGGCTTACCTGATCTGTCAGATGGCAGTGCTTGTATTTGCCTATCCCAAATATAATACACAGCAGATCTTTGCGTCATTTTTCGGCCTGTTCTATATAGCAGTGATGCTGTCCTATATCTATCAGACCCGGATTCTGCCGGAGGGTATTTTTACAGTGTGGCTTGTGTTCGTCTGCTCCTGGGGATGCGACACATGCGCGTACTGTGTCGGCATGCTGATTGGAAAGCACAAGATGGCTCCGGTTTTAAGTCCGAAGAAATCTGTTGAGGGCGGCATAGGCGGCATCCTCGGGGCAGCGCTCATAGGAGTGATCTATGCTCTGGCGATCAACCAGTGGGGCGGCGCAGACGCGGACGTCCTGACATACGCGTTCATCGGGGCCGCCGGAGGCGCGATCTCCCAGATCGGCGATCTGGCCGCATCTGCGATCAAGAGATACCATAACATCAAAGATTACGGAAAGCTTATCCCGGGACACGGGGGAATACTCGACCGTTTTGACAGTGTCATATTTACAGCGCCGATCATATACTATCTTGCCATCATCCTGTAAAAGACGGGACATCCGGGCAACACACAAAATGAGGTTAAGAACAGATGAAAAAAATAGCTATCCTGGGTTCTACCGGATCTATCGGGACCCAGACACTCGAGATCGTAAGGACAAATAAAGATATCAGGGTGACGGCTCTGGCGGCGGGCAGAAACATCGATCTTCTGGAAAAACAGATCCGTGAGTTTGAGCCAAAGATCGCGGCCGTGTGGAGCCAGGAGTCTGCTGCTGAGTTAAAGGTCCGTGTGCGTGATATGCAGGTAGAAGTGATGTCGGGCATGGAGGGACTTCTGGCTGCGGCGTCAGAGCAGGAGGCGGAGATCCTCGTGACAGCCATCGTCGGGATGATCGGCATCCAGCCCACGATCGAAGCGATCCGGGCGGGCAAGGATATTGCTCTGGCGAACAAAGAGACGCTTGTTACCGCGGGACATATCATTATGCCTCTGGCAAAGGAGCGCCACGTATCCATCCTTCCGGTGGACAGTGAGCACAGCGCGATCTTCCAGTCGCTGCAGGGCGGTCAGGAGAACGCGCTGCACAAGATACTGCTGACTGCGTCAGGCGGACCGTTCCGGGGAAAGAAACGGCACGAACTGGAAAATATACAGGTGGAAGACGCCCTGAAGCATCCCAACTGGGAGATGGGGCGCAAGATCACGATCGACTCTTCTACAATGGTAAATAAGGGGCTTGAAGTGATAGAGGCAAAATGGCTCTTCGGAGTCAATATGGAGCAGATTCAGGTAGTTGTTCAGCCGCAGAGCATCATACACTCCATGGTGGAATACGTGGACGGAGCAGTGATCGCGCAGCTTGGTACACCGGATATGAAGCTGCCGATCCAGTATGCGCTCTATTATCCGGAGAGAAGATATCTTCCCGGAGACAGGCTGGATTTCAGCGCTTTGACCCAGATCACATTTGAGAAGCCGGATATGGAGACATTCTTCGGGCTGAAACTGGCGATCCAGGCAGGCAGGGAAGGGGGCTCTCTTCCAACGGTATTCAACGCCGCCAATGAAAAAGCAGTGGCGCTGTTTTTGGAACGTAAGATCCGGTATCTCCAGATACCCGAGATTATCCAGGCGTGTATGGAGAATCACAAGAATATCAAAAACCCGAATGTGGAAGAGATACTAAAGACAGAACAGGAAACATATGAATTTATCAGATGCAGAATGTCTCACTTCTGAAATAAAGAACAATAAAGTTTATATGAGACAGGGCGAGTCTTGATTAAAAAAGGTGGTAATACATGGGTATAATCATAGCGATCTTACTATTCAGCTTTATAATCATATTTCATGAGCTGGGTCATTTTATTCTGGCCAAGGCAAACGGTATCCGGGTGGATGAATTTTCCCTGGGACTTGGGCCGACTCTGATAGGGAAAAAGATCGGAGGCACATTCTTCTGCATCAAACTGCTCCCTTTTGGAGGCGCATGTATGATGGGAGAGGATGATGCGGACGATATATCCGAGGGGAGTTTCAACAGCAAATCTGTATGGGCGAGGATATCTGTCATCGTGGCAGGACCGCTCTTCAATCTGCTTCTTGCATGGATTTTCTGTGTGATTCTGGTCGGCGCGACGGGCTATCAGTCCACGGAGATCAGCGGGGTAGCCGATGGTTATTCTGCACAGGAACAGGGACTTCAGGCAGGAGATGTGATAAAGGAGATCAACGGACGCAGCGTCCATATATGGGATGATGTGCGGCTTTACACACTGACGCATCCGGATGATGCGCCTTATGAGGTAGTGTATGAACGCGGCGGCGAGGAGTATACGGTACAGATAGAGCCAAGACAGCTTGAAGGAGATGCTTCGCCTCTTCTGGGAATGAGCAGCGGGAACTTCGAGCGTCCAGGATTCTTCGGAACCCTGCAGTATGGATTCTACAGACTGGAGTACTGGATGCACTATACAGTGGACTGTCTGCGAATGCTGGTGACAGGACAGGTGGGACTTCAGGATATGTCTGGTCCGGTTGGGATTGTCGCAGTTGTGGACGACGTCTATGAGTCGGCCGCTCCGTCAGGATTTGCAGTAATTATGTTAAGCCTGATAAATTTTGGCACCCTTCTGTCTGCGAACCTTGGAGTGATGAACCTGCTTCCTATTCCGGCTTTGGACGGCGGCAGACTTGTATTTCTTATTGTGGAGGCCATACGGCGCAAACGTGTGCCGCCCGAGAAAGAGGGGATGGTGCATTTCGCAGGATTTGCGCTTCTTATGGTACTCATGGTCGTAATCATGTTCAACGATATTATGAAACTGTTCTAAAGAACGTCTCCCGCATATATAATTAATAGATCATTTCTATGCGGGAGACATTTATGCAGTATATAAGAGCAATGCAGGACGAGACTTCGGGAAAAGGGGAGCTTCAGATCAATGTTACCTCTACAGTGGATTCCCGTCCCATCGGGGAGGCGCGGATATCCATCTCGTATACAGGGGTGCCGGAACAGACACTGGAACAGGTGACCACGGACTCTTCCGGACAGAGCGAGGTGCTCACACTGGATGCGCCGCCTGAGGAATGGAGTCTGGATCCGAACAATGAACGGCAGCCATATTCAGAGTACACACTGGATGTCAGTGCGCCGGGATTTGAACCGGTGAGCATCGCCGGGACTGAGATACTTGCAAATGTAAAGGCGATCCAGAATGTCAGGATGCGGCCGAGTGAAACGGGTGGGGAAGAAGAGGAAGTATTCGTGATCCCCGCTCATACTTTATACGGCGATTACCCGCCCAAGATAGCAGAAGATGAGATCAAGCCGACAAATGAGTCCGGTGAGATCGTATTGAGCCGGGTGGTCGTGCCGGAGTATATTGTTGTCCATGATGGTTCGCCCAGAGATACGACGGCGACGAACTACTATGTGAAGTACAAAGACTATATCAAAAATGTGGCGTCCAGTGAGATATATGCCACATGGCCGGCAGATACGATACGTGCAAATGTGCTGGCGATTATGTCATTTACACTCAACAGAGTATACACAGAATGGTACAGGAACCGGGGCTATGATTTCACCATTACTTCCTCCACTGCATTTGACCATAAGTGGATACCGGAAAGAAATTTTTATGACACGATATCCGGAATCGTAGATGAGCTGTTTGCAGCATACCTGTCCAGACCGAATGTAAGACAGCCGATCCTGACCCAGTACTGTGACGGGCGACGCGTGAGCTGTCCGGACTGGATGACACAGTGGGGGTCTAAAGAACTGGGAGACAAGGGGTATTCTCCGATCGAGATACTGAGGTATTTCTACGGAGACGACATGTACATCAATTCTGCGGAAGAAATCTCAGGAATACCCGCGTCCTGGCCGGGATATACTCTTGAGGAAGGGGCCAGCGGAGCGAAAGTGCGTCAGATGCAGGAACAGCTTAATGTGATCGCAGGGGCGTATCCGGCTCTGCCAAAGATTACAGCGGACGGCATCTACGGCCCTGCAACAGAGAATGCAGTAAAGGAATTCCAGTCAGTATTCGGACTTCCTGCAACGGGGAAAGTAGATTATCCCACATGGTATAAGATTTCGGAGATCTATGTGGGAGTGTCGAGGATCGCGGAGCTGACGTAAAGAGCCGGAATGTACACTATGAAGCAGGAGAGGAAAGCGGGAAAGCATACAGCGATACAGAGGGATATCAGAGAGGAGTCCTATGGCAGGAAAAAGGAGAATTCAAAGAGAGAGACGAAAGCGCAGGACGGGGTGCGTAACTGCCCTTGTAATGCTTATCATACTCGGCGGAGGAGCTGCGTATGGAATCCCCTGGGCTGCAGACAGGTTTGGCGCGCAGGTCAGGGAGACGTTCGGCGGGTCTGTGGAAAAAACGGTTCATACACTGCAGACAGCAGGCGTGGATTTTCCGGAAGTCAGTGTGACGGCGGAGGAAGTTTCCGGTCACTTTTATTATCAGCAGCTTACAGAAGAAGAGCAGACGGTCTACAGGGAACTGCTTCAGGGAGTGAGCAGCATGGAAGAGACGATCCTTGTTCATGCCGGGCGGGATGATCACCCGGAAAAGGTATATGAGTATCTTCTCTATGACTGTCCGGAACTTTTCTGGTGCGTTGGAAGTTCCCGGATGACGATCTATGACAGTTACACAGAATTCTGCCCCGGATACTCCTGTACTCCTGCGGAAAAGGAGGAGCGGCAGAGAGAGATCGATGCGGCGGCCGCAGACTGTATGGAAGGAATCGATGCATCGGCAGGAGAATATGACAAGATACGGTATATCTATGAATATCTCGTCAATACCGTCGATTATGATGAAAACGCGCCGGACAATCAGAACATCTACAGCGCCCTTGTAGGGAAGAGTTCTGTGTGCGCCGGTTATTCCAGGGCAGCGCAGTATCTGCTGGACAATATGGGGATTGAATGTATCTATGTGGTTGGGACGGCCCAGGGACAGGAAGCTCATGCATGGAATATTGTCAACTGCGGCGGGAAGTATTATCAGATGGACGTAACATTCGGAGATCCGGTCTTCCTGTCTTCTGATAATGGAGAGAATATCCCGGACAATGTCATCTACTATGATTATCTTTGCTGTACAGATGCGGAGATCATGGCGGATCATGAGCCGGACAGTGAGATTGCATATCCGGCGTGTGATTCAGATGATCTGAATTATTACAGGATGAACGGGATGTACTATGATTCCTACGACCCGCAGATTCTTCTCGGTGATATGACCGACAGCATTTATGCGGGAGAGGAGATGTTCGTGTGTAAATTTTCTTCCGCGGAACTCTATGACGAGGCCCGGGATAAAGTGATCAATGAACTTTTTCCCAAGGCTGTCCAGACCCTGGGGTCAGTGTATAGACTCAGCCAGGTGAAATACACATATATCGAGGATGAGATACACAATAAGATTATGGTATTCTGGAATTATCAGCAGTAGTTTTGAATATTTAGAAGTATTTCTGAATATTATTGCAGGATTTATCAGTTGAATTATAAGCTCAGTTGTAGTATAATCTTTACAATTTGAGAACGAGGGCGCTCTGGATGAAAAGACTCCAAGAGTGCCTTTGCTATGCAACGGCATATCTGTTCTCAGAGGAGAGATGTTACAGTGCAGACTGTAACGGCAGTTATTGAATTATACAAAGGGAAAGGGTGAACAGATGAAAGCGTTTCTAATATTGGAAGACGGTACGGTATTCACCGGCACAAGTATCGGATCAGAGCGGGAGTGTATCAGCGAGATCGTATTTAATACATCTATGACAGGCTATCTAGAGGTGCTGACTGATCCGTCTTATGCAGGACAGGCAGTGGTCATGACCTATCCCCTGATCGGGAACTATGGTATCACGCCGGACATGGAATCAAGGAAAGCGTGGCCGGACGGATATATCGTAAGAGAATTATCGAGAATGCCCAGCAACTTCCGATGTGGGGGCACGATACAGGACTTCCTGAAACAGCAGGATATTCCCGGGATCGCAGGGATTGATACGAGGGCTCTTACAAAGATCCTGAGAGAAAAAGGTACGATGAACGGCATGATCACGACAGATGAGAATTATGATCTGGATCAGGTCATCCCGAAGTTGAAAGCATATGCAGTGGGAGACGTTGTCTCCAAAGTGACATGTTCTGAAAAATACGTCCTTGAGGGTGAGGGATTAAAAGTCGCTCTTCTCGACCTGGGCGCAAAAAATAATATCGCAAAGTCTTTAAATCAGCGCGGCTGCGAAGTGACGGTCTATCCGGCTCACACCACCGCCCAAGAGATCATTTCATCCAATCCTGACGGTATCATGCTCTCCAACGGACCTGGAGATCCGGCGGACTGCACATCTGTTATCGAAGAAATCAGAAAGCTGTACAATACAGATATTCCGATATTCGCCATCTGTCTCGGACATCAGCTCATGGCGCTTGCTACGGGTGCGTCCACACACAAACTGAAATACGGACACAGGGGCGGAAACCATCCGGTGAAAGACCTGGATACGGGAAGAGTCTATATCTCCTCACAGAATCACGGTTATGTGGTGGATGAGAAGTCGGTAGATCCCCAGATTGCTGTTCCGGCATTTATAAACGTAAACGACGGTACAAATGAAGGGCTTGCATATGCAGGCAAGAATATTTTCACAGTGCAGTTTCACCCGGAGGCGTGCCCGGGACCGCAGGATTCCAGCTACCTGTTTGACAGATTTATTGAGATGATGAAAGGAGCGAAATAATGCCAAGAGATTTAAGTATTAAGAAAGTTCTGGTCATCGGTTCCGGTCCGATCGTCATCGGACAGGCGGCGGAGTTTGACTATGCGGGAACCCAGGCATGCCGTTCCCTCAAAGAAGAAGGCATCGAGGTCATTCTTTTAAACTCCAACCCTGCCACGATTATGACAGATAAAGATATCGCAGACAGTGTATACATTGAACCTCTGACCGTGGAAGTGGTCGAGCAGCTCATCAAGAAAGAAAAGCCGGACAGCGTGCTTCCTACTCTGGGCGGACAGGCGGGCCTGAACCTTGCCATGGAACTTGAAGAGGCAGGATTCCTGCGTGAGAACGGCGTGCGCCTGATCGGAACGACATCGGAGACGATCAAAAAGGCAGAGGACCGTCTGGAATTCAAGGCGACAATGGAGAAGATCGGAGAACCTGTTGCAGCTTCTCTCGTCGTGGAAAGTGTGGACGACGGCCTTGCATTTGCCAATAAGATCGGCTACCCGGTCGTGCTCCGTCCTGCATATACGCTGGGCGGCAGCGGCGGCGGTATCGCCCATGACTCACAGCAGCTCGTAGAGATTCTGGAGAACGGCCTCCGTCTCTCCCGCGTGGGACAGGTGCTCGTGGAGCGCTGCATCGCCGGATGGAAAGAAATTGAGTACGAGGTGATGCGTGACAGTGCAGGCAACTGTATCACCGTATGTAATATGGAGAATATCGACCCGGTCGGCGTCCATACCGGAGACAGTATCGTCGTGGCTCCGTCACAGACACTGGGCGACAAGGAGTATCAGATGCTCCGTACTTCCGCGCTGAATATTATCAGTGAGCTGAAGATCACAGGCGGATGCAACGTGCAGTATGCGCTGAACCCGGATACGTTTGAATACTGCGTGATCGAGGTGAATCCCCGGGTGAGCCGTTCTTCCGCACTGGCGTCCAAGGCGACGGGGTATCCGATCGCAAAGGTTTCAGCGAAGATTGCGCTTGGCTATACGCTGGATGAGATCAAGAATGCCATCACACAGAAGACATACGCAAGCTTCGAGCCGATGCTTGATTACGTGGTTGTAAAACTTCCGCGTCTGCCATTTGATAAATTCATCAGCGCCAAGAGAACTCTTACTACGCAGATGAAGGCAACCGGAGAGGTTATGAGTATCTGCGATAATTTTGAGGGCGCTCTGATGAAAGCGATCCGTTCTCTGGAACAGCATGTGGACAGCCTGATGTCCTATGATTTTACAGATTTGTCTGAAGATGATCTTTTAGAGCAGCTCCAAAAAGTAGATGACATGCGTATGTGGAAGATCGCGGAGGCGGTCCGCAGAGGAATTGATTATGATACGATCTACAATATCACGAAAGTAGATAAATGGTTCATCGATAAATTTGCCATCATCGTGGAAATGGAAAATGCACTGAAAACGCAGGAACTCACTGCTGACCTTTTAAGAGAAGCGAAGCGCATCGAGTTCCCGGACAATGTGATCGCACGCCTGACAGGAAAGAGTGAGCGTGAGATCCATGACATGCGCCATGCAAACGGCATTGTTGCGGCGTACAAGATCGTGGATACATGCGCGGCAGAGTTTGCGGCGGAGACGCCTTACTATTATTCTGTATACGGCAGTGAGAACGAAGTGGAGAAGACCGGGGATAAGAAAAAAGTTCTCGTGCTTGGCTCCGGCCCGATCCGCATTGGTCAGGGGATCGAGTTCGATTTCTGCTCTGTACACTGTACCTGGGCATTTGCCAAAGCGGGATATGAGACGATTATCGTCAACAATAACCCGGAGACTGTAAGTACGGACTTCGATATCGCGGACAAGCTGTATTTTGAGCCGCTCACACCAGAGGACGTGGAGAGCATTGTAGATATCGAAAAGCCGGACGGAGCCGTCGTACAGTTCGGCGGACAGACGGCTATCAAGCTGACAGAAGCCCTCATGAAGATGGGAGTGCCGATCCTTGGTACTTCCGCAGAAAATGTAGATAAGGCAGAGGACAGGGAGCTCTTTGACGATATCCTGGAAGAGTGCGGGATCCCGCGTCCGACCGGCGGCACTGTGTTCACAGCAGAAGAAGCGAAAGAAGTGGCAAACCGTCTTGGTTATCCGGTTCTTGTGCGCCCGTCCTATGTGCTCGGCGGACAGGGCATGCAGATTGCCATCAATGACCATGACATCGACCAGTTCATCGGCATCATCAACCGGATCGCCCAGGATCACCCGATCCTCGTGGATAAATACCTGCAGGGCAAGGAGATCGAGGTCGATGCTGTGTGCGACGGCACGGATATTCTGATTCCGGGTGTCATGGAGCATATCGAGCGTGCCGGCATCCACTCCGGAGACAGTATTTCTGTCTATCCGGCACAGAGCCTGACAGAAAGCGCGAAAGCAAAGATCGCGGAGTATACAAGAAGACTTGCAAAATCCCTCCATGTCATCGGTATGATCAACATCCAGTTTATAGTCTGCGGAGAGGATGACGTCTACGTAATCGAGGTCAACCCCCGTTCCAGCCGTACCGTGCCCTATATCAGCAAGGTGACGGGAATCCCTATTGTGCCTTTGGCGACACAGGTCATCATCGGGAAGACGATCAAAGAGCTGGGCTACACGCCGGGCCTTCAGCCGGAGGCAGACTATGTGGCTGTCAAGATGCCGGTGTTCTCTTTCGAGAAGATCAGGGGAGCGGATATCAGCCTCGGGCCAGAGATGAAGTCAACAGGCGAGTGCCTGGGCATCGCGAAAACATTCGATGAGGCTCTTTACAAAGCGTTTATCGGCGCAGGCATCAAGCTGCCGAAGTTCAAGAATATGATTATGACGGTCCGCGACGCGGATCAGCCGGAGGCTGTGGAGATCGGGCGCAGATTTGCGAATATCGGATATCACATCTTCGCCACCAGCGGAACAGCAAGAGCCCTTAACGAGGCGGGAGTAAAGGCGACGCCGGTGCGTAAGATCGAGCAGGAGTCACCGAACCTTCTCGATCTGATCCTGGGTCATAAGATCGACCTTGTCATCGATATCCCGGCACAGGGCGCGGAGCACTCCAAGGACGGATTCGTCATCCGCAGAAATGCCATTGAGACAGGCGTCAACGTTCTGACCGCGATCGACACTGCGGAGGCGCTGATTACAAGTCTTGAGAATACGGATATCAAGAAACTGACGCTTATCGATATTGCGACGGTGTAGAAATTCAGGTTTATCAGATTGACAAAATATCCGCCGGGAGGTATGTATTGCTAGCGCACACGTTTTCACTCGGTCGCCGCACAGCGGTACGTAGGAGCGCAAAGGACGCGCTCCAAGTGCCGGTGCGGCTCCAACGGTGCGTACACAATACATACCTCCCGGCTGCTTTCTTTCTCATCCCGAAACCTGAATTCCAGACGGAAGGAACAAAACCGGAGCTTTCTCGACTACGTTCCCTTTTAAAACGATTTCTCTGCGTTTTCGGATATTATTATTTATTGGCGGACACTTTCCCAGTCCGATAAATACGAATTTGCTAAAGCTGCCTTCGGATAGATTTTTCAAGCTATCTGTATTATAATAATTTCATCTGGCAGGCTGCTTATGCATGCCATATAGAAAGGGCAGGACAGGTGATACGACATGGCTACGGATATCGCACTTCACTATACAGAACAGGGCTCAGGCACACCGCTCATCCTCCTTCACGGCAACGGGGAGGACGGCAGTTACTTTGAGCATCAGATCGAATATTTTAAGAGCAGGTATCGTGTGATTGCTCTGGACACCCGCGGACACGGGCAGTCGCCCCGAGGGGAGAAGCCCTTTACTATCCGACAGTTTGCTGAGGATCTGCATGATTTTATGGATGAGCAGCGTATTGACAGGGCGCATATCCTGGGCTTCTCAGACGGTGGAAACATCGCTCTTATCTTTGCCCTGAAGTATCCGGAGCGGGTAGACCATCTGATCTTAAACGGGGCAAACCTGGACGCGTCGGGTGTAAAGCCGTCTACACAGATCCCGATTGTCTTCGGATGCCGGATGGCATCTGCTTTTGCTGCTTTCGGGGAAATACTGTCTGCCAAAAAGTCCGGGAAGAAAGACGGTGGAGCTTCATTTTCCGAAAAAGCGCGGAAAAATGCAGAGATGCTCAGGCTGATGGTCAATGATCCGAATATCCGTCCGGAGGAGCTGTCTGAAAATAAAGATCCGGATTTCATAAATATGAAGAAGCTGGTCATTGCCGGAGACAGAGATATGATAAAGGACGAGCACACGAGGCTGATCTATGCGAGCCTTCCAAATGCAAAGATCCGGGTTCTGCACGGAACTCATTTTATCGCGAAAGAGGAGCACAGGGAGTTTAACCGTGCAGTGGAGAGTTTTCTGGAGTCTCGCTGAGAAAAAGGAGGAGGGCAAATCATGCACGATATCTGTCATTATGACTCGCCGCTTGGCGGGATCACTCTTGCCTGTGATGGAGAGGGACTCACAGGGCTGTGGTTCGACGGACAGAAGTATTTTGGCGGTGAAATACTCAGAGACAGAGTTACAAGGGAACAGGGAGCAGAGATGAGGGCAGAGAGAGTAACAGACGCAAATAAAGTGGCGGAAAGATCTGCTGTTTTGGAACAGACGGTAAAGTGGCTGGATCTTTATTTTGACGGTCAGGAGCCTGGCTTCACTCCGCCGCTTCATCTAATAGGAAGTGAGTTCCGCCGTTCGGTCTGGGAGATTCTCTTGAAGATTCCCTACGGACAGACAACGACCTACAAGGAGATCGCGCGTGAGATCGCGGCTCAGAGAGGAATTGAGACAATGTCGGCCCAGGCGGTGGGCGGCGCAGTGGGACACAATCCTGTGTCTGTTATCGTACCCTGCCACCGGGTGCTTGGTACGGACGGCAGTCTGACTGGCTATGCCGGAGGGATTGAGAAAAAAATCAGCCTTCTCACCCTGGAGAAGGCTGTATTTCCTGAACAGAACTGACACACTATATCTTCCCGGTAAACAGTGTGCCGGCTTTTCCGCCCCTGACAATGTCGTAAAGGGCCTCCGGGCGCTTCCCGTTCGTTACGATCGTATCGATACCCTGCGAAGTGGCAAGCTGCGCAGCCTGCAGTTTTGTGCGCATGCCCCCTGTGCCTCTTCTTGAACCGGCGCCTCCTGCGAGGGAATAGACGCTTTCATCGATCGTATCAATCTGCTCGATGAGTTCTGCATTGGGGTGCAGACGGGGATCACTGTCGTAGAAGCCGTCAATATCGGACAAGATGACAAGGCGTTTCGCCCGGCACAGGACAGCCACGACTGAGGAGAGCATGTCGTTGTCTCCGAACAGCCTGTCCTCGGACTCGATCTCGGTGTAGCTTACAGAGTCATTTTCATTTACAATTGGGATCACGCCCATTTCAAGAAGCGCATCAAATGTATTTGTCAGATTTTCCTTTTTTTCCTCCTGCTCGATATCTTCTGCATTGAGGAGGATCTGGGCAACAGTCTTGTCATAATCCCCGAAGAACTTGTCGTACAGATACATCAGGCTGCACTGGCCGACTGCGGCTGCGGCCTGCTTCATGCGCATAGTGTTACTGTCCGGTCTGCCCTGCATGTTCAGCTTGTTTCTCCCCACGGCAATAGCGCCCGAGGAGACAAGGATGACCTCATATCCCATATTATGGATATCGGCCAGCGTGCAGACGAGGCGGTCCGTGGCGCGAAGATCGCTCTTTCCCGCATCATTTGTGAGTGTTGAAGTTCCTACTTTTACTACGATCCTGTTATTATAAAGTGCCATTGTCTTACTCCTTTAGAACTGATCTGCCCGCGCTCTGTGTGCGGACACTTACTGTGATATCGTAACACAGATATGACTTTTGTCAAGCCGATTCAGCCATGGGGCTGTTACTGTATCCAATATGGAAATAATAACTATTGCCAGAGACACATATATCGATTATAATAGGGCGGCATATTATAAACTGAGAAGAAGAGAGGATTTCAAATGAAGAAAGTATTCACCAGTCTTCCGTTTAAACTGCTCGTGGGAGTGGTGTTCGGAATCATCGTCGGGCAGCTTGCAGGAATGGAGTCCATGAAAGCTGCAGGAGACGCCTTGATGAATGTTGTTGTAACTGTAAGATTTATTTTGTCAGAGCTGATTAATTTCTGTGTGCCTCTGATTGTCATCGGCTTTATCGCGCCGTCGATCACGAGGCTTGGAAAGAGCGCCTCACGGATGCTGGGCGTGGCGCTTTTCTGCGCGTATCTGTCCTCCATTCTGGCGGCGTTTCTTTCCATGGCGGCAGGCTACGGGATCATCCCCCATCTGTCCATCGTATCAGAAGTAGAAGGTCTGAAAGAACTGCCGGAGGTCGTGTTCCAGCTTGAGATCCCGCAGATCATGTCGGTGATGAGCGCCCTCGTACTGTCCGTGCTCTTAGGACTGGCATGCACGTGGACGAATGCTGTGACGATGACGAACCTGTTGGAAGAATTTCAGAAGATCGTGCTGGAAGTCGTGACCAGAGTCGTGATTCCGATCCTTCCGGTATTTATCGGGTTTACATTCTGCGGACTCTCCTATGAGGGGACGATCACAAAGCAGCTTCCGGTGTTCATCCAGGTCGTGCTGATCGTTATGGCAGGACATTATCTGTGGATGGCTGTGCTCTACATTGCCGCAGGCATCTACTCGGGGAGCAATCCGCTGAAAGTCATCAGAAACTATGGACCGGCATATATTACCGCCATTGGTACGATGTCTTCTGCGGCAACGCTTGCAGTCGCGCTCCGCTGTGCGAAGAAATCAGAGCCGCCGCTCAGGGATGACATGGTAGATTTCGGCATCCCGCTGTTTGCAAATATCCATCTCTGCGGTTCCGTGCTGACCGAGGTGTTTTTTGTCATGACAGTATCACAGATCTTATACGGACGGATACCGGATGTCGGAACGATGGTCCTGTTCTGTCTGCTTCTCGGCGTATTTGCCATCGGTGCTCCCGGTGTGCCGGGCGGAACCGTCATGGCGTCTCTCGGGCTGATCACGGGCGTGCTTGGATTTGATGAGACAGGGACGGCCCTGATGCTTACCATTTTTGCACTCCAGGACAGCTTCGGCACAGCCTGCAACATCACCGGAGACGGTGCTCTGACCATGATCCTGTCAGGATATGCCAACCGTCATAATATCAAAGAACAGAACCTGAAAGTCGAACTGTAGCAGGACGGCAGCAGATAAGAACAAACAGAAAAAGAGGAGATTCACAGAACATTTGAGAATCTCCTCTTTTTCGTTTATCTTTGCTTTGCATTTGGATAGATCTGTTTTATTTTGTCATCGTCAAAGTTCTCATCTATGATCTGCTCCCAGCCGCTTTTGGCTGCAGATCCTCCGGCTCTCTGGTCATAGCGGATAAGAGCGGCTGCAGAAACGATGATGTCAGCGGCCATAAATACGACCAGAATCCAGGTCGCTATGTATCC
Source organism: Candidatus Mediterraneibacter pullistercoris (assembly GCA_019116885.1). Lineage (GTDB taxonomy): Bacteria > Bacillota > Clostridia > Lachnospirales > Lachnospiraceae > Mediterraneibacter > Mediterraneibacter pullistercoris. Next base: position 112,012 of record DXAU01000017.1, on the reverse strand, counting down.
TGCTATCTTCGGGATGCGCTCGATCCATCCGGAGAACCGGGGATACAGAAGTTTGATCCATACAACGGCGGCAATTCCCCAGAAGAAGCAGTAGAGGAGATTGATCCTTCCGCCAAGATTGAACGGGATGCCGCTGTAATCCCAGAAGACCTGCCCGAAGACGATCTCGGTAAAAACACTGCACGCATACTCATAAGCGCCGCCAAGGAGTGTTCCGATCAGGAAGATGTGCCGGTCGGGTTTCTCTCTGTCCTTGTACAGGAGAACAGTGGCAAGGGCAATGGCAAGCCCCCACACGATACTGAACGGTCCCCACACAAGGCTGCTCCTGCTCATCCATACTCCGGCAGTCAGGCGGCAGAAGATCGTTTCAGTGATATCTCCTAAAAATGCACCGATGAGGAACAGCCAGAACAGTTTGTAGAAGCCGCATCCTTCTGCAAACTTTCCTTCTTTTAATATTTCTTCGGATTTTTCTTCAATCACCGGATAAGCCTTTGCCATACGGCGTTCTACATAGCCGATGACAGTGCGTGCGGCCCGGTATAACTTAGATGAGATTGTGCCGCTGTGCTCACGTTTGCCTTTTCCGGTGCGGCGCAGATGAAACACTGCTGCAAGAGAGACGGCGGAGTCGAGGCACACATAGGCGGCAAGCACCCAGGTGATAACTGCGGGCACCGGCTCGGGGATGAGTTTGTAGAGAAACAGGAAAAAAGTATTCCCGTACCGTACGGTGAGTGTCCCGAGAATCGCCCAGAGCAGCGTGTATTCCAGACAGATATATCCGTCAAAATTCCATCTCTTATTGGAGTAATCCCACCATTTATGACGGTTCAGGCGTTCCAGTATCTTGCCGGCGAACCATTCGATGGCAGTGGCCTGTATCCCGCATCCAAGAAACAGAAATATGGGATTGTCTGTCAGATCGGCAAGTGTCACCTGCATGGTGACTGCCGAGAATCCGTAGATGATACAGAAAGGTCCTGTCGAGAATCCCCGGTTCGTAAATCTTTTGTTTTTAATTGTGCCCACGACTGCCTCAAAGATCCATCCGAGTGTAGAGTAGATGAGAAAGAGCCAGAGTAGTTCCGTAAATGAGTATTCCATAATGTATCTTTTGTAAGCCCCCTTTGGTGCATGACCTATGTCGGTATGATATCATCCTTTTGGATGTATGGCAATACAGGGTGGACTGATTTCAAAAGCGGCAGTTCAGCCTGATCCATTTACAAATCCCCACGGTTACTAAATAAAATCTTAACAATTCTATACACTAAATCATCATGATTTCATTAAAAATCATTAATCCCATCCTGTTATTATTTTCATATCGCAAGAGTGGACGGCAGAATACTATACCGGCAGCGAGGAAAAGGAGAAATGAAAATGGACGACAACAAAATGACAGAGAATGGGAGAAAGAAGAGGATCGCCATACTGTTTGGCGGATGTTCCACCGAATACGAAGTGTCTCTTCAGTCAGCGCACGCCGTCATAGAGAACATGGACACAGAGCGCTATGAACAGGTTCTGATCGGCATCAGCCGCCAGAGCGGACAATGGTATCTCTACAAGGGAAATATCGACGATATCCCGGAGAACCGATGGCTCAATGACAAGACGTGTACGCCGGTGTGGGTATGTACGGACAGGACGGTTCACGGCATCTGTTACCAGGAGGCAGGCGGGACGCGTATGGTATCTTTAGACGCTGCCTTTCCGATTCTGCACGGAAAGAACGGGGAGGACGGGACAGTACAGGGAGTGTTGGAACTGGCCGCCATCCCGGTCATAGGATGCGGACTGCTGAGTTCTGCGGTAGGTATGGATAAAGAACTCTCTCACCGCATCGCAGCGGCGGCAGGAGTGCCGGTGGCTGAGACTGTGACAGTCACAAGGCCTTATGATGCGCAGGAGATGCGAAAATGTGCGCGCAGGCTTAAATATCCGCTGTTCGTAAAGCCAGTCCGGGCCGGATCATCATTTGGCATCACGAGAGTCTGCGCTGAGGAAGAACTGATCCCGGCTGTTGAAAGTGCGTTTGAGCACGACAGTGAAGTGGTCATGGAAGAGCAGATTTCGGGATTTGAAGTAGGGTGCGCAGTCCTTGGAAACGGCGAACTGTTTATAGGAGAAGTGGACGAGATCGGGTTATCCGAAGGTTTCTTTAACTATGAAGAAAAATATACGCTGAAGACGTCCAATATCTATGTCCCGGCAAGGATTCCCCACGAGAAAGCGGAAGAGATCAGACATATGGCGGCTGTCATATACCGCGCGTTAAAGTGCCGGGATTTTGCCAGAGTGGATATGTTTCTGACACCGGAAGGAAAGATCTATTTTAACGAGGTCAACACGATCCCGGGATTTACGGCCCACAGCCGGTATCCGGGCATGATGAAAGAGGCGGGGATTTCATTTAAGGAGCTGATCGAACGGCTGATTACGATGGAGGTGGGGGCATGAGAACAAATTATCTTACACTGGTCAATATTGAGCATCCGATCTACCATCCCGTTAACCGTGGGGATCTTGTAAGCGTATCCAGGGACCATCCGGACATTCTGATGGAGCGGACAGCAGCAGAAGCGCTGAAAAGACTGCTCTCAGATATTGGCGCAGAAGGAGCCATTGTCCCGGTAAGCGGCTGGCGTCCGCGCAAAGAGCAGGAGCAGATCTGGGCGGATACAGTGGCGGAAAAAGGTGTCGCGTTTGCCAGGAAATATGTGGCGCTTCCGGGATGCAGCGAGCATGAGACAGGACTCGCCATTGATCTTGCAGAGAACGCACCGTACATCGACTTCATCTGTCCGAAGTTTCCACGAAAGGGCATCTGCCAGGTATTCCGGGAGATGGCGCCTTACTATGGTTTTATCGAGCGGTATCAAAAGAGCAAGGAGGCTGTGACCGGAATCAGCGAGGAACCCTGGCATTTCCGGTATGTGGGAACCCCTCATTCAGAAGTGATTGCAAGGGACGATCTGGCATTGGAAGAGTATGTAGAGAGGCTTTCCAGGAAAAAGGCGCTGCGCAGATACTGCCAGACTTACGGGACAGCGGGTTCCTGCCGTGCCATACAGATGCCGGGGAGACTGCAGGCGGCAGGAAAAGGCGGGGTGTGACATGGCAGGCAGAAAGTTTTATGCTGGAATCGATCATTTCCGGCTGGCGGCGGCAGTCATGGTGATTGCTATTCACACGGCTCCGTTTTCGGGAATCAGCGAAACTCTGGATTTTCTTATCACTTACTGCGTGGGAAGAGTGGCAGTCCCCTTTTTCCTGATGACAACGGGATATTTTGTGCTGGGTTCATGGAAACTGGGCGGGTGTACAGCAGATGGGAAAGTGATACAGTCGTTAAAGAAGACGCTGTTTTTGTATGCGGCTGCATTTGTGCTCTATCTGCCGGTCAACTTTTATTCAGGCGGCATGCCGGAGAGCGTGGGCGGTTTACTCAGGATGATTTTCTTTGACGGAGCATTTTATCATCTCTGGTATTTTCCGGCAGTGATCATCGGATGCATCCTTGCCGCGGCGCTTTTGAGACGGACTTCTGTGGGGACAGCTTTTGCCTTCGCTGTGCTCCTCTATATCATCGGTGCAGGGGGAGACAGTTATTTCGGGCTTGTGAGCCGTATCCCCGCTATCAAGTTTCTGTACGGCGTGATATTTGCTGTCAGCAGTTATACCCGCAACGGGATCTTTTATGCCCCGGTATTCCTGCTCCTTGGCGTACTGATCCGAAAACAGTGGGAAAACAGAAGAGATGCAGGTTCGGGCTGGTCTGTTGCAGGACTGATTGTCAGCATGGCCCTGATGCTCGCAGAGGGATGTCTCACTTACAGTTACGGGCTGCAGAGGCATAACAGCATGTATCTGTTCCTCATCCCTGTAATGTATTTCCTGTTCCGGCTGCTTCTGTGTGTGCCGGGCAGGGCGCCGGGATGGACAAGAGATGTATCCATGCTCGTGTATATTATCCATCCGGCAGTCCTGATCGCTCTGAGGGGAGCTGCGGGGATCTGCGGACTTACTCCCGTTCTTGTCGACAACGCACTGGTGCAGTTTTTCAGCGTCACGATCGTATCTTTCGCAGCGGCGGCAGTGCTCGTGCATATATCTGCTCTCGTGAAAAAGGAGGCGCATAGAAATGAGTGAAACAGACAGAGCCTGGATTGAAGTGGACAGAGAGAAACTGCTCCACAATGTAGAAGAACTGAAGCGTTTATCCGGCACAGGGTGTGAACTCATGCCGGCAGTTAAGGCAAATGCATACGGCCACGGGGATATCCTTATATCCCGGATTCTCCAGACAGCAGGGATCGATAATTTCTGTGTGGCGTCAGCAGATGAGGCGGTCCGTCTGCGCGAGGCGGGGATATCCGGACAGATATTGATCCTGGGATATACGCATCCTGAGGAGTTTCCGGAACTTGTGCAGTATGGGCTTACGCAGACGGTTGTGGACCAGGAACATGCCAGGAGACTGTCTCAGTATGCAGGAAGGCGGAAGATCCGCATACATGTTGGTGTAGACACAGGGATGCACCGGCTGGGCATCCCGCACGACAGGATGGATCTCATCGAAGAGGTCTGGAAACTGCCGGGTCTGGATATAACAGGCATATTTTCCCATCTCTGTGTCTCCGACGGAACCACGCAGGCAGAAGAAGCGTATACCAGGGAACAGATCCGGAGACTCCGGTTCGTTACGGAGTATCTGCACAGAAAAGGCTTTCGGGGATTCCAGTCGCATATTCAGGGAAGTTATGGCCTTTTAAACTATCCAGAATATTCTTTTGACCTTGCGCGGCCAGGGATCGCCCTTTACGGGGTCTTAAGTTCCGCGAAAGATAAAGTGAAAACAGAGGCATGCCTCAGCCCTGTACTGGCGCTTAAGGCGAGGATCGCATGTGTGAAAGAACTTCCGGCAGGGGAAGCAGCAGGGTACGGTCTGACCTATACGGCCCTGAGCAGCCGGAAGACTGCCATCGTCACGGCGGGGTATGCGGACGGGATTCCGCGGAGCCTGTCAAACTGCGGAACAGCGCTTGTAGGCGGCAGGAGGGTTCCGGTGATTGGACGGGTCTGCATGGACCAGCTCACATTGGATGTAACAGATGTGCCGGGAGTATCGGCAGGGGATGAAGTCGTATTTATCGGGCGTTCCTGCGGAAAAAGGGCAGGCGGCAGAGACAGACAGACGCCGGGCAGCAGCCCGTCCGGGAATCCGGCAATGATATCAGATATCATCACGGCTGAAGATATGGCGGAAGCAGCGAGGACGATCACAAATGAGATACTCAGCCGTCTTGGAACACGGCTCGGGCGGATTGCAGTATGAATCTGTACGCCGTGAGAGGTAAAAGTGAAATATGAGACATAAAGACACCGGATATGTATGGTTTGGATGAAAAACTGCACATATCCGGTGGTTTTTACGTATATTTAACATTTTTATGCCCCCGTCAGCCCGGACTTTATTATAAAATAGATTAGATATAAAAATAGAGCAAAATGATGAGAGGAAACTTTATGATAAAGATTTATGTGGTTGATACAAATATTCTTTTGCAGGCGCCTTATGCGATCGAAAGTTTTGAGGACAATTTAGTTGTGCTTCCCATGGCTGTGCTGGAAGAACTGGATCATTTTAAGAAAGCAGAAGGCGAAACAGGAGCCAATGCCCGCAGAGTGATACGCTATCTGGAGCAGCTCCGCCAGAAAGGCGATCTATTGAAAGGAGTCCCTCTTGACAGCGGGGGAACACTTTGTGCAGAGAAGAACTTTGTGGATGTAAAACTTCCGGAAGATCTGTCAGATGGAGCGGCGGACAACAGGATATTAAGGGTCTGCGCCGGACTGTCCCAATCACGTGACGAGCAGGTCATCCTTGTGACAAAAGATCTGCTTCTGCGGATAAAAGCGCAGATGCTTGGCATCTGTGCTGAGGATTTTACAACAGACCAGGTGCTGGAGCATGAGAATCAGTACAGCGGAAGGTGCGAGCTCTATGTGCCGGAAGAATTGTTTAAGGAGTTCAAGAAAAAAGGTGTTCCCGTTGACCAGACGTATGTGCTGGGGGAAGACGGGGAAAACTATGTACCAAAGCTGGAGGAAAACCAGTTTGTCGTCCTGAAGTCGGATCAGTCGGCGAAAAAAACGCAGCTCGGCCGGGTGACGGACGGGATGATCCGTAAGCTGGAGTTCCGAAAAAGCGCTCCTTACGGGATTTCCCCGAGAAATGCGGGACAGTATTTTCTGCAGGAGGCTCTCAACTACATACGGGGACGCTCTATCGTGAAAACATATCTTATCATAGACGAAGCACAGAATACAACGCCGGATCAGATCAAGGGAATCATTACCAGAGCCGGAAAAGACACGAAGATCATCCTGCTTGGCGATCCGAACCAGATCGACCGTCCGTTTCTGGATGAAAGAACCAACGGGTTAAGCTATGCATCTGAACATATGAAAGGAAGCCCTCTGTGCTGGCAGATCACTATGACCGCGCAGGAATGTGAGAGATCTGCCCTTGCAATGGAGGCGGTGAGAAGACTGTGATGAAAACAGATTACAAACAGATAAAGATGAATGAGGAGATCAATCTTCTGATTGAAAAAGGGAATCTCACGCTCAATGAGCTTGGGTATACGGAACACTCAAAAAAGCATGCTGCAAAAACAGCGGAGACCGCGGGAAGAATCCTGAAAGAGCTGGGGTACGGCAGACATAAAATAGAACTTGCAAAGATCGCGGGCTATATGCATGATATCGGGAACAGCATCAACCGGCACGACCATGCGCACAGCGGGGCCATCCTTGCATATCAGATCCTGAAAGAAACAGATATGCCTCTCAAAGACATTCTCGTCGTGACGACAGCGGTCGGCCACCACGACGAAGCGACAGGCACGGCTGTGGACGAAGTGTCCGCTGCTCTGATCCTGGCAGACAAGACGGACGTCAGGCGCAACCGGGTTCAGAACCGGAACAAAGCGACATTTGACATTCACGACCGTGTAAATTACGCTGCGCTATCTTCAAAGTTGATTATTCAGAAAGAAAAGGGTATTATACAGATGGAACTGGAATTAGATGACACGATCTGTACGGTGATGGATTACTTCGAGATATTTCTGAAACGGATGATGATGTGCAGAAGAGCGGCAGAGCGGCTTAACTGCAAATTTAAGCTGCTGGCCAACGGAAATAAGCTGTGTTAGTTACAAAGGAGGAAACTATGGATACGATTTATATGAACAGGGAACTGTCCTGGCTGAAGTTCAATGAAAGAGTTCTGGAAGAAGCAGAAAACCGCGAAGTGCCGCTTTGTGAACGCATGAATTTTGTCTCCATTTATCAGAGCAATCTGGATGAATTCTTCCGGGTCAGAGTGGGATCTCTTCAAGATCAGATGCTGATTAATAAAAAAATTAGAGATAATAAAACAAATATGACGGCCGAGGAACAGATCAGAGCGATTTTAAAAGGAGTGAAAAAGCTCAATAAGAGAAAAGACGCGGCATATAAGGAACTGATGGAGAAAGTCGGGGAATATGGCATTGCAATGATTGATTTTACTATGGCAAAATCAGAGGAAAAGAAATACCTGGACCAGTACTTTAATCATGAGATCATGCCCCTGAGTTCTCCTACCATAGTAGGCAAGAGACAGCCCTTCCCATTCCTCCGGAATCAGGAGATATATGCGGTAGCCGTACTCCAGACAAGGAGCGGGAAAGAGCGGATCGGCATTATTCCGTGTACGAATAATATGGTGGAACGCCTGGTCGAACTGCCCGGCGGAAAAGGAAGATACATCCTCTCTGAGGATATCGTGCTCCACTATATCGGTAAAGTGTTCAAAGGATACAAGGTGATTGGAAAGTCGCTGATCCGTGTTGTGAGAAATGCAGATATCGATGCGGACGCGCTGTATGATGAGGATCTGGATTACCGTCAATTTATGGCAGATCTGATGAAAGAAAGGAAAAAACTTTCCCCGGTGCGCCTCGATATGTCCCGCGAGATTGACAGCTCAGTTGTGGAATCACTCTGCCGTTATCTGGATATTTCATCTGAGAGGGTGTTCCGGAGCGAGACTCCGCTGGATTTTTCTTTCATCTTTAAAATCCAGGATCATCTCCGCATGAATCCGGAGCTGTTCTATGAGAGAAGAGTACCTCAGAAATCACCTTCTTTCCGGGATGGTGAGAGTATACTGGGGCAGATCAAAGAAAGGGACAAGCTCCTGTCATATCCATATGAGTCTATCCGTCCGTTTCTGGGGATGCTCAATGAAGCTGCAGAGGATGATAGTGTTATATCGATTAAAATGACCCTCTACCGGCTGGCGAAGCAGAGTAAAGTCATAGAAGCGCTCTGTGAAGCCTCAGAAAACGGCAAAGAGGTCGTCGTCCTCGTGGAACTGAGGGCGCGCTTTGATGAGGAGAACAATATCCGCTGGTCCCGCATGCTGGAAAAAGCCGGCTGCCAGATCATATACGGGCTGGAGGGATTCAAGGTACACTCCAAACTGTGTCTGATCACAAAGAAAGGGAAAGACGGGATCGAATATATCACCCAGATCGGGACTGGAAACTATAATGAAAAGACGGCAAGACTCTATACGGACCTGTCGCTCATGACGGCAAATGAGGAGATCGGCATCGAGGCTGCAAAGGTGTTCCAGGCTCTGACAAAGGGTGAAGCTGTGGAGGAGTCCGGGCATCTGCTCGTGGCGCCCAAATGCCTGCAGAACCGTGTCATTGATATGATTGAAGAAGAGATCCGCCGCAGGGAAAATGGAGAGGACGCCTATATCGGGCTGAAACTGAATTCCCTGACGGATAAAAAGATTATGGATAAGCTTGCGGAGGCGTCCCGGGCAGGTGTCCGGATCGATATGATTATCCGCGGGATAAGCTGTCTCATACCTGGAGTGAAAGGACAGACGGAGAACATTCGTATCCGGAGTATTGTCGGACGTTTCCTTGAACATTCGAGAATATATATTTTCGGATGCGGAGAGAGAAGGAGATATTATATCTCGTCAGCCGATTTTATGACGAGAAACACAGTGAAACGTGTTGAAGTCGCAGCCCCGGTCTATGATCCGGCGATCAGAGAACGGATACAGGGTATGTTTGACCTCATGCTCAGAGATAATAAGAAAGCAAGGGAAGAAAATCCGGAAGGTGTCTATAAGCTCGTAAAATGCGAGGGCGAACCGGTTAACTCCCAGGAGACTCTTTATCAGGAAGCATATGATAACGCCGCCCGCAGAAATGGAGAACAGGCAGCAGACGATAATGAGGAAGAATAATGTAGTTAAAGATCAGCAGGTGATAGAATGATTTATAAATTTGGCGAGCAGCTTGTTCCCGTGACAGCAGAAGAGTGGGAGGCGGACCAGGTTCCGGCTGTCTTTGTCACAGATTCCAGACATGCGGACGAGGTGCTTACAAAAGCAGGAATCATCTATGAGAATGAGATTCAGATAGCGAAGATCGGGTTCTGCAGGCTGGAGAACCAGCAGGAATGTGTGACAGGAACGCTCTGCATCCCAAGGCTTTTGGATGTGCTCGGAAGCAGATACCGGATGTATTTCTTCGTCAACCGCAGCAATATCGTACTTGTGGACGACGAAGATTTCTCCGACAGGCTCATCCGGCGCATCCAGCAGAAAAGGACGCATCAGGGAGAAACAAAAGAGCGTTTCCTCTACAATTATATTGCCGAATTTATGAGCAGGGATCTGGAGATGCTTGTGGCATATGAGCGCAGGCTTCTGAGGATGGAGGAAGACGTCAGTCAGGAACATACCGCCAATTTCCAGACAAAGCTGATGCCTCTGCGGCGCGAACTTCTGAACCTCCGGAGTTATTATGATGAGATCATGGATCTGGCGAAAGAACTTGAGGAAAACGAGAACGGTTTTTTCTTAAAGAAACATCTGAAATATTTCGGGACGCTGACCGACCGTGCAGACCGGCTCATGAGCCGGACGAACCATCTGCTGGAATATGCCCAGCAGGTTAAGGAAGCATATCAGGCGCAGATCGATGCAAGACAGAACAGCAATATGCAGTTTCTGACCGTAATATCTACGATTTTCTTTCCATTGACGCTGATTACGGGATGGTACGGGATGAATTTTAAAGATATGCCGGGACTGGAAGATGGCTTCCCGTTTGTCGTAGTGCTGAGCGTGGTAGTGATTGTCGGGTGTATCGTTATTTTTAAGAAGAAGAATATTTTATGAACCTGCCGGATGATTTACATCTTTAAGACTTTCCGCGTCAGCATCCGGTCGTCCTCGTCTGCCTCACGGTAACGTGTCAGCAGTTCGACTTCTTCTTTTGTCAGATATATGGTATCTGCGCTTGTGATTTCCATTCCGATGTAATACGGCCCGGAATTCTGGTTGATGATTCCGGCGCCGCTGCAGGGCTGCATAATGAGTTCTTCCAGTGTGACGTGATAGATATCCGCGATCCGGATGAGGATATCCAGATCCGGGATACGCTTTCCTGTTTCATAGTTGGAGTATGCCTGCCGTGAGATATTCAGTCTTTCGGCGATCTGTGTCTGCGTATAGTCATGATCGGTTCTCAGACGCCGGAGATTCGCAGCAAGTTGGATATTTGACACGGAAACACCTCCCATTTACAGGAAATTACAAAATTTTTCATTATTATATCAATTTTTCCTGTAAAGAAGATGTTATGCAACAGAACGGATAATTTTACATAAAAGCAACAAAACGTTGCTTACGCCAAAGGAAAAGCGGATTGCCTATGTCTGGCTCAGGGCGCTGTTGTGGTATCGGGGAGAGCCGGTCACATCTTTCCCCAGCCATTTGGGCGGCTGGTAGGAGAGAGCGGTCTCCTCGTCCGGAAATTCGATCTCGGCAATGACAAGCGGGGAGAGATCCCCTTCAAATATATCGAATTCCAGCCTGAGTCCGTCCTCAAGCGGGATCACATATCTTTTTTTCGTAATGATCCGCCCGTCTGCTTTGGCGAGCAGATGTTCATAACCTGCCCGGGTAAGGGGGAGGTTATATTCTTCGCGGACCATAAGCCCCTTTGACTTATAAGTCAGAAAATATTCGTCGTTATCCCGGCGGACCCGCACGACGGGATCCGTACAGAGATAGGCCTGTTCGATGTGCCGGCACGGGTAATCTTCAGGCCGGAAAGGAAGCCGGGCTGTATCAGGCAGAAATTTGCGTTCGATCTCCATAAGTTTTCCTCCTGGTCTTATATGCTGTCATTATAGAGCAAATTACGCTGTTCTGCCAGCGTAAAATACTGTGAATGATTGTAAGGGAAGGAGATATCCGCTATAATGTAGGGGAAAATCAACAGACTGGCCTGTCATACGGACAGAAAGAACAGGAGGTAATCTGATATGAAAAAAGTGTACGTCTTTTTAGCAGATGGTTTTGAGGAGATCGAGGGCCTGACGGTCGTTGATATTCTGCGCCGGGCAGGGGTTGAGACGGAGACGATATCTGTTATGAAGAGAAAACAGATCCTCGGAGCGCATGACATCCTTGTTGAAGCAGACAGTCTCTTTGAGGAAACGGATCTGGAGGGAGCAGATATGCTCGTACTGCCGGGCGGTATGCCGGGAACACTCCATCTGAAAGAACACGAAGGGCTTCGGGAATGTCTTCTTACATCCTGCAGTCAGGGGAAGCATCTTGCAGCGATTTGTGCGGCGCCAAGCGTGCTGAGTGATCTCGGACTTCTGAAAGGAAAAAAGGCATGTTCCTATCCGTCTTTTGAAGACCAGCTCGACTGCGCGAATGTATTGAGAGTGCCGGCGGTCACAGATGGAAATATCACAACGGGGCGGGGGATGGGAGCCGCGATACCGTTTGCGCTTGAACTTACAGGGATACTCTGCGGAAAACAAAAGGCAGAGGAAGTAAAGAAATCTATCGTATACGAGGGGTAAGATCCGGCCTATAATGCCTGCTTGACAGCACCTCCGTATATGATAAAATTATCCTAAGGAAAAATTAAATACAGGAGGGAAAGTCTATGAAAAAAATGTGGACCAAAAGTATTTTTGCCGTTGCCGCAGCTCTATTGTTTGGAATTTTTCTGATTCCTGTATCAGTGTCCGCAGCCGGAGCTGACGGTACGGAGAATACTGCTTCAGAAACAGCCGGCGCTACAGCAGGGTGGAATGGCTTCCACCAGAGTCCTGACAGCCAGGACTGGTATTACTACAAAGGCGGAGAAGTACAGCGGGGACTGAACAGTGTGATCAAAGGAACCGTGAACGGCACGAATGCCTGGTGGCATGTAGTAGACGGCGAAGTGACTTATGATACTACCATTGCCAAAAACAGCAGGGGCTGGTGGTGTATCAAAGATGGAAAAGTCGACTTTACTGACAATGGTTTTGCCACAAATTCAAACGGCACCTACAAACTCACCAGAGGGAAGGTTACTTTTAAAGAAAACGGGGTAATTAAGTTCGGAAAATACTGGTACAATCTCTCCAGAGGACGCCTTGTCACCGGGCCGACTGTAGCAAAGAACAAGAACGGATGGTGGTATATCGACCGTACCGGAAAGGTAGATTTCGGATACAATGGCTTTGCAAAGAACAGCAACGGCTGGTGGTACTGCAAGGGTGGAAAAGTCCAGTTCGGAACAAACAGCGTAGTGAAAGGCGTTGTTAATGGGACAAACGGCTGGTGGCACGTGGTGAAAGGCGAGGTTGCTTTTGACAATACCGTGGCAAAGAACAGTAACGGCTGGTGGCACATCCAGAATGGAAAAGTAAACTTTGGATCTGATACAGTGGCGAAGAACTCGAAAGGCTGGTGGGTGATCCAAAATGGGAAAGTAAACTTCAAATATAATGGTTTTGCAAAGAACAGCAACGGCTGGTGGTACTGTAAAGGTGGAAAAGTCCAGTTCGGAACAAACAGTGTGGTCAAAGGCGCTGTCAATGGAACAAACGGCTGGTGGCACGTGGTGAAAGGCAAAGTCGCTTTTGACACTACAGTAGCAAAGAACTCCAACGGCTGGTGGTATATTGAAAAGGGAAAAGTCAATTTCAACGCTGATACAGTGGCGAAGAACTCCAACGGCTGGTGGATGATCCAAAACGGAAAAGTCAATTTCAAATTTACCGGGATTGCCTCCAATTCCAACGGGCTGTGGTACATAAATAACGGCAAGGTAGATTTCAGCGCGAATGGTACGTTCCGGTCAGGAGAATTTTTGTTTGATGTTAATAACGGAGAAGCAGTTGAATTTGGGGAAAGAGTCGTACAGCTCGTAAATAGTGAGCGCAGGGCGCAGGGACTCGATCCTCTCAAGGCTGACACCGCTATGAACAAAGCCGCTATGGTTCGCGCGAAAGAACTTCCTTCGCTGTTCTCCCATACCAGACCCGATGGAAGCGACTGCTTTACTGTATTAGATGAGCTGAATATCTCGTATGGCGCTGCCGGGGAAAACATCGCCGGCGGACAGCCCTCTCCGGAGGGAGTTGTAGCTTCCTGGATGTACAGCCCAGGACACCGCGCAAATATTTTGAATGAAAACTTTACAAGGATCGGGGTCGCATGCTATTATTCGCCTTCTTCATCATGGACGTACAACTGGGTGCAGATATTTGCAAATTAGCGGATTTTATATGCTGATCAGTCCAGCAGAACAGATGCTGCCGCATCAATGACAGGTAAAAGCATTGATGCGGCAGCGTCTTTTGAAAATTCCGCATTTTTGGCAGACTTTGGGGCAAAAAGTACTGGAAATATGCAGGTTTATATGCTATACTATTTCAATGACTGCAAAAGTATGTCCGGACATATATTTTGACCGAAAACACGGACAATCTTTACTTTGCACATTCAAGGAGGAAGAAAATGGGTTTACAGGTAGAAAAATTAGAACATAATATGGCAAAGCTGACGATTGAGGTACCGGCGGAAGAGGTTGAAAAGGCGCTTCAGGCTGCATATTTAAAAGAGCGCGGCAGAATCAGCCTTCCAGGATTCCGTAAAGGCAAAGTGCCGCGCCAGATGATCGAGAAGATGTACGGACCGGAAGTGTTCTATGATGAAGCGGCAGATCATATGATATCAGAGGCATACGGAAAGGCTTATGACGAGTGTGAGCTTGATATCGTATCCCAGCCGAGGATTGAGATCACACAGCTTGAGAAGGGAAGCCCCTTTATCTTTACTGCGGAAGTTGCAGTGAAGCCGGAAGTAACACTCGGTGAATATAAAGGACTGAAAGTAGATAAAATCTCCACGAGAGTAACACAGAAAGAAGTCGACGAGGAGATCAATAAAGAACTCGAGCGAAATGCGAGAACGATCGAGGTGACAGACAGAGCGGTTCAGGACAAAGATCAGGTTTCACTTGACTTTGAGGGATTTGTGGATGGCGTGCCGTTTGAGGGCGGAAAAGGCGAGAAATATCCGCTGACGATCGGTTCGGGTTCTTTTATCCCGGGATTTGAGGATCAGCTCGTCGGCGCTGAGATCGGCAAGGAAGTAGAAGTCAATGTGACGTTCCCGGAGGACTATCAGGCGAAAGAACTTGCAGGCAAAGACGCTGTATTTAAATGCACGGTACATGAGATCAAAGCAAAAGAACTTCCGGAGCTTGACGATGAATTCGTATCCGACGTGTCCGATAAGAGCGAGACAGTAGATGAATACAGGGCTGAAATAAAAGCTAAGATCAAGGAACGCAAGGAGAACGAAGGAAAGCAGAAGAGAGAAGACCAGTCTGTTGAGCAGGCTGTTGCTAACGCGCAGATTGATATTCCGGAGCCGATGATCGATCTCCAGGTAAGACAGATGTCCGATGACTTTGCACGCCGCATCATGCAGCAGGGAATGAGCATGGAGCAGTACTATCAGTTTACAGGACTTACTGAGGAGAAGATGGCAGAGGAGTTCAGACCGCAGGCTGAGAAACGCATCCGTACAAGACTTGTGCTTGAGGCAGTCGCGGCGGCAGAGAATATAGAGGTGTCAGATGAGCGTCTTGAGGAAGAACTCCAGAAGATGGCAGACTCCTATCAGATGGAAATTGACAAGCTCAAAGAATTTATGGGCGACAATGAAAAGGAACAGATGAAAGACGACATTGCGGTCCAGGAGGCAGTGACACTCATTGCAGATGCGGCAGTAGAGGGCTGAGCAGAATGTTAGGAAAGGTGTGCCGCACGGCGCACCTTTTATACCTTTTCTCATCATGGAGGGACATGAGAAGAGGCGGATGGGAAATTTATAGATCATTCAGGAAAGAAGGCATAAATTATGAGTTTAGTACCTTATGTCATTGAACAGACAAGCCGCGGTGAGCGGTCCTATGATATTTATTCAAGACTTTTAAAAGAGAGGATCATTTTTCTTGGAGAGGAAGTAAACGATGTGTCGGCCAGTGTAGTGGTCGCTCAGCTCCTCTTCCTTGAAGCAGATGATCCCGACAAGGATATCCAGCTTTATATCAACAGTCCTGGCGGCTCTGTTACAGCGGGACTGGCGATCTACGACACGATGCAGTATATCAAATGTGACGTGTCTACCGTGTGCATCGGCATGGCTGCCAGCATGGGGGCTTTCCTGCTCGCAGGCGGTAAGAAAGGCAAACGGTTCGCACTTCCTAATGCGGAGATTATGATCCATCAGCCTTCCGGCGGAGCTCAGGGACAGGCAACGGAGATTCAGATTGCTGCTGAGCATATTCTTCGTACAAAACAGAAATTAAACGAGATTCTGGCAGCTAACACAGGCCAGCCGATCGAGACGATCAAAGCCGATACAGAGCGGGATAATTTTATGTCTGCGGAAGAGGCCAGGACATACGGCCTGATCGATGAAGTGATCGTAAAACACTAATGTCAGTATGAGGTGAAAGATATGGCAGGAAAAATGACGGATGACATCGTGAGGTGTTCTTTCTGCAATAAAACACAGGCACAGGTGAGGAAGCTCATAGCAGGCCCGAACGGCACATATATCTGTGATGAGTGCATCGGCATCTGTTCTGAAATCATCGAAGAAGAACTCGATTATAATGACCGCGATACGTTCGACGATATCAATCTTCTGACGCCCGAGGAGATGAAAACATTCCTCGACGATTATGTGATCGGACAGGAAGAGGCGAAGAAAGTGCTCTCAGTGGCAGTGTATAATCATTATAAAAGGATCATGGCGGAGCATGATCTCGGTGTGGAGCTGCAAAAGAGCAATATCCTGATGCTCGGTCCTACGGGTTGTGGAAAGACGCTCCTTGCGCAGACGCTTGCAAAGATATTAAACGTACCGTTCGCAATAGCTGACGCTACTGCGCTGACAGAGGCAGGGTATGTGGGAGAGGATGTGGAGAACATCCTGCTGAAAGTAATACAGGCTGCAGATGGAGACATCGAGCGTGCAGAGCACGGCATCATCTACATTGACGAGATCGACAAGATCACGAGGAAGTCGGAAAATCCGTCTATTACCCGGGATGTATCAGGCGAGGGCGTACAGCAGGCTCTCCTCAAGATTATTGAGGGAACCGTGGCTTCTGTTCCACCCCAGGGCGGCAGAAAACATCCGCACCAGGAACTGATCCAGATCGACACAACGAATATTCTGTTTATCTGCGGAGGAGCTTTCGAGGGGATCGATAAGATCATCGAGACGCGCCTTGACAGGAAATCCATTGGTTTCAATGCGGAGATCGCTGCGAAGCATGAGTATGATACAGATGTACTGCTCCACGAAGTTCTTCCACAGGATCTTGTGAAATTCGGTCTGATTCCGGAACTCGTAGGACGTCTTCCGGTTACGGTGTCCCTGGACCTGCTCGATAAAGAGGCGCTGATACGTATCCTGACAGAGCCGAAGAGCGCGATTGTGAAGCAGTATCAGAAACTTCTGGAACTTGATGGTGTGAAACTGGAATTTGACAAAGACGCCCTGATCTCCATTGCAGAGACTACTCTTGCGAGGAAGACAGGGGCGAGAGGACTGCGCGCCATTATGGAGAAGATCATGATGGATACGATGTTCCAGGTGCCGTCGGACGAGACGATCAAGGAGTGCCGGATTACGAAAGATACGGTGCTCGGAAAAGGAGAACCCGTGTATCTTCGCGACGGTGAAGAGCGCAGGTCGTTCCTGACATCAGAGAGCGCATAAGATGACAGTCACGGCATTAATGTAGCCGTTGAGCGGGTGCGATGGGTATTGCCATGTGTACCCGCTTTTTGTCTTAATCGGAAAATATGCAGGAGGAGAATGAATGGACAACGAGATAAAAAGCCTTCCGATGGTTGCCTTGCGGGGAATGACCATCCTGCCGGAGATGGTCGTGCATTTCGATGTGAGCAGAGAACGCTCCATCGCTGCCATCCAGGAGGCGATGGTAGAAGAACAGAAGATATTTCTGACGACACAGAAATCTGTTGATACAGAAGATCCGGAGATGGAGGACGTCTACGAGATTGGAACAGTGGGGATCATAAAGCAGATCATAAAGCTGCCGAAACATATCGTCAGGGTACTCGTGACTGGCGAGACAAGAGGACGCCTGAAAAAGATAGAATTTAAAGATCCATATCTCAGAGCAGAAGTCGAGGTTCTCGATGAGGCAGAACTGACAATAGCGGACGATGTAAATGCGGAAGCAATGGAGCGAGGCCTGAAAGATATGCTCGTGGAATATGCGGCAAAGAACGGGAAAATGTCGAAAGAATCTGTCAGCCAGCTTCTTGATGTCAAAGGCCTCCGACGCCTGGTGGATGAAATAGCTGCCAACATCCCGCTTAATTATACAGACCAGCAGGAGATACTAAGTGAGACGGATTTCTGGAAGCGCTATGAGCAGCTTGCCTTTAAACTGGTAAACGAAGTCCAGATCATGAACGTGAAAGAGGAGATCCGCAAAAAGGTTAAGGAACGTGTGGATAAACACCAGCGTGAATATATCCTGAGGGAACAGTTAAAACTGATACGTGAAGAACTGGGAGAGGATTCTGCAATATCGGATGCGGAGGAGTTTGAAAATGCGCTGAAAAAATTAAAGGCTCCAAAGGAAGTGAAAGAGAAACTCCAAAAGGAGATCAACAGGTTCAAGAGCTCTTTAAACTCTCCCGCAGAGAACGGGGTCATACGCACCTATATCGAGACCCTCCTTGAGATGCCATGGAACAAAACGGCGAAAGACAACAATGATATTGAATATGCGAAACAAGTGCTGGAAGAAGATCATTATGGTCTTGAGCAGGTTAAGGAACGAATCCTCGAATTTCTTGCAGTGAGGACGCTGACGAAAAAAGGGGACAGCCCGATACTCTGTTTGGCAGGGCCGCCCGGAACTGGAAAGACTTCCATTGCCCGGTCGCTTGCGCGGGCAATGAAAAAGCCATATGTACGTATCTCACTCGGCGGCGTGCGCGATGAGGCGGAGATACGGGGACACAGAAAGACATATGTGGGCGCGATGCCGGGGCGCATCGCAAATGGAATCCGCACAGCCGGAGTCAAAAATCCGGTCATGCTTCTGGATGAGATCGACAAAGTGAGCACAGACTATAAAGGAGATACGTTTTCCGCGCTTCTCGAAGTACTGGACGGGGAACAGAACAGCAGATTCCGCGATCATTATCTGGAAGTGCCCCTTGATCTCTCAGAAGTTATGTTCATCACAACGGCGAACACGCTTCAGACCATCCCCAGACCGCTTCTTGACCGTATGGAAGTGATCGAGATCAGTAGTTATACTGAGAATGAGAAACTGCATATTGCCCAGGAACATCTCATACCAAAGCAGCTTGAGAAGCACGGCCTTACGCAGGACCAGCTTGCTTTCAGCAAACATGCGATCTGGAAGATGGCGCGGAACTATACAAAAGAGGCAGGGGTGCGCCAGCTTGAGCGCGAGATTGGAAATATATGCCGCAAGGCAGCCAAAGAGATCCTGACGACAGACCGTGGGAAGATCCGCGTGACGGACCGCAATATCCATAAATTTCTCGGAAAAGAGAAATACACGTATCAGATGGCGAACCCTGCTCCGGAAGTGGGTATCGTAAGAGGTCTGGCATGGACGAATGTAGGAGGGGATACCCTTCAGATTGAAGTCAATGTAATGCCGGGCAGCGGAGAGCTCCTGCTGACAGGACAGCTCGGAGATGTCATGAAAGAATCGGCCCGGGCGGGCATCAGCTATATCCGCTCAGTCAGCGGAACATATGATATCGCGGAGGATTTCTTTGAAAAGAATGACATCCATGTCCATATACCGGAGGGAGCTGTGCCAAAAGACGGCCCCTCCGCGGGCATCACGATGGCAGCCGCCATGCTTTCCGCCATTACAGAGAGGAAAGTCCGCTCGGATCTTGCTATGACAGGGGAGATCACGCTGCGCGGCCGGGTGCTGCCCATCGGCGGGCTTAAGGAGAAGCTGCTGGCGGCAAAGAGGGCGGGAATGAAAACTGTGCTCGTTCCTAAGAAAAATGTAACAGATATAGATGAACTCTCCGCAGAGATCACAAAAGGACTGGAGATCGTTTATGTGGAGAATATGGACGAAGTACTGAAAGCGGCGCTGACAGAGCAGTGAGAACTGATACCAGCGCTGACAGGAGATCGATATGGTGATAAGAAGTGTAGAACTGGAGACGGTGTGCGGGGTGACGAGTACGCTGCCGGTAAATGACAGGCCGGAAGTCGCGTTTGCGGGGAAGTCTAATGTGGGAAAATCTTCGCTCATCAACGCACTTATGAACCGGAAGTCGTATGCACGCATCTCGGCAACGCCAGGAAAGACCCAGACCATCAATTTCTATAATATCAACAGTGAATTTTATCTTGTGGATCTGCCCGGCTACGGGTATGCAAGAGTATCTGAGAAAGAAAGGGCTCAGTGGGGCAGGATGATCGAAAGATACCTGCACTCATCAAAACAGCTTAAGGCAGTGTTTCTGCTGATCGATATCCGGCACGCGCCCGGTGCTAATGACAAGATGATGTACCGCTGGGTGGTGGAACAGGGATTTCAGCCCGTCATCATTGCGACCAAGCTTGATAAGATAAAACGGAGCCAGATTCAGAAACATGTGAAAATGCTAAGAGAAGGTCTGGAACTTGTGCCGGGGACAGCGGTGATTCCCTTTTCTTCTGTGACAAAGCAGGGGAGAGATGAGATATGGGAACTGATCGGAACAGAATGTTTTGGAAAAACAGGGGAGGAGCAGGATGGAGAATAATCGTCCGTACTGGCAGGTGGCGGTCCGGCTGTTGTTCAGTCTGATAGCCACGACAGCATTTATCGTTATAAGCTGGAAACTGATCCGCTTTTTTATGCCGTTTGTGATCGGATGGATCATTGCAGCGATTGCGTCACCGCTTGTGTACTGGCTGGAGAAACGGCTGCGCATTGTCAAAAAACTGGGATCAGCGCTGATCGTCATACTTGTGCTTGCGCTCATCGTGCTTGCGATCTATTTCGGCATCAGCCGCCTGGCAGCAGAGATCAGCAATCTGGTCAAAGATTTCCCTGAAATGTACGCCCAGCTTGAGGCAGGGCTTGGTCAGATCGGAGATACGCTCTCCGGTATTTTTGAACGTCTGCCGTCCGGGATTCAGGACGGATGGAATACAGTAGCAGCGAATCTTGATCGGTATATGGGAAACTTCGTTTCAAACATGAGCGAACCGACTGTGACGGCTGCTGGGAACATTGCCAAGAGAGTGCCGTATTACCTGATTTCCTTTATCGTGTCTGTCCTGTCTGCATATTTTTTCATTGTTCAGAGAGAGGAAGTTCTTAACTGGATAAAGAAAATCTCTCCGGAACCTGTGCAGAAGAGGATGACTTTGGTGATGGATAATCTCCGATATGCGGTAGGCGGATATTTTAAAGCCCAGTTCAAGATCATGGGGATCGTGTTTGTGATCCTTCTTGTGGGCCTGGGAGCGCTGGGGACAGGATATTTTGTGCTGGTGGCGTTTCTTATTTCCTTCCTTGATTTTCTCCCGTTTTTTGGAACAGGAACAGCGATGATTCCATGGGCGGCTTACAAATTCTTTATGGGAGATTATAAGATGACGGTTGCGCTGGTGATAATCTATGTGATTACACAGGCGGTTCATCAGCTTCTGCAGCCTAAACTTGTGGGCGACAGCGTGGGGCTGAATCCTCTTGTCACGCTGATTCTGCTCTATGTTGGATACCGCATGGGCGGCATACTCTGGATGATCCTAGCAGTACCCATCGGCATGGTGCTGATTAATATGTGCCAGGCCGGGGCGTTTGACTATATCTTTGATGATGTGAAAATTCTTGTGGGAGGGATCATCGGGCTTCACGGAGAGCCAAAAGAACATTGAAAAAGAAATGCATGTGTGATATTATATGTAAGGGAGAAATCTCATTGTATCTGAGAGAGATACAGAAGATTATATAGTGATCACAGGAGGTGACAGGTTATGAAGAAATATGTATGCGACGTATGCGGATATATTTATGACGAAGCAACAGGAGATCCGGACAACGGAATTGAGGCCGGCACAAAATGGGAAGATGTACCGGAAGATTTCCTCTGTCCGCTTTGTGGAGTGGGAAAGGATCAGTTTACAGAAGTTGAATAATCCCACATGATTAGAAGAAACAGAACTGCCGTCCCACGGACCTTTACTGAGGAGTGGAACGGCAGATTTTTATTAGAGGGAGAATGTGTTATGGAGAAGAAAGAAAAATTCGCCTCGGACACCTCCGGCAGAAATGCAGCAGACTGGGCGAAAGCGCTCGCTGTTCTTCTGGCTGGCTTGGTCACAGCTCATCTTGGGGTGGCTCTGTTTCTCTTATCAGAGCTTGGAACGGATACATTTACAGTATTCATCCAGGGACTGTCCCGAGTATTCGGACTGACAGTGGGAACGATGCATGTGATTGTTCTGTGTATCCTTATGGCGGTAATGCTCCTTGGAACAAAAGGATATGTAAAACCAGGAACAGTGGTGTGCGCTTTTTGCGGCGGCCCTATCATTGACCTGTTTACCTGGCTTTTCGGCGATTATATCAATGCTCAGGCAGGGCTGGGAGTCCGTGTTGTGAGCATGGTGGCTGGATGTGTAATCCTTTCGGCGGGAATGTCCATTGTGATCAACAGCAATGCAGGAACAGGACCGAACGACCTTGTTGCGGTCATCCTGTCGGACAGGATCGAGGCCATAGAGTTCCGCTGGGTGAGAGTCGGCTGTGATCTGTTCTTTGTAGTTCTCGGTTTTATCCTGGGCGGCACAGTAGGAGCTGGAACGGCAGCAGCCGTATTCCTGACAGGACCGCTGGTTCAGTTCTGGCTGCCGCGGACGAAAAGAGTCGTACAGTCTGTGCTTCATGAGGAGTAAAAGTCATACATATTAAGAATAATAAATATTGGAACAGGCAGATATCGCTATTCTGGCTGGAGAAAGGAAAGAAAACAGATGAGTAAATATGATGTGATCATTATCGGAGCAGGACCCGGGGGAATCTTCGCGGCATATGAACTGATGCAGAAAGCGCCTCAGCTTAAAGTGGCTGTATTTGAGTCCGGAAATCCGTTGGAAAAGAGGAAGTGTCCCATTGACGGGGAGAAAGTGAAGAGCTGCATCAACTGCAGGACGTGCGCGATTATGAGCGGATTCGGCGGCGCCGGCGCGTTCTCAGATGGAAAATACAATATCACAAATGATTTCGGCGGTACGCTTTACGAATATATCGGAAAGGACACAGCCATCGGCCTGATGAACTATGTTGACGAGATCAATGTACGCTATGGCGGCGAGGGAACGAAGATGTATTCTACAGCGGGCACAAAGTTCAAGAAACTGTGTATGCAGAATAAGCTGAAGCTGCTGGACGCATCGGTGCGCCATCTCGGAACGGATATTAATTATATCGTGCTGGAGAATATGTTCAAAGAGCTTAAAGATCACACAGAATTCCGCTTTAACTGCCATGTGGACAATGTGGAGAAGACAGAAGAAGGATACCGGGTGACAAGCGCAGGGCAGACGGATGAGTGCGGCAACTGCATTATCTCTGTGGGAAGAAGCGGAAGCAAATGGATGGAAAAGATCTGCGAAGGACTTGGTATTCCGACAAAGTCCAACCGTGTGGACATTGGTGTGAGAGTGGAGATCCCGGCAGTGATCTTCTCTCACCTGACAGATGAACTCTATGAAAGCAAGATCGTGTACCGCACGGAGAAATTCGAGGATAAGGTGAGGACGTTCTGCATGAATCCTCACGGAATTGTTGTAAATGAGAATACGAACGGCATCGTGACAGTTAACGGACACAGCTATGAAGACCCGGAGAAACAGACAGAGAACACGAACTTCGCCCTTCTGGTGGAAAAACATTTCTCAGAACCTTTTAAGGACAGCAACGGATACGGCGAGAGTATTGCCAGGCTCTCCAATATGCTTGGCGGAGGAGTCCTTGTCCAGAGATTCGGCGATCTGATCCGGGGGAGAAGAAGCACAGCGAAAAGGATTGAGGAAGGGTTCGTAAGGCCGACGCTGTCTGCCGAGCCCGGGGACTTAAGTCTGGTACTGCCCAAACGTATACTTGACGGCATCATAGAGATGGTATACGCGCTTGATAAGATCGCACCGGGAACAGCGAACGATGACACACTGCTTTACGGTGTGGAAGTGAAGTTCTATAATATGGAAGTGAAGCTCAATGAGCGCCTGGAGACGATCCACAGAGGGCTCTATGTGATTGGAGACGGAAGCGGCGTGACCCACTCTCTGTCCCATGCATCGGCGAGCGGGGTGTATGTTGCCAGGGAGATCGCAGAAAAGGAAGAGTTCAGCTATACACCGTAATCGTGAGGTGAAAAGGATATGAGGAGTAATCACGGAACAAAGAACCATACCGGTCTTATGATCCTGGCCGGAATTTTTATCATTCTGGCCGGATGTATATGGGGGGTCAGCATGAATGTCCGTTCCCTGCTTATATCAACAATCGGACAGTCAGGCATTGACGCTGCGGTATCTCACCGCATGATGGATGCTGTATTTCAGGAGTCAGGCATGACGGATACAGACTGGCTTCTGGAGATACAGACAGAGATAGAGCAAAGTCCCCAGGTCAGTCAGATTACGGAAAAGCTTCTGACGGAGATGACTGATTCGCTGACAGAAAGAAGAGGATTCCAGGGTGTTGATATTGAGGCTGAAATAGAAGGACTCATAGACGACGTACAGACGCGCGCAGAAGAATCCGGCGCTTACATAAGTGAGCAGCAGGCAGAACTCTTAAGATCAGAGCTTATGGAAAAGACAGAAGATATAGAAACTGTGATCAATGAGTATGCTTCCGGGGTTTTCTCATATGTAAAAGACGGAACTGGCGCGGGAAACCGGCTCGTCAGGCTGTATACTGTTCTGGATTCGGTGTGGTTTAAATGCACCATGTCGGTCATTCTGCTTGGTCTTATTGTCCTGACTGTTGTAATATCGCCTTCTGTGTACAGAGCGCTGGCCTTCCTGGGAGGCGAGAGTCTTATGATTGCGGCGGCTTTCCTGCTTGTTTTCGGCGCAATGGGAAACAGGCTGATGATGCTGTTGTCTAATCATTACATGGGAAGAACCATGATGCTGGAGACAGACAGCCTGAACAAGACAGGTTTTATCTTTCTTGCCGCAGGAATCCTTTTGATACTTGCAAGTGTCATCATCCGCTTCAGGCAGAACGGAGCGGCGGGAAAAGGAGAGGTCAGAGGATGAACGAAAACAGACTGGAACAGTTTGAAAAGATGCTTGCCGCTGTACAGAAAGAGTATGCAGGCATTGTAAGGCAGATGGAGGAACTAAAGGAAAAGAGGAAGATCAAGTCGGTGACATACCAGCAGCTCCTTGCGCGGAAAATGACGTATCAGAATATGCTCTCGATGTATGAGTTGTATGATTTGACCGAAAAGAGCACAGACAGCGACTGACAACAGAAGAGACGATAAGGAGATTACATGATAAGATTACTTGCAGTTGATATGGACGGCACCTGCCTGAACGGGCGAAGCCGCATGACGGACAGAACACTTTGGGCGCTCAGGGAAGCGGCGGCAAAAGGAATTATTATCGTCCCGGCTACAGGGCGCAATCTGGAATGTCTGCCGCACAGACTGGCGGCGGGAGTGCTCTTCCGGACAAGAACCCCGGACAATTATGCGAATCAGGGGCTCTTCCGCTATGTGATCAGCTCAAACGGGGCAAGAGTGACGGATATCCTGGAGAAGAAGACAATCTTTCAGGAGTCAGTGCCGCGCAGTGATGCACTGGGACTCCTTGAAAGGTGCAGAGGAAAAGGACTGGGGATCGCCTCACATGTCCGGCACAGGTATCTTCTGCAGGGACGTTTTCTGACTGCGGCCGGACGGATGATATATGGAAAAGACGCAAAAGGCGTCTATTGTGTGCGCGGCATGGAACAGTTTCTCATCAGAAACGACTGCGAGGTGGAGGAATTCCAGTTTTATTTTCTTCTGCCAGGGGCGAAAGAGAGACTTCAGTCTGTTTTGAGGGATTATCCGAATCTGCATGCGGCCTGTACAGGGATATATGCAGAAGTGTACTCAGAGAAAGCCTCAAAAGGAAATGCGATAATGTCGCTGGCCGGTCATATTGGAATCCGAAAAGAGGAGATCGCCTGCATCGGCGACGGGGAAAACGATTTGTCTTTGTTTGCGGCTTCCGGACTTAAGATCGCTATGGGAAATGCGGTAGAAAACCTGAAAATACAGGCAGATTATGTAACTGAGACGAATGACCGCGACGGCGCTGCAAGAGCGGTCAGGAAATACATTTTGAGAGAGACTCTGTGATCCCGGACGCGGTCCGGTATCTGAAATTCTGTTCCGGATAAAGGCGGCGGGACGCTGCTCCCTCCGCCTTGTCTGTTCTTGTGAGTTATAGCAGGTTAATTTGCCTGTACGATTGATTTTACATGATCGATCTCTTCTCTTGTCGCTTTCTCGGCAGGAACATAATAACTGCGCTCCCTTGCCGCATCGTACATTTTTTCCTGTGACATCTCGCACTGATTGCGGATCTGCTTTAAGCATTGTTTCAGTTCTTTGTTCTCTGTCTGTGGGATCATATCCCCGAACATTTTCAGTTCTCCGTTTATGCCGACAAGGGCGTCGGCTACCATCGTCTTTTCGTCCATTGTGATACCTCTCTGAATTAGTTTTTGTTTGTTTCTCTGTCTGATACGGCTGGCTGTTATCATTACGTTTACAGGAATTTCATCAGTTCCTGCTTATTTTTCATCGCAGAGTCCGCTGCATCCTGAAAGAGCTTTTTGATCTCCGGGTCTTCGGCTTTTGAAGCGTAGTCTGTCATCTTGCAGTGTGTAGTTGAGTAGCCGCCAATAAGATGGCGCAGATTCTGAAGATCGAGAATTGAAATTTCTGACATCGTCATATCCTCCTTGTTTTATATTGATTCAGAGGCTAGTATTTCCCGAATCTTCTCTGTTTATGAGTGAATGAAGGACGAATTCGTGAAAAAGTCCACGCATTTCAGAAGAGGTGCGGTACATACACTCGGGATGCCACTGCACGCCGATGGCAAAAGGATGATCTTTTACTTCGACCGCCTCAATGGTGCCATCCTGGGCGCGGGCGCTCACAAGGACGTGTTGTCCGGGAGAATTGACTGCCTGATGATGGAAACTGTTCACAAAAAGACAGGAGCCGATATATTTTCTGAGTCTGCTGTTTTTTTCCGTCCGGATGCGGTGGCTGATTTCACTTCTTGCGGCAGACTGCTGCATATGGTCAATGGTCTTTCCCGGGATCAGCGCCATATCCTGCCAGATCGTACCACCGCAGGCAACGCTTAATATCTGCATCCCGCGGCAGATGCCAAAAACAGGTTTTCCAGTTTTGAGAACTCTTTTCATGAGGCGGATCTGAAAAAGATCTACAGTAATGTCGGTCTTTTGGTTTCCTTTCTGAGGCTCTTCTCCGAACAGGAGCGGGGTAATGTCGCCGCCCCCGCAGAATAGAAAGCCGTCGCAGAGTCCGGTGTATTCCTCGAGAAGATGATCGCTGCGCACGATGGGGAGCACGAGGGGAATCCCCTTTGCATAGCGGACCGACTGGATATACGGGTTAGTGACGAACTGACGGTCCTGTGTAAAACCGCACACAACGATTCCGATTTTTGGTTCCATAAGTCCTCCTTGCATGTCTGCTTTTATTTTGCTCTGAAAAGCCGTTCTGATGTATGATAGGGTATGTAAGAAAATGGAAAATTATACATAATATAGAAAGAATGGTATGTTATAGAAACGGACCGGCATATAAAAATGATATGGTTGTGTGAGATAGGAGAAAACAGTATGAGATGGATTGATATGCACTGTGATACGCTCAGTGAGATTACAAAGCAAAAGAAAGCAGATGAAAACATACAGGAGAGCCTGAGAAAGAATCATCTTTCTGCCGATATTGAACGTCTCAAGAGGGCGGAAGCGGCGGCACAATTCTTCGCATGCTATGTAAATGCGGCAGACTATAAAAGGGATCGCTGGGATTCGGCATACCACGATGTCCTTGGAATGATCGGCCAGGCGCATGATGAAGCGGCAGCAGGCAGAGACTTTCTGATTGCAGAAAAGGCGGCAGATATCGATACATCTGAACAGGCGGGGGAAGTCCCGGAGATGGTGGCGGGCGTGCTTACGGTAGAGGAGGGAGGTGTTCTGAACGGGCATCTCTCCCGTTTGGAGGTCCTGTATGACAGAGGAGTCCGCCTCATCACACTGACATGGAACTATGAGAATTGTATCGGATCACCAAACAGCAGGGACAGCTCCATCATGCAAAGGGGTCTTACGGACTTTGGATTTCTTGTAGTGGAGAGGATGAATGAGCTGGGGATGATGATCGATGTCTCCCACCTGTCGGATGGAGGCTTTTGGGACTGTATCAGATACAGCAGAGCGCCGGTCACTGCTTCCCACTCGAATGTCAGGAGCCTTTGCCGGCATCCTCGGAATCTGAGTGACGACATGCTGCATGCGCTGGGAGACAGGGGCGGAGTGGCAGGTATTAATTTCTATTCAGAGTTTCTCAGGGAGAGACGCGCAGCTCCGGCAGACAAAACAGATGCCACGGCCAGGGCGTCTGTGGAACATATCGCAGATCATGCGGCCTGGATGATAAAGAAAGCAGGTGAGGATGCAGTGGCGCTTGGAACGGATTTCGACGGGTTTGGGCCCGATTCGCTTCCGGAGGGGATACGGGATGTAGAAGATATGGCGCTCATCTGGGAAGCAATGAGGAAAAAAGGCATCACTCCCAGGCAGATAGAAAAGATCGCATATGGAAATGTACAGAGGATAATAGAGGAAGTGTGGCATTGAGAGAAGAGATTATCGTTTCTTTTATCCTTCCGGTGTGGTAGAATGTAAAAGATACAGTTATTTACAGGTACGAGAGAACAGGAGGACTTACATGGAAAACAAAAGAATCATTCAGGTGGAAGAAAAAGTACCTTTTAAAATGCTTGTGCCGCTGAGCATCCAGCATATGTTCGCGATGTTCGGCGCGTCCGTGCTTGTGCCTTTTGTGTTCGGCATCAATCCGGCGGTTGTGCTGTTCATGAACGGAGTAGGCACTTTGCTTTTCATCCTGATTACAAAAGGGCGGGCGCCGGCGTATCTTGGCTCCAGCTTCGCCTTTCTTGCCCCGGCAGGAGTTGTTATCTCAAAGTGGGGATATGAGTATGCACTTGGCGGTTTCGTAGTCGTCGGTTTCCTTGGCTGTGTGCTGGCGCTTGTTATTTATAAGTTTGGTTCAGACTGGATTAACGTGGTGCTCCCGCCGGCTGCGATGGGGCCTGTCGTGGCTCTCATCGGTCTGGAACTTGCCGGGACGGCAGCATCAAATGCAGGGCTTACAGACGAAGTGATTGATATGAAAAATGTCATTGTATTTTTAGTCACTTTGCTGACAGCGGTAATTGGCTCTGTTGTGTTCAGAGGATTCCTGTCTGTTATTCCGATTCTGATCGCTATCATTGCCGGATATGCGGCAGCACTGGCGTGCCGCATTGTGGATTTCTCAGAAGTTGCGGCTGCCTCTATCTTCTCGATCCCGAATTTTTCCTTCCCGAAGTTCAAGTGGGAGGCGATCGTGATTATCATACCCGTGCTGCTTGTTATTACCTCAGAGCATATAGGACATCAGATCGTGACCAGCAAGATTGTTGGGAGGGATCTTCTGAAAGATCCGGGCCTTCACCGCTCTCTCTTTGCGGATAATTTCTCAAGCATGCTTTCCGGATTGATTGGTTCAGTACCGACAACGACTTACGGTGAGAACATTGGCGTTATGGCGATGACAAAGGTGTACAGTGTGTATGTGATCGGAGGTGCTGCGGTACTGTCCATTATCTGTTCGTTTATCGGGAAGATGACGACGCTGATCAATACGATCCCCGGCCCGGTTATCGGCGGTATTTCATTTTTGCTTTATGGGATGATCGGAACGTCGGGCATCCGTATCCTGGTGGAATCTCAGGTGGATTACAACAAGTCAAGAAATATGGCTATGACATCTGTAATATTCGTGGCAGGTCTGTCCGGTATTACAGTACAGTTTGGCAGCATCCAGCTCTCCGGTATGGTGCTGGCCTGCGTGGTCGGCATGCTGATGGGGCTGATGTTCTATATCTTTGACAAACTGAAGCTGACCAATGACAGAGAAGAATAAATATTTCTTAAAAAATATATCCTGAAATATTAAGAATCTTTTCCAAAAGTCCGCTGCAAAGGGCAGTTATAATCTCCTTAATGAAAAGGAGGCGATGCCCGTATGTGGGAGGACCGGAAGACTGGAGAGAGACAGCAGAAGGAGAGCCTGGCCCGTAAAAAGAAACGGGCCAAAAAGCGGAGACGGCGGAGGATATCGAAAGTCATCCTGTCTGCGGCTCTGATTATTCTGATTATAGTTACAGCTCTCGGGGCAAAAGATGCAGTCAGCGGACACAGCGGTCTTATGGCAGCGGCGCTGACCAACCCGAAAGTCCGGGAGATCGTGAAACATAAAGACAGATATCCGGAGGAACTGCTGGAGCTGCTCGAGAGTAACGAGGAGACGGCAGATTTTGTCCTGAATTATCCGGAAAAGAAAGATGTCCTTCCTGCTGAGACGGTTGGAGAAGTCGTGCAGGGAGAGATCCCTCTTCTGCTGCAGTGGGATGAGCGCTGGGGATACGCGGTCTACGGTGATGACATGATTGCTGTAAACGGGTGCGGCCCGACTGTGATCTCAATGGTGGCGGCGGGCCTGACCGGAGACAACACGATCACCCCGTATAAAGTGGCTCAGTTTTCGGAAGAAAATGGATATTATGCGGGCGACTCCGGCACGAGCTGGGCTCTGATGACAGAAGGAGCGCAGCAGTTTGGGATATACGGAGAAGAAATGGGACTGAGCGAAAGCGGGGTACTGTCTGCCCTGGAGAACGGGTATCCGGTTATATGCAGCATGAGTCCAGGAGATTTTACAACGACGGGGCATTTTATTGTACTGACTGGCGTCGAGGACGGAAAGATTAGGGTAAATGATCCGAACAGCCGCCAGCGAAGCAATCAGCTGTGGGACTACAGCACTCTGGAAAGTCAGATCAGTAATCTTTGGGTATACTCGGCTGTGTGACGCTGCCGGATCAGCAGAAAAGTCTTTGTGAGAAGAATAGAAAAACGGATCTTAGTCCTGAAAGATGGACTGAGATCCGTTTTGTTTTGCTCCTGTTCATTCTGAGATGCTATTTCTGGTTCTCCTTTGAGAGCTCCTGCATTTTCATCGCACGGACTTTAAGAGGCAGACCGAACAGAGTAATGAACCCGTCCGCGTCGTGGTGGTCGTACATATCACCTGTGGTGAAGCTGGCAAGAGACTCGCTGTACAGGGAGTAGGGAGAAGTCTCGCCGGCTTTAATGATATTACCCTTGTACAGCTTGAACTTTACCTCTCCTGTCACATACTGCTGGGTCACATCGATAAATGCCTGGATCGCTTCGCGAAGCGGTGTATACCATTTCCCTTCATATACGATCTGGGCGAATTTATTGCCCATATCTTTTTTGGCTTCGTAGGTAGCGCGGTCAAGGATCAGTTCTTCAAGCTGCTGATGAGCTGCCATCAGGATCGTTCCGCCCGGAGTCTCGTATACGCCGCGGGATTTCATGCCTACGACACGGTTTTCCACGATGTCGATGATGCCGATCCCGTGCTTTCCGCCCAGTCTGTTCAGCTCAGCGATGATATCAGATGTTTTCATCGCCTTTCCGTTGATCGTCTTCGGAATTCCGGCCTCAAAAGTCATTGTTACATATTCCGGCTCATCCGGTGCATTTTCAGGAGAGACGCTTAAGACAAGCAGATCGTCGTAGTTTGGTTCTACAGACGGATCCTCCAGCTCGAGACCTTCGTGACTGATATGCCACAGATTGCGGTCACGGCTGTAGCTGTGTTTAGTGTCAAAGGGAAGATCGATGCCATGCTGCCTGCAGTATTCGATCTCGTCCTCGCGGGACTGCATGGTCCAAATGTCTGTCATGCGCCATGGAGCGATGATCTTAATATCAGGAGCAAGGGCTTTGATGCCAAGCTCGAAACGGATCTGGTCATTTCCTTTTCCTGTTGCGCCGTGGCAGATAGCGACAGCTCCCTCCTTGCGGGCGATCTCCACCAGCTTTTTGGCGATGACCGGACGTGCCATTGACGTGCCAAGCAGATATTGATTCTCATAGACGGCGCCCGCCTTAACGCACGGCATGATAAAATCCTCGCAGAATTCATCGATGATATTTTCTATATATAATTTAGAAGCTCCGGAGAGTTTTGCCCTCTCTTCAAGCCCGTCAAGTTCTTCTCCCTGTCCGCAGTCGATGCAGCAGCAGATGACATCATAGCCAAAGTTCTCTTTCAGCCATGGGATGATGGCTGTTGTATCAAGCCCGCCTGAATATGCTAAAACTACCTTTTCTTTACTCATTTCTGAAAGCCTCCTGTATGTATTTTTATTAATTCTTTGCCGCCCGGATGCCAGACGGAATTTCTGCGTTGTTATCCTGATTTTTGCAGGATATATCATAATATACATCAGAATTTATCATTATGCAAGAGGAATTTTGCAAAAAAGAGAATGTGAATATATTTGCATAAATATGAATAAAAATACAAAATGTCAAAATGGTACAGAATACATGGAGAATGAGTTCGATTTATTTCCTAATATATATAAGAAGATACTGTGCCAGAGAAGGTTTTGTCAGGGAGATTGTAAGTTTTGTAAGAAAGATATGAAAAATGCATAATTTTTTTATTAAAATTATATAACTAAAAATGCAAGAGGATTCATAAAAAGTGCAAACTAATAAATTTAAAGTCTGTTATAATAAATTGTGAAAGCAGATTTTACTTCCCGTATCCAGCAGGGAAGGGTTTGTTCAAACAGCATGAGGAGCGGGGCTTTGAATTGTCCGCTGATTGCTAAATCTAAAAGAAAGGGGGATACAAGCATGCCAGATATTCGGTTGACGAGAATTGACAATCGGCTGATCCACGGTCAGGTGGCGACACAGTGGTGCGGCGTGGTAGGGGCAAATCTCCTGCTTGTTGCAAATGATGAGGTCGCTTCGGATGAATTTCGTCAGGGATTGATGAATATGGCTGCGCCGTCATATGCACAGACAAGATTCTTCACTCTGGAAAAGACGATCAACATTATCCACAAAGCTTCTGCGAATCAGCATATTGCAATTATCTGCGAAACACCACAGGATGTGCTTAAGCTGATTGAAGGCGGAGTGCCGATCAAGAAAGTGAATATCGGAAATATGCACATGGCTGATGGTAAACGTCAGGTTGCAACTTCGGTTGCTGTGGATGATGACGATGTGGCTGCATTCAGAAAAATGCAGGAGCTGGGCGTGGAACTCGAGATCAAACGTGTTCCGGATACACCGGCGGAAAACATCGAAAAATTATTCAAATGATCAAAAAAGTTTTATTAGCTAAAGAGTTTTATTAGTTAATCAGGAAAGGAGTAGACATGGAGATTTCAATTATTCAGGCAATTCTGGTCTTTGTAGTTGCATTTATCATGGGAATCGACCAGTTCAGCTTTTTAGAGTCTCTGTACCAGCCTATCGTTACCTGCCCGATTATTGGCGCTATCCTTGGTAACTTTGAGCTTGGTATCGTAGTTGGTGGTGCTTATCAGCTTATCCAGATCGGAAGTATGCCGATTGGTGGAGCTCAGCCGCCGAACGCTATCCTCGGAGGTATTATGGCGACAATCTTCGCGGTGTCACTTGATATGGAGGCAACAGCAGAAGGCGTTGGAGCAGCGCTTGGTCTCGCTATTCCGTTTGCAGTATTCGGACAGTATGCAGTTACTCTGACATTCACATTTATGTCAGGTATGATGGCAAAAGCTGACAAGTGCGCTGAGAATGCAGACGTTAAAGGTATCCGTAATATCAACTTCCTGGAGATGGGAGTTCTGGGATGCCTGTTTGGTATTCTGGCAGTTGCAGGTCTGTACGGCGGCTCAGCGCTTGGTGAGACGCTTCAGAACTTCTCTTACAAGTTCTCATGGGTAATGGCTGGTCTGGACGCAGCAGGCGGAGCTATGAAGTTCGTAGGATTTGCTATCCTTATGAAAGTTATGATGTCCGGCGAAATGTGGGGATTCCTGCTCGCAGGTTTCGTTATGGCACTTCTGTGCAGCGCGAACGCAACGACATCAGGAGCAACTCTGATTCTCTGTGCATTTGTAGGTGCTGCTATTGCAATCTATGATTTCACAACACAGACGAAGATCAAACAGAATGCAGGCGCAGGCGCCGGCTTTGTAGGAGGTGACGAGGATGGCATATAATATTCCAGATAAATATCAGGACCTGACTCCGGCACCAAGGCTGGATAATAAGACGCTTAATAAAATGGTATGGCTGTCCTGTTTCTTACAGGCATCCTTCAACTATGAGAGAATGCAGGCTTGTGGATGGCTCTGGTCAATGCTTCCGGGTCTTCAGAAAATACATACGAACAAAGAAGACCTCAAGGCTTCTATGGTCCACAACCTTGACTTCCTGAACACACACCCGTTCCTTGTAACATTTGTAATGGGTATCGTTCTCTCCCTGGAGCAGAACAAGGCTGATACGAAGACGATCCGTTCCGTACGTATTTCTGCGGCTGGTCCTCTCGGAGGTATCGGTGACGCTCTGTTCTGGCTGACACTTGTTCCGATCACAGCAGGTCTTACCGCTAATATGGCTATGGAAGGCCAGATCATCGGTGCGATCCTGTTCCTGATCATCTTCAACGTAGTTCAGTTCATCGTTCGTTTCGGACTTATGTACTGGTCTTACGGACTTGGAACAAAAGCTGTTACTCTGCTGACATCTAATGCAAAAGAGTTTACACGTGCGGCAAGTATTCTGGGTATCTTCGTAGTCGGCGGTCTTATCGCTAACTATGGCGCTACAACAGTACGTATGATCGTAGGCGATACACAGATTAATATCCAGTCACTTCTGGATGGCGTGCTGCCGAAACTGATCCCGCTGCTGATCACACTTGGTATCTATGCTCTTATTAAGAAGGGCTGGACTCCGGTAAAATGTATCATCCTTATCCTTGTAGTAGGTATCGTAGGATGTGCGTTCGGTATCTGGACGGGTAACTCACAGGCAATGGATGCAGACGGAAATACACTTCCGGGCGGATATACTCCTCTGGTAGAGTGGTATGAGTATCCGGAGCCTGAAGAAGCTGCCGAATAGCGGCATATCGATTGAATTGCATGCCCGGCGCTGAGACGCTGCCGGGATGAATGAGGGGAGGGATATTTATCCCCCCCTCATATTATTACAGAAAGAAATCAGGTGGCTGTTTGAGTACGATAACGATTTTTATTGCAGTGATTGCTGCAGCGGGATATCTTATTTTTCAAGGGATGAAGAATCTCCAGCTTCGCAGTATGAATGAAGGGCTTCGCAAGAAGGACAGTGACATAGTGGAAAAAGTGGCGGACATGAAGATGTCCCGCAGACTTCTGGGTGCATATGTGTGTGATCTTTATAAATTGAGGGTATACTATATCACACGCGAAGAGGATAAGTTTGAGAAGATGCTGCGCCATATGCTTGATACCGAGTATGCAGATCCGGCGGACAAGAAGAGCTTTCTGGAGACTTATTTCCATACGTTCCTTATCAAAAAGAACAGGAAATACGCAGACTGGATACTTGAGGAGATCCGAAAGACAGGCGATGAAAAATTTATCCGTTACAATGAAGAGTCTTATGCGGTGATGCTCGATGGAAGAAGCGATCTGATTGACGACATGATCGAAGATATTAATTCTAAAAAATATTATGGCTTTGCGCTGGGCGTAATACTGTATATGGTTGCAAAACAGTATTCCTATCTGGGGGATGAGACGAACGCACTTACATATATGCAGAGTGCAAAATCCTGTTTTCATCCAAAGGCAGTTTATATGCCTGTTGTCGAAAAATATCTGAACGAAGCAGATGTGTGAATATGAGAAAACATGCTCTGCACATGCAGGCGTTAAACGAAGAACAGGAGAGGTATCATGATTGGTTTAATAGTTACAGGACATGCAAATTTTGGTTCAGGTATCACAAGTTCCGTGAACCTGATCGCAGGAGAGCAGGAGGCGTACCGCAGTGTGGATTTCCTGCCGACATACAGCACAGAGGATCTTACGCGGGAGATCTCGAAAGCTCTTGATGAACTGAAAGACTGTGAGGGAATCATTATCTTTACAGATCTTATGGGCGGAACTCCATTCAATGTATCGGCTCAGCTTGGGCATGGAAAAGAGAATATAAGAATCGTTGCAGGGACAAATCTTCCGATGCTCGTTGAGATTGTCATGTCCCGCAAGTTTATGGACGACCTGGACGGGCTGGTAGATTCAGTCCTTGAGACAGGAAAAGAACAGGTGACAAAATACGAATTCAAGCAGGTGGTACAGGAAGAGTCTGATGACGGAATCTGACAGACATCTGCATATCATAGAGGTCCGGACACCGGGCCGGAAGCGGAGCCCTGTCTGTGACATGACAGGGAAGAAAGGGGTAGAAAAATGAGTGAGATTTTTGGCATTACACAGGAAAAGATGAAAGAGACTTCGTCAACGTTTACATTGACGGAAATCTATCAGCAGCCTGCTACATGGGAGAAGACATGCAGACAGATTGCTGAGCACAAAGAAGAGATCCAGAAGTTCATCGATCAGGTGATCACATGCGATGATTACGATGTGATTCTGACAGGAGCAGGAACCAGCGAGTTTGTGGGAAACGCACTGTTTCCCCATCTTGCAGGACTTTTAGACCATAAAGCAAAATCATACGGAACAACAGATATTGTGGCTACTCCTGAGGCGTACCTGTCCCGCACAAAACCGACGCTTCTTATCAGCTTTGGACGTTCCGGAAATTCACCGGAATCTGTGGGAGCGATCGACGCGGCAGAGAGCGTGTGTGACAATATTTATCATCTGTTTGTTACATGCAATAAGAACGGGGCGCTGTCCAAACGGGCGGACACTACTGAAAACTGTTATGCCATCAACCTGACAGATGAGACACATGATCAGAGTTTTGCTATGACATCCAGCTATTCTAACATGTATCTTGCAGCTTATCTGTGTTTCCATCTTGGAGAGCTGGACAAGGTGCTTGACGAGGTAAAAAAGATCACAGCGTCAGGTCAGGATTTTCTTGATAACAGATATGAGATTGCTCAGAAGATCGTAGGCGAATATGATTTCCAGCGCATCGTCTATTTGGGGAGCAATACTCTGAAAGGAACTGCTCAGGAGTCAGCGCTTAAGATGCTGGAACTGACTGCGGGTAAAGTTGTAACAATGTACGATACTCCGATGGGCTTCCGCCACGGGCCAAAGTCTATTGTCGATGACACGACGCTTACGGTCGTCTATCTCAGTGATGATCCGTATACGAGACAGTATGAGGTTGATCTGATCAGGGAAATGAGCGGACAGCGCAAAGGCAATAAGATCGTGGCGGTGATGAGAGGTCAGGACGATGCAGTAGCGTCTCTGACAGATTATTCCGTTGAATATGGCCTTGGGGAAGCGCATGAGAATGTGCTGCTCGGTCTGGATTATATTCTGTTTGCCCAGACACTGGCAGTTCTGAAGTCGCTTTCCTTGTCCATTACTCCGGATAATCCGTGTCCGACAGGCGAAGTAAACAGAGTCGTAAAAGGTGTGACTCTGTATCCGTATACGAGAAAGTAAGAACTATGGAAAAGAAGAACATGGTTTGCCCTGCGGCAAGCCATGTTCTGATAAGGAGGACAAATATACTATGAATTTAGAAATCATAATCTGGACGTGCGTGACAGTGGGCGTTCTGATCGGAATCTGCGCTATCGTGCTGATCTTTATTTCTTCCAGAAACATGAAAAAGAATCGTGAGGCAATGAGAGAACTCCAGGAAGGAATTCAGGTGGGCGCCAGGATCATGTTCAGCGGTGGTATTTACGGCAAGATCGTAAAGGTCAAAAATGATGTCATCGATGTGGAGATTAACAGGAACACAGTGATCCAGATCTCCCGGTACAGTATTCAGAATATCGTAACAGACTAGATATCAGGCCAGACGGTCATTTATTCTTGGCAATATTCTGATTATCCGATATCTTTTTCACATAAGAGCTCGGCGTCGTGTTGAAATATTTCTTAAAGAGACGTGAGAAATAGTGAATGGAACTAAAGCCGAGCATATAGGCAATCTCGCTGATCGTGTACTGGTTTTCCCGTATCAGTTCTTTGCTCTTCTGGAGTTTGATGTTCAGAAGATAGTTTTTAGGCGATGTGTTCAGATGAGTTTTGAACAGCGCCTGGAGAGAAGAGCGGGATATGAAGAACTCATGGCAGATCTCTTCGATAGTGATCGGTTCCGCAATCCGGGTATTCATGTATGTCAGTATCTCGGAGAGCAGATCGTTCTGTGAGGATTTGCTGTCTGAGAGCAGTGTCTTGTGACTGATCGTTTCATAAAACTGCAGGAGTAAAAGAAGTGCTTCCTGCAGATAACATATGATGAGGGTTCCTGTATAGTAAGAGTGTTCAAAGCTCTCTATGAGAAGTTTCCACAGAACCTGCTGCATCTCGCTTGTGCAGTGGAATATATGGTTCAGAATATGCAGGGTCTTTCTGTGATTTACGTCAAATATTACCGTCAGGTAGGAGCAGGATGATTCGATGCTGATCGAAGCGGTGTCTGCCCGGTATATGATGAGATCATGTGCCTGCATAGCATAACTGCCTGTAGACAGCCTGATATTCATGGAGCCTTCGTACACATAGAGCAGTTCATAGGAGCGGCTCGCTGCTTTTACAATATTGTACGGCTTCTCCTGGCGAGTGAACCAGCAGTCGATGATCCTGCGGACATGAAATGGAACGGACACAGGCTGATACGTATAAGGCGTGGACAGAGGCAGTATCTGAGCTTCCTTTCCGGGCGTGATCAGGTTCCATGTCAAAGGGACGGAGAGAGGGATAATATTGAAGTGTATGCCGGGGAAAAGTTTTATATGATGTCTTACGGGAAACGTCTTCAGTTCGCCGCCGTCAGGCGCATCGCTGATGAGAATCCTTGCCGTACCCTGCGGACATTCAATGTATGATTCACAGGGGAGAACAAATAGGTGATCCAGTTTTTTTGATGTTGAAGTGATCTCATGGCTGGTAAGATCATGTTTTGACATTTCGAGCGGTTCGTCGTAGAATGTACCGTAAGGTTCAAAGCTGTTATCAATTGTCTTAACCGTCATGATTTCTTCCCCTTTCCATAACAGGATGTGTTTTATATTTACACTTTTTAAATTATATAATAAAAAATTTCAAGAATCAAGGAGGAGTCTGTTATGATTATTCAGAGTAAAAAGGTTTGGATCGCAGACCAGTTTATCGGTGCGCAGATTGAGATAGACGGCGGAAAGATTGTTAATATCTATGATTATGGAGAGAAACCGGTCGATACAGATTATGGAAATGAACGCATCCTGCCCGGGTTTATCGATGTGCACTGCCACGGAGCATATGGCTTTGATACGAATGATGCAGAAGAGGAAGGGCTTCGCAACTGGGTTGCAAATATCGTGAGCGAGGGTGTGACTGCGCTGCTTCCGACTACGATCACACAGAGCGAAGAGGTGCTGACAAATGCGCTTAAAAATGTTGCAAAAGTAGTGCGGGAAGGCTATACTGGCGCTGAGATCCTTGGCGTGCATTTTGAGGGACCGTTCCTCGACATGAAATATAAAGGCGCACAGCCGGAACAGTATATTGTAAAACCGTCAGTAGAACAGTTCAAGAAATATCAGGAAGCAGCCGATGGGCTGATCCGTTATATTACAATGGCGACAGAGCAGGACGATGATTTTGCGCTGACAAAGTACTGCGCGGAACACGGAGTCGTAGTGAGCATCGGACACTCTGCGGCAAACAGCAGGCAGGCGGTGCAGGCGTTTGCTCACGGCGCAAGGTCCATGACTCATGTATACAACGGTATGACTCCCTTTAATCACAGGGCCAACGGTCTGGTGGGAGCGGCGTACCGCATCAAAAGTATGTATGGTGAGATTATCTGCGACGGAAATCACTCGACTTATGCCGCTCTTCATAATTTCTTTGAGGAAAAGGGACCTCATTACGGGATGATGGTAAGCGATGCGCTTATGGCAAAAGGTTCACCGGCTGGATCGAAGTTCATATTCGGTGGAAATGAGATTGAGATCTACGAGGACGGAAGCGCGCATCTGACGTCTTCAAAAGGTCTGGCAGGTTCCACGCTCCGTATCAATGAGGGCCTTCGCATCCTGATCGAAGAGGCGCTTGTTCCGGTAGATACGGCGATCAATGCCTGTACGAAGAATCCGGCAGCATGCCTGCACATAGAAGACCGGAAAGGCGCTGTCAAAGTCGGACTCGATGCAGATCTGGCAGTACTCGACCGCGATTATAATGTGCTCCAGACATACTGCAGAGGAGAGGCGATGCTCGGCAGACAGTGATCCTGAGCATTGCCGGCTCTTGATCCAAAACAGAGGGAAATTCAGACGGTAAAATATAAAAGATATGGAAAGATGAGATATGGGTAAGAAAAGATCAAAGAAACCAGTGGAGAAGATCCGCCTTTCAGGCAGGAATATTTATACAGACAAGAGAGGACGGACCATTTATTATGACCTCGTGACAAAGAGGGGATATCTGGTCGATAAGGCCAGCGAGAACTCAGCAGTGTTCTATAAGAACAGGTTTGTTGTAATTCTGTTTGCGGCCATTCTGTTCGGGGCGACCTTCCTTACATGGCTGCAGGCTGTAATCGCCTGGGCAGTCATGATGGCGCTGGCGGAATTCGCGTTCCGGAAAGTCTTCCTGAAGAAGCTGGAACCTGTGACGGATGTGGATTTTGAGCGGCGCATATCGGCGCTCCAGTATATCATAGAGAACAAGGAAAGAGGCAGAGTTATCGTACTCGCGTTTCTCTATCTCTTGTTCGCAGTCCTCATCATACTGAATGCGTACATAGAGAAGTATTCGCCCGGGCTGCTCATATTCAGCGGATGTCTTGCACTGGTCGGATTCTATTTCGGAATACTCCACATCATCGCGCTGACGAAGATGAAGAAATAGGAGATAAAAAGAACCGCCTTTTCACGAGAAAACTCATGAAAAGGCGGTCCTTTTTTCTTTTTCCCTAAGTTCAAAAGAGCGTTTTCAGGCTTTATCTTTGGAACCGCATACGCTGATCTTCTGCTTTACGAGTGCAGTTACCTGTTCCATGCCTGCCGCATTGTATTTCTTCGGATCATATGCATCCGGATTATCCGCGAGATATGCTTTAACTCCATCGCTGAAAGCAGCTCTTAATTCAGTTGCAAAATTTACTTTGCAGATACCCAGTGTGATAGATTTGCTTACTGCATCGTCCGGAACGCCGGAGGCGCCGTGGAGTACAAGCGGAATAGAAACGACTTTGCGAATTTCACTGAGACGGTCGAAATCAAGTTTCGGGATGCCTTTGTAGAATCCGTGGGCAGTTCCGATTGCGATAGCAAGGGAGTTTACCTGAGTGCGCTCTGCGAACTCCTGAGCCTGTTTCGGATCTGTGAACGGAGAATCATCTGCTGCTTCAAGATCATCCTCTTTGCCGCCTACTTTGCCAAGCTCAGCCTCCACACTGACAGCGGACGGCGCGCACGCGTCGACTACACGTCGGGTCAGAGCGATATTATCCTCGAAAGATTCGTGGGAACCGTCGACCATAATAGAAGTATAGCCTGTGCGCAGAGCCTGCATCGCCAGCTCAAAACTGCTGCCGTGGTCCAGATGCATTGCGACCGGAACACTTGCGCGTTCTGCCGCTGTCCTTACCATGGCAAGATAATAATCCAGTCCCGCGTATCTGACAGTTGAAGGGGTTGTCTGCATGATGACCGGAGCTTTCATCTCTTCGGCAGCTTTTATTACTGCCATGACCATCTCCAAATTCTCTACATTGAAGGCGCCTACTGCATAATGGCCTTCCTGTGCTTTTTTCAGCATCTCATTTGTTGTGACTAATGGCATAAAAATAACCTCGATTCTTTGTGATTTTCCGGCGTCTCCTGTAGGATAAACGCCGTTTTTCTGCTAACAGTATAGCACAGAACATCGTTTTCTGTCTTTTCATTTTTTACTTTCATAAAAAATGCAAATGATTGTTTAATTAATCCAAAGTACGCCTTGTTTTAAAATGCTAGGATGAAAAGAAAAAGGAGTAATTCAAGATGCGTCAGAATCCGTTAAAGAGAATTGTAGAATTGCAGAAACAAGGGAAAAATGTAGGGATATACTCTGTCTGCAGCGCAAACAGATATGTCATCGAGGCAGCGCTTAGAAGGGGGATGTCTGACGGCTCATGCGTGCTGATTGAGAGTACGGCGAACCAGTGTGACCAGAACGGAGGATACACGGGGATGAAGCCGGCTGATTTTAAGGAGTTTGTGCTTGACATCGCAGATAAGACCGGATTTGACAAAGGAAAGATTTTTCTTGGTGGAGATCATCTCGGACCTCTTACGTTCGCTTATAAGAACGAGACTGAGGCTATGGCTGATGCGGAAGAGCTGATCCGCCATTATGTGGGAGCAGGGTTTACTAAGATCCACATTGACACGAGTATGAAAGTAAAAAGCGATGATCCGAACGTCCGTCTGTCGGATGAACTGATTGCCGGACGGGGAGCGCGGCTTGCCCGTGTGGCGGAAGAGACGTATAAAAAGCTGCTTGGGAGCGATCCTGACGCTGTTCCTCCGGTCTATATCATCGGGAGCGAAGTTCCCATCCCGGGAGGCGCTGTAGGAAGCGAGGACACAGGAGTTCAGGTGACAAAGGTAGAGGATTTCAAGAATACAGTTGCGGCATTTGAGAAAGCATTTGCTGAGGCGGGACTTGGCAGAGATGTGTGGGACCGCGTGATCGGGGTCGTTGTGCAGCCGGGCGTAGAGGAGAAAGACAGCGGATGTACAGAGTACGACCGTGGGAAAGCCAAGGATCTTATGGCGTCTATTAAAGATTTCCCATCCCTGGTGTTTGAGGGCCATTCGACAGATTATCAGACGAAGATCAAACTGCGCGAACTCATTGAGGATGGTGTCGGAATCCTCAAAGTCGGACCCGGGCTCACTTTCGCAATGCGTGAAGCGATGTTCGCCCTGGAGCATATCGAGAAAGAGATGCTGTGTGGAACTGATACAGAACCAAGCAGATTCGCCGATACTCTTGACAATGCAATGTTAAAGGATGATAAACACTGGAGAAAGCATTATCAGGGTACAGAGCAGGAGATACGCCTTAAGAGAAAATACTCTTTCTCAGACCGCTGCAGATACTACATGCCAGTACCGGAAGTCGAGGCGGCTTCAGAGCGGCTCATTGCCAATCTCCGCGCGAATGGCATCCCGCTCAACCTTCTGAGCCAGTTTATGCCGATTCAGTACACGAAAGTGCGTGAAGGGCTGCTCGAGAATGATCCGGTGGCTCTCATAGAGGACAGGATCACGAATACGATCGACGAGTATCTGTATGCCACACATCAGAGTGAACTGATGTGACGGTGACAATGTCACTGTTCTTATATCATAAAATATGGTATCCTTAGTCTGACAGGACGCCAGTGTAGAAAAACTGCCGGAAATAACCAGTTCTGGCAGTTTTTTTGATAGCGGCGGGCCAAAGTCCGGGCTGCCAGTCATATAAAATAAAAACAGGAGAACTATAGACTATGGGATTTTCAATAGAAACAGGAATATCAGTACTTACAGTGTTTATACAGGGACTTATCA
Organism: Candidatus Mediterraneibacter pullistercoris; assembly: GCA_019116885.1. Lineage (GTDB taxonomy): Bacteria > Bacillota > Clostridia > Lachnospirales > Lachnospiraceae > Mediterraneibacter > Mediterraneibacter pullistercoris. The sequence continues at coordinate 68,527 of DXAU01000017.1, read as the reverse complement.
GTTTCTTTTCACCCTGCGTGCTTCCGCTTGTGCCGTTGTATCTCGGCTATCTCTCGGGCGGTCTGTCTGCGGAGAGCGGGAAGCTGAAGCTGTTTCTGCGGGTGCTTATGTTTACGCTCGGAATCAGTGCGGCTTTCTTTATACTCGGAGCGGGCGCTTCGGCTGTGGGAAGTTTCTTCAGTGAACAGCGGATGCTCTTTGCCCGCATTGGCGGAATTCTCATCATACTGTTTGGTCTGTACCAGCTCGGAGTATTTGGAAAGTCCAGACTGCTCGGCGGGGAGCACAGGCTCCCGATACATATGGAAAAGCTGACCATGTCGCCTGTGACAGCGTTTCTGATGGGATTTCTGTTCAGCTTTGCATGGACGCCCTGCGTGGGACCGGCGCTCACGAGTGTGCTTTTGATGGCGGGAAGCGCGAAGACGAGCATGGTGGGATTCCTGCTTATTGGAGTGTATACAATTGGCTTTATCCTGCCGTTCCTTGCAGCCGGGCTATTTACGGCGAGCCTTCTGGAATTTTTCAAAAAGCATATGAAACTGGTTACGTATACGGTAAAGATCGGTGGTATTCTGATGATTCTCATGGGAATTCTCATGTTTACAGGCAGGATGAACGATATCACGGGATATCTCTCCTCAGTCCAGTATGAGTCTGAAGATACGGCGGAAAGCGGTGCAAAGGAGGAAGACGCGGAACAGGAAGGAACCTCTGCCGGCAGTGCGGACAGCTCAGAGGAAAATGGAGCTTCAGGTGAAAGTGAGACCGCCCTCACTCCTGCGCCTTTGTCCGATCTTGAGCTGACCGACCAGTTTGGAAATACGCATTCTCTGGCGGATTACAAGGGTAAAGTAATTTTCCTGAACTTCTGGGCAACCTGGTGCGGGCCGTGCCGCAATGAGATGCCTGATATCCAGAAGCTGTATGAAGAATATTCCGCTATGGGAGAGGATGCGGAAGTAGTTATACTGGGCGTTGCGGGCCCCGGTATTGGCCAGGAAGGGTCAGCGGAGGAAATCGCTGCATTTATGGAAGAGAACGGATATACCTATCCGGTGCTCATGGATGAGAGTGGGGAGATGTTCGCACAGTATGGGATTTCGGCGTTCCCGACGACATTTATGATAACCGGAGAGGGAGAAATCTATGGGTATGTTCCCGGGCAGATGACAGAAGACATCATGAGGAGCATTATCGAGGAGACGCTGCAGGGCAGCGGAGAATAGACAGGAAAAGAAAGCGATTCCTATGCCGGAACGGTTCATCTGTTCTGGCATTGGAGCGCTTTTTTTATGTGGGCGGCAAGCCAAAGCCCGGGCTTGCCCGAAACCCTGGCGGCCGCTTACAATCTTCTTGCCATAAATCTCCTTTAATCACAGTATCGCACGGGAAAGGGCTTTTTCCCATCGAAAAATCATGCTATAATAGGACCGGTATAACGAAAAACAGGAAGTATGACGAGCATGGTTACGATAGATAACAGTTGTTTCTCTATCCCCCAGATCTGCCAGTCCGGGCAGTGTTTCCGCCTGGACGCCGTATCGGAAGATACATACGAACTTCTGGCAGGAGGCAGATATCTGAAGATCAGGCTCCGGCCGGCCGGACCGGCGGGTGAAAGGGGAAAACCTGATGTGTATGGAGAAACGGAACTTTACTGTACGCAGGAAGAATACGAGAAGTTCTGGAAAGAATATTTCGATCTTACGGCGTCTTATGAAGACTATATTGACCGGATTGATGAAGCAGATTCTTATTTGAAAGCTGCCGCCGAGTTTGGCAGGGGAATCCGGATTCTCAGGCAGGACACGTGGGAGATGATTGTTACATTCATCCTTTCCCAGCAGAATAATATTCCCCGCATCAAAGGGCTGATCCGTGCGCTCAGCGAGAGATACGGGGAGCGGCGGATGACGCCTGACGGTGGAGTATACTATACATTCCCGGATGCCGGGGCGCTTTCCAGGGCGTCGGAAGAGGAGCTAAGAGAGCTGAAGCTGGGATACAGAAGCAAATATATCTGCGGCACGGCGAAGATGATCTCCGAAAAAGAGATCGATCTGGAGGTCTTAAAAACAGCGGACTATGCAGACGCCAGGGCAGAGCTGATGCGGCTTCCCGGTATCGGCGGCAAGGTCGCAGACTGTATCTGCCTGTTTGCTTTGCATCAGATGGATGCTTTTCCAGTGGACACACATATAAAGAAAGCTCTGGAGCTTCATTATCCGGATGGATTTCCGTTTGAAAAATATAAAGACTGTGCGGGTGTCATGCAGCAATATATCTTTTATTATGATCTGAAATACAGATAACGGCATATACTTATGCAGGACAAAGCACGGCTGAATTGAGAAGAGGAGAAGAAAGATGAACGTACTTGTAGTTGTGGACATGCAGAAAGATTTTATCGACGGCTCCCTTGGGACGAAAGAGGCTGTTTCGATTGTTCCCGGAGTTGTGGAGAAGATACGCAGGTTTGACGGAAGGGTCATTGCAACAAGGGATACGCACGGAGAGGATTATCTTGAGACTGCGGAGGGCAGAAATCTTCCGGTCGTACACTGTGTCAGAGACACGCCAGGCTGGCAGCTTCAGAAAGAAGTAGAGGAAGCGCTTCGGGAGAAAGCGGACTGCCGGATCATCGACAAGCCGACGTTTGGAAGCGTGGAGCTGGGAGAGTATGTGAGACGTCTAAATGAAGAAGAGCCGGTGGATAAGATGACTCTGGTCGGACTGTGCACGGATATCTGCGTGATCTCAAATGCGCTGCTTTTAAAAGCATATCTTCCGGAGGTGCCCATTGAGGTGGATATTTCCTGCTGTGCGGGTGTGACCCCAAAGAGCCATGACCAGGCGGCGGAGGCGATGAAGATGTGTCAGATTGCGATCGTATAAGGAGGATATATGGAGAATTTTCAGTATTACACACCGACGAAAGTAGTATTTGGAAAAGGAACAGAGAACGAGACCGGGCAGCTTGCGGCAGAACAGGGCTGCAGGAAAGTGCTCGTTCACTATGGGAGCGGAAGCGTGGTGAAGAGCGGACTGCTTGACCGGATCTATAAGTCCCTCGACGAGGCAGGGATTCCGTATGTTTCTCTGGGCGGTGTAGTGCCTAATCCCAGACTGTCTCTTGTGTATGAAGGGATCCGTCTCTGCCAGAGAGAAAATGTTGACTTTATTCTTGCTGTTGGCGGCGGAAGTGTCATAGACTCTGCCAAGGCGATCGGGTACGGTGTGGCAGATCACGGGGATGTGTGGGATTTCTACGAGAAGAAAAGAGCGGCGGAAGGCTGTCTTCCGATCGGCGTGGTGCTTACGATCGCGGCCGCAGGATCGGAGATGAGTGATTCTTCAGTTATCACGAATGAGAACGGCTGGCTCAAGCGGGGATATAGCAGCAACTATTCGCGACCAAGGTTTGCAGTCATGAATCCGGAGCTTACCGTGACGCTTCCGAAATATCAGACTGCGAGCGGGTGTGTCGACATTATGATGCATACGATGGAGCGTTATTTCAATCACTGCACTAATATGGAGATGACCGACGGCATCAGTGAGCATCTGCTGCGGACTGTGATGAAAAATGCAGAGATTTTGATGACACGACCGGATGATTATGACGCCAGAGCAGAAATTATGTGGGCTGGAAGCCTTTCCCACAACGGGCTGACCGGATGTGGAACAGATGGCGGCGACTGGGCAAGCCATCAGCTTGAGCATGAGCTGGGCGGTATGTTCGATGTGGCGCACGGGGCAGGTCTTGCTGCAGTCTGGGGAAGCTGGGCCCGCTATGTTGTGGATGCGGCGCCTGCGCGTTTTGCAAAATTTGCAGTAAATGTCATGGGCGTGACGCCGGGAAGTACGGATATGGAGACAGCACGAAGAGGCATTGAGGCGATGGAGAGCTTTTACCGGAAACTGGATATGCCGGTATGTCTGCGTGATATGGACATTGAAGTCAGCGAGGAACAGATGAGAGAACTGGCGGAAAAGTGCAGCCATTTCGGAAAAAGGACGATTGGATGCATCAAGAAACTGGACAAAGAGGATATGTATCAGATTTACAGAAATGCAAGAGGCTGACCGCAGATAAAGACTGTGAAATGTACTGGATAAAATTTATCATTTACAAGGGTATGTATCGGGATTACACCGGGCACGATAACGGCATTGAGGGAACTTTCCCGATCCGGGTGCGTTGAACCTTACAAATGTAACCTGTATGCAACAAAGATTGCGATTGACTAACCCTGCATCGGTTCCCTAAAATTAAGAAAAGGAGGGATAACATGCAGGCGTTATCAAATGCAAGACCCGGAGAGTCTTACACGGTCAAATGGATGTTCGGACTGCCGGACGTACTTGAATTCCTGCATAGCCGCCATGTGGAAGAGGGAAGTACGATCCGGGTGATCCAGCAGTGCCGTGACAGCGTGATTATCGGAGCGCAGGATGTGAGGCTGGCCCTGGGGCACGAAGTAGCAGAACGGATAAAAGTGTAAATGCATAAACAGACAAAAGAAAAAGGCAGATGCTGTCCGAAAAGCAAAAAGCGCATAATGACCGGACAGTGTCTGTTTTCATATTTATGCGTTTTAAATTTGTGCGGAAATCTTATGAAAAATTTAAGATTCCACTCAGTGGAAATTGTGGCGCAAAGATTTATTTGATGGTACAATAGGGAGCAGCAGATGCAGGACATGTGCAGAAAAAGTCCACAGTGTGAACGATATGAAAGGAGAGCACAATGGAAACATACATGGAAATGCTCACAAGACGTGCGAAAAACGCTGCGACAGAGGCTGCAAGGCTTGGGACTTCTGAGAAAAACAGAGGGCTTCTGTCCGTAGCGGAGGAATTGATCTCACAGCAGGATATGATACTTGAAGAGAACGTAAAGGATATCGAGGCTGCCAAAGAGAAAGGGATCAAGCAGTCGCTTATTGACAGACTGGCTCTCTCAAAGAAACGTATCGCTGATATGGCGGAAGGACTGCGGCAGATCGCTGCCCTGGAAGATCCGGTCGGCGAGATTTTATCTATGAAGACAAGGCCTAATGGTCTTCGGATCGGACAGAAGAGAGTTCCGCTCGGCGTGGTGGGGATCATCTATGAATCCCGTCCGAATGTGACGGCAGACGCGTTCGGGCTGTGTTTTAAAACAGGAAATTCGGTCATACTGCGCGGCGGAAGCGATGCAATCCATTCCAATCAGGCGATTGTCCGCACGATTAAGGCAGGACTCCGCAAAGAGAGACTCTGCCAGGATCTGATTATCCTTGTGGAAGATACGAGCCGGGAGACTGTTGCGGATATGATGAAAATGCATGGCGGTATTGATGTTCTGATTCCAAGAGGGGGAGCAGGACTCATTGCGAATGTGGTAGAGAACAGTACCGTACCGGTGATCGAGACAGGAACCGGAAATTGTCATGTGTATGTGGACGAGAGCGCAGACGTCAGGATGGCGGCTGATATTGTGGAAAACGCAAAGACGCAGCGTATGGGCGTGTGCAATGCCTGTGAATCACTGGTAGTCCACAGTGGGATTGCTGATGCAGCTCTTCCTCAGATTGTGCAGAGGCTAAAGAATCATGATGTGGAGATCCGGGGAGACGAGAGGGCCAGAGCAGTCTGCGGAGAGATATATCCGGCGTCGGATGAAGACTGGGGAACCGAGTACCTGGATGCCGTCATATCTGTGAAGATTGTGGATTCCATCGATGAGGCAATTGCGCACATTAACAAATATAATACCGGACATTCAGAGTCCATTATCACAAAGGACTATGACAATGCGCTTAAGTTTCAGGATGAGATCGATGCAGCGGCAGTGTATGTGAATGCGTCCACAAGATTCACGGATGGATTTGAATTTGGCTTTGGCGCGGAGATCGGGATCAGTACTCAAAAACTCCATGCGAGAGGTCCGATGGGGCTTAAGGCGCTGACAACGACAAAGTATGTTATCTTTGGGAACGGACAGATCAGGAAATGATAAATCCATGTCCGATATCATAGCATGCAGGTTCGGTTTTTCACATAATGAAATATGATTGTATTTACAGGCGGAGTATCAGAAGATATTTAAAATTCTGGCGCTCCGCCTGACTGCTGTCATAATATCTTTTCTTTTGATCTGTAAAAACCCGTGGTCAGAATCAGATATATAGAAATAATACTTGCATAATATGCAAAAAAGATGTATTATTATGCAAGTATAGTAGCAAATATTTTCATGAAATACTTTACTTCCCATCAGATGAGGTTTATTATAGGGAACTGTAATACACAGGGATTCATATGGCAGACGGGTATAGAATGACAGGAAAGATACGTGAAAGGAATTGATGAAATGATCAGAGTGGGAATTATCGGAGCTACCGGCTATGCAGGCGGGGAACTTGTAAGAATATTATCAGGGCATAAAGATGCAGAGATCAAATGGTATGGCTCACGGAGCTATATCGATCAGAAATATGCGGATGTGTACAGGAACATGTTCCAGATCGTGGATGCAGTCTGCATGGACGACAATATGGAAGAACTTGCCTCCCAGGTGGATGTCATCTTTACAGCAACGCCCCAGGGCTTCTGTGCATCACTCATTGGCGAGGAGATTCTCTCAAAGACGAAGATCATTGATCTGAGTGCAGACTTTCGTCTGAAAGATGTGAAGGTGTATGAAGAATGGTACAAGATCGGGCACAAAGCTCCGCAGTTTATCAACGAGGCGGTGTACGGACTGTGCGAAATCAACCGTGAGAAAGTCAGGGGAGCAAGGCTGGTAGCGAATCCGGGATGTTATACGACATGCTCCATCCTGACAGCATATCCGCTCGCAAAAGAGGGGCTGATTGACATGAACACTCTCATCATCGATGCAAAATCCGGTACGTCCGGGGCGGGAAGAGGGGCGAAAGTGCAAAATCTTTTCTGCGAAGTGAATGAGAACATCAAGGCGTACGGAGTGGCGACGCATCGGCATACACCGGAGATTGAGGAACAGCTTGGGTATGCGGCAGGCGGGAAAGTGACGCTCAACTTTACTCCGCATCTTGTCCCAATGAACAGAGGCATCCTGGCAACAGAATATGCGAAACTGACAAAAGATGTCGGATGGGAAGATGTAAAGGCGGTTTACGACAAATACTATGAGAATGAAAAATTCGTGCGTGTGCTCGACAAAGATGTGTGCCCGGAGACAAAATGGGTGGAGGGCAGCAATTACGTGGATATCGGATTCAAGATCGATTCGCGGACAGGCCGCATTATCATGATGGGTGCGATCGATAACCTGGTGAAAGGCGCGGCAGGACAGGCGGTCCAGAATATGAATCTGATGTTCGGGCTGGAAGAAAGTGAAGGGCTTGAACTGGTACCAATGTTTCCTTAACGCTTTCGGGGACGTAGTAAAATCAGATTTTACTACGTCCCCAATCAAAGTTCAGGGTGTCCCAAAGTGTCGGCAGGGGTGTCCCTTTTTGAAAAATGATTGGAGTATACAGGACAATGATAAGAGTTATGACGATAGATGACTACGAGGAAGTATATACTCTCTGGAAACAGATTAAAGGTTTTGGGATACGAAGCATTGATGATTCCAGAGAGGGAATTGAACGTTTTCTGATAAGAAATCCAACGACGAGTGTAGTCGCAGTGGAAGATGGAAAGATTGTCGGCAGCATCCTCTGCGGCCATGACGGGAGACGGGGGTGTCTCTATCATGTTTGTGTAGACGAGGCCTACCGGAGACACGGAATCGGGCGGGATATGGTTGTCCACGCAATGAAAGCGCTTCAGGCAGAGCGTATCAATAAGGTCTCGCTCATTGCATTTACCAAAAATGATATTGGAAATGCGTTCTGGAATACGATCGGCTGGACGGAGCGCCTGGATCTGAATTACTACGACTTTACATTAAATGAAGAAAATATTACAGCATTTAACGGGCAGTGAGAAAGAGAGGGAGAATCAATGCAGAAGATCGAAGGCGGAGTGACAGCGGCAAAAGGATTTGAGGCGGCAGCGGCGGCAGCCGGGATTAAATATCAGGACCGCACGGACATGGCACTCATTTACAGTAAAAAACCGTGTAAAGTAGCGGGAACATTTACAACAAATGTAGTGAAAGCAGCTCCGGTAAAATGGGACAGAGCGATCGTAGAAAACGGGCTGAAATCCCAGGCAGTTGTTGTGAATTCCGGCATAGCCAACGCATGTACCGGGGAAGAGGGGATGAGATACTGTATGGAGACGGCAAAACAAGCGGCCGAGGCGCTGGGAGTGTCAGCAGAAAGCGTTCTGGTGGGCTCTACGGGCGTGATCGGAACACAGCTTCCCATGGATCGGGTGAAAGCAGGAATCCGCAGGCTCGCAGAGGAGAAGAAACGGAATCTTGAGAGCGGCACCTGCGCGGCGAAAGCGATCATGACCACAGATACAAAGAAGAAAGAAGCCGCAGTCACAGTAGAGATTGGGGATGTGACAGTGACCATCGGCGGTATGGCAAAAGGCTCGGGCATGATTCATCCGAATATGTGCACGATGCTCGCATTTATTACAACAGATGCAAAGATTTCCAGAAAAGCACTGCAGGCTGCCCTGAGTGCGGATGTTGAAGATACGTATAATATGATCTCTGTGGACGGAGACACATCCACGAACGACACGGTTCTTCTCCTGGCAAATGGCGCGGCTGGGAATAAGAAGATCAGATATGGAACCCGGGAATATGAAGCATTTAAGCATGCCCTGCATTATGTGAATGAGACCCTGGCAAAAGAGATGGCCGGGGATGGCGAGGGCGCGACGGCCTTGTTTGAGGCAAAGATCATTGGCGCAGATACGAAAGAGCAGGCAAAAACGCTTGCAAAATCTATCGTCTGTTCCAGTCTGACAAAGGCGGCTATTGCAGGACACGACGCCAACTGGGGCAGGATTCTGTGCGCGATGGGGTACTCAGGAGCTTCGTTTGAACCGGAGAAAGTGGATCTCTATTTTGAAAGCGAGGCAGGAAAACTCAAGATCATTGAAAACGGCGTTGCACTGGATTACAGTGAAGAGAAAGCGACAGAAATCCTTTCACAGCCAAAAGTGACGGCGATTGCGGACATCAAAGAGGGCGACGCCGAGGCAGCAGCGTGGGGATGCGACCTGACGCACGAATATATCAATATCAATGCAGACTACCGGAGTTGAAATCTGCACTCTGAAAAACTGGGATGAAAGAAAAAATGCATAAAGGGACAGGGCTAAAATCGATTTGGGACACCTTAAACTCCAGTTGGGGACGTAGTCAAATCGGGTTTTACTACGTCCCCGAAGGAGGGTATCATGAACAGTAACATGCAGCAATATCTTGACAAAGCGCAGGTGCTTATCGAGGCCCTGCCATACATCCAGCGGTTCAACCGGAAGATCATCGTGGTCAAGTACGGCGGCAGCGCCATGGTGGACGAAGAATTAAAGAAACGTGTGATCGAGGATGTCACGCTTTTAAAACTTGTCGGGTTTAAACCGATCATCGTTCACGGAGGCGGCAAAGAGATCAGCAAATGGGTCGGTAAAGTCGGCATGGAGCCGAAATTCATCAATGGTCTGCGGGTCACCGACGAGGACACAATGGAAGTGGCAGAGATGGTCCTGGGCCGCGTGAACAAGAGTCTTGTACAGCTTGTGGAGAGTCTCGGCGTGCGCGCCATCGGCATCAGCGGCAAGGACGGCGCTCTCCTGAAAGTAGAGAAGAAATATTCCGACGGCCAGGACATCGGATATGTGGGCGACATCAAAGAAGTAAACGGCCAGATTCTCTACGACCTGCTGGAGAAAGATTTCCTCCCGATTGTATGCCCGGTCGGACTTGACGATGATTTCAATACATACAATATCAATGCGGACGATGCGGCATGCGCCATCGCCCGGGCAGTTAAGGCGGAGAAGCTCGCATTTCTGACAGATATTGAGGGAGTATATAAAGATCCGTCAGATTCATCGACTCTTATTTCCGAGCTGCGGGTGGACGAGGCTCAGAAGCTGATGGACAGCGGATACATCGGCGGCGGGATGCTGCCCAAACTCCAGAACTGTATCGACGCCATCAAGGCAGGCGTTTCAAGAGTACATATCCTGGACGGACGTATCCCGCACTGCCTGCTTCTGGAGATATTTACAAACAAAGGAATCGGTACAGCGATATTAAACAGTGAAGAAAGCAGGTATTATCATGGTGAATAATAAGATACAGGCAGCAGAAGAGAATCTGATCCATGTCTACAACCGTTTTCCGGTCGTGCTGGATCACGGCGAGGGGATGTATTTGTATGATACAGACGGCAGGGAATATCTTGACTTTGCCGCAGGATTCGCAGTGACAGGACTTGGCTATGACAACAAGGAGTTAAACGAGGCCCTCAAAGATCAGATCGATAAACTGTATCACACCTCGAATCTCTACTATCACGAAAACTGCGGCAAAGCGGCAAGAGAGCTGAACCGCATCTGCGGCATGGACCGCGTGTTCTTTACGAACAGCGGAGGCGAGGCTGTAGAAGGAGCGCTGAAATCTGCCAGACGTTATGCATACACAAAAGGTACGGGAAGATATGAGTTCATTGCCATGGAACATTCTTTCCACGGAAGAACATTCGGCGCAGTGTCAGTAACCGGGCATGATTCCTACAGAGAGCCGTTTGAGCCGCTTGTCCCGGGTGTTAGATTCGCAAAGTTTAATGATCTTGACAGTGTGAAAAATCTGGTGAATGACAAGACATGCGCGATCATACTGGAACCTCTCCAGGGCGAGGGCGGCATCAACCTGGCGACACAGGAATTTATGGAAGGCATCCGTAAGATCTGCGATGAGAATGGCATCCTCATGATCTGTGACGAAGTGCAGTGCGGTATGGGAAGGACAGGCACGATGTTCGCATGGCAGGGGTTCGGGGTGAAGCCGGATATCCTTACGATGGCAAAAGCGATCGGAAACGGAATTCCGGTCGGAGCATTTGCAATGACAGAAGAGGTGGCCGGGAATTCTCTCAAGCCCGGCGATCACGGGGCCACATACGGCGGCAATCCCCTCGCATGTACGGCAGTGAAGAAAGTGATCGAGATTTTCGAGAGAGAGGATATTGTCGGACATGTCAATCAGGTGTCCCCGTATCTGACGAGAAAACTCGACGAGCTCGTTGACAGACTCGGCTGCGTGGCAGAGCGCAGAGGAAAAGGACTGATGCAGGGGCTCAAGATCACAAAGCCTGTGGCGGAAGTAAACAGAAGATGTGTCCAGGAAGGGCTTCTTGTGATACAGGCAGAAGGAAACGTGATCCGCTTTGTTCCTCCTCTGATCGTGGAGGAGAAGCATATCGACGAGATGATCGGAAAACTGAAACGTGTGCTGACTGAGTAAGCAGGCAGCGCATAAGAAACCAGCTATGGGACATACTATCTGGGAAACAGGCATAAACTGCATGGAGGTATCGTCTTATGGTTGGTTTTTTTATCGCGCTGCTCTCAGGAGCACTGATGAGCATACAGGGGGTATTCAACACACAGGTTACGAAAACGACCGGTGTGTGGGTAAGCAACGGCTGGGTACAGATCACTGCCTTTGCAGTTTGTATTGCAGCGTGGTTTTTTACCGGGCGTGACAGCGTGACAGCTATCGGAAAAGTAGAACCTAGATACATGCTGCTTGGCGGAGTGATCGGAGCGGGGATTACCTGGACGGTCATAAAGAGCATCGAGGCGCTGGGGCCTGCGAAGTCAGCTCTCCTCATTGTCATAGCCCAGCTGGCAGTGTCATATGTTATTCAGCTCTTTGGTCTGTTCGGCATGGACAGAGAGCCTCTTTCCTGGAGAAAACTGGGTGGACTGGCTCTGGCAGTTGTGGGAATAGCCATATTCCAATGGGAATGAAAGTCTGGGGCGTCAGAATACCGGAACGGACTGTAATAATCCTGTAACAGTATCTTTAAAAACGATTAATTATCTATTGTAATTTTCGTAAAAATTCGTTACAATACTACTGTCCGGCATAACAGGGGTATCGCTCCCGGTACAAAAGACCAGGGAGATGGAAATGCGAGACAGACAGATAAAAACTATTATAATAAGACTGATGAAAGGAACGCTCATTCTGACAGCGTTTTTCTTTCTTGTGGGCTGCGGCGGGAAGACAGAGGAAAAAGGACTTGAAGAACTCACCCTCTTAGAGGAGTCCGAAAATGACAGCAGTACGGCAGACGGAGACACCGCTAAGAGCGAAGCTGCCGCAGAAGAAGCAGAAGCGGACGTACCCGGCGAGGGCGCGGAGACGAGAGAAAGTATACAGACGGATCCCGTCTATGTATATGTATGCGGGGCTGTGAATACTCCGGGAGTATACGAGCTCAGCAGAGAAGCGCGGGTGTTTGAGGCTGTTCAGGCAGCAGGCGGCATGGCGCAGGATGCTTCGGCGGAATCAGTCAATCTGGCCAGAACTGTCGCAGACGGAGAACAGATCTATGTGCCCACAGAGGAAGAGGCCAGGACGCAGGAAAAAGGGGTTGGAGAAGAAAGTACAGCCACAGGTACGGAACAGGAAAAAGTCAATATCAATACAGCTTCCAAAGAGGAACTTATGACACTTGCAGGCATCGGTGAGGCAAAAGCGGAAAGCATCCTGAAGTACCGTGACGAGCACGGCAGTTTCAGGAGCGTTGAAGAACTGATGGAGATCGAGGGAATCAAGGAAGGTGTGTTTGGCAAGATAAAAGAAGACATAACGATTTAAACACAGGGAGTCGGAAAAGAGGAGTATGAGTAAGAAAATATTGGTCGTAGATGATGAAAAACTGATCGTAAAAGGAATCCGGTTCAGTCTGGAACAGGAGGGCATGGAAGTTGACTGTGCCTATGACGGCGAAGAGGCGCTGGAGTGTGCGCGAAAGACAGAGTACGATCTCGTTCTTCTGGATGTCATGCTTCCGAGGATGGACGGATTTCAGGTGTGTCAGCAGATACGGGAATTTTCAGATATGCCTATAGTTATGCTGACGGCAAAGAGCGAGGATATGGATAAGATACTGGGGCTTGAATACGGCGCGGACGATTATATCACCAAGCCTTTTAATATCCTTGAAGTCAAGGCCAGGATCAAAGCGATCATGCGCCGGACATCCAAGAGAAAAGAACCTGCGGGCAGTCCGGTTCTCGTCAAGGGAAACCTGAAGATAGACTGTGAGAGCAGGAGAGTGTTCATCGGGGAGCGGGAGATCAATCTGACAGCCAAGGAGTTCGATGTGCTCGAACTCCTTGCAACGAACCCGAACAAAGTGTACAGCAGGGAAAATCTTCTGAATCTCGTGTGGGGATACGATTATCCCGGAGACGCGAGGACAGTGGATGTGCATATCCGGCGGCTGAGAGAAAAGATAGAGCTCAATCCAAGCGAGCCGAAATATGTACATACAAAGTGGGGAGTGGGTTATTATTTCCAGGGCTAGGCATCGGCTTGTATTAAGAGACAGAATTTTTAAAAATATGAGGTTCCGTTTTATACTGCTGTTTATGATGGCAGGGCTGCTGCCCTGTCTTATTGTGCTTTTTGCGTCTGTGAAGTTCTATGAACTCCGGGCAGTGGAGCTTCGTACTGCTGAGATCCAGAATCAGTGTACGATCATCTGCAACCAGCTCAATTCTTACGGATATCTTACGGACCCATCGTCAGAAGTCATCAATTCCAGTCTGAATCAGCTTACGAATATCTATAACGGGCGCGTGATGATTATAAATCAGGAGCTGAAAGTAGTAAAAGATACATACAGCCTGGATGAGGGAAAAACAGATGTATCGGAGAATGTAGTCCGCTGCATGCGCGGTGAAAATACAGACTATTATGACCAGAAAAATCATTATATCGAAGTAACGGCGCCTATTATGGAAACAGACGGAAGTAAAGTCATCGGCGTTATGCTCGCCAGTGTATCGACAGACACTATCGAAGTGACCAGGCAGATACTGTACACCCATATCGGAGTTGTCGCAGGAATCATCGCGATCCTTCTTGTGGTGCTCAGTGTCTTCTGGGCAGACAGAATGGTGCGCCCGCTTCACAAGATCACAGGCGCGATAGAGAACGTCTCCGAGGGCTACAGCGACGACGTGCTCCATGTGGATACTTTTACGGAGACAAGGCAGCTCAGCGAAGCGTTCAACAAGATGCTCGGCAGACTGAAAGTCCTGGATGAATCGAGAGATGAGTTCGTTTCCAATGTCTCACATGAGCTGAAAACTCCGATGACGTCCATGAAAGTACTCTCTGATTCCCTGCTTGAGATGAAAGATGTGCCTGTGGAGATGTATCGGGAATTCATGCAGGATATCGCGAAAGAGATCGACAGGGAGAACCAGATTATCACGGATCTCCTTTCTCTCGTCAAAATGGATAAGACAGGACAGAATCTTAATATAGAGACGGTCAATATTAATGATCTGCTGGAACAGATACTCAAGCGGTTAAGACCGATTGCCGAGAAGAAAAATGTGGAGATGGTTATGGAAAGTTTCCGTCCGGTTACAGCGGAGATTGACGAGATGAAGTTTACCCTTGCTATCTCCAACCTTGTGGAAAATGCGATCAAGTATAACCATGATAACGGGTGGGTGCATGTGTCGCTTAATGCGGACTACAAGTACTTTTACATCAAGGTAGAAGATTCGGGGATTGGTATTCCGGAGGCGGAACAGGCGCATATATTTGAGCGTTTCTATCGTGTGGATAAGTCACATTCCAGAGAGATAGGAGGCACTGGCCTGGGTCTTGCCATTGCAAGGAGCGCAGTCATCGTCCACAGAGGAGCGATCAAGGTGTACAGCACGGAGGGAGAAGGAACCACATTTACCGTACGTATCCCGTTGACTTATGTTGCGGCGTGACGTCTGCATGATTGATGAGAGGAGAAGAAAGATGAAGATAAGGAGGATCCTGGCGGCAGTACTTGCAGTCATTGTCCTGATGTCGGCCGCCTGTGGCAGAAACAGCGAGCCGGATGAAGGAGAGTCTTTTATCTACTGCCTCAACGAAGATAAAACAGGGATCGTGAAAACAGCATATGAACTTCCGGAGGGGGAAACTCTGGAAAAAGCGCGCCAGATGCTTGAAGATATGAGAAATCCCGCAGATGATATAGGATATATCAGCCCGCTGCCTGAAGAAGTGGAGATACAGGAATGTAACCTCTCAGGCAGCATCCTTGAAGTGGATTTCAGCAGGGAGTATCTTGATGTAGGACAGCTCATGGAGAAACTCTTAAGAGCGGCCGTCGTTCAGTCGCTTGTGCAGATTGAAGGCATCAACGGAGTCGCTTTTACGATAGACGGGGAGCCTTTGAAGAACAGTGACGGCATGAATGTGGGGCTGATGAACGAAGATGATTTCGTCGGAAATAGGATTTCATCGCCGAGTTCCTATCAGACGGATACACTGACGCTCTATTTTGCAAATGAGGGCGGGGACAGGCTGGTAGCCCGGACTGTAGATGTCAGATACAGCAGCAATGTCTCAAAAGACAAGCTCATTGTGGAAAAGCTGCTGCAGGGTCCGTCCGGAGACGGAGCATATCCCACGATAAATCCTGATGCAACGCTTCTGAGTGTGACCACAAAAGACGGGATATGCTATGTCAATTTTGACAGCACATTTCTTACGGGAGCTTATGACATACTCCCGGAGCTCACCGTATACTCAATCGTGAATTCTCTGGTAGAGGGAACAGAGGCAGTGAAGGTGCAGATCACGATCAACGGAGAGTCAAATGCGGAATATATGGAGACTGTAGATCTGTCACAGCCTCTTGACGAGAACATGGAACTCGTCGCAGCCGATCAGGAAGATGAATGAAGAAACGTCCGCTTTGTGCGATATGCGTCTTATTTCTCATGTTACAGTGGATGAGGGTGCTCTTTTTCGGCACAGAGGATACAAGGCCCTCTGCGCTGGAAAAGGCAGTTCTCACAGAGCCTCAGGTCCGGCTTGCCGGGACAGTATACAAGATTGAGGAGAAAGACAAAGTGACGGCTTTCTTTCTGAAAGAGAATGTCATATCTGTAAACGGCCAGACAGTCGAAGAGTCTGGGATTCTCGTTTATGTTTCCAACACGAAAACAGAAAACAGTAAAGAGAAAAGTGTCCTTTCTCTGAGCCGTGCAGCCAGGCAGATCCGGCTGGGAAATCGTCTGGAGATATCCGGTGAAGCCCAGAGGTTTGAGCCTGCGCGCAATCCGGGCAGCTTTGACCAGAGAGCCTATTATCAGAGACAGGGAATTCATGCCCTCGTGTGGGCAGATGAGGTGAGGATACTGTCAGATGACACGGATGAAATCAGACAGTATCTTTCTGAAGTGAGAAAGAGCTGGGCAGACCTTATTGTCCGCCATCTCGGCGAATATTACGGCGGCACGATGAACGCGATCCTTTTGGGTGAGAAGAGCGGGCTGGACGATGAGACGAAGAAGATGTATCAGAAGAACGGCATCAGCCATCTTCTGGCTATTTCAGGTCTGCATATGTCTTTTATCGGTATGGGGGTCTACAGTCTTTTCAGAAGATCAGGATGCGGTTTTCTCTCTGCCGGCCTGACGGGGAGTGTGATCCTTCTAAGCTACTGCCTGATGACAGGTTCCGGAATCTCAAGTCTCAGGGCGCTTATCATGTTCCTTGTGAGGATCGGCGCCGAGGTCACAGGGCGGGATTATGATCTCCCCACAAGTCTGTCTCTGTCCGCCGCCATCCTCTGTGCCTGGCAGCCTCTCTGCCTGACGGATGCGGGTTTCCTTCTTTCTTATGGAGCGATCCTTGGTCTGTTCCTGCTCACACCAGTGTTTGAGGAAATGTCCGGATGTGCGGGAAGCAGGAAACATACAGGCCGCATCTTTGGCGCACTGAGCAGCAGCCTGGCAGTTAATGTATTTCTGCTCGGGCCTCTTCTGTACTTTTATTATGAAGTGCCGCCATATTCTGTGCTGCTCAATCTCATTGTAATACCAGTCATGCCCGCAGCCATGGGAGCAGGCATAGCAGGTTCGATACTCTGCATTGTTTCAGATACGCTTGGCGGTCTTGTGCTTCAGGTATGCCGGGCCGTGCTCTGTGGATATGATCTGGTATGTACAGCGGGCAGCATGATACCGGGCAGCCGTTTTGTGACGGGAAAGCCGGGAGCAGCCTGGCTGCTTCTGTATTATGCAGGGATTGGAGCTGCATGGTTCCTGTTCCGCTTTCTTTCCCGGAGAAAAGAGGAGTCAGAGTGTGGGGAAAGCGTCCGGGCAGATCAGAGTTATGGTCTGCTGAAACGTCTCATTACATCTGTACGCATGCCGGGATGTGTGCTCCTTGTGTTTGCAGCAGGCATGGCGGCTGCGTGCCGCCAGCAGTACCGAGGGCAGGAGGGCGTGCAGGTCACTGTGCTCGATGTAGGCCAGGGGGACTGTATCTATATCAGGACGCCGTCGCTTCACTGTCTGATCGACGGCGGCAGCAGTGACGTATCCTCAGTGGGAACTTACCGGATCGAACCTTTTCTTTTAAGCTGCGCTGTGGACAGGCTGGATTATGTCTTTGTCACCCATGGGGACGAAGACCATGTAAACGGCATACAGGAGCTGCTGGAAGGCCAGGCGCTGGGTGTACGCATCGATGAACTGGTACTGCCGCCGGCACAGTACCATGACGACAGGATCACCGAGACGGCCCGCATGGCCGCCGGAAACGGAGTGGGAATCGTGACCATGGAGACAGGGGATGCGATCATCGACAGAGGAGTGGGAAAGCATGCGGCGAAGATTTCATGCCTTGCTCCCGCCGGAGACGAGGGACTGGAACAGGGGAACACAGCTTCTCTTGTCCTTGAGGTATCCTGCGGCCGGCGCGGCATGCTTTTTACCGGGGATGTAGAAGGAGCGGGAGAAAAGAACCTGATGACGTCCGGGCTGTTACAGAAATATGACGTGCTCAAGGCAGCCCACCATGGATCAAAGAACTCAGGATCGGAGGAGTTTCTTAAGGCTGTGTCGCCGGATTATGCCGTTATCTCTGCAGGGGTGGACAATCGTTACGGACATCCCCATGAGGAAACGGTCAGACGACTTTCCGGAGCCGGATGTACCGTGTATTCCACTCAGGACAACGGAGCACTCACCATATGGACAGACGGGGACGCCCTGGAGATGACCGGGTTTATGGACAAGTGAAGGAAACCTCTTGTCAAAACGGCTGTATCTCCTATATAATACAAGAGTTATGAAAAGCCTGAATGAAGATCTGAAAACGGGACAATTTAAACAGATATATCTCATGTACGGTCCGGAAGCCTATCTGAAAAAACAGTACAGGGAGCGGTTCGTAAAAGCCATGGTTCCCGAGGGGGATACGATGAACTATTCCTGCTATGAGGGAAAGAAGACGGATGTGAAAGAGGTCATCGATCTGGCGGAGACGCTGCCTTTTTTTGCGGAGAGACGTCTGATCGTATTTGAGGATACCGGATTTTTCAAGAGCGGCGGAAACGATCTGGCAGACTATATCAGCGACGGCATGCCTGAGACGACATATTTTATCTTCGTGGAAAGTGAAGTGGACAAGCGCAGCAGACTGTACAAGACAGTACGGTCGAAAGGACATATCGTGGAGCTTGCCGTTCAGGATGAGAATACGCTCAGGAAATGGGTCCAGGGACTTGTGAAAAAAGAAGGAAAACAAATGTCTATGTCTGACACGGCGTACTTTATCAGTAAAGTCGGGACAGATATGGAAAATATCACAAAGGAGCTGGAGAAATTGTGCTGCTACTGCCTCGGCCGTGATGCGCTGACGCGGGAGGATGTGGACGCAGTGTGCGTCACTCAGATTACAAGCCATATCTTTGACATGGTAAATGCAGTCGCAGCAAAGGACCAGCGGCTTGCGCTTGATTTGTACTACGATCTCCTGGCGCTCAAAGAGCCGCCCATGCGTATCCTTTCCCTGATGTCAAAGGAATACCGCGACCTGTTTCATGTAAAGGAAATGGCGGCCCGCGGCTATGGGAGAAAAGAAATCGCATCGGGAGCAGGGCTTCATCCGTTTGTCGCAGGGAAGTATATGGACCTGTCGAAAAGATTTCAGACAGGAGAACTCAGACAGGTAATGGAAGAAAGCGCAGATCTCGAGCAGAGAGTCAAGACCGGACTTATTACAGATCATCTTGCTGTAGAGCTTTTCATTGTGAAACACTCTGCGGCGGAAAAAGAACAGGCCAGGCAGTAGAAAAAAGATAGAAGCGGTCCGGACTGTATCATCCGGGCTGCCATGTTATATATTGGAGGGATCAAATTGGCAGTAATAGACCAGAATAAGATCAGGAATTTTTGTATCATCGCACATATTGACCACGGGAAATCCACTCTGGCAGACCGCATCATCGAGATGACCGGTCTTTTGACAGACCGTGAGATGCAGGCCCAGGTGCTTGATAATATGGAACTGGAGAGGGAGAGAGGCATTACGATCAAGGCTCAGGCGGTCCGCACGATTTACAAAGCGGACGACGGGGAAGAGTACATGTTTAATCTGATCGATACGCCGGGACACGTGGATTTTAACTATGAAGTATCCAGAAGCCTTGCGGCCTGCGACGGGGCTATCCTTGTGGTGGACGCGGCCCAGGGGGTGGAGGCTCAGACTCTGGCAAATGTGTACCTGGCGCTGGATCATGACCTTGATGTAATACCGGTCATCAACAAGATCGACCTGCCAAGCGCTGATCCGGAGAGAGTAAAAGAAGAGATCGAGGAAGTCATCGGCATTGACGCGTCGGACGCCCCTCTGATCTCCGCAAAAACCGGACAGAACGTACACGAAGTATTAGAGCAGATTGTCTCAAAGATCCCGGCGCCGTCGGGGAACCCGGACGCTCCTCTCCAGGCGCTGATCTTTGATTCAAAATATGATTCCTATAAAGGCGTTATTGTGTTCTGCCGGATCAAAGAGGGCACAGTGAAGAAAGGAACGCCAATGCTTATGATGGCTACAGGGGCAAAGGCGGAAGTGGTGGAAGTCGGGACGTTCGGAGCCGGGCAGTTCATCCCGTGCGACGAGCTGAGCGCAGGCATGGTAGGCTATATCACGGCGAGTCTTAAAAATGTAAAAGAGACCCGTGTGGGCGATACGATCACAAACGCAGATCACCCATGCGCGGAACCTCTGCCCGGCTATAAGAAAGTCAATCCCATGGTTTACTGCGGCCTCTATCCTGCTGACGGCGCGAAATATCCGGATCTCAGGGATGCGCTCGAGAAGCTCCAGCTCAACGATGCGGCCCTCCAGTTCGAGGCGGAGACATCCGTTGCCCTTGGATTCGGATTCCGATGCGGATTTCTGGGACTTCTCCACCTGGAGATCATACAGGAGAGGCTGGAGAGAGAGTATAATCTTGATCTTGTGACAACAGCGCCCAGCGTTATCTATAAGATATATAAGACAAACGGCGAAGTTATCGAACTGACCAATCCGACGAACATGCCGGATCCTGCAGAGATCGACTATATGGAAGAGCCGATGGTAAAAGCAGAGATCATGGTCACATCAGAGTATATCGGAGCGATTATGGATCTGTGCCAGGAGAGGCGGGGAAACTACCAGAGCATGGAGTATATCGAAGAAAAACGGGCCGTGCTCCACTATCATCTGCCGCTTAACGAGATCATTTATGATTTCTTTGACGCGCTCAAATCCAGATCAAGAGGATATGCGTCTTTTGACTATGAGATGATGGGATACCAGAGATCTGAACTTGTGAAGCTTGATATCCTTATCAACAAGGAGGAAGTGGACGCCCTTTCCTTTATCGTATTTGCGGGAAGCGCATATGAGAGAGGAAGAAAGATGTGCGAGAAGCTGAAAGCCGAGATTCCCAGACAGCTCTTTGAGATTCCGATCCAGGCGGCGATCGGGAGCAAGATCATCGCCAGAGAGACTGTCAAGGCCATGAGAAAAGACGTGCTGGCAAAGTGTTACGGCGGCGATATCTCGCGTAAGAAGAAACTTCTGGAGAAACAGAAAGAAGGGAAGAAGCGCATGCGCCAGGTAGGAAATGTGGAGATACCGCAGAAGGCGTTCATGAGCGTTCTGAAACTGGATGACGACTGATACTGGATACAGCGGAGCGGATCACAGGAGCCCGGTCTGCTGACGGAGCTGTATTATGGAAAAAAAAGATCTGGAACTGTATGTGCATATTCCGTTCTGCGTGAAAAAATGTGCATACTGTGACTTTTTGTCCGCCCCTGCAGACGCGCAGGAGCGGACGGCTTATGTATATGCCCTGATAAAAGAGATCAGGACAAAGAAAAAGGATTACAGCGGCTGCCGCGTGAATACAGTATTTCTGGGCGGAGGCACACCGTCCATTCTGGGTGTGGATGACACACGGAAAATATTCCGCGCACTTTGCGAGAACTTTGACATTGCAGAAGATGCCGAGATTACCATGGAAGTAAATCCGGGAACCGTGACGGAAGAAAAGGCTTCGGCCTGGAAAAAATGCGGTGTCAACCGGCTGAGTATCGGACTGCAGTCGGCGGATGACAGGGAGCTTAAAATGCTTGGCCGCATCCACACATACCGGGAATTTTCAGATACATGGGAGATTGTCCGCAGGGCGGGATTCCGTAACGTAAATATCGATCTGATCTCAGCCATTCCCGGACAGACGCCGGAGAGCTGGGAGAGAACGCTGCGGACAGCGGCAGAACTGGAACCGGAGCATCTCTCAGCGTACAGTCTGATCATAGAAGAGGGAACGCCTTTTTATGAGCAGTACGGCGAATGCGCAGACAGGTGTCTGAAAGCGGAAAACAGCACAGATGGAAGAAACCATCTTCTGCCGCTCCCGGATGAAGATACAGAGCGCAGGATATACAAAGCCACGGAAAAGATACTCGCAGAGTACGGTTACCACAGGTACGAAATATCCAATTATGCAAAGTCAGGATATGAGTGCCGCCACAACCTCGGATACTGGGAGAGGAAAGAGTATCTGGGCCTGGGACTTGGCGCATGTTCACTGATCGATGAGTCCAGATTTCATAATACTGCTGATATGGAGAAATACCTTGAACTTTGCGGGAGTACAGCCGAAGAAGTGGAAGATCTGTCCGAAGAGGAGCAGATGGAGGAATTTATGTTCCTTGGCCTGCGCAAGACGGCAGGTATCTCCTGCGAAGCGTTCCAGTCTGCATTTGGCAGAGGAATCTTTGAAGTGTATGGAGAACAGCTTGGGAATCTGTCAGACCAGGGCCTGCTTAAAATATCAGACCAAAGGATCAGGCTGACAGACCGCGGGATTGACATCAGCAATTATGTATTCAGTGAATTTTTATTTTAGAGACAGGGCCATCCGGAAATGTGACTTTTGGCGCTTCCGGTGATTGTATAAAAAATCCATAAACATGGTTGACAAACTCAAAGGTGAGTGCTATCTTAATATACGAAAGGTGTTAGCACTCAAAAGAAGGGAGTGCTAATAGCGAGGGAAGGAGGAAACGCTGTGGCAGTCGATACAACGTTAAGTGAAAGAAAACTTATCATATTGAAAGCCATTATACAGAACTACCTCGAGACTGGTGAACCGGTCGGCTCGCGTACTCTTTCAAAATATACGGAGCTGAATTTAAGTTCCGCAACGATCCGGAATGAGATGGCGGACCTGGAAGATCTTGGCTATATTTTCCAGCCGCATACATCAGCAGGAAGGATCCCTTCGGATAAAGGCTATCGGCTTTATGTCGATATGCTCATGGCGGAGCGGGAAGAGGAGATCACAGAGCGGGAAGACGCGATGCTTGAGAGGGCTGACAAGGTCGAGAAAGTACTGCAGCAGGCGGCAAAGGTGCTGGCTTCCAATACGAATTATGCGACCATGGTATCTGCCCCGGTGAACAGCCGCAATACACTGAAGTTCATCCAGCTCTCCCAGGTGGATGAAGAGCAGATCGTGGCGGTCATCGTGCTCGGCGGCAATGTGATCAAGAATAAGATCATCGAGGTTGGTGAAACACTAAGCAATGAGACACTGCTGAAGCTGAACATGCTTCTGAACACAACCCTCAACGGAATGTCGATCGATCAGATCACACTCGGACTGATCGCCAGGCTCAAGGAGCAGGCAGGTATTCACAGCGAGGTAATCGGACATGTGCTGGACGCAGTGGCTGAGATCATTCATGTGGAAGATGACATGAAGATCTACACGAGCGGCACGACGAACATTTTCAAATACCCTGAGCTGAGCGATAAACAGAGCGCTCAGGAGATCATCAGCGCGTTTGAGGAAAAGCAGCAGCTCGAAGATCTGGTCACAGAGACTCTTGCAAGTGAGAACGAACATGCGATCCAGGTCTACATTGGCGACGAAGCGCCAATGAAGAACATGAAAGACTGCAGTGTGGTGACTGCAACGTATGAGCTGGGCGAGGGCATGAAAGGTACCATAGGTATCATCGGTCCGAAAAGAATGGATTACGAACACGTCATGAAGACGCTGAAGACTCTTCAGGGTGAGTTGGATGCGATTTACAATAAAAATCCGGAAGAATAGGAAGGTGGAAAGCTGGTGAGTGACAAGATGAGCAAAGAAGATATGGTAAAGGAAGCTGTGGAAGAAGCGAAAGCAAAGGCTGCCGGGGCAGATCAGGAAGAAACGGAAGAACAGTCAGATGCCGATCATGCCAAAGCTCAGAACGAACCGGAAGCTCAGCCGGAAAAAGAGGCTGACATGGCGGACGGCGAGACAGGAGCTGATCCGGACGGCGAGCCGGAAGAGCAGGATGCAAAGACGGAAAAAAAGAAGCTGTTCGGCAAGAAAAACAAGAAAGATAAAAAGGATGAGAGGATCGACGAGCTTACAGATCGTCTTACCCGTCAGATGGCAGAGTTTGATAACTTCCGCAAACGTACGGAAAAGGAAAAATCCCAGATGTACGAGATCGGAGCAAAAGATATCATAGAGAAGATCCTTCCTGTCGTTGACAACTTCGAGAGAGGCCTGTCCTCGATGAGTGAGGACGAGAAAGCGACTCCTTTTGCGGAAGGGATGGAAAAGATCTACAAGCAGCTTATGACTACACTGGAAGAGATCGGAGTCAGGCCGATCGAAGCGGTCGGACAGGAGTTCGATCCGGACTTTCACAATGCAGTGATGCACGTGGAAGATGAGGAGTTCGGCGAGAACATTATCTCGGAGGAATTCCAGAAAGGCTATATGTACCGCGACAGCGTCGTGAGGCACAGCATGGTGAAAGTAGCAAATTAGGCTTTTAACAATATTTAGAATAAACAAAGAATATAAAGGAGGAGCATTACTATGGGAAAAATAATTGGTATTGATCTTGGTACGACAAACAGCTGCGTGGCTGTTATGGAAGGCGGCCAGCCTACAGTCATCGCAAACACAGAGGGTGCAAGGACAACACCGTCAGTCGTGGCTTTCACGAAGACAGGCGAGCGTCTGGTGGGAGAGCCTGCAAAACGTCAGGCAGTCACAAACGCAGGCAGAACGATCTCTTCTATCAAGAGAGAGATGGGTACAGACTACAAGGTGGATATTGACGGAAAGAAATATTCTCCGCAGGAGATCTCCGCGATGATCCTCCAGAAACTGAAAGCTGATGCAGAGGGATATCTTGGCGAAAAGGTAACAGACGCCGTTATCACAGTCCCGGCTTACTTTAACGACGCACAGCGTCAGGCGACAAAGGATGCAGGAAAGATCGCAGGTCTTGAGGTAAAACGTATCATCAATGAGCCTACGGCGGCTGCACTGGCATACGGACTTGACAATGAGAAAGAGCAGAAGATCATGGTATACGACCTTGGCGGCGGTACATTCGATGTATCCATCATCGAGATCGGCGACGGCGTTATCGAAGTTCTTTCCACAGCAGGAAACAACAGACTGGGCGGCGATGACTTCGACCAGAAGATTACAGACTATATGCTTGCTGATTTCAAGGCAAAAGAGGGAGTGGATCTTTCAGGCGACAAGATGGCTCTCCAGAGACTGAAAGAAGCGGCAGAGAAAGCAAAGAAAGAGCTTTCTTCCGCAACAACGACAAATATCAACCTTCCGTTCATCACAGCAACATCCGAGGGACCGAAGCACTTTGATATGAACCTTACAAGAGCTAAATTCGACGAGCTCACAAGAGATCTTGTAGACAAGACGGCAGAACCGGTAAGACGTGCTCTTTCCGATGCGGGAATCACGGCGGCAGATCTCGGCCAGGTACTTCTGGTAGGCGGATCTACACGTATTCCGGCTGTACAGGAAGAGGTTAAGAGACTGACAGGCAAAGAGCCGAGTAAATCATTGAACCCGGATGAGTGTGTTGCACTCGGCGCTTCCGTACAGGGCGGAAAGCTTGCAGGCGATGCAGGCGCAGGCGATATCCTTCTTCTGGATGTTACTCCGCTGTCACTTTCCATCGAGACGATGGGCGGCGTTGCTACAAGGCTGATCGAGAGAAATACAACGATTCCGACAAAGAAGAGCCAGATCTTCTCCACGGCTGCAGATAACCAGACAGCCGTAGATATCAACGTTGTACAGGGCGAGAGACAGTTCGCCAAGGATAATAAATCGCTCGGACAGTTCAGACTGGACGGAATCCCGCCGGCTCCGCGCGGAGTACCGCAGATCGAAGTTACATTCGATATCGATGCAAACGGTATTGTAAATGTATCCGCTAAAGATCTCGGAACAGGTAAAGAGCAGCACATTACGATCACAGCAGGCTCCAACATGTCTGATGCCGATATCGACAAAGCTGTCAAAGAGGCGGCTGAGTTCGAGGCTCAGGACAAGAAGCGCAAAGAGGCTGTCGATACAAGAAATGAAGCTGACGCAATGGTATTCCAGACTGAGAAAGCTCTCAGCGATGTGGGTGACAAGCTGGATGCAAATGACAAAGCAGCGGTAGAGGCTGACATGCAGGCGCTCAAAGACGTTCTCGCAAAATCTACACCGGAGAATACAAGTGAGTCTGACGTGGCTGAAATCAAGGCTGCAAAAGAGAAACTGATGGAGAGCGCACAGAAGCTGTTCACAAAGATGTATGAGCAGGCAGGCGCCGGCGCAGCAGGCGGCCCGAATCCGGGAGAAGGCGCAGGCATGGGCGCGGACGCAGGTGCAGGTCCGGCTCCGGATGGGTTCCAGGGCGATGATGTGGTAGACGGAGATTACAAAGAAGTCTAAACACCAAAGCTGAATAGAGCGCAGGGATGACCTTCCCAATTGTTTCATGATAAGAATAAGAAAAATTCTACGGAACCACTGGGTGGTTTCGTAGATTTTTTCGTGAAAGGTAGAGTATTCGAGGTATGGCAGAGGCAAAAAGAGATTATTACGAGGTGCTCGGAATAAGCAGGGATGCAGACGACGCGGCAATTAAGAAAGCTTACCGCGCGCTTGCGAAAAAATATCATCCCGATATGAATCCGGGAGATAAGGAAGCTGAGAAGAAGTTTAAAGAGGCTTCAGAAGCATATGCTGTCTTAAGCGATCCTGACAAACGCCGTCAGTATGACCAGTTCGGTCATGCTGCGTTTGAGGGCGGCGCCGGCGGTGCTGGCGGATTTGGCGGTTTTGACTTTAGCGGCGCTGACTTCAGCGACATATTCGGCGATATATTCGGCGATCTGTTCGGGAGCGGCCGCAGGGGCGGCCGCGGCGGGAACGGACCGATGAAAGGTGCGAATATCCGAAAAAGCATCCGAATCACATTTGAAGAGGCAGTATTTGGATGCGAGAAAGAGCTTGACCTGATCTTAAAAGATCCGTGCGAGGACTGTCATGGAACCGGAGCGAAACCCGGAACCTCTCCTGAGACTTGTCCGAAGTGCGGAGGACGGGGACAGGTGGTCTATACCTCACAGTCCTTTTTCGGTACAGTGCAGAATGTCCAGACATGTCCGAACTGCGGCGGCTCAGGCAAAGTCATCAAGGAAAAATGCCCGAAATGTACAGGTACAGGCTACACATCGAGCAGAAAGAAGATCAAAGTGACCATTCCCGCAGGAATTGACAACGGACAGAGCGTCCGTATCCGCGATAAGGGAGAACCTGGTGTAAACGGCGGCCCGAGAGGAGATCTGCTCGTGGAAGTGAATGTGTCGCATCACCCGGTATTCCAGAGACAGGATGTGCACATTTTCTCGACCGTTCCGATTTCATTCGCAGTTGCTGCTCTGGGCGGAGATATCCGCATCAAGACAGTGGACGGCGACGTTATCTATACGGTAAAGCCGGGGACAAAGACAGATACAAAAGTCCGTCTGAAGGGAAAAGGTGTGCCCTCACTGCGCAACTCACAGGTGAGAGGCGACCACTATGTCACGCTCGTGATCCAGACGCCGGAGCGTTTGAGCGCAGAGGCGAAAGAAGCCCTTAGAAAGTTTGACGAACTGACGGGGAACACCCTGCATCAGAATGACGGAACTGGCGATAAGAATGAAAAAGGAGATAAAAAGAAGAAAAAAGGCTTCATGGATAAAATGAAAGAGGTCTTTGAAGATTAAACCTTTGAAGACAAAGCAGAAAGTCTGGGATATGGTTAAAAGCAGCCGCCATATCCCAGACTTTAACTTTGCCTGCAGTTTTAGAGTTGTTCCGGGATTTCTCCCACGAAGACGATCACGGACCGTTCGCCAAGCAGCACGGTCTGTTCCGCCGTCGGCATCTCTCCCTTATCAAAGGTCTGTTGTCTCTCATCCCCGGTATTTACAGCGATCTTCCAGTGACATCCGTCCGGCAGGGCGGGAAGTGTCAGATCGGCAGGATACCAGTACGCATTGACCGAGATAAAGACAAGATCTTCTTTTGAAAGAGTCTCGTCATATCCAGAGAAAAGAACACATGCTGTGTGGGAATCCCCAGAGCTGCCAGACTCCCCGGGGGTAAGCCCGTGTATGCTCATGGCGGGGAAACCGAAGTAGCTGGGCTCCAGATCTTTCCTGACAGACGGATGTTCCAGACGGAACTGGATCATATACCGGAAGAACTCAAACAGATCTTTGTTCTTCTCCAGCAGGCTCCAGTCCAGCCATGAGATCTCATTGTCCTGGCAGTAAGGATTGTTATTGCCGTATCTGGTGTCACCGAATTCATCTCCGGAGAGAAACATGGGGGTGCCGCGGCTGCACATAAGGACTGCGCAGGCGTTTTTCATCATTCTGAAGCGGAGAGAGAGTACCGATTTATCGTCTGTTTCCCCCTCGGCGCCACAGTTCCAGCTATTGTTGTCGTCACTGCCGTCCGTATTGCCCCATCCGTTCGCCTCATTGTGTTTCTCATTGTAACTGTACAGGTCATACAAGGTGAATCCGTCGTGGCAGGTCAGGAAATTGACAGAAGCATTTCCACCCCGGGAGACGGGATCGTACAGATCGGGAGAACCGGTCATCCTCTGAACCGCTGTTGCAGCCATCCCTGCATCCCCTTTTAGGAAACGGCGCATATCATCGCGGTAGCGTCCGTTCCATTCCGCCCATCGTTTCCATGAGGGGAAAGAGCCTACCTGGTAGAGACCGCCTGCATCCCATGCTTCGGCAATGAGCTTGACATTTCCAAGGATCGGATCAAAGGCAAGGCTTCTTAAAAGCGGCGGCTGGTTTAGGGGAGTGCCGTTTTCACTGCGTCCGAGTATGGAGGCCAGGTCAAAGCGGAAGCCGTCCACGCGGTAGTCAGTGACCCAGTACCTCAGACAGTCCAGTATCAGTTCCTGGACGACCGGGTGATTGCAGTTCAGAGTATTTCCGCAGCCGCTGAAATTATAATACGATCCATCGGGTGTCAGCATATAGTAGATGTTATTGTCAAACCCTTTGAAACAGAAAGAGGGGCCAAGTTCGTTCCCTTCGGCTGTGTGATTGAACACGACGTCAAGTATTACGTCAATGCCGTTGTCATGGAGCGCCTTTATCATCTTTTTGAGTTCCATTCCCTCTCGGTTGTATTCAATTTCTGAGGAGTAGCTGGTGTTTGGCGCAAAGAAAGAGACAGGGTTATATCCCCAGTAATCCAGAAGTTCATTGTCATCGATCAGCCGGACGTCACGTGTTTCATCGAATTCAAAGACGGGCATCAGTTCGACTGCGTTGATTCCCAGCTTTTTCAGATAGGGGATCTTCTCCTCCAGCCCCTTAAAAGTGCCGGGACAAGAGACCTGTGATGAGGGTGATCTTGTGAAGCCGCGGACATGGAGCTCGTAGATGACCAGATCTTCCATGGGGATTGGAACGCTCCTCTCAAGCCCCCAGTCAAAGTTGTTCTGTACAACGCGGGCGCGGTAGCTGTGCCGGGGATCATTTCTGCATCCCCACTGGCTCTGTCCGGTAACAGCGCGGGCGTAAGGATCGAGCAGGATCTTTGTCCGGTCAAAGCGCAGCCCTTTTTTCTCATCATATGGTCCGTCCAGGCGGTACGCATATTCAAATTCTTCGACATCGAGTCCAAACACGATCATGGAATAGACAAAACCGATCTTGTAATTATCCGGAAATTTCAGCACGGCAAAAGGCTCCTCAGCCTTGCGGTGGAAGAGGAGGAGTTCGCAGGAAACGGCTCCGTGGGACTGGATCGTAAAGTTTACGCCGCCAGGTATGACTGTGGCGCCGAAGAAACGGAAGAATCCAGGCCGCACCTGAAATCCGGAGATCGTGTCAAGAGGTTCTAACTGGCGCCCTGGTACGAGCACCATATCTGATGTGTGCAGTGACATAGAAGTCATCTCCTTTTTATCGTTTTCCGAGATAGAATACTGCGACCTGAGTGCGGTCGCGAAGCTCCAGTTTGTCAAGAATGGATGTAAGATAGTTTCTCACAGTCCCCTCACTGAGGAACAGCCGTCCGGCGATCTCTTTGTTGCTCAGACCGTCGGCGATCAGACGGATCACGTCCATTTCTCTCTCACTGAGTCCGTACAGAGCAGGATCAAACGGATCCGGCGTCTGTTTCATGAACTGGGGAAGGCGGTTCATGATCTCTGTTCCGAACACAGACTGCCCCAGAGCCGCGGCCCGGATGGCTGGAGCAATGTTCTGGTAATCCTGCTTGAGCAGATAACCGGCGGCTCCGAGTTTTAATGCCTTTATAATGTATTCGTCGTCAGAAAAGGTGGTGAGGAGCAGGATGCGGGCATCAGGGTGTATTTCCAGGATCTCCCTGGCGGCTGTCAGTCCGTCTTTGTCTTTCATCCTGATGTCCATAAGAAGCACGTCAGGATGATGTTCTTCGTACAGGGCCAGCGCCCTGCTCCCATCGTCAGCGCAGGCCGCGATCTCAAAACCCTGGTTTTCCAGGATCATTTTGAGGGCGCTCACGACGAGCAAGTCGTCATCGATTAGTATCAGTTTTATCATACAGTCTCCTTTCCGATGCTGTGCCGGGTTTTTGATGCACAGAGATGTCTTCCTGAGATGTTTTTGGTATCGTGACCAGGATCCGGAATCCGTTTTCGGAAGATATGTGGATCGTTCCATTTAAAATGGAGATCCGCTCTCTCATATTTGAAATCCCCATGCCGCCATTTCCGTCTGTGATCCCGACGGCTTGGCCCGCAGCACATCCGCCTGCGGCGTCCAGGGTACCGTCATCCTCAATGCAGAGCTGATAGAGGGCAGGGTGCTCCCGGATTGTGACAGATGCTTTCCGGGCATTGCTGTGTCTCATGATATTGGAGAGCGCTTCTTTTGTGATGCTGATAAAACTGTACTTTACATCTCTTGGGACTGACCGCCCTGCATCGTAACAGTAGTATACAGGACAGAAAGTGAAATCCTTGATCAGTGAGCGGACAGTTTCATCGAGATTGACAGCTTCATCACGGAGGTCGTGGACGCTGGAACGGATATTATCCATAGCAGAGTTTAGTGTGGCGTCCAGGGAATCCAGCATCGGCGAGAGGTTTTCATCCCGGTTGGACGTCCGGACGGCGCCTGAGAGCAGGATCGACCGGGAGAGGAGATGTCCCACATTGTCGTGGATTTCTCTGGCGATACGGTTCCGCTCCTTAAGAGTCGCCGTGTATATTTCATAATCCTGCTTTTCGAGGAGAGAGCGGTTCTTCTCGGTCAGGAGGATATCCCTCTCTGTGCTGTCATCTTTTGTCCTTTTTAACGCCTCCTTAAGCGCTGTATTTTCTCTTGTCTCGGACGCCAGGAGAAAGGATGTAAAGAGCAGGGACAGTTCAAGACATATAAGAAGAGGGCTGAAACGGCAGATCCAGATGCCGCACACACAGAAGAGGATGCACCCGGCGGCTGCCGGAATATACTGTCTGCGGCGGAACAGCCCATAGCACGGAACCGGATAGAAGCATACAGCCGCATGTACGAAGAAGCCGGCTGCGAAATAGCATATGGCCATCAGGACATACGTCCGCTCATTTTCCAGAACGAAGTCTGCGCAGCACAGGATCAGGGCGCACAGAAATACAAGTATATACACGATATCAGGATCTATAAAGAAAAGGGAAAGCATGCACATGAGCAGGAGGCTTCCGGAATAGATGATGTTTTTCATAGCGTCTGTGCTGCTCCTTTCGTCAGTATACCGGTAACGTCAGTATATGCTGACGCAGCGGCTTGTAATCATTATAGACGAAAAAGACGGGAAAGCAAAGGGAAAGCGTGAGCATGTGACATATGTCATGCCGGAGTGTGACGCTTTTCACTACAGAAAGACAGCGGAACATAATATACTTATGTTACAGGAACGGAAAGACCAAAGAGAGGAGAACCGTATATGAATATTGTAAAGATAGAAAATCTGGTGAAGCGTTACGGGGACACAACAGCGCTCGATCATTTTGAACTTGAGGTCAGGGAAGGTGAGATATTCGGACTGCTCGGCCCGAACGGATCCGGAAAGACGACAGCCATCAACTGTATGCTTGCACTTCTGAAATATGACAGGGGCAGTGTGCAGGTTCTGGGAAAAGAGATGGCGCCGGATGAATATGACATAAAACGCCAGATCGGTATTGTCATGCAGGATGTGGCGGTGTTCGAGGAACTGAATGTCTATGACAATATCGACTATTTCTGCAGTCTGTATGTAAAAGACAAGAAAAGGCGGAGGGAACTGACAGAAGAGGCAATCCGTTTTGCCGGGCTTTCAGATTACAGAAGATCCTATCCGAAGAAACTTTCCGGCGGTCTGCTCCGGCGGCTCAACATAGCCTGTGGAATCGCTCATAAGCCAAGACTCATTATACTGGATGAGCCTACCGTGGCAGTGGATCCTCAGAGCAGGAACAGAATATTGGAGGGGATCTGTGAGCTTAACCGCCAGGGATCCACAGTCATCTACACTTCACACTATATGGAGGAAATAGAGCAGATCTGTACGAGAATCGCTATTATGGATCACGGCAGGAGCATTGCTGTGGGAACGAAAGAGGAACTGAAGAGCATGATAAAGACCGGAGAGACTGTGACCATTGAAGCGGTTCTGCTCGACAGAGAGGACCTGGCGGATATTCGGGAACTCCCTCATGTCTTCGATGTGAGATACGAGGATCAGTGCCTCACAGTGCGGTGTACCCGTGCGAAGCATAACCTGATACATATCCTTGGTTTCCTGCAGGAAAAGGATATTCCTTTCGGCAGAGTGTTTTCAGAACTTCCGACGCTCAATGACGTGTTCCTTGAGATAACTGGAAAGCAGTTGAGAGATTAACAGAGAGGAGAGGAAGATATGTGGGAACTGATAAGATACAGCTTTCTGACAAAGGTAAGAGATTTAAGCCTCATCTTCTGGCCCTTTCTATTTCCGCTGGCACTGGCAACTGCTATGTATTTTTCGATCGGGCAGATGGAGGAAGCAGATTTTGAGACAATACCGGCAGCAGTCGTATCCCGGGCGGACAGAGCCGGTGACCCTTTCCTGACATATATGGAAGCGGCAGAAGAAAGCACTGGAATGACAGACTTGCAGGTAATGTCAGAAGAAGAGGCGGAAACTGCGCTCCATAATGGGGAGATCGACGGGATATTTTACAGTGGGGAAGTCCCCTCTCTGACAGTTAGTGGAAGCGGGTTTCCTGAGAGCATACTTCAGATGCTGCTGGAGAGTTACACAGAAAGCAGACAGACACTTAAGGATGTGGAAGAGCTGCATCCGGAAGGGCTGGAAGCCGCTGCCGCAGAAATGGCGGCCTATGGCTCTGTGACAGAAGAAGTTTCCCTTGGCGGGAAGACAACTGACGGGACGGCGCAGTTTTTCTACGCCCTGATCGGGATGGCATGTCTGTACGGCTGCTTTATCGGCTGCCGGTCATCCATGGAACTTCAGGCGAATCTGTCGGCGCTGGCGGCAAGACGGTGCGTGAGTCCGGTACACAGGCTGCGGTGGATTCTTTCCGAGACAGTAGTCTCTTTCGGCCTTCACTTGATCAACATGCTGGCACTGCTGGCATATATGAAATACATTCTCCGTCTGGAATTTGCAGGCTCTTATGCGGCAATGCTTCCTGTCATATTCTTAGGGAGCATGATCGGAGTGACGATGGGGATGTTCATTACAAGTATCGGAAAAATGGGCGAGGGTGTTAAGATTGGCATTATGATCGGTGTCTCAATGACTCTGAGTTTTCTGGCAGGACTTATGAGTACAGGTATTAAAAATGTGATCGATAAAAATGTGCCTCTGTTAAACCGCGTCAATCCGGCAGCGCTCATATCAGATGCGCTGTACTGCCTGAATGTCTATGACGCGCCGGAGAGATACGCACAGGATCTTACAGCCCTCGCAGTGCTGTGTGTGCTTCTGCTCACAGGGACATTTCTGATTGTAAGGAGGGAATGTTATGCCAGTATTTAAAGCGTATATGAAGATCGCCAAGAAAAATGTCTGGATGATCCTTATGTATCTTGGGATTTTTATAGCGATCACAGTAATGTTTCAAACATTCACTGAAGAGCAGGAAGCAGATTATGCGGCGCAGAGCGTGTCAGTGGGAGTCATTGACGAAGACGGACAAGAGGCGGCAAAAAGCCTCATAAGTTATATAGAGCGCACGAACGAAGTGCATCTGCTTGAAGATAACATGGAGGCGCTTCAGGAAGACCTGTTCTATCGCAATGTGGAATATATCGTGAGAATCCCGCAGAATTTTATGGACCGGTGCATCCTGGGCGATGAAAAACTGAAAGTGACGACGGTGCCGGGTACATATTCGGGCAGCTATGTAGAACAGCAGATCAGCAATTTTATGAATTCTGCCCGAAGTTACGGTGCGGCGGGATTTACGGAACGTGAGATCAGCTCGGCCATGGAACGGCGGACTGCGCCAGAAGTAAACCTCACAGAGGTGAACGGAAATGCGGTGAGAGATCTTTCCTATACGTTTTATTACCGCTATCTGCCCTATCTGTTCCTGTGCGTTCTGTGTTATGTCATGGGATATCTTCTTATGGGGAGTTCCAGAGGCAGTCTTCCAGACAGAATGAAAGCATCGGCAGTACCAGCGAGAAGGCAGAGCGCAGAAGGGCTGCTGGCGTCATGTGTCATAGCCTTTCTTCTATGGGCGGTATGCATCCTCATCAGTCTGATTTTTTACAGCAGGGATTTTCTGGAAAGCGGCAAAGCGGCATGGTATCTCCTTAATACATTTGTCCTTCTTATGTCCTCTCTGGCGCTTGCATATCTTGTGGGCAGCCTGGTAAAGTCGTCCGATGCGCTGAGCGGGATTGTAAATACGCTGTCGCTTGTGATGTGCTTTACCTGCGGCGTATTCGTGGATATGGATCTTTTGAGCAGCACGTTAAGAAAAGCGGCCCAGTTTCTGCCGGTCTACTGGTATGAGACTGCCAACGAGATATTGTCGGATTATGCAGTGATCGCCGGAAGCGTCAGGAGCCAGCTTCTCGGGGCGATCGGGATACAGATGGTGTTTGCGGCAGCGTTTGTGTGTATTACATTTGCCGTGGCAAAGAAAAGATAGACTTGACTTATAATATATTTTTCCTTTATTCTGTACTAGGTAAATACAAACATAAAGAATACGGCAGGGCAGCAGGGAGCTGTCCTGTCGTTGTTGAGCGTGAGCCTGTGTCACGCGTGCGTTTCTAAGGAGGACATCTAAATGGGCGGTTTTTTTGGCGTTGCATCAAAGCATGATTGTGTACTGGAGCTTTTCTACGGAGTAGATTATCACTCTCATCTCGGAACGAGAAGAGGCGGGATGGCAGTCTATGGCAAAGAAGGCTTTAACCGGGCGATCCACAATATAGAGAATTCTCCATTCCGCACGAAGTTCGAGCGGGATGTGGAAGAGCTTAAAGGAAATCTGGGAATTGGCTGTATCTCGGACTATGAACCGCAGCCGCTCCTTTTACAGTCGCATCTTGGCAGCTTTGCCATCACGACAATCGGAAAGATCAACAACCAGGAGGAGATTCTGGAGAAAGCATATAAGGACGGCAGGTCGCATTTCCTTGAGATGAGCGGCGGACAGATCAATGCGACGGAGCTGATCGGTTCGCTGATCTGCAGGAAGAGCTCTATCGTGGAAGGGATCCGGTATGCACAGGAGGTAGTGGACGGTTCCCTGAGTCTGCTGATCATGACAAAGGACGGGATATATGCGGCGAGGGATCTGCATGGAAGGACTCCGGCTGTTATCGGAAAGAAAGAGGACGCCTACTGTGTGTCCTTTGAGAACTTTGCCTATCTGAATCTGGGGTACGCACATGACCGGGAACTTGGACCAGGTGAAATCGTATATGTCACGCCGGAGAGCGTGGAGACTCTCGTACAGCCTCAGGAGGAGATGAAGATCTGCTCTTTCCTGTGGGTCTATTACGGATACCCGACTTCCTCCTACGAGGGCGTCAATGTGGAGGCAATGCGCTATCAGTGCGGAAGCATGCTGGCCAAAAGAGACGGGGGCCTGGTTCATCCCGACATCGTAGCCGGAGTGCCGGACTCCGGTGTGGCGCACGCTATCGGATACTCGAATGAGTCGGGCATCCCTTATGCAAGACCGTTTATCAAATATACGCCTACATGGCCCAGATCGTTCATGCCGACCAATCAGAGTCAGAGAGATCTGATCGCCCGGATGAAGCTGATACCGGTACAGGCGCTCATCGAGGGCAAGCGGCTTCTTCTCATTGATGATTCTATTGTGCGGGGCACTCAGCTTCGGGAGACAACGGAGTTTCTCTACCGGAGCGGGGCAAAGGAAGTCCATGTGCGCCCGGCGTGTCCGCCCCTTGTATTTGGCTGTAAATATTTGAATTTCTCACGGTCCAAGTCAGATATGGATCTGATCACAAGAAGAATAATCCGGGATCAGGAGGGGGACGGCTGTCCGGCAGAAGTGCTCAAAGAGTATGCAGATCCGGATTCGGACCGATATGCTAAGATGATCGAGGAAATCCGGAGAATCCAGAACTTTACGACTCTGAGATTTCACAGGCTGGATGATCTGATTGATTCTATAGGTCTGGAACCATGCAAGGTGTGTACCTACTGCTTCAGCGGAAAGGAATAAAAGGTTTATGAGACAAAAAGAAAATTCTCTCGGGATCGATTGGAGAATATTTTATAAAACAGTCATAGGTCTTGTAGTTCCTATGGCGCTCCAGAATCTGATCAATGTAGGTGTGACAGCCGCGGACGTAGTCATGCTGGGGGCGGTCGGGGAGACGGCCCTCTCCGGGGCGTCCCTTGCAGGACAGGTGCAGTATATTATGACGCTCTTCCTGTTCGGGCTTACTTCGGGAGCTACAGTGCTGACGGCCCAGTACTGGGGAAAAGGCGACAGAAAGACGATCGAGAAGATTCTTGGCATGACAGTGAAAGCGGCGGTCATTGTGACCGCCTTGTTTACGGTGGCGGCGCTGGCAGTTCCGGATCTTCTGATGAAGATATTTACCGCAGATCCGGCTGTGATTGCAGAAGGCGTGAAATATCTCCGCATTGTTGCGTTTACTTATATCATGATCGGTGTGACGCAGGCATACCTCTATGTCATGCGCAGTGTCGAACGGGTGGTTGTGGCGACAGTGGTATACCTCTGTTCCCTGCTCTGCAACATCGTGATGAACTCTATCTTCATCTTCGGCCTGTTCGGCCTGCCTGCCATGGGTGTTTCCGGTGCTGCGCTGGGGACGCTCTGTGCCCGCATCCTTGAGGTTATCCTGACAGCGGGATATGCAAGACTGTTTAATAAAGAGATCAAACTCCGCCCGAAGTATATTCTGCACACGGACAAAGTACTGTTCCGCGACTTTATGAAGTATGCCCTCCCGGTTGTTGCAAACGAGATCATGTGGGGAATGGGAACTGCAGCGAATACCGCTAT
Organism: Candidatus Mediterraneibacter pullistercoris; assembly: GCA_019116885.1. GTDB lineage: Bacteria > Bacillota > Clostridia > Lachnospirales > Lachnospiraceae > Mediterraneibacter > Mediterraneibacter pullistercoris. The sequence continues at coordinate 31,135 of DXAU01000017.1, read as the reverse complement.
CCTCGGACATCTCGGGAGCGCCGCCGTTGCGGCGAACTCAGTGGCGCAGGTGGCAAGGCAGCTTGCGACGGTGGTGTCGTTCGGCCTGTCCAGCGCAGCAGCGATCTACCTGGGCAAAACGATCGGGGAGCATAAGCTGGAACACGCCCGCGCCTATGCGAAGCGGTTTGTGCTGCTGAGCATTGTTATGGGGGCGGCCGGGGGACTGGTCATACTGGCGGCATCCGGTCCGGCAGCAGCGGCGCTCTCCCTCTCCGGAACAGCGAAAGGTTATCTGCGTATCATGTTCTATGTCATGTCTTACTTTGTGGTAGGGCAGGCGTTCAACACAACCATGGTGGTTGGGATATTCCGGTCCGGCGGAGACACCCGCTTCGGCCTGATACTGGATGTGGGCACGATGTGGGGATGCTCGATACTGCTGGGCTTCATCGCTGCATTTGTCTTTCATCTGAGCGTGCCTGTCGTATATGTGATCCTTATGAGTGACGAGATTATCAAAATTCCGATCACACTGTGGAGATACAGGAGCTTCAGATGGCTGAAAGACGTGACGAGGGCAGAGGCATAGAACGGCATCGGTATTCCTGAATGAAAAGCCGTGTGCAAGATACTCAGAAATATGGTATAATGATTGAGCTGCGGCATGAAAAGCATATGACGCTTTCCCCATGCCGTGGGAATGTATGAACATTAAACAGATCAGGAAAGAAGGTTGTTTATCATGGCAGAAGAACAGAATACAAACGGATGTACAGAGGAATCCTGTGCGGGCTGCGCACATGCAGATTCCTGCAGCAGCAAGAAGACAGATTTCCGCGAACCAGAGAACATGTACTCTTCGATTAAAAAGGTGATCGGAGTTGTCAGCGGAAAGGGCGGAGTCGGAAAGTCTCTTGTGACTGCTTCACTTGCCAGAATGATGAGGGAGAAAGGCTGCACAGTCGGTATCCTGGACGCCGATATTACAGGCCCGTCTATCCCGAAGATGTACGGCGTTCATACGAAGGCGGGAGCGACAGAGGAAAATATCATTCCCTGTACGGCAAAAGACGGCACAAAGATCATGTCCGTCAATCTGCTTCTGGAGGATGAGTCCGCTCCGGTAATCTGGAGAGGGCCGATTATCGCGGGCGTTGTGAAACAGTTCTGGACAGATGTTATGTGGGGAGATCTGGACTATCTTTTCGTGGACATGCCTCCGGGAACAGGCGACGTGCCGCTGACAGTGTTCCAGTCTCTTCCGGTGGACGGCGTCGTCATTGTCACCTCACCGCAGGACCTGGTGCAGATGATCGTAAAGAAAGCTGCAAACATGGCGGAACAGATGAATATTCCGGTGCTCGGCATCGTGGAGAACTACAGTTATGTGAAATGCCCGGACTGCGGCAGAGAGATCAAAGTGTTCGGCGAGAGCAATATCGAACAGGCGGCGTCAGAGATGGGCGTCCCGGTGCTTGGAAAGATGCCGATCGACATGGAACTGGCGCAGGCGGTCGAGCAAGAGCGTTTTTATGAAGTTACGAATCCTTATATCAATGACACTGAGCTGTAAGATGAGAGGAGATTGGTTTGACAGGTGAGAAGATCCTGCTGTGGCAGGAAGGGGAATATAGCTATCCGGCCGCATATGGTTTTGTGCCGTTTATGACCAGTTACATTCATGAAGGCAAGGAGGAGCGTCCGGCGATGATCGTCGTGCCGGGCGGCGCTTACAGGAATGTCTCTCCGTCTGAGGGACACCTCCCGGCAGAAGAGTTTTACCGCGCAGGCTATAACGTGTTTGTCCTGGCATACACAGTGAATCTTCTCGGTGGGGAGCCGCTGAGATTCCAGCCGCTCAATGATATTGCCCGGGCGGTGCGGATGCTGAGGGCGCATGCGGAGCGGTACTCCATCGATCCGTCAAAGATCGCCCTGTGCGGGTTCTCGGCGGGAGGACATCTTGCGGCAAGTCTGTGCGTACACTACGGTGACATCCCGGATGGACGGCATGAGTATCGAATGGTACCGGCAAGACCGGATGCGGCAATCCTTGCATATCCGGTGATTACGACAGGAGAATATGCGCACAGAGATTCTGTCACCGCACTTCTCGGCGAAAATCCGGGAGAAGATGAGCTTGCATATATGTCCCTTGAGCATCATGTGACGGCAGATACTCCTCCCTGTTTTATCTGGCAGACGGTGACAGATGCTACGGTTCCGGTGGAGAACAGCTATGCTTTTGCAAAGGCATGCAGAAAAGCGGGGACGGTATTTGCACATCATGTCTTTTCCGGGGGAATACACGGCATGTCTATTGCAACAGAGACCTGGCTTGCCCGTGACTTCGGAGTGCCGTACACTCTGGAACAGATCAGGCTGCTCGCAGATACCATCATATCCGGCGCGTTGAAATACCCTCCGGAGCAGGGGCGGCAGATATTAGAGGATTTCGGACTGGACGGGCAGAAGAATGAAAAATGGGAGCCTGAGATGAAAGAACAGATCAGGCAGACACTTGGAGAAGTCGGGATATGGCCCCGTCTTGCTGAAGAATGGCTCGCAAAGATATGGCGGGAAGAGGAGAAGAGGAAATGAGACTGTTATTTATCCGGCACGGAGATCCGGACTATGCGAATGATACACTGACAGAAAAGGGGCGCCGGGAGGCGGCTCTCCTGGCAGAACGGGCGGCTGATCTTGGTCTTGGCTCCTGTTATGTCTCGCCGCTTGGAAGAGCGCAGGATACAGCGGCGTACAGTATGGATAAACTCGGGCTCACAGCCAGGACGCTTGAATGGCTGAAAGAGTTCCCGGCCCAGATCGATCTGAACGAGAGGCCGGAGTTTCGTCGTGCATATCCAAATGCCAGGGTCGAGAATGGAAGATATGTTCCCCGCATTGTATGGGATGTAGTTCCATCCTACTGGTCAGAACATGAAAAATGTATGGAAGCTGACGGATGGAGAGACTGTGATATATGCCGCAGCTCGGATACTGCAGCGGTATATGACCATGTGACGGGAGAATTTGACCGGCTGCTTGCCGCACACGGATACGTACGGGATGGGAGATGCTACCGGGTGGAGAAAGAGAGTAAGGAAACGCTGACATTTTTCTGCCATTTTGGCATTACCTGTGTATTTCTGTCACATTTGTGGGGGCTTTCTCCGTTTCTTATGTGGCACAGCCTGGCTCTGGCTCCGACATCAGTGACTGAAGTGGTGACTGAGGAGCGGCAGCAGGGCATCGCGTGTTTCCGAGGATTGAAGATCGGTGATGTATCTCATCTCGTTTTAGGACGGGAAGCGGTATCAAAAGCCGCAAGATTCTGTGAAGTATACAGTGATGAGGACAGGCACTGAAGCCTGGATTGGGACAGCAGAAGACGGCCATACAGAGACACGAAAGGCAAACAATGCATACTATGATAGAAAGAGTGATAAGGAGTTCTTTCTGTTATGGCATATGAGACGTTTGAAAAAGTAGAGGGGATCATACAGGGGATCAACAGAGGAGATGACTGCTGTTCCATGACGGTCTCACTCATAAGTGACGGAAATATCGTGAATGTGGTAGTGTCGGGGGATACGACGGTCGTCGATAATGTACGTCTGCGTCCGGGGATGCGTATCGCAGCGTTCTATGATACGAATCTGCCGACACCTGCGGTATATCCTCCACAGTACCGTGCGGAGCTGGTCACTACAGTAAGGCGGGGCCAGCAGGTGATGCTGGACTATTTTGACGACAGTCTTGCATCTGCGGACGGTTCATTAAAACTGAATATAGGCCCTATGACAAATGTAGAGACTCTAAACGGGCAGCGTTATACGTGCAGCCCGGAGAATACAGAGCTTCTCGTCTATTATACAGCGACTACGTTCAGTATTCCGGCGCAGACTACGCCGCAGAGGGTCATCGTGATGTGCCAGTATTAGCTATAGGGCAGAGACAGGAGAGACAGTCCGGGATCATGATCCGGCACTGTCTCTTTTGAGGCATCCCCATGAGTTTAAAAGACTCTGACCGGTGATCCCGGCATACGCCATCCTTACTTCATCATTCTTGAAAGATTGACATAGAACACGCTCAGCGCTTCGCAGTAACTATTTGAGATTGGACATATGATGGGGACAAGTCTGTCTGCGATCCGGATTTCGTTTCCAGTCTGTATGACATAATCATACATGTATTTTAAAAATTCTTTGTTTGTGGGCTTCTTGTTCCGGTTTGATTTGTTGAAGATGATTTCAAGCAGTCTGTCATTGTGAGATTTCCAGACGGAATTTATGACCGTGCGCATATTTTTCTCAACGCAGTTCCAGGTTGTGTGATAATGTTCAGCAATATCATGGTACAGGGATTTTGTGATACATTCGATACGCTCCTTGTCTTCGATAATGAGCTGGATTCCATATACCACATATCCATATCCGGTATAGGAACGGCTCACGCCGAAAGAATCCAGAGTGCTGATTATAACTTTTTCATAATTCATCTTTTTGTGCCCCTCTCATTTGAGCAGCCTGTTCTCTGGAACACCTATAATATCGTAAAATGTAATATTATGACAGACAAGATAAAAAATTCGACCAATTTCGACCAGAAAGGGCGAAAAGATGAGAGGGCGGCTTCCCAGTCATGAAAAATGTACCTCTTAGCATTGAACGATTTATGGTCATATATCAGAATTGCAGCAGAAAACGAGGCGAAAAAAAGAGGTTCTTTTTGCTGTTCAACATCATATATTTTTCTGCGCATATTGACTTGGTATCATGAAATAAATGTAATATGATTAGAATACTACTACCAAATACAAACGGGAGGTGTGGATATGAATATTCGTCCATCCGCAGCAATCCGTCAGAATTACAGCGAGATTGCTGAAATGTGCAGAAAGACCGCAGAGCCAGTTTTCCTTACCAAGAATGGCGAGGGAGATTTAGTCGTTATGGATATTGAAACCTACAACCACAGGGAGAAGATGCTGAAACTCCGTGAGGAACTGCTTGCGGTTGAGGAGGACAGGATTGTGGGAACAAAAAAGCCCTCAAACGGAAACCCGCTTGAGGACTGGATTCTCTGGCGGAGACGGAGGGATTCGAACCCTCGTGCCCCGAAGGACAAACGCATTTCGAGTGCGCCCCGTTATGACCACTTCGATACGTCTCCATCTCATATGTGCCGTGGACTGATTATGATGCCACAGCTTTTACATTATATCAGAATCCCGGCCAAAAGGAAAGCCTGAAAATCAAATTAATCAGTAATTAATCATCTTCCTCTGTCTGTACCGAGTAAGTCTGTCTCTTTCTTGCCATCTCGTCGCTTTCGAGATATTCGTCATAAGTCGTGATCTTATCGATGAGGTGTCCGCCCGGTACGATCTCCATGATACGATTCGCCGTTGTCTGGACGATCTGATGGTCTCTTGATGTGAAGAGAAGCACACCGGGGAACTTGATAAGTCCGTTGTTGAGAGCTGTGATGGCCTCCATATCAAGGTGGTTGGTCGGTTCGTCGAGGAGCAGCACATTAGCGCCGGAGATCATCATTTTTGAGATCAGGCAGCGGACTTTCTCACCACCGGATAATACTTTCAGCTTCTTGACGCCGTCCTCGCCCGAGAAGAGCATCCGTCCAAGGAAACCGCGGACATAGGTGACATCCTTTTCTTCCGAATACTGCGTGAGCCATTCCGTGATAGTATAGTCACTGTCAAATTCACCGCCGAAATCCTTGGGAAAATATGCCTGTGAGGTAGTTACACCCCATTTATAGGTTCCCTCATCAGGTTCCATCTCTCCGATCAGGATCTTGAACAGGACGGTCTTGGCGAGCTCGTTGCCTCCGACAAAGGCAACTTTGTCGTCATGTCCCAGGGTGAAGCTGATGTTATCGAGTATTTTCTCTCCGTCAATGGTCTTTGACAGCCCTTCTACTGTGAGGACTTCGTTGCCGATCTCGCGGCTGGGGCGGAAATCAATATAAGGATACTTCCTGCTTGAAGGTTTGATCTCATCTAACTGGATCTTCTCCAGCGCGCGCTTTCTTGAAGTCGCCTGCTTTGACTTTGAAGCGTTGGCGCTGAAACGGGAGATGAATTCCTGCAGTTCCTTTATCTTTTCTTCTTTCTTTTTGTTCGCCTCTTTCATCTGGCGGATGAGAAGCTGGCTGGACTCATACCAGAAGTCGTAGTTTCCGGCATAGAGCTGTATCTTTCCGTAGTCGATGTCCGCGATCTGAGTACATACTTTATTTAAGAAATAACGGTCATGAGAGACTACGATGACAGTATTGTCGAAGTTTATCAGAAACTCTTCCAGCCATGCAATGGCATCCAGGTCAAGGTGGTTGGTCGGCTCGTCTAGGAGCAGGATGTCCGGATTGCCGAACAATGCCTGGGCGAGAAGAACCTTTACTTTTTCCGGACCGGTCAGGTCTTTCATGAGTTTATAGTGAAGCTCTGTGTCAATTCCAAGTCCGTTCAGCAGAGAAGCTGCGTCAGACTCTGCTTCCCACCCGTTCATGGTGGCAAATTCTGCCTCCAGCTCGCTTGCCCTGATGCCGTCCTCGTCGGTGAAGTCTTCTTTTGCATAGATGACTTCTTTTTCTTTCATAATCTCATACAGACGGGCGTTGCCCATGATGACTGTGTCGAGTACCGGATATTCGTCATATTTAAAATGGTCCTGCTGCAGGAAAGACAGTCTTTCGCCGGGAGTGATGGCAACTTCTCCTTTTGTAGGTTCGAGCTGTCCCGAGAGGATCTTAAGGAAAGTAGATTTCCCGGCTCCGTTGGCGCCGATAAGACCGTAACAGTTTCCTTCGGTGAACTTGATGTTGACGTCTTCAAAAAGCGCTTTTTTGCCTACGCGCAGTGTCACATTGTTTGCACTGATCATTACAATATCTCCTTAATTGAACTGAAACTGATTTTGCATCAACGCTTATATTACCATGGATTCCCATGAAAAGGCAAGGGGTTTCCGAACAAGGAAAAACAGTATATAATAGATAGCAGCAGTCCGGTTATATACCGCATGGATTGAACGCTGATCTGAATTAGATGACAGGAAAAGAGGGTGAATAATATGACGGTTAAAAAAGCAACACTCGTCCTGGAAGGAGGCGCCACAAGGGGCGTTTTCACCTCCGGGGCTCTGGATTTTCTGATGGAGAAAGATATTTATATGTCACATGTGATCGGAGTTTCAGCAGGATCCTGCAATGCTGTGGATTATGTGTCGAAACAGCCGGGCAGGACGAGAGACTGTATGATACCGATGGACAGGAGCGGAAATTATTATTATGGCATCCGGGATTTTGTAAAAGAGAAGAGCGTGATGAACATGGATCTGATCTTTGATCAATTTCCGAATGAGACGCTGCCGTTTGATTATGACACTTATTTTAATTCCGAGATTACCTGTGAGATTGTGACGACCAACTGTCTTACCGGAAAGGCAGAATATATGACGGAGGATCATGACCGGAACAGACTGATGAAAATCTGCCGTGCCTCCTGCAGTATGCCGCTCCTGACGCCGATTGTCAATGTAGATGATGTTCCTTACCTGGATGGCGGCCTGGCAGATTCTGTGCCTATCCGGCGTGCGCAGAAGCTCGACAATGAGAAAATCGTGGTGATTCTGACAAAGAATCAGGGGTATCGCAAGAAAGTAGTATCCCCTGCCATGCAGAGAGTGTACAGGAGAGCGTACAAGTCTTATCCAAATCTGATCCGTACAATATTCCGGCGGAGTTTTGAATATAATAAAACGATGAACTATCTGGACCAGCTCGAGAAGAGCGGAGAGATCTTCATTTTAAGACCCCAGGTCAGACCTGTGTCCAGGCTGGAACGCAACCGGGAGACTCTTCAGGCATTTTATGAGCACGGATATCACTACATGGAGCGCAGGCTTGAGGATCTGATGGCATATCTGGAAAAGTGACGGGGAAATGACAGAGAGGAAAGGAACAAGGAGAGGTCAGAATGGGAGTGGCAGGAACGCCCGGATATACTCAGAACAGAGAACTCTCATGGCTTAGATTTAACCAGAGAGTGCTCGAAGAGGCAAGGGATGAGACGGTCCCGCTTATGGAGCGGATGAAGTTCGTTGCGATCTTTACAAGTAATCTGGATGAATTTTTCATGATCCGCGCAGGCAGCCTCTATGACATGACAGAAGCAGACAATAAGAAGTGCGACAGCAGATCCGGAATGACGCCGGGAGAGCAGCTTGACGCCATCTATCAGGCTGTGGCGCCGCTGTATAAAGAACGAGACAAGACCTATGCGGAGATTAAGAAACAGCTCAGACCGTACGGCGTCTGCGGACTCGATTTTAAAGAACTGGAACAGCAGGAGAAGAAGTATGTCAGGAAGTATTTCAAAGAACAGGTGCTCCCTGTGCTGTCGCCTCAGATTGTAGATGCCAACCATCCTTTCCCTCATCTTCTCAACAAGGAGATCTATGTAGTCGCGGATCTGAAAAAGGGGAGCAAGAGCATGATGGGGATTGTCCCGGTGCCGCAGTATATTTCGGATATTCTCTGCCTGCCGGGAAATGATATCCGCTATGTCCGTATGGAGAAAGTCATCATGGAGCACCTGGAGCTGGTATTCGATAAGTATGAGGTGTCAGATAAAAACTATATCTGTGTGACGAGAAACGCCGATATCTCCCCTGATGATGAGGCGTACGCTGACAGCGGGGATTTCCGCTGTATTATGAAAGAGACGCTCAATAAGAGGAGAAGGATGGCAGTGGTGCGGCTGGAGACGGCATTTCCCCTTGGCAAAGAGATGGAGAAATATTTCTGCAGCCGGTTCGGGATCACGCCTGCATGTATCTTCCGTACAAAGATGCCGATGAAACTGGGCTATATTTTTAAGATCGCAGAAAGGATACCGGAGTCAAAGAAACGCGCTCTTATAGACCCGCCATTTACCCCGCAGCCGTCTGCATCTCTGGCAGACGGAAGTGTGATGGAGCAGGTAAAGAAGAAAGATGTGCTGCTCTCCTATCCGTATGAGAGCATGGAGCCGTTCCTTCAGCTTATCAAAGAAGCGGCGGCCGATCCCGGCGTGATGACGATTAAGATCACGATCTACCGCCTGGCAAAGAAAGCGAGACTCGTGGAGTACCTGTGCGCCGCTGCTGAGAATGGCAAAGAAGTAACTGTCCTGATTGAGCTGCGCGCCAGATTTGACGAGCAGAACAACATTGACTGGTCGGAGCGTCTCGAAGAGGCGGGCTGCCGCGTACTGTATGGATTTGAGGAATACAAGGTCCACTCCAAGATCTGTCTGATCACATACAGGGAAAAGGGAGCAATAAAGTATATCACCCAGGTGGGAACAGGCAATTATAATGAAAAGACGGCAAAAATGTACACCGATTATTCCCTCATGACCTCAGACCAGGAGATCGGTGAGGATGCGGCTGTCTTTTTCAAAAATATGTCTATCGGAAATCTTGACGGAGCATACCATCACCTCCTCGTCTCTCCGAAAGGACTCAAAAGCAGAGTGCTCTCCCTCATCGATGATGAGATCAGAAAAGGGGAGCGGGGCAGGATCGTAATGAAGATGAACTCACTGACAGATGTGGACTTCATTCACAAGATATCTGAGGCATCAGCGGCAGGAGTGAAGATTGACCTGATCGTGCGGGGCATCTGCTGCATACTTCCGGGAATCCCGGGAAAGACGGACAATCTCAGAGTGACGAGCATCGTCGGTCGGTATCTGGAGCACCCACGGGTGTTTGTGTTTGGTTCCGGCGCAGATGCGAAAGTGTATATCGGCTCGGCGGATATGATGACAAGGAATACAGAGAAGCGAGTGGAGGCAGCCTGTCCGATCTTCGATGAGAGGATAAAGAAACGTCTCATCCATGACCTGCATGTCATGATTTCGGACAATGTGAAAGCAAGAGAGATGCTCAGCGACGGTACTTACAGAAAGAAAGCAGGGGACGGGCGCGTCAATGCCCAGGAAACGTTTATGAAGGAAGCGCTCAACGCCAGACGGCCGGCGGCTCAGGTACATAAAACGGAGAAAACGTCTCTTATCCGCCGGTTTTTCAGACTGTTTGGAAGAAGATAACCTCCTGTTCCGGCAGTGTGAGACTCACAGGCACTGTCTGCGCCATTCCCTTGCAGACATGCCGTAATACTGGCGGAAAGCTGCTGAGAAGTGCTCTACAGACGAGTATCCGAGCAGGACGGAGATATCCGTGATACTGTTGGAGAGATCTTCCAAAAGGGGCAGGGCAGCAGACATCTTGGCCTCGAACTTCTTCTGGAGAAAAGTCTTCCCGTAGTGCTTCTGCAGCAGCCGCTCGGTCTGGCGGTGGCTCAGTCCCAGACGGGAGGAGAGCTTTTCCAGTGTCAGATCCTGATATTCATACAGGAAAGATTCTTCAATAATAAGGTAACTCCGGTCAGCGACAGAGGATTCTGCCGCCGGCTCTTTGCTTCCCGGCAGGTCCAGATTGCGCACGCTGAGCACAATAAGCTGTGTCAGCAAAGATGCGAGCAGAGAGTGGTAACCGACGTCCTTGTTCTCAAGTTCCCTGAAGAGTGACTGCATCAGAGGATGCAGATTCTGTTTGTCAGCGCCTGCGTATCTATCCGTTCCCAGAAAGTGATTGAGAAAATCCGGATTCTGTTTCTGAATAAGAGGCCGGCTTTTCGGATCGAACTTCAGGTAGATACAGTATTCCGTCATGGGATCTTTGGGATCCGGCGTCTGAGAGTGCTCCATATGGGGGCCGTTGATAAAGAAAGAACCGGGTCCCACCCGATGAATTTCATGGTCAAGTGTGATCGTCCCTTTTCCGTAGGGGATATAGTGTATTTCCCAACTGTTGTTGCTGTGGCTGTGGCTGGGGAAGGAGCGCCCAAGATGCTCAAAGGAGAACTTAAGAGCGTAACAGCGTATATTTCCGATCGGAAAAGAGAGATCGACCTTGTCATAAAATTTTCCGATTCTGTTTTCCGTTCTCTGCACCATATCAGAACTCCTTTCTTTCTCACCGCATGAAACGGGAAACCGGTATGCGGATCCGTATCTGTGTATACTGTGATTATAATCCCGTTTCTTTGTCAGGACAACAGATATCTTCGGACAACAGACGAAAATATTCGCTGATGCGACATCAATCCTTTTCTTTTGTCGCTGTATTCTCTTATACTTTTCCAGCGCCCTGATATAATGAAAGCATAGAAACGAACTTCAGTAAGAACAGAGGAGGTAAAACAATGGGTGTAAAAATGATCCCGAAGACAATGGTGGGCGCGACTCTTCCCGGCAACAGTTCCGTGGAGATGAAGGAGTTTGAGATCCCGAAACCAGGACACGGAGAGGTGCTGATTCAGACAAAGGCAACAACGATCTGCGGCAGTGATATCCGCTGCATTTACAGAGAGCACACCGGAAAGGGCGCGGAAGGTTATATTCCCGGAATGGTAGCCGGACATGAACCCTGCGGCGTGATTGTTGAAGAGGGAGAGGGCCTGCGCAGATTTAAGAAAGGTGACCGCGTGATCGTCTACCACATCTCAGGATGCGGTGTGTGCAACGACTGCCGGAGAGGTTACTACATTTCCTGTAAGAGCCCGTTCCGCCGCGCATACGGCTGGCAGAGAAACGGCGGTATGGCTCCTTATATTCTGGCAGAGGAGAAAGACCTGATTGCACTGCCGGATGAACTTACATACAAGGACGGCGCGCAGGTGGCATGCGGGTTCGGTACCGTCTATGAGGCGATCGAGAAGATCGGGATCAGCGGAAATGACGCTGTGCTCGTGACAGGCCTTGGACCGGTCGGGCTGGCTGCACTTATGCTTGCGAAAGCAATGGGCGCAAATCATCTGATTGGTGTGGAGATGAATCCATACAGGATAGAACTTGCAAAGAAATTAAATCTTGTGGACGAAGTGTTCGCTCCGGGCAGCGACACACTGGAGAAGATCCTCGAAGTGACCGGGGGCAACGGTGTAGAGCGTGCGATTGATGCGAGTGCAAATGATTCTGCACGCCAGCTCGCGATCCGTGCAACAAGAGACAGAGGCAGAATCGCATTTGTCGGAGAAGGCGGGACATGTACGTTTAACCCAAGCCCGGACATCATCCATGGACAGAAAACGATCTACGGATCATGGGTCACAAGCCTGTGGAGAATGGAAGAGCTTGTGGAGCGTCTTGTGAGATGGGGCATCCATCCCGAGGATCTTATCACACATGAATTTCCGATTGAGAAAGCGGGCGAGGCTTATCAGCTCATGGCAAAAGGCGACTGCGGCAAGGTGGCAGTCATCTTTGGAAACCAGAACGAGTAGGCGGCAGAGAGACAGATCATAAGAAAGAGGCTGGATAGACATATGGATATCAAAGAAATCACAGGTTATGTGGATCCTGCATCGGTGCCGAAGAAAGTCCTGTACACGGGATGCGAGATACCGGCGCTTGGCATCGGTACATTTGGATCTGATAAATATGGCGCACAGGAGATCTCAGAGGCAGTGTACGGAGCGGTGTGCGGCGGATACCGTCTCATCGACTGTGCGAGCGTGTACCAGAATGAGAAAGAGATCGGCGCAACGCTCAGGAAACTGTTCGACGATAAGGTTGTGACAAGAGAAGAACTTTTTATCACAGGAAAAGTCTGGAATGACATGCACGGAGACGGAGAGGTCATCCGATCCTGCGAGCAGAGCCTTGAAGACCTTGGACTGGACTATCTCGATCTGTACCTCGTGCACTGGCCGTTTCCGAACTATCATGCGCCGGGCTGCGGCGGAGATTCAAGAAACCCGGATTCGCGGCCGTTCTTTGCAGACGAGTTCATGGCAGTGTGGAGACAGTGTGAACAGCTTGTCTCAGATGGCAAAGTGCGTCATATCGGTATGTCCAACATGACGATACCGAAACTGGAACTTGTCCTGCCCCAGTGCAGGATTCAGCCGGCGGCTATTGAGATGGAACTTCATCCCGGCTTTCAGCAGCCGGAACTGTTCCAGTATGTTCAGGAACATGACATCGTTCCGATCGGATATTGTCCGCTCGGTTCGCCTTCACGCCCGGAAAGAGACCGGACGGCGGAGGACGTATCAGATATGGAGATGCCGGAGATTGCCGAAGCGGCGAAAGCCCACAATGTGCATCCGGCTGTCATATGCCTGAAATGGGCGGTGCAGAACGGGCAGATACCGATCCCGTTCTCCGTGAAGCCAAAGCAGTATCTTGACAACCTCAAGTGCGTGACAGAAGACCCGCTGACAGAGGAAGAGATGGAGAAGATCAGAAAAGCGGACAAAGGATGCCGCCTTGTAAAAGGCCAGGTATTCCTGTGGCCGGGAGCCAAAAGCTGGAAAGATCTCTGGGATCTTGACGGACATATCAAAGGCTGGGAAGACTAAGAAAAATGGATGGGAGTGGAAACGGCAGGGCGCTGTTTCCACTCTTTGTATACATAAAAATCATAGACAGAGCAGCAGTTATGTCTTAAAATAAAAGAAGTTATCAGACAGGAGGATATTAAGATGAAAGGTGAGACAGTAACAGGATTTGGAAAGGCAAAAGACGGCAGAGAGGCACATCTGTATATGCTGGAGAACAAAAACGGAATGAAAGCATACATCTCAGACTTTGGCGCGACGCTGGTCCGTCTGTTCGTTCCGGACAGGAACGGGAAACTCATCGATGTGGTGCACGGTTATGACGACGCTGCAGGATATGAGCGCGGAGACGGCGGATTCGGAGCTACAGTAGGGCGGAACGCAAACCGCATCGGCGGAGCCCAGATAGAGATCAGCGGTGTGAAGTACGACCTGGACAAAAACGACAATGGGAACAATCTCCACAGCGGATACAACTACTATCAGAAAAGGATATGGGAAGTGGAGAACCGCTCGGAAGATAAGATCACTTTCCTGCTCCACAGTCCGGACGGAGACCAGGGATATCCGGGAGCTCTCGACATGCATGTGACTTATGAACTGGACGATGAGAATACGCTGAACATTCACTATGAGGCAGTCCCGGACCAGGATACCATCATCAACATGACGAATCACAGTTACTTTAACTTAAACGGGCATGACAGCGGGACAGTGCTCGGCCACAAAGTAACGCTTTATGCGGAAGAGTTTACCCCCGCGGATGAACAGTCCATCCCGACTGGAGAGATCAGAAGCGTTGAGGGGACTCCGATGGATTTCCGTGCCGGAAAACTGCTGGGCGAGGAGATCGATGCCGACTATGAGCCGCTTCAGTTCGGGGGCGGGTACGACCACAACTGGGTATTGAAAAATGGCGGCAGATTTGATAAAGTGGCAGAAGCAGAGTCAGATAAGAGCGGGATAAAGATGGAAGTGTATACAGACCTGCCGGGCATACAGATGTACACCGCTAATTTCCTCGACAATGAGCCGGGAAAGGACGGGGCATCTTACATAAAGAGAAGCGCTGTGTGCTTTGAGACACAGTATTACCCGGACGCTGTCCATCATGATAATTTCCCGGGACCGGTCTGCAGAAAAGGTGAGAAATATGACACAAGGACTGCATATCGTTTTCTGACAGATAAATAAAGACAGCAGGCAGGAACAGACCAGACTTCTATGGGAAAAACAGTTTATATCGCGGAGAAGCCGAGCGTGGCGCAGGAATTCGCGAAAGCATTAAAATTACAGACACGGCGGGGAGACGGATATCTCGAATCGGACGAGGCGATCATTACATGGTGCGTCGGCCATCTCGTGACAATGAGCTATCCGGAGGAATATGACCCCGCCCTTAAAAAGTGGAGCCTTCAGACGCTTCCGTTTATACCGGATGAATTCAAATATGAAATCATACCGTCAGCGTCGAAACAGTTTGGCATCGTGAGCGGCATCCTGAACAGGAAAGATGTGGACACGATCTATGTGTGTACGGACTCCGGACGTGAGGGAGAGTATATCTACCGCCTTGTGGAGCAGGAGGCTCATGTGACCGGAAAGAAGCGGCGCAGGGTATGGATTGATTCTCAGACAGAGGAGGAGATACTGCGCGGGATACGCGAGGCAAAAGACCTCTCAGAGTATGACAATTTAAGCGCCTCTGCGTACCTGCGTGCCAAGGAAGATTATCTTATGGGGATCAACTTTTCCCGTCTGCTCACTCTGAAATATGGAAACAGTATTTCCGGATATCTGAAGACGAAATATGCCGTCATCTCTGTCGGACGCGTCATGACGTGCGTGCTCGGCATGGTAGTCAGGCGGGAGCGTGAGATCCGGGAGTTTGTCAAGACTCCGTTCTACCGTGTAGTGAGTACTGTGGATGCGTCGGGCAGGACATTTGAGGGTGAGTGGAGAGCGGCAAAAGGCTCCCGGTATGCAGAAGTCAAAGAGAACGGCGAACTCATCTTCTCCAGAGACCTTTATAAAGAGAACGGATTTAAAGAGAGAGAGAAGGCGCAGGAACTGATCGCTTACCTGTCGGAGGAAGAACCTCTGTCCTGTGTCGTGGAGTCGGTTCAGAAGAAGAAAGAGAAGAAGAATCCGCCGCTTCTGTACAACCTTGCAGAGCTCCAGAACGACTGCTCGAAACGGTTTAAGATCAGCCCTGATGAGACGCTGCGCATCGTCCAGGAATTATACGAGAAAAAACTTGTAACTTATCCAAGAACGGATGCCAGAGTCCTCTCAGGTGCGGTTGCAAAAGAGATTGGCCGCAACCTTAAAGGCCTGTCAAAATATGAGGCGGCTCTTCCGTACCTTAAGGATATCCAGGAATTCGGAAGTTACAAGAATCTGGCGAAGACGAGATATGTCAACGATAAGCAGATCACGGACCACTATGCGGTCATACCGACAGGGCAGGGGCTTTCCGCCCTGAGATTGGTTTCGGAGACTTCCCGGAAAGTATATGATTTAATCGTGAGAAGATTCTTAAGCATTTTCTATCCTCCGGCCGTATATCAGAAAGTATCCGTCGTGTCCAGGATGCGCAAAGAGAGCTTTTTCTCAAACTTTAAGGTACTGGCGGAAGAGGGGTATCTGAAAGTGGCGGGAATCCCCCAGGCAAAACGGCTGGAAAAGGGGCAGTCTGAAGACCAGTCCCTTGATACGGAGCTGTTCGAGGTAATAAATACGATGAAAAAAGGCACAGTGCTGCCGGTAAAATCTCTGGAAATCAAAGAGGGCGAGACATCACCGCCGAAGAGGTATAACTCAGGTTCCATCATCCTTGCGATGGAGAACGCAGGACAGCTTATCGAGGACGAGGAACTGCGCGCCCAGATAAAAGGCAGCGGTATCGGCACGAGCGCTACGAGAGCCGAGATATTAAAGAAGCTCATCCACATAAAATATCTCAGGCTGAATAAAAAGACACAGATCATCACCCCGGCGCTCCAGGGGGAGATGGTATATGATGTGGTGGATAACTCCATCCGCTCCCTTCTGAATCCTGAGCTTACAGCGAGCTGGGAAAAAGGACTCACCTATGTGGCGGAGGGAAGCATTACTCCGGATGAATACATGAAGAAGCTGGATGACTTCATCACAAAAAGGACAGTCGGCGTTAAAGGACTGAACAATGAATATCAGTTAAGGGCCTGCTATGACAAAGCGGCAGGTTTTTATAAAAAGAGCCGGTGACCGGCGGAAAGGGAGAACTATAAATGGAAGCATTGACGGTAAAAGAACTCTATACACTTGAGGAGACGATTGCAGGAGATATTTTTGAAGGAGTGACCTATCCGTGGGAAGTGCTGCCGAAGATCAGCGCGTTTATCGTGGAACTGGGAAATACGCTTGACGAGGAAGAGTATGAGAGACGGGGAGAAAATGTCTGGGTTGCAAAATCGGCAAAGGTGGCTCCGACTGCTTTTATTAACGGCCCTGCCATCATTGGAAAAGACGCTGAGGTGCGCCACTGCGCGTTCATCAGAGGAAACGCCATTGTGGGCGAAGGCGCTGTTGTGGGGAACTCTACAGAGCTTAAAAACGTCATATTGTTCAATAAAGTACAGGTTCCGCACTATAATTATGTCGGAGACTCCATCCTTGGATTCAAGTCCCACATGGGAGCGGGTTCTATTACATCCAATGTAAAATCAGACAAAAAGCTGGTCGTTGTAAAGACGCCTGACGGAAATATCGAGACTGGCATGAAGAAGTTTGGAGCCATGCTTGGAGACGAGGTAGAGGTTGGCTGCGGAAGCGTGCTCAATCCGGGCACTGTCATAGGCAGCCACAGCAATATCTATCCTCTGTCTTCTGTGAGAGGGTATGTGCCGGGGAACAGCATCTATAAGAAGCAGGGCGAAGTAGTGGAGAAGAGAGAAGGGTAAACAGGAGAGATACCATGAAGAAGATCGGATTTATAGGAGTCGGCATCATGGGCAAGTCCATGGTGCGCAATCTCATGAAAGCAGGATATGAGGTTCACATCTATGCCCGCACAAAGGAAAAAGCCGGGGATGTAATAAGTGAAGGCGCCATTTTCCACGGGTCCATCGGGGAATGTGTGAAAGGATGTGGCGCTGTTATCACGATTGTCGGTTTCCCGAAAGATGTAGAGGAAGTGTATTTTGACAGCGGGAATATACTGGACAGCGCAGAAAAGGGTGCATATCTCATCGATATGACGACGACAAGTCCCCAGATTGCGGAAAAGCTGTACACAGAAGGGCGAAAGAGAGGTTTTCACGTTCTGGACGCTCCTGTCACAGGCGGAGATGCAGGGGCAAAGGCAGGGACCCTTTCTATTCTCGTCGGAGGAGACAGGGAAGATTATGACGCCTGTCATGAATTGTTTGAGGCAATGGGAGAGAATATCAACTATGAGGGAAAGGCAGGGTGCGGACAGCACTGCAAGATGGCGAACCAGATCATGATCGCCGGAGCTCTTTCCGGGGTGTGCGAGGCTCTTGCCTATGCAAAGAAAAAAGGGCTCGATATGGATACCTTTATCCAGTCGGTGGCTTCGGGGGCGGCAGGAAGCAGACAGTTTGACACTTTTGCGCCCAAGATCATCGCGGACGATTACGCTCCGGGATTTTTTATGAAGCACTTCATAAAAGATATGAAACTGGCGCTCATAGAGGCGAACAGGAGCGGTCTGGACCTGGTCGTGCTCAGCCAGGTGCTGGCAAACTGCGAGGAGCTGGAAGCGGAAGGATGCGGAGATCTCGGCACGCAGGCGCTCATGAAATTTTACGATATTTAACAAGAATTGCATTGACAATCACCTGCAAGTCTCGTATCATTGTATTAAATTACTAATACAATGATGCGGGATTTTTTGCGATCATTCTCCGGCATGGCATGTATGAAATACAGATCTGACGCTGTGTACACAGCGTATCTCGCTTTCAGCCATGGACAGGGGACGGAAAAAGTACCGCGGACAGGAGGCGTTATGTTAGAGATAGAAGGGCTGAGCAAATCCTATGGCAATAATCTTGCGGTGGATAATGTAAGTTTTACTGTTCCGGACGGGCAGGCAGGAATACTCCTTGGACCAAACGGAGCCGGAAAGTCTACGATCATCAAGAGCATTGCCGGGCTTCTGAGATATAAAGGGATGATACGCATCCAGGGGCTTCCGGCGCGTACGACTGAGGCGAAGAGAGTCTTCGCCTATGTGCCTGAGATACCGACTATGTTCGACGCCCTGACGGTGCGGGAGCATGTAGACTATATCCGCATGGCATACAACAGTGATATCACAGACGACGAAGTGGAGGAGATCTTAAAAGAGTTCGAGATGGAAGACAAGCAGGATAAGCTTGGCAATGAGCTCTCGAAGGGAATGATGCAGAAAGTGAGCATCTGCTGCGCCCTGTCAGTGAAACCAAAAGTCATACTCCTGGATGAGCCCATGGTGGGGCTTGATCCGGCGGCAATCAAGACACTGAAGGAAGTTGTGCAGAAGCTGAGAAACCAGGGCGTCACCGTCCTTATAAGCACGCATATGCTCGAGATGGTAGAAGACCTGTGGGATATCATGTTCGTGATGGAAAAAGGACATATCAAAGGCTCATATACAAGAGAAGATGCCAGAGGACGGGATCTTGACGATCTGTTCTTTGCGATGACAGGCGGTGAAGAAGAATGAAGGCGCTGATCTATCTTACGAAACGGAGTTTTATCAACAACATGAAGCGGGCGGTGAAAAAGCCGTCCACACTCATAGCGCTTATTTTCGGCATTGTCTACGGGATCTTTATTATCGTCACGCTCGGGTCTCTCGCGGTCACTGTGAAGTTTGATTCAGCGTACGGGCTCATTGTCATATTGACGCTCTGGAGCATCTATATGACGCTTGGAAATTTTATGAGTTATTCCTCAAGGAAAGGGATCATTTTCAGGCCGGCCCATGCCCATTTTGTTTTTCCGGCGCCGTTAAGCCCGAAAGCAGTACTGCTCAACAGCGCGTGGATGAACTACCTGATATCCGCAGTTATCTGGATTGTTCTGGCGATCGGCGGATTCACGGTCTTTCAGATCTCATTTGCAAAGGTCGTCCTGCTCTTTCTGACGGGATGCGTGGTTGAGATTGCTTTTGAGGCGGCGGTTATTCTATTCCTTTACACAAACGACCATCTTCCGCAGAAGCTGATGAACGGGATTCGTCTCTTTATCAAAATATTTCTCATTGCATTTACTTTGGGAGTGATACTGTATTTCCGAAACAACGGACTGTCTCTGGAGAGCGCCCGGGCACTCATAGATGCTCCGGCGCTTCAGATGATCCCGGTGATCGGATGGCAGATCGCGGCGTACCGGCTGATCGTCCTTGGACCGACGACGCTTAATATCATCTGCACTGTACTGTATCTGCTTATGGTTCTCCTTTCCGTTGCAGGAGCAGCGCGCATGAAGTGCGACGGCGGATATTATGAGGAAGCTGCAAAGTTTGCAGATGATTATGCAGAGCTGAAAAAGCGTCAGAAAAACGGTGAGATGGTTTTTGGCGTCGGCGGAAAAAAACGGAAGTTCCGCCGCGTCAGCCATACGATCGGCGGCAAAGGGGCCAGAGCCATCTTCTACAGGCAACTGCTCGAGTATAAGAAAGAGAGATTCTTCTTCTTTGACAAGATGACGGTTATCTGTATTGTTCTCGCAGTCGCATTTTCCTACGGACTCAGCGATGAGATAGCGGATCCGGCGGCGGGCGGTTTTCTCCTAATGGGCGTTGTGGCGTATATCTCCCTTGTGATGAGCGGATATCTTGGAAAGTGGGAGAAAGAGCTTAAGAGCCCCTATCTCTTTCTCCTGCCGGACAGCCCGATCCGGAAGATGTGGTATGCGACGCTTATGGAACACATCAAGGCATTTGTGAATGGCAGCATTATATGTATTCCGACCGGTATTTTCCTGCATGTGAGTCCTGTGGAGATCATATACTGTATTCTCATCTATACAGTAATCCAGGCAGACCGGCTGTACACTGCGGTCATTGCTCAGTGCCTGGTGGGCGAAGTGTTTGGAAAGACCGGGCAGAATGTAATCAGAATGTTCATTCAGATGGCGCTGCTCGGACTGGGAGCAGCGGCGGCTGTCCTTGCAGGCATATTTGTGAATGTGGATTTCATCTTCCCAATCGTGCTGATCTATAGTATCATGGTTACAGCGGCAATGGCAGTCCTGGCGTCTCTGAGGTTTGACACTATGGAGCAGATGGTCTGACAATGTCCGGTATTTCTGTATAAAGGCAGATATGACTTACAGGAGGTAATGAATGATGCTCAATGATAATTATGTGACAGTGGAGATCGACAAAACAAAGCATATTGCGCTGGTAGCTCATGACGGAAAGAAAAAAGAGCTCGTAGATTGGTGCGACAGAAATAAAGAGATACTAAAGGGACATTTTCTCTGCGGCACCGGGACGACGGCGCGCCTGATAGCGGAGCGGACAGGACTGCCGGTAAAGGGATACTGCAGCGGTCCGCTTGGAGGAGACCAGCAGATCGGGGCGAAGATCGTAGAAGGACAGATTGATTTTATGATCTTTCTGTGGGATCCGCTCGAGGCACAGCCCCATGACCCTGATGTAAAGGCACTTCTGCGCATTGCAGTAGTATATGATATTCCGATCGCCAATAATCTTGCCACGGCGGATTTCATGCTTCATTCCAGATACATGGAAGAGACTTACAGCAGAAAGATTGAGAACTTTAACAAAACGATACAGGATCGTGTGGAACAGATGAAATAGTTCGTTCTAAACTTCAGGATTGACACGGGCTGAGTGCCCGTGTTATTCTATACCAGAGTACTTTATTGCGTTAATGTGTAGAACTTTAAAGCGCAACGCTTTAATGTGAGTGATAAATATTAAAAAGAACAGGAAAGATGAGGAATGAGAGATGGCGATTAAGATCATACTGCTCGTAATATTTTTTGCAGTCATGGCAGGTGTGGGAATCTATTCAAGGAGACACGCCACGAGTGTTGACGGGTTCGTGCTGGGCGGCAGATCCGTCGGGCCGTGGCTGACGGCATTTGCTTATGGAACCTCCTATTTTTCTGCCGTTGTATTTGTCGGATATGCCGGGCAGTTCGGATGGAAATACGGGATTGCGAGTACATGGATCGGGATAGGAAACGCTGTGATAGGAAGCCTTCTTGCATGGGTTGTATTAGGGCGCAGGACAAAGGTCATGACCCAGCATCTGGGATCAAAGACAATGCCGGATTTCTTTGGCCAGAGGTATGACAGTAAAACTTTGAAGATTGCAGCTTCTGTGATCGTTTTTGTCTTTCTTATTCCTTATACAGCTTCTGTCTATAACGGGCTGTCCAGACTTTTTGAGATGGCGTTCCATATCCCTTATTCCTGGTGCGTTATTGCAATGGCTGCGTTTACTGCAGTTTATGTGATACTGGGCGGATATATGGCGACGGCGATCAACGACTTCATCCAGGGGATCATCATGCTGGCAGGAATTGTAGCTGTGATAGCGGCAGTTCTGAGCGGCCGGGGCGGATTTATGAACGCGGTATCAGAGATGGCGCAGATACCCAGTGACGTGGCTCTGACACAGGGACAGCCAGGAGCGTTCACCTCATTTTTCGGGCCGGATCCCCTGAACCTGCTCGGAGTCGTGATACTGACTTCTCTGGGAACATGGGGACTGCCCCAGATGATCGGAAAATTCTATGCGATAAAGGATGAGAAATCGATAAATACAGGGACTGTGATATCCACGCTGTTCGCGGTCGTTGTCTCAGGCGGATGCTATTTTCTCGGCGGCTTCAGCCGGCTCTTTGACAGTCCCGCAATCTATGATACAGAGGGAAAAGTCGTGTACGACAGCATCATTCCGCACATGCTCTCCGCCCTGCCGGATATCCTTGTGGGAATCGTGGTAGTGCTCGTGCTTTCGGCTTCTATGTCCACGCTGTCCTCTCTCGTACTGACCTCCAGTTCGACGATGACGCTGGATCTGATCAAGGAGAATGTGGTAAAGAATATGAGCGAGAAGAAACAGATCGTTACTATGCAGTTTCTGATTGTATTTTTCCTGGCTGTATCAGTTGTTATCGCACTTGATCCGCCTGCGTTTATCGCTCAGCTTATGGGGATATCCTGGGGCGCGCTTGCAGGGGCGTTCCTGGCTCCTTTTATGTACGGACTTTACTGGAAAGGCGTTACAAGGGCAGGAGTATGGGCCGGGTTCATTGCAGGGGTAGGAATCACGACTGCAAATATGTTCCTTGGTTTTATCGAATCTCCCATCAATGCCGGAGCTGCTGCCATGGCGGCAGGGCTGGTTGTTGTTCCGGTGGTGAGTCTCATAACTCCGAAACAGGACAAGGAAAAAGTGGAGGAGATTTTTTCCTGTTATGATGAAAAAGTGATGATATCCAGGAAACGCTCGCTGCAGGAGTAGAAGAGGATCTGCCGCAGAAATATTGATGATCGGTCCGAAAACAGTTGCAATCATGATTCAGAAGTGATATCCTTTACTTTGTTGTGTTAAAGCATAACAGAAAAATACTCAGGAGAGTCTCTCCTGCAGAAACGCACCGGACAGACGGCTGCGGGCATCTGCTGGAGGGCGCCGAAGGTGTAAGCGGTATTTGGCGGAGAGATCCGCCAGAGATACCGTGAGTCTCTCAGGCAAAAGGATGGAGGTATAAAGGAATGTTGGAGCAGATCAACAAGATAATCACTGCTGTTCAGGGCGCTGTGTGGGGGCTGCCGCTGATCATTCTCATCCTGTTTACAGGATTTCTACTCACAGTCAGGCTGGGGCTTTTACAGGTAAGGCATCTCGGCAAAGCATTCAGGTTCATGGTGAAAAATGAAGAAGAGGGACACGGGGAAGTGACCAGTTTTGGGGCGCTTTGCACTGCATTGTCTGCGACGATCGGAACCGGGAATATTGCCGGTGTGGCGACCGCGCTTGCGGCAGGCGGGCCGGGAGCGCTGTTCTGGATGATTGTTGCCGCATTTCTCGGTATGGCGACAAAATATGCAGAGGGGCTTCTGGCGATCAAGTACCGTACGGTTGATAAAGACGGACATGTCCTGGGCGGACCATTCTATTATATTGAGAACGGGATGGGCAAAAACTGGAAATGGCTTGCGAAGATATTCGCATTTTTCGGTGCGTGCGTAGGATTATTCGGAATCGGGACATTTACCCAGGTGAACAGCATATCATCCGCAGTGACGAATTTCTTTGATCCGAATACGGAAAATGTAGTATCACTGTTCGGCAGGACGTATTCGTGGAGTACCGTTATCACCTGCATTATTCTGACGCTGTGCGTAGGAATGGTCGTGATCGGCGGTATCCGGAGGATTGCGAAAGTATCAGAGATTGTTGTGCCGTTTATGGCGATCCTGTATGTGGCGCTGGGACTGATTATTATAGTTACGAACATTACGGAGGTACCGGCTGCAGTCGTTTCTATCGTTAAATCTGCGTTTACCGGAAGCGCGCTGGCAGGCGGAGCTATGGGAAGCATGGTTGTCGCCATGCAGCAGGGAATTGCGAGAGGAATCTTCTCCAACGAGTCCGGACTTGGAAGCGCACCGATCGCAGCGGCGGCAGCGGTGACAAAGGAACCGGCACGTCAGGGACTGGTGTCTATGACAGGAACATTTATTGATACGATCGTGATCTGTACGATGACAGGAATCTCCGTTGTGATCGCAGGCTCATGGATGAACCCGGAGCTTGAAGGAGTGGAGATCACGATGGATGCATTTCAGAAAGGGCTGCCGTTCCCGCCGGAAGCGGCATCGTTCGCACTGATGATCTGTCTTGTGTTCTTTGCATTTACAACGATTCTTGGGTGGAATTACTATGGAGAACGCTGTGTGGAGTATCTTTTCAACAGGAACAGATCTGTGGTGACAGGATACAGATGGCTGTATATCGCTGCGGTCTTTATCGGACCTTATATGACGGTTGCAGCAGTATGGAATATCGCGGATGTGTTCAATGCGCTGATGGCATTCCCCAATCTGATCGCTTTGCTGGCGCTTAACGGGGTGGTCGTCAGAGAATCCAGGGATTACTTTACAAGATTAAAAACGATGAGATAGAAGTACAAAAGAATATTTCTAAAATCGGTAAGAACAGTCTGTATTCAGTAAAGATGATTACAGGCTGTTTTTATATGTCTCTGAAAATAACAGATAATTATATTTTCTCTCCGGATTTGTGTAACAAAACATGAAAAGATTTCGCTTTAAACAATAATCATAAGATTACAGGATGTTGTTCAGAAAATACATGATAATGTGTTTTTGGGATTGCATTATACTATATTTTGTATTAGAATGGATTTCGGATGGATATATAGATCCTGCCGGCGGAGTTCTTTCTTCCGGGCTGACAGGCAGGATGCGTTCAAATATACAAAGAATCCAAATAGTGAGAATGAGGAGAAAACAGGATGAAGATCATCAAAAGAAATGGAGCAGAAGAAATATTTGATATCAAAAAGATCGTGGTTGCTGTGACCAAGGCGGACCGGTCAACGGAGGCCAGGAGTCTGACAGACGCTCAGATTGAAGACATTGCAGAGTTTGTTGAGTTCAAATGCAATAAGCTGAACCGCGCGGTGTCTGTCGAGGAGATACAGGATATGGTGGAGAATCAGATCATGGCGACCGGCGCGTTTGAGCTTGCAAGACGGTATGTGCGTTATCGGTATAAACGCTCCCTTGTGCGCAAGGCGAACACGACAGACAACAGGATTCTTTCTCTGATCGAATGTAATAATGAGGACGTAAAGCAGGAAAATTCCAATAAAAACCCCGCAGTCAACAGTGTACAGAGGGATTACATGGCAGGAGAGGTGAGCCGTGACCTGACGCAGAGGATGCTCCTCCCGGAGGATATCGTGGAGGCGGATAAGCAGGGAATCATTCATTTCCATGATTCTGATTACTATGCGCAGCATATGCACAACTGCGACCTGGTGAACCTTGAGGATATGCTGCAGAACGGTACGGTTATCAGCGGCACTATGATCGAGAAGCCGCACAGCTTCTCGACTGCATGTAATATCGCGACGCAGATCATCGCGCAGGTTGCCAGCAACCAGTACGGCGGACAGAGCATCTCCCTTGCACACCTTGCTCCTTTTGTACAGGTGTCAAGAGATAAGATCCGTGCAGAAGTCGAGGGAGAGATGCGGACGATCGGATTTGACTGCCCGGCAGACCAGCTTGATGAGATCGTGGAAGGACGTCTGAAAAAGGAGATCACAAAGGGAGTCCAGACTATCGAATATCAGGTCATCACCCTGATGACGACAAACGGACAGGCGCCATTTCTTACGGTGTTCATGTATTTGAATGAAGCGAAGAGTGAGGCGGAGAAAAAGGACCTTGCAATGATCATCGAGGAGACGCTCAAACAGCGCTATCAGGGCGTGAAGAACGAGGAGGGAGTCTGGGTGACTCCGGCGTTCCCGAAACTTATCTATGTACTGGAGGAGGATAACGTAGAGGAGGGAACTCCCTACTATTATCTGACTGAGCTGGCGGCAAAGTGTACGTCAAAGCGTCTTGTGCCAGATTATATTTCCGAGAAGAAAATGAAAGAACTCAAAGAAGGAAACTGCTTTCCGGTGATGGGATGCAGAAGCGCATTAAGTCCGTGGAAAGATGAGAATGGAAATTATAAATTCTATGGACGCTTCAATCAGGGAGTTGTGACGATCAACCTTGTAGATGTGGCTCTGTCCTCCGGCGGAGATATGGAGAAGTTCTGGAAAATATTTGACGAGAGGCTGGATCTGTGCTACCGTGCTCTGATGTGCAGACACAACAGACTGAAAGGCACGCTCTCCGATGCGGCTCCGATCTTGTGGCAGTTCGGCGCTCTCGCGCGTTTGGAAAAGGGTGAGACGATTGACAAGCTGCTCTATGGCGGATACTCTACGATCTCTCTGGGATATGCAGGGTTGTACGAGTGCGTAAGATACATGACCGGAAAATCTCATACAGATTGCGACGCGACTCCGTTTGCGCTTGACGTCATGAAGCATATGAATGATTCATGCAATAAGTGGAAAGAAGAGACAAATATCGGTTTCAGCATTTATGGATCACCAATTGAGAGCACGACATACAAGTTTGCAAAATGTCTTCAGAAGAGATTTGGCATTGTGCCGGGCGTGACCGACAAGAGCTATATCACGAACAGTTATCATGTTCATGTAGGCGAGGAGATCGACGCTTTCTCCAAACTGAAATTCGAGTCCCAGTTCCAGGCGCTCTCCACAGGCGGAGCGATCAGCTACGTGGAAGTACCGGACATGCAGGACAACATACCGGCCGTACTGCAGGTGATGAGATTTATCTATGACAATATTATGTATGCGGAGCTGAATACGAAGAGTGATTACTGCCAGGTGTGCGGTTACGATGGAGAGATCCAGATCGTGACGACAGAGGATGGCAAGCTCGAGTGGGAGTGCCCGCACTGCGGCAACAGAGATCAGGACAAACTGAACGTGGCGAGACGTACCTGCGGATATATCGGAACACAGTTCTGGAATCAGGGAAGGACACAGGAAATCAAGGAAAGAGTGCTGCATCTCTAGAAAAGAATGAGCATATTGAATATGTGAGATTAGCAGGAGAGAATATGCACTACGGAGAAATTAAAAAATGCGATATCGCAAACGGCGAGGGAGTCAGAGTCTCCCTCTTTGTTTCCGGCTGTACCCATCACTGCCCGGGGTGTTTTAATCAGGATACATGGGATTTTGCCTATGGGAAAGAATATACGGAAGAGACAGAGCAGGAAATTTTAGATGCGCTTTCACCGGGGTATATAAACGGGCTGACACTGCTCGGCGGAGAGCCGTTTGAACCGCAGAATCAGGAAGTTCTGGTACAGCTTATCAGGAGAGTAAGAGAGCAGTATCCGCAGAAGACAGTCTGGTGCTACACCGGCTATCTGTTTGACAAAGAACTTCTGAATGAAAGCAGAGCGCGATGCAGTTATACGGATGAAATGCTCTCCATGATCGATATACTGGTGGACGGGCGGTTTGTAGAAAAATTAAAGGATATCCGGCTCGTGTTCCGTGGATCATCGAACCAGCGCCTGATCGACGTGAAAAAGAGCCTGGAGAGCGGTGATATCGTACTGTGGGAGCCGAAAGTTAAGAGAGGAATATAAATTTTCCTTGACTTATTTTAAGCTTCTTCATATAATAATTGAGTATATTGAAAAGACAAAGAAGAGGAATAGTAGGAGCGTATCGTTTTAAGAGAGCTGCCGGGTGGTGCGAGGCAGCAGCGTAAACTCTGAACTGGCCTTGGAGTTCTTCTGTTGAATCTGTAAGGAAACAACCACGTTGCCAGGCTTGAAAAGACCTCGCCAAGCCAACGGGTTGTACCTTGTCACTAGACTTGTAAAGACCTCGTCAAGTGACACAGGCAGGCAGAAGCGGGAGTTCCCGTTACAGAATCAATGAGCGCATCTGTCCGCAGACAGATGAATGAGAGTGGTACCACGGAAAATAAGCCTTTTCGTCTCTTGATATGAGAAGAAAAGGCTTTCTTTATGCATCCGGTTGAAATGAAAGATCAGAACAGTCTTCAGGCGGACGCTCAGTGAGAGAAGAAAGAGAGGAATCATCAGATGGGTACAAAGATCGTGTACAACCACAGAGCAATCGAGAAAAAATGGCGTGAGAGATGGGAAGAGAAGCCGGTCAATCCGAGGGTTGACGATAATGGAAATAAGAAGCAGAAATACTACTGCCTCGATATGTTCCCTTACCCGTCAGGAAACGGACTTCACGTAGGACACTGGAGAGGCTATGTGATCTCCGACGTATGGAGCCGCTATAAACTGCAGCAGGGATACTATATCGTACACCCGATGGGATGGGATGCGTTCGGACTTCCGGCTGAGAACTATGCCATCAAGATGGGCGTCCACCCGGCAAAATCCACGGCAGAGAACGTGGCAAACATCAAGAAGCAGATTAATGATATCGCAGCCCTCTATGACTGGGATATGGAAGTAAACACAACAGATCCGAACTTCTACAAATGGACACAGTGGATCTTTGTAAAAATGTTCAAGGAAGGGCTTGCGTACGAGAAAGAGTTCCCGATCAACTGGTGCCCGTCCTGTAAGACAGGTCTGGCAAATGAGGAAGTCGTAAACGGCAAATGCGAGCGCTGCGGTGCGGAAGTGACGAAGAAGAATCTCCGTCAGTGGATGCTGCGCATCACGAAATACGCAGACCGTCTCTTAAATGACCTTGATAAACTGGACTGGCCTGAGAAAGTAAAGAAGATGCAGACAGACTGGATCGGAAAATCTTACGGCGCAGAGGTTGATTTCCCGGTAGACGGAAGAGATGAGAAGATCACGGTGTATACGACAAGACCGGATACACTTTACGGCGCTACATTCATGGTGCTTGCTCCGGAGCACGCGCTTGCGAAATCTCTCGCAACACCGGAGACAAAGGATGCTGTAGAAAAATACATCTACGAGGCTTCCATGAAGTCCAATGTGGACCGTATGCAGGATAAAGAGAAGACAGGTGTATTTACGGGAAGCTATGCGATCAACCCGTTAAACGGTGCGAAGACGCCGATCTGGCTGTCCGATTACGTACTGGCTGATTACGGTACGGGAGCTATCATGTGCGTGCCGGCTCATGACGACCGTGACTTTGAGTTTGCGAAGAAGTTTGACATTCCGATCGTGCAGGTCATCGCAAAAGACGGCAAAGAGATCGAGAATATGACAGAGGCATATACAGAGGCAGCAGGAACAATGATTAACTCCGGCGAATGGAACGGCATGGAATCTGCTGTGCTGAAAAAAGAAGCTCCGCACATCATCGAGGAGAGAGGACTGGGACGCGCGACAGTGAACTATAAGCTCCGCGACTGGGTATTCTCCCGTCAGCGTTACTGGGGTGAGCCGATCCCGATCATCCACTGTCCGGACTGCGGATGCGTGCCGGTACCTGAAGAAGAACTTCCGCTTACACTTCCGGACGTAGAGTCCTACGAACCGACGGGAACCGGAGAATCACCGCTTGCAGCGATTGACGAGTGGGTAAACTGCACATGCCCGGTATGTGGAAAACCGGCTAAGAGAGAGACAAACACCATGCCGCAGTGGGCGGGATCATCATGGTATTTCCTGCGCTATGTAGATAACCACAATGACAAAGAACTGGTATCCAGAGAAAAGGCGGACGAGATGCTGCCGGTAGATATGTACATCGGCGGTGTTGAGCACGCGGTTCTCCACCTTCTGTATTCCAGATTCTATACGAAGTTCCTGTGTGATATCGGAGTGATCGACTTCGACGAGCCGTTCCATAAGCTGTTCAACCAGGGAATGATTACAGGAAAGAACGGAATCAAGATGAGTAAGTCCAAGGGAAATGTTGTTGCGCCGGATGATCTCGTGCGCGACTATGGATGTGACTCCCTGAGAATGTATGAGCTCTTTGTAGGCCCCCCGGAACTGGATGCTGAGTGGGATGACCGCGGGATCGACGGCGTCAACCGTTTCCTGAAACGTCTCTGGAACCTGCTCATGGACAGCAAGGATCAGGATATCAAAGCGACGAAAGAGATGACCAAGCTCCGTCACAAGATGGTTTATGACATCACAGGCCGTCTGGAGAGCTTCAGCCTGAATACGGTTATCTCCGGTTTCATGGAGTACAACAACAAGTTTATCGAAGCTGCCAAGAAAGAGGGCGGCATTGATAAAGAGACTCTGGAGACGATTGCAGTCCTCATCTCCCCGTTTGCACCGCATTTTGCAGAGGAAATGTGGGAGCAGCTTGGACATACAGAGACTGTCTTCAAGGCGGGATGGCCGAGCTATGATGAAAATGCGATGAAAGACGACGAGATCGAGATTCCGGTACAGATCAACGGCAAGACAAAAGCTGTCATCAGCATTTCCGCCGAGGCCACAAAGGACGAGGCGATCGCGGCAGGTAAAGAAGCTGTTGCCGATAAGCTGACAGGCAATGTGATCAAAGAGATCTATGTGCCGAAGAAGATCGTGAATATTGTAATGAAGTAAGCTGTGCAGATAAAATAAGAGGCAGGACTCCTTATGCTTGTATAAAAGGAGAACTGTCTCTTATTTTATTTATAGGGCGCCGCCCGGCAGCTGAGAAGATAAAGTCAGTGGGGCTGTGCATATGGCTTACAGACCTGAGAGAAAATCTCGCAATAAAATAAAGTGTTTGGGAATATTGAAAAGTTATCAGAAAGTCAGAACAGGTCTGGTTGCATGTAGGACAGGAAGCGTATTTAACGCCGCATACAATAATCTTTCCGTAGGCATTGGTCTTTCTGCAGTGGTAGCGATGGATGAAAAAGTTTTTCACATTATGAAAGGGAGCTTTATGGTACCAGTCAGGGAGACGATGTGCGCGGATCTCTTTGAAGATGGTGGCAGGATCCTTATAAAGATAGCGGGCAATGTCTTTAATGGTGAGACCTATGTTCAGAGAATTCTTGATGTAGATACAGTCTTCAAGTGTCAGGTGTTTCTGATTACCAGGAATATATTTGCTCATATGTATGTCCACCATCTACTTCTGTCAGACGGAGAAACAAATATATCATGAATGTATGAAAGGGTAAATATCA